>NZ_JBALNF010000071.1:0-49645 GCF_036962465.1 Neobacillus vireti
GTGTTTATTTATTTTAATAATTTTGTTGCAAAGAATTTATTCAAAGAAAATCATAAAACGTATAAACTAAATAACCGTATTTTTAGTCTTTTAAAGTTGGTGAAATTTGCCCCCGTTATTGCCTTTCTCATCTTTTTAGTTTTAGTTTTATTTTATTTTCATACTAAAGCAGAGATTAGGCTATCACACGCCTGGTATGTTTCACAATTTTGGGCTTATTCTACTCTTCTCTATTTCTTCTATAGATTAACTAAGAACAAACTTAGTCTTATTTTTGCTGTACTATCAATTTTCATTGCCATTTATAATACACCATTATTTCATTATGAACATGTATTTATCGGTCACAGTGTTATTGTTTCTGACATTTTTGGAATTTTGATGTTTCTTTCTATGTGGTTTACAATTTCTAAAATTTCTACGAAATTACAGCTCTAAGGGAGCTTGGAGTTATTCAAGCCCTTTATTATATAAAAAGTTTACGAATGAAGGAGTATATTTTATTGACGAATCACATATTGTTGCAAAGATGGGCGGAACCGAAACTTGGATGACTTTCTTTAAGGATACCGAAGATAACACGCATGCATTTATAAGTGAAATAGAAGTTTAATAATAGATACTGAAAGGATACCAAAACACAATTATGGTATCCTTTTATATTTCATAACATAGTAGTCTCTCTATTGAGCTGAGCTACCGCTTGTTCCACAAAAAAGGAGGTTGCCGCAGCACCTCTTACTGTTCCACTGACGCTACCCATTAGTTTACGTATTCAGTCTGTCTCTTCATTTATCATATCTGCAAGACGCTTAAAAGCTGTATTTATGGGATTCTCTTCTAATCTTTTTCGAATCAAATTTGCACATTCTTCAGGACTTAGAACCGATGTATCTATCTCCAGATCATAGATGCCTGGAAAATGAACGGACTTCTGCCACAACATTATGGGTTTTGGTACAGACCCATCTTCAGCGTAACTATTATTCCAAGTCGCAATTCGTCGCTCCATTACAACATTTAGGGGGCATCGGATACCCACAAATAACACGGGAAAGTCCTTCAAAATACTAACACACTTATAAAGAATCCCCCTCCCAGTTGAATAGTTATCATGATGTCCTACATCAACAACAACGTTCAAACCTAATCGACTGTGTGCTGCAATAGATTCGTACATAGCCTGATACAAGGTAACGATTAATGCCTCTAAATCAGGGCGTTCGCCTCCAGGTCTTAATCCAATTCCAGGTTGATAGCGTTGAGGTGTCATACGAATAAAATTATCAACCCCTAAATTCATCCAAACCCCATCAAACGTATTTTGGACAATAGTTGCTATACTTGATTTTCCTGACCGAGGAGTTCCGTTCAGAATCACGATCTTACCTAATGGATTTGAACTTAGCACTCTGTTTCCTCCTCTTACCATAAATGTAACAGTTTTATTTGCTTACTTACCTGCTATGTTAGTCGAAAATCAATATAAAGTACAAATAAATATGCTAAGATATTCATAGGCACGAACGTTCATTCGTGTATAATTATAATATGCTTATCAAAGGGAGGAACTTTTATGAATTCAATAGAATTAATTATTTTAAACTTAAAAGAAGTTAGAAGAAGAAGCATAAAAGTCTGGAGATCTATTCCTGAAGAAAAACTAAGATGGAAGCCAGATAATGAAGCAATGAATTGTATAGAAATGGTCAGGCACATACTGGAAAGCGAACATTATTATCACCTAGCACTTAAAAATCAAGGAAGTTTATCCATTTTTAATTCTCCTTTTGAAAACAGACCTTATACTTCCGTAAATTCTGAATTGGAATTTGCAGAACCATATCGTAATCAATTCATAAATACAATCAGATCATTTTCTGAAGAAGACTTAACAAATATTAAGATTGATCGTTCTGATGCAGGATACATAAGAGATCTGGGGGACATGCTCCTACGCATTGCATATCATGAATCTGTTCATACTGGTCAGTTATTAGATTATTTAAGAACCGCAGGTGTTCCGAGAATCCGTATCTGGGATTAGCGCGTAATATAGGTGCTTTCACTGTTGTGTAGCACCTTTTTATTGCGTTTTGTTTTATTTAAGTGTTCCCTTCTTCAACTCCCTCAGTTTAATACAATTTTCTCCCGAATACTCGCTAACCTGAACGATATTTAATTACAACATCTCACAATAAAAAGGCGATCTTCTTCTTTAAGTATCGCTGCCCGGTAGTTTAAGGACAACATTTTCACAATCTTTTTTGTGCAAAAAGAAAAAGGCGACCCCCGTCTGGAAGAATCGCCCCATTACTTTAGCAAGAATCCAATGTTTTTAATTACCTTTCATCGCTTTATCAATACGGACAGGTCACCCTCAAAAACTTTTTCATCTCTATCATTAAAGGTAGATAAGGATACAGTAAGGACGCCTGTTTCATCTTTAGTTGCTTTCTTATCAATAACTTCAACATTGATATGCAATTCATCTTCAGGATACACAGGCTTTATAAATTTAATATTATTCATCCGTGTTCCAGCAATCACATCTTGACCGTAGAAACCTTCTTCAACCCAAAGCTTAAAAGTAATGGCTAACGTATGTATACCAGAAGCAATAATTCCATTAAACCTTCCCTGATTTGCTTTTTCCTCATCCAAATGCATATATTGAGGATCAAATTCACCTGCAAACCTCATAATATCTTCTTTTGTTAATTTTAATGATTTAGTTTGAAACACCTGTCCAATTGTAAACTCATCTAACTTCATTCTTACACCTCAACATTATTGTTATATTCATTGTTGTCCATGTTTATTTTAGCACCAGATACTCAACAAGTGGAAATTATAAAAGTCTTCTTAAGCTAAGAAGCACTCATGGTAGATTAATCCTTATTCTGATTGTTGCACTAACTTAAGTAGTGAATTCTTCACAATTTTTTTTGATAAACCTTTTTTATCTGAACAGTGAAACTATTAATTAATAAAACTCCATATGTGTTTTTTCCTTTTTATAATAATCCAGCCTGTCTTGTAAAGTACCTGTATGAAATTCAAACTTATGACCATCAGGGTCAGTAAAGTAAATGGATTTTTTATCTTTTTCATTTCTTAGACGACCTGAAAGGATGTGTACCTTCAATTCCTCAAGTTTAATGTACATATCATCAAACTCATCTTCTTCTATTGAAAATGCAATATGAGTGTATGACTGGCTGATTTCATTACGGGGAATATCTTTTTCTTCATTAAGGGCAAGCCATATACCATTCAAATCAAAATAGGCTGTGCTTCTGCCCTTGACTAACAACTTTGCATCAAACACATTTTTATAAAACTCTATCGATTTCTCTAAATTAGACACAGAAAATAAAAAATGATTAAGACCTTTTACGGACATAATTACACCTCAAAAGTATACTTTTTAATAATTCCACCATACAAAGGAAACAAATTTTATTGCAAAAAAATTACGATAAATTCAAAATAAGAGTCACAATTAAACAGAATTAGAAAGAAATTAGCGAGGTTAGTAAGGATAAAATAATAAAATCATATAAAAATGGAAAGATAGAACTTGTTTTTTGGCTCGTTTGATAACTATCTGATTTTTAAAATGATTTTCCCTTTAGCCCTTCCTGACTCCACATATTCCATCGCTTTTTGAGCATCCTCAAAAGGAAAAACTCTATCAATTATCGGTTTGATTTTACCAGTCTCAATAAAGTTTGCGATTTTAAGCAATTGCTCTCCACTTGGCTTCATAAACAAAAACGAATATTGAACATTATGCTTTTTTTCAAGCGCAGTAAGTTTATAACTTGCTGCTGAAAACAACAACGTTTTAAAAAATCCGGAACCATATTCTTTACCAAAACGAGCATTTGGTAATCCCGAAACGGAAACAATCTTTCCTCCGTCTTTTATCACTTTGAATGATTTTTCAAGTATCTCGCCACCAAGTGTATCAAATACGGCATCATAGTTTTCAAGTATCTCTTCAAATTTTTCTGTCTTGTAATTAATGATTTCATCTGCACCAAGAGATTTTACTAAATTCGAACCTGCTTCACTTGCGGTTGTTGCAACAGTGGCACCCATTAATTTTGCCAGTTGAATAGCAAAGGTACCGACACCACCAGCCCCAGCATGAATAAAAATCTTTTGTCCTATTTGTAATTGTAAAATGTCAATTAACGCTTGATAGGTGGTTAACCCAACCAGTGGGATTGATGCTGCTTCCTCAAAGTTCAAATTTTTAGGTTTTAAGGCGATGTCATCTTCATGAATGGAGATATATTCCGCAAACGTACCGATTTTACTCTTACGTGGACGTGCATATATTTCGTCACCAGCTTTAAAACGAGTCACTTTTGCGCCAACTTTTGCAACGACACCAGAAAAGTCATTCCCTAAGATAAGAGGCATTTTATAGTTAACTAACAATTTCACTTTCCCATCGCGTATTTTAAAATCAACAGGATTGATACTAGCTGCATGAATTTCTGCGAGTACCTCATATTCACCAATTTCAGGAGTGGGCATTTCTGCCAAACGCATTGGTACTTTCCCGTATTTATCAATCACCATTGCTTTCATAGCCTTTACCTCCAAATAATATATGTTAAAATTCCACCATTTCAATAAAAGTTCTGCATGAACTTATCAATATCAGACACAAGTGTTCTTAATAAACCTAATTCTGTACGGACATTAATATAATAAAAATTCATTGTCCCTTCTTTACGCATTAAAATTACTCCGGCATCTCGTAAAACCTTTAGATGATGAGACACAGCAGGTCGAGAAAGATGGGTTTGTTCTGTGATTTCACCCACACGTAATCCTGTTTGACAATCCGTTCCCATTAGAACTAACAAGATCGATTGACGTGTTTCATCACCAATCGCCAATAGTACCTTTTGACAATTAATAAAATCCTCTTTGATAATTTTTAGTTGGTCATGTTTATTCATGCAATTTAATACCTCCAGTGATCAGTTGAATCGTTTAATTTGACGAACCATATGATCGAATACCACTATATACTACGGTTGTATTCGGTGCAATATTGAGAAAGAAAATCAAGACGAATCACTTCTGGTCAATACCGTTTTTTCAAAACATGCCCCATACTTAATTACAACAGTATTCCTTAAGTTTGAAACATTTCTAAAACCAATTTTTCTGCAGAAACGATTGAATGTAGAAGGAGATACATTCAATCGTTTCTGCTGCAGTTTCTAATGAAAATCCCTTAATCTTATGGAGATTTACTAATAAGCTTTTTGCTATATGGTAGTTAACAACCTTATCAAGAGTATTATTTATGTATGTTAAAGATTATAAATCAATGTTTCCACATTTCCCACCTCGAGTGAATAATTCATAGTATTTTATCAAAATTGTCGATTCTCCAATTTTAAAAGTTTCTTTTCCAATAACCGCTTGATGTAAATCAAACCTTTGATTCATAAGAGAATGTGAATCTGCACGAATATGCCCAGCTTAGTGGATTCAGGTCTATATTCTTCATGCTAAAAGCACACAATATTTTTGGGAAGGTCAGGGGCAACTTTCAATAAAAACATTTTCTAATGGAAACACCTTTTACAAAACTAATCGAGGATATTTTTCCGTTGAAGAAAATAGGTTCCTTCTACTTTATCCAGGCTCCTATACAATTTCAATTGATGAAAAAAATGAAGATTTTCTCGTAATGTGCAGGAAATAATATTTCCACTTACATAATTTATCCCTGATTGGTAAAAATCTTAATACCAACATAAAAAGGAAAGAGGTATTATTATTGTTTTCATCTACCAAAAAGAAGCTCGATATAATTATAAAGATGGGTATTGGAGCTTGTATTCTTACAAGTATTTTCACTGGATCCCTTTTTTTATTTGCTCTTACAATCATTCGTAAACTTAATAAGATAAACCAAAAGCTTGGGAATTAGCCCTACCTTTTTTAGTACGCAAATGGGTCAAATCAAATAAGAGCTACCATGCAACTCTTACCTCAACTAGTCAAGTAGAAAGGGAGCCTTTCTACCTTGCGGTAAATTGTACTCCTCCCCCCTCACAGAACCGTGCTTGCGCTATTAACGCACACGGCTCATCCTAGTCATTTTTACAAAATATAGCTAATTTCTTTTCTTAAGTCGTATATATTAACCTTAACTCTTGCGTAAGGTAAAGGATATTTATTAAGAAAGAGTATGAATTTATCCCAAGTAAATGATTTCCTTTGACTTCTTCTATTGAGCCATTTAAACAGTAAGTACCCGATTTTGTCTCTGAATTTGTTTACACTTTGGGTATTATCTGTAATGCAATAGTAGTTGTAATAGCCTACTAGTGAGCGTTTAAATCTATCCATAATGGTATGAATGTCTTTGTTTCTGTTAATTTTCAACCATCCTTTAGTTTCTTTTAGTTTAGCTTGGACTTTCTTCCTGCTTGTTCTCCGTTTTACTCGAAATTTCCCTTGTTTACTCCTACCGCAATAGTGTGTAAATCCAAGGAAATCAAAAGTTGCCGGTTTACTTCTTCCCTGTTGATTTGCATTTTGCTCCGCAAACCGCCCGAAGGGTATGATTTTGGTTTTATCCTCAGCTATTTCTAGATTAAATTTCTTTAATCTCAACTTTAATGAATGGAAGAATTGCTCGGCTTCACATTTATATTGAAAACAACAAACAAAATCGTCTGCATATCTCACTATGTATGCTTGTCCCTTGCACTGTTTCCTAACCCTTTTCTCAAACCATAGGTCAAGGACATAATGGAGGTATACATTGGCTAATATCGGAGATATTACTCCACCTTGCGGTGTGCCTTTGTCTGTTTTATATTTCTTACCTTCTTCCAATGATTTTTAGTAGGTTAGGGTCAGCGATTCGCAGTTTTAAGAAATCCATCATCCATGTGTGGTCAACGTTGTCAAAGAATCCTTTAATATCTACATCTACTACATAATTTACTGTTCTCTTTTCAATATAGTGGTTCAGTATTTTCAAAGCATCGTGGCAGTTACGATTTGTTTTATCCTACTTGCCTTTAACGAAAGATAAAATGTAGCTTTCTGCTGTGCTTAAGGCATCAGCCCTCTCGATTTACTAACATTATGGAGCTCAATCCCTTCAACCATTTGGCTTTCGGCCCGCCATCTAACTGTCTACGATTAAAGACTAAAGTTACCTTTAGCCCTCCAAGACTCTCTACGAGCGAATGGCTAGTTCTTACTTGACGGGAATCCCACCAGCTATATGATACGACCTATGCTCGGCCGCACAAGCACCCCGTTAGTTGAACAAGCACCTTCTTTTCTATTGCATATAATCGTCGTACAATGCAGTAGTGTCAGCATATTGTTATAGAATGTTTATAATGTTTAATTATTATTAGTGTCTTTATTGACTTTTCTCCAGTCAGTAGCCCTTAAAAAATTATTTGATACTTTTATGCTACCTTTTGATTTCGCTTTTAACGAAACGAATCCATTAGATGCGTGTATAACAGAGTAACCCAAGGTTTCTGAAAACCATACATCACCTTGTACAGTTTGTTTAATCATCTCCCAAGTTTTCACTTAAATGTTTTCTTCCTTTCTGTTGAAGTCTCGCAAAAAAGGTTTCTTTAAAACTCCATTTAACCGATGAGTAAAAATTAATCTTTTATATACTTCCTATAGTCTGAATTACCCGTAATTTAAAGGTATGAAGAACTTATAAGTGCCATGTCTGGTAAATATCACCATATAAGAATTATAAAGATGGAATGAGATAATTGTAATAAATACAAAGATTGAAAGACATTCAAACAATAGTCCAATTGAATAATTGTTCTACTAAAACTAACTGCCCCGTTAGCTCAACAAGAAAATAGACCGCCGCAGCGATCATCAACTTTAGCTAATGCACCCGTTAGAATTCCTGTAGATAGCTATTTTTCGCGTTTGAAAAAAATAGAGCCCCTCATTAAGATGATTATACAAACAGAACACAAAATCATTCTTAGGAGGAAGCTCTAATATGAAGTTTAAAATGCAAGACAAACAAAATCACTAATTGAAAGAATTTCGATCAAACATCTTATTGTAGGAATAGATATAGCCCAACAGTTTCACGTTGCTCGTGCCGTAAACTTCCGTGGCATTGTTATTGGTGATCCTCTAACGTTCGAAAATAATGAAGATGGCTTTGCTAGATTAATACAATGGATTAATCGGTTGAAAGCTTTAAAGGGCTTAGATACTACGATTGTTGGTATGGAGCCAACCGGACACTACTGGGTTAACTTATCAAAATGGCTTTATGAAAGAAATATTGAAGTAGTGACAGTAAACCCCCACCTTGTAAAAAGAAATAAAGAAAATCGAGATAATACCCAATCTAAAAGTGATAAAAAAGATGCCTTAGTTATCGCTGATATGGTGAAGAATGGCTATTATTCATTTATTCGCCCTTCTTCAGAAATCTTTGAAAAACTACGAGTCAAATCAGATTAACCGCTGGGTATATATTGTTTTCCCAGAACTTCGGCAAGTTTTCAAAGATGTTAAAGGAAAAGGCGCAATCGCAACACTTCGCTTATTCCCTACCCCACTTGAAATTAGTTCAATGAAACCACAGGATATCGTGAATGGCTGGAAAACCTTAATGAAACGACAAGCTGGTTTAAGAAAAGCAAAACTACTTATTGAATTAGCTACCCATTCTGTTGGTACACCACAAGCACTTGATGCTTATAAATTACACTTGGAACAATTAATTGAAGAATTCGATCTAGCTACAGCCCAACTCGAAAGAGTTGAAAAGGAAGTCACTGAAGTTCTTAAAAAAATACCTTTCGCTAAAAAATTGCTTGCCATTAAAGGCATAAGCGAAATTGCACTTGCCGGTATTTTAGGAGAAGCCGGAGATCTCAGTGGTTTCGCTCATGGTAATTCTTTATTACGACATGCAGGGTTACATTTAGCAGAGGCTAGTTCAGGTAAATGGAAAGGACAAATTGTCCTTTCAAAACGAGGAAGGTCCCGCTTACGACGCTTTTTGTACCTAGCCACAATGAGCCTTGTCATGAACAACCCCGATTTTAAAGAATTACATTCTAATAATGTTAATGTGAAAAAGATGAAAAAAATGAAGTCCATCATGAAATTAATAAATAAATTTGCAAGAATTCTAGTAGGAATGGCAAGAAAAAATGAATCTTATCGTTCCGACAAAGTACAACCTTTAATTTCAATAGCTGCTTAATAAAATTTCCAACATATCTTCAATTACAAGTAAATTAATAAACTGATAGATAAATACATTTCGAATATTGGCTTATTCGTAGGATTTCAAAGAAAGTACGAAGGACCGGATTACTTAAGCATAAGGGCTCTGACCCGTTCCGTTAGAAAGACCGGCATCTACCACTTGGATAGGTATGACGAAGGAATGAAAGGGCATTAGACCCGTTGAGACATGGGAGCGAAAACCTCCAGGGGTGGCGTGGAGAAACGTACATTATATGGAAAATAATGGAGTTGTAAATACCTCCTTTATTTAAGTACGCCTTCATGTAGCCAAAATGCTAACAACACCTTTCATCAGTCCCCTAGTATTATTACAAGTGATTTGAAATCCTGCGAATAAGTGAGTATTTGAGAGATAATCGTATCTAACTGAGGGAGCTTAATAAGGAAAGTTTAATCCTTCAAAATTTGTCCTTTGTAATGCCATTCCAAATAAGTGTAAAAAGAAAAAACACAACGAAACAAACTACTAACTTAAATAATTGGTTAACAATCCAAAAATGGGATATTTCAAATCCCCTCATATTATCTAGAGTTACATATACTATAAAAATTGTAATTAAATTCTTTTTATCCATACTCCACACCCCAAAAAATCAGCTAATAATCTTCATTATTATCTTAAATTGATTGGTTGTATATGAATATAAGTAAATTAATCCAGACACAACAATATCCTTATTAAAATATCCTGCACCGTTATCTCAATAAGAAAAGGAGCTGTAACAACAACTCCTTTGTTCAACTCTTGCACCCGTTCGTAATATAAGGTTAACCAGATTTTTCTGGTTGACCATTTTTTATATGGTCTTATGATAACGGTAGTCGGGGTAGAACGTCGCACCCGTGGGAATTGGATCCCGTTAGCTAAACTGTTCACCCCCTACTTGTATAAACATGTTTCAGGCTGGTTGGGACCATGATCCCGTTTAACAAGCGAACCTATGACATTACAAGGAGCCTAAGGGGATACCGACTAATATTGTTTTTCTAGGAGGAGATAAAGTATGAATCCAGTCATTGGTCTGGATGTATCCAAAGGAGAAAGTCAGGTTCAAGCATTTTTAGATAAAGGCGAACCATATCGTAAGAGCTTTAGTATTGAACACGATCTTGAAGGATTGGGGAAATTATTAGTGTTCCTTCAAGAAGTTGAGAAAGCAGCTGGCGGTCATCAACCTTCGGTTGTTTTAGAATCAACTGGACACTATCATTTACCCGTTATTCAGTTCCTAGATGAACAAAAATATATTTATATTATCGTCAACCCTCTTATTTCACATAGAGCTAAAAGTTCAAGCCTACGAAAGGTAAAAACAGATGCAATTGATGCTTATCACCTGTGTGAACTGTTTTATAAAGAGGAGCTAGAGCCTTATAAAAAGCGTGGAATTCAACTCTTAAACCTTCGTAATCTAACAAGGCAACAAGAGAGTATTGCAGAAATATCAGCGAAAACAAAGTTACAGTTGCACTCTTTAATCGATAAGGTATTTCCTGAGTATCGAGGTGTATTTGGAAGCCTCTATTCAAAAGTATCATTGCTTACTTTACTAGCATTCCCTACTTCTGAAGCAGTATTAAGTGTAAGTGAGAGAGAATTAACAGATAAAATAGCATCGTTATGTATGAGTCGTTCAGAGCTTTGGGCAAAAGAAAAGGCACAGAAGTTAAGAGACGCAGCCCTTCGTAATCCTTTTCAGCACAATCGATACAAGAGTCATATATTTAACCTTGAGATCTTAGTCAAAATTGTTCTTCAATACCAAGAGCATCTATCACAGATTGCGAATGAAATAGATGCCCTCGCTAAAGAAATTGAAGAGTATAAGATCCTCCAATCTATCCCTGGTATTGGAGAAAAAATCGCTGCAACGATTATTTCTGAAATTGGAGAGATAGATCGGTTTAATGATGCCAAAAAGCTGGTTGCATTCGCTGGTATTGATCCAAGTGTGTACTCTTCAGGTAAGTTTACTGCATCCGTTAACCGAATTACAAAACGAGGGTCTTGTAGACTTCGCCATGCCCTATATATGGCTGTTCAAAGCGGAATTCGTGATGCACGTAAAAAGAAAACGACTGAAGAAATTATTCCACGCAATAAAAGGCTAAGAGAGTTCTACGATAAAAAACGTGAAGAAGGAAAACCCTTCAGAGTAGCAGTTATTGCATGTGTTAATAAGCTCTTACATTGGATTTTCGCCTTATTAAAAAGCGGAACTACTTTCCAAGATATAGCTTAAAAACTATATCTAACTAAATACAACAAAACCTTCCAATTATAAGATAGAGGAAGGTTATTTGGCATGAACATTTTTAGTATAGCATGGGTAATATAAGTTTTTTAGTGAAAAATATTGACAAACTATTAGCTGGTTTACTTTAAGTACGATACTTCACAAACTTACTCAACGAAAAAGGCAATGTCAATTAAACATCGCCCTGTTTGTTCTAATGGAAAATAGGTGGCACCTAAAATCCAATGGTTATAGGGCTTTACACGCCACGTTCAGTATTATCATCCGATTTGATTTTTTCGAAATTATTCATTGAACTTAACCAGTAGGAGGTTAAAAAAATGGAAGAATGAAGAAAGAAATCATATGTGTGAAGCCAATCTTTGGCATTATAAAAACAAATCTTTTCAAAAATCGGTTCTAAAACAAATGCGCCTAACACACCAAAAACAATTGCTTTTATAAAGGGATTAATATTGGGTTTCAATTGGATGAAAAACATGACTGCCACTGGTAGCATTGAAAGATCAAAAGGAAGAAACAACATGGGGGAAAATGGAACTACTTTAAAGGGATACGACCATTTCCCTAACGACATAGCAATGCTTTCTATAGCATAAGAGAGAAGCATAGAAGTAAAACCTGCTAGCAGTAAACGATTTGTACTTTCTTTTTTTCTAAACATAAACCAAAGTGTCCATGGAAGGATGATTAATGCAATACCAAGCCACCATCTCCATGTAAATAGAAATGCATTCTTTGTAGCGTCTGCCATCAAACTATTTGCTTCAACTATTTTTAGATACCCTTGCTCAGCTTGTCTCAATCCCTCTTCGATTGTCATTTTTTAATTATCTCCCTGTCCAATTGATTCGAATCCTCTGAAATTGTTGGCGTATTAATGTATCAACGATTTCTTTGATGGACTTTTTAGTTACATGTTTTATTTGGTTTACCATTTCTTTTACCTCTGGTTCAGCATTAATCACCAGTCGAGTATGAACTTTCAATTTTTTCAACCTCCGTCACTTAACGTTTGTATGTACGTATGTTGATGTTAATTTTCCCCATTAACTGTTACTACATTCAAAAGAAGATAAAATCGTGCTTCGATTGGATTGTTATTGCGCTAAACTGCCCGTCCGTATTATAAGGTTAACCAGAATGCTAAATATTTCTGGTTGACCTTATTTATTTTGGTCTTATTATATCAGTAGCCAGGGTAGATCGTAACTGCCCGTGGGGCTTTGACCCCGTCAGCTAAACGGTTCGCCCCCTACTTGTAGAAACATGATTGAGGCTGGTTGGGACTTAGATCTCGTATAACAAGCGAAGCTGTGACACTACATGGAGGAATTAGGGGTACTGGCAAATTACTAGTTTAGGAGGAGGATTTAGAAATGAATCCAGTCATTGGTCTGGATATTTCAAAAGGAGAAAGTCAGGTTCAAGCATTTTTAGATAAAGGCAAACCATATCGTAAAAGTTTTAAAGTTTCTCATACTCTAGAAGGTCTAAGTTTACTTGTAGATTTTCTTGAGGAAGTTAAAAGAGAAACAGGTAAGAAACCACCTGTTGTTTTAGAGGCAACAGGACATTATCACTCCTCTGTTGTTCAATACCTAGAGGACCGTGGATATTTAATGATAATCATTAATCCATTGATTTCTTATAAGGCTAAAAGTTCAAGTCTTCGGAAAGTAAAGACAGATGCGATAGATGCTTACCATCTCTGCGAGCTGTTTTATAAGGAGGATTTAGAGCCGTATAAGAAGCGTGGTATCCAGCTATTAAACCTTCGGAATCTTACAAGACAGCACGAAAATATTACTGGTGTATTGATTCAAACAAAGCTACAATTTCAAGCAATTCTGGATCAGGTCTTCCCTGAATACAGAGGTGTTTTTGGTGACTTATATTCGGTATTATCACTATTAACTCTTTCAGAGTTTCCCTCATCTGAAGATATTTTAGAGGCAAGTGAAGAAACAATTGCCGACAAAATCACTGAGTTATGTAAAAGTCGTTCCCATCGATGGGCTAAAGAAAAAGCTAATCAGCTCAAGGCTGCAGCCAATCGAAATCCGTTTGAAAAGACCTTATATCAGAGCCATATTTTAAGTTTAGGTATGTATATCAATATCATTCTTCAATACAAAGAGCACCTATCCAAGTTAGAGTCCGAGATAGATGCCCTCGCTAAAGGAGTTGAAGAATATAATATTATCAAATCTATCCCTGGTATCGGTGAAAAGATCTCGGCAACGATCATTTCAGAAATTGGAGAGATAGATCGATTTACTGATCCTAAAAAGCTCGTAGCTTTCGCTGGAGTTGATCCTAGTGTATTCGAATCTGGTAAGTTTACAGCCACCAAAAACCGAATCACCAAAAGAGGATCCAGTAGGCTTCGTCACGCCTTATATATGGCAGTTCGTTGTGCCATACGTGACTGTCGTAAAAAGAAAACAACTGATGAAATCATCCCACGAAACAAGAGAATGCGAGAGTTTTACGACAAGAAACGTGATGAAGGAAAGCCTTTTAAAGTAGCCGTAATAGCATGCGTAAATAAGCTCTTACATTGGATATTTGCCCTTTTAAAGAACAAAACTACTTTCCAAGATATAGCTTAGAACCTAAATCTAACTAAATAACACAAAACCTTCCAAAATTAGACTAATGGAGGGTTATTTGGCATGCATATTTTTAGTATAACATGAGATATTTTAAGTTTTTAATGAAAAATATTGACAAAATATTAGCTGGTTTAGTCCAAAAAAAAATGACCGCCCGCAGCGGTTGCATCATCCTGAATAAACGCAACCCTATACTTTAAGTGCAACTCTTCACAATCTTATTCAGAAATTGCAAATCACTTTAACTTCAAGATCAAAGTCATTTTATTAAAGGATTAAACAAAAAGAGTGGCTAACACCAAAAAAAATCGGAAGATACTTGGAAATTTTAGATCAAAATGTGTTGATATATATACCCAAATCTCGTTTGGAGGTCCAGAAAGGCGATAGCGCGAGACACGATCGACAATCCTTGCACAGCAAAAATTTATTAAGTCAATTTTCAAGACGTAAATTAAGCGTCAAGTAATCCCATATTAATAAAAAGAGGATTATTTGACGCTTTTGTTTTTTAATGTATGCTATTTAGAAGCAACCCTGGCGATATAGAACTCATTTACGGTTTTTTCCAACTTGACCTAAACTAATTTCTTCTCTGATTCTTGGCATTAGTTTTTCATGATTCAAAAAAACTACTGCGATAGCTGTGGCAACTGTACAAATTAATGGAAAGTATATATATAAGAATTTTATTCCGATTATAGCGCTATCTGGTTGAACATTTGCATTTGGAACATACTTGGTATAAGCAAGAATCCATCCTACCAATGCCGAAGCCAAACCTGTTCCAATTTTTAATCCAACACTAGTTAAACTAAATACTGCACCTTGAACTGGAACTCCAGATTTCCAGAATACTAAGTCTCCTACATCAGCAACAATTGCATATATACCGGCAGATAACGTAACACTTCCTATAGAAGCAATAACAGAACTCACAATGAACATGGTTAAATTTTCCGAGTAAATACCCATTGCTATAGTCCCGATTGCTACAATAATTTGTCCACCCAGTATGCTTTTTCTTAACCCAAACTTACCAACTATTTGGGATGCAAACATTAAACCAATAATAATTGGCAACATACCTGCAAGGGCAATGACTCCCATAAGGTCTGGTCTTTTAAAAATATACGTTACGTAATAAATTTGTACGGATGTCCGAGTTTGAGCTAGGTACATCAATAAAAACATAATAATTGCAATTAAGAAATATTTATTTGAAAATAATACTTTGATCGTTAACCATAAAGAAATGTTTTGAGCGTGCCCTGCATTGTCTGAAACATTACGTTCCTTTATAAACCACCCTGTAATCATCAATGGAATAGCACAAACAATTGAATAAATAGCTGCCGTAATTGTCCATCCACGTTGACCACTGCCAAAATCATGAACTAAAACAGTTGTAAATGATGATATTACTAAAACTGCTAAAATAGCCAAAATAAATCGATAACTACCTAAGGATACGCGATCTTTTGAATCCGTTGTCATAAATGAAGTTAACGCACCATATGCAACATTATTTGAAGTATAGAACACTGCAGCTACAAGAAAGTATAGAACAAACACATATACAATTTGCCCTGTCGAACCAAGTGAACTAGGAACATTAAAAAGTAAAAATGTAGCTATCGCTAGTGGAGGGGTTGTCCAAAACACCCACGGTTTTGCTTTACCCATTTTCGTATTTGTTTTATCGATAAGTGTCCCAATAAAAATATCGGCAATCCCATCAAAAACCCGGCAAATTAAAAATATTGTACCAAGTATTCCCGCTGATAGCCCTACAGTATCAGTTAAGTAAATGGTAGCAAACATAGCAATAAATGACCAACTAAAGTTTGAACCAAAATCACCGATACCAAAAGTCAGCTTTTCTCTGAACTTTAATTTTGGAATCGATTTTGGTTGCATTTTCACTTCTGGTTTTGCTTCTTTATGAATGACAGTTTCCATTTGTTATTCCCCCTTTGAAAGTTCCCCTTTTTCATTGACAAATTGTTACTTACCGTTCTTCAATCTAACTATTTATACCCTAAACCACTTTTACCAATAAAGAGATATCCCGATTAAACGTTTTCATTTTTGGTAATAGGCTTTATCATTTTTTTTTATTTAAATAAGTCTAAGGTGGTGAGTAACGATTTGAGTTGACAATCTTCAGTTTAATGGATTGATGGCTAATACAACAACCAATCTTTGATTTTATCAACTCAAATCTATTAACTATGAATGCAACCCATTCGGTACTACATACTAGTGAATTGGAATTTTATTACCAGCCTCTATTTGCACCGTTTGAGCAATACATCCTTCCGCTTCAACAGTCACATTAATGGTTCCCATTGCTGTAGGTCGAACAACTGCGAGCACTTGTCCATCAAATGTAGTATGCGTTGAATCAAAATAATTTTCTTCTGTCTTCGGGTTACCACTTCCGAGTCCTTGTAATATACCGGCACCCTCCACTTTTACTGACACCTTACGATCAGCGAGCGGTTTCAAAATCCCTTTTTCATCCACGAGGGAAATTTTAACAAATGCGAGATCGTTGTCATCAGCTTCAATCTTAACTCGGTCAACTTCTACCTGCAGATTTACATGACTAGCGGCAGAAATTAGCGAATAACGCCCTGTTTCATTGCCATTGGTGTATGCCACCGCCACAATTTCACCAGGTATATAAACTGTATCAAACTCTGCTTTAAAGACATGATCTTCGCCTGTACCGGCTTTCCCAACCACTTTACCATTCACCAGTAATTCTACTTCATCCGCATCTGAATACACCTCAACCTTTACTGGGTAACCTTCATACCCTTCCCAACTCCAGCTGGAAATGGAATCACTCCAGCTCCATGGTGTAGAAATAGGCTTCTTCCCGTAGTATGCAGGACGCTGCACAGCAATGTAAGGCTGTTTTCTTAAACCAAATACAATTTCCCGATAGTAGGATGCAGGGCGACGATTACCAATGAAGTCAATATCGCCACAATAAGCAGCAATCCATGGAAAAGTACCAAACATTCCCTCCCCATTACTGGTTTCTTCATATTCAATCTTACCAATACCAACTTCTCCTAGATAATCCCAACCAGTCCATGTAAAATCACCAATTACATGCCCATTTTCTTTTACTAATTTCCAATTGTTAGCTATATTCTTTGGAAATGTTTCGCTACCACAGATAACCCGGTTAGGAAAAAGTTCCTTATCTGTTAAATATCGATTGTCCGCGTAGTTATATCCTGCAATATCTACCACAGCAAAGGATTCCGCAGTAGAATTAGTTACAATTTCCATACTCTGGATGTTTTTCATCGTTTCACCGATATTTGCCATTAAAGTATTTATATCGCCAGTCATACTGTCTTGTGTTAACTTTTGCAATTGACTCATAACAGAGACCATACCATTAATGGAATTAATTACATATCTGTTACTATCCAAACTACGAATTTTCTCTGCTAGTTTTCTGCCCCAGGAGGCTCCATTAGCGCTGCCTGTTTCTGGAATTTCATTTCCGATTGAATACATAATTACACTAGGGTGGTTGAAATCTTTATCTACCATTGCCTGGATGTCATGCTCCCACCATGTAGGGAAATTCAATGAGTAATCATAATTTGATTTATTCTGAGTCCAAATATCGAAAGCTTCATCCATCACCAACATACCTAAACGATCACATGCTTTAAGCATGGCTTTACTCATAGGATGGTGAGCACTACGGATTGCATTGAATCCTGCTTCTTTTAAAATGTCAACTCTTCTCTCTTCAGCGCGTTCAATTGTAGCCGTACCAATTACACCATTATCATGATGTATACATGCCCCACGAAGTTTCACCACTTCCTCGTTGATTCGAAGACCATCTTCCGCATCAAGGGATAGTGAGCGGATTCCAAAGCTATTAGTTTCTTCATCAAGTACATTGTTTCCTTCCATTACCTTACTTCTACATGAATATAGATAAGGGTTGTCCACATTCCACAACTTAGGTTGTTTTATATATAGACGTTGATGAAGGGTAGCGCTTTCATTAACAAAAGAAGTTAATGGTACAATATTGGAGGCAACAATATTGCCCTCTGCATCCACAATTTCAGTGATAACCTGGGTGGATTGTGGATTCATGCCTTCATTTTCCACAACAGTTGCTACCGTAACAATGGCACGTTCACTTGAAATATCAGGGGTTGTAATTTTTACTCCATCAACTGCAATATGAACTGGATTTGCAACCATGATTTTAGTATTTCGGTAGATCCCTGTTCCAGTGTACCAACGGGAGTCATCGTAACTCCTTGCTACCACTTTAATTTCATTTTCTTCACCATATTTTAGGAAGCGATCTGCCTTTATATAAAAATTGCTGTAACCATATGGATGTTGTCCTGCAAAATCACCATTTATAAAAACCATGGCATTCATATAGACCCCTTCGAACTCAAAGGTGACTCTCTTACCTGTAAACTCTGTAGGTACAAAAAATTTCTTCACATATTCATAAGTTCCATCAGTAAAAAAACCTTTCTTGTGCCCTGTTACTGAATGTGCGTTTCTTTCCAGAGTAATTGCTGCATCATGTGGCAGTGTAACGGATTTAAGTTCACCTGGATTCATGTTAAAGAAACCGGTACTAGCCCCAACGGTCCATCCGTCATTGAATGAATTACGAATCATTTTTAATCAACCTTTCTATAGAAGATATGTATTACTACAACTAGGTTAACAAAAAAAAAGAAAGGGGGCATTGCCCCCTTTCGATTAAATTGATTATAAAATGTGTCCATTTTCGACTTTTACTTTTTGGAACTAATGTTTTGCCTGAACTGTTCAGGAGTCATTTTATGAATAGTATGAAAAATATTATAAAAATGATTCCGATTTTTGTAGCCAATGGAGTCTATTATTTGCGTAATGGTCATACGGGTGTTCAAAAGCAATTCCTCTGCTTTGGATATTCGGATTTTTCTTAGATACTCTGAAAATGTGAGCCCCGTATGCTTTTTAATAAACCTAGCAAAATAATCCTGCTGAAAGTGAAACCGGTTGGTAAGCTCTTTTAAAGAAGCATCTTGGTAGTTCTTTCTTAAATACTCTTCTACTTCGAGAAAAAGTAAATCATTCAGTTGTTTTTTCTGTGTTTCGGTTAGGTTTATGTCATAGTCCATTGTCAATAAATAAAATATTCGAACCATTAGTCCTTTTACAATATAATTTGCCCCTTTTTGATTACCACATTTCTCATCAAACACTTGTTCAATTAGAGGAAGTAAAACATCATGTTGTCCTCTTGGGGTAAATTGTAATAACTGTTTTAAACTTTTCTGATCCAGAAGGGCTTTTCTTATAAATAGCTGAACGTTGTTGTTTTCTATTTCCGAAAGAAATATCCCGTCAAAAAAATTCTCTTTCATGCATATAAAGATAACAAAATTATCCTGACCTTTGACATAATCGGCATGTTCGGTGTTTCTATCAATAATACATACGCTTCCTTGGGGGAAGGTAAGTGTTTGCCCACCAACGATCTGGCTGAATTCTCCTTTCACAACAAAAGCCATTTCAATATAATCATGGCGATGCATCTTTGTCATACCCGCACTCAACCTGTTTTCAACATATGTTAGTATAGGTTGGCTGAAATTTATTGAGGTTACTACTTTACCGTCCGATGTGCTTCTCCATAAAATGATAGCAAAGGAATCGACAAGACTGTGAATGTCTTCACCTTCAGGGTTTAGTATTACATTTAAAGGGTGATCCACCATTATATTTTTATCTAATTCTGATATTGAATCAGTTTTACTTAATACTTCATATTGTTCCAGCAATTTCATCATTCTCACACCCTTTGCTTCTATTTTGAGAATAGATGTTGTTCTAGTTAAAGAAGATTAACTAAATATCAACTTAATTAAAATCGCTCTTTATGAATTATTTTAAAAGTACCGTAGGAACTTGTAATGAAGATATTCCTACTGTTGTACCCCTCCTTTAAACTAGTCACTACCTAATTATCATACTATTTCTATATTCAAAAAAACTTCTTCTTAAACTATCCTGCCCCAATAGTTTAAGTACATTTCTTCACAAACTTTTTTAAAAAGCCAGCTATTTTCCAATTAAGTCAAAACGCCAATTATTGCACCTCATAAAGCTTTCTGGAGGATATTCAAATTCGCAATCAGAGATAAACTCAAAATCAAGCTTCCGACAAATCGCATTAGAGGCAGGATTATCAATCGATGGGAATGCGTGAATGTATTTATATTTGTTCTCACTAGATGCTTCTTCTATTGCTAACCTTACTGCTTTTGAAGCTATTCCTTTCCCTTGATACGAGGGTAGAACGCTCCATCCAGTTTCATATACACTTTCATTATTCCAAGTAGTTTGCCAATAACCCACAGAACCTACTGGTTCTAATTTTGGTAATAATAAAATGCTGAACATACGTCCTCTATTACCAAGCTCAAGATATCGTTTATGTCGTTTCAAAATCTGCTCTTTACTCTCTGGACCACCAAGATGCTGCATCATTTCTGGAGCGTTAATACGAAAAAGTAAATCAAGGTCATTATCCTCCCAAGGCTTTATCTGAATTATATAGTTACTTGCTTCCAACTCTTTTCATCCCTTCACTACTTTTTATTTACTTTTTCTTTAAAGAAGCTAAAAATCCTCTATTTAATGTATTGTTGTTCAACTAAACTATCAGATAGTTTAATTACAAATTTTCACATTCTTTCTTATGAAGAAAAGCGACCTTCTCCTTGAAGTATCGCACCTATATTGAAGTAGGAAATTTTAAATCTCACTTTACCAATTAGAAGGAAGGATTTCTTTAATTAAAAGTCCTTCCTTCCATTATTAGTTTCCTATAACACTTCTAACAAAAAGTTTCTTATTTTTATAAACGATCGCACTAATTAAGGCAAGCATTAGAGCAGAAAGAAAGAATACGATTCTAACTCCCAGCATGTCTGCCAATATCCCTACAAGCAACGAGCCAACTCCGAAGATTCCCGTTCCTATAGCACCTAATGATGTATATACAGTAGATAACCCTTCTTTTGAAACACTGGTCTGTATAACCGTTTGTTGAGGAATATGTTTTATTTGCCCAAAAATTCCTATAAAGGTCGATAAAAGTAAGGCTATGATGGGATTACTATTTAAACCAAACCAAATTGTTACTAAGAAACAAGTAAACGAACCGATGAAAATAAAGGTACCCAGTTTCTTTTCCACAAAAGAAGAGTAGTTAATACAATAGACACTTCCTAAAATCAATCCAAAAAAGTAGGCACCATTGATGAATCCCCACCATTTTTCATCAACGTGTAAAGCATCGTTGATAAAAACATATAAAATGGCCGCAATCCATACCGTCCCTGCGATCGTTTCCAAACTGTCTATCCAAGCGATTTTTCTCAGTACTGGAGTTTCAGATAAAACTCTCCATCCCTGTTTGAGTTGATCTAATTTCCCTTTAGTCTTCGTTGTTAAATCAGTTACATTCTCTAAAAGACATAGTAAAGTACTAGATATTGCAAACAAACATCCAACTATCCAAATAAGTTGCTCAGGACTTAAAATAAGCAAGAGCGAACTACCCACGAACCACATTGCTGCTTGAACGATTTGAGTCACTGTTTCAGTAATACCATTAGCTTTTATTAACTCTTCAGAAGTTACATAATGTGGAATCAATGTCTGTCTTATTGGATTCGCACATCCATCCAGAAGAGCGATCAATCCAATTAGTAAAAAGATTAAATAATAGTTGGATGCTGTTATACCAAGTACGATCAACCCTAGAATCACAAGCAAAATTGTCTTTCCGATTTGTGATCCAGCCATCAGCCATTTTAAATTTACTTTTCCAACCAAAAGAGGAGTTAACACACTAGAAACAAACATTGCTGAAGTAATTGTAAAAGGAACTATTGACGAAGCTGTTGCCGAACTTGTTAAATTAAATATCGTACTAATAACACTTACGACATATAAGACATCACCTATATTTGCAAGTGAATGGCCTAACAACAACAATGTAAAATTTTTATTCCATTTCATTCTTTATCCCCCATTATTCAGATTAAATCTTAGCTATTGGGAGATTTTAGATCGGACTGTTCATTTTAATGCCTTTCTCCTTTCAAAAAAGGATAAACCTGGGGGATGTAGGTTTACCTCGAATTTTTTTGTTATTAAATGATTATATGAATTTTAGCATAATTAAAATACTTACGATTACGATACTTTTTACAATCAAAATCCATCAATCTATAAAGAATATGAGTGTCAAAGTCGATGTAAAGAATGTAAGCAGGCTTCATATGCGATTATCGATGGTCAGTTTATTCTCAAAAGAAAGTTCAAGGGAATTATTAGAAGCTTTTCAACAATTCATTGAACATAAAAGGAAAGAATAAGCTAAAACTTAAATCTAGCTATTTTTTTGTCTTATTTTCTTTCTTCAGTTATTTATACAATACCACATTTTTTTAGTTGAATAAGAAAAGCCACCTGTTCATTGGCAACATTTTCTTTCCCTAAACCCGCGATTCCATTCCTGTTGATCATATTTTTTGATTTTTTTAAAAAAAGGGCTCCTAACTAAAATATGAGTCCACAGCTCTAACTCACAACTATAGGAGGAACCCTACTATGTAGTTAACCTGCCTAACTCTTACATGTTTAGTGAGACGAACAGCAAGCTATTTTACAATTTTTACTTGGTGTATAATAGATTGAAGAAATTGTATTTTAACGGGGTGGTAATGAAAATGAAGATTTTATTTGATGAAACTTACACTTCACCTGACGGAAAGCGATCAAGCAGAAATATTTGGTATGGAGATGCTGATATAACTGTTGATGGTGAATATGGAAAAAGCATTAATCTTAATGAAGATTTTATGGATCATTTATGCGAAATGATAAAAAATGACTTATCTAAAAATGCAGCAAATAAGCCTACTGAAACTAACTGGTATTTTTATGGAAGTGGTGTAACTCAGGACACGATTGGAGGCAATAGCATTCCAACAATTATGGTTCGTGAGAGGGCTAACGTGTTTATAACTAATTTTAATATCAGTGACCACGATTTTGCTGTAAATTTTGATGCTATTCTATTGTTTAAGGCGGCTTTTGAAAAACGTTTAACTAGTCAATGAGGAGTAATATCACCATAAGCATTTTCAAACTATTTGAGGAGATGATTTCATAATGAATCATTCTCCTTTTTCATCTGGTGGGAATCTTTTTGTGTGGAGGAATAGAGGTTAATAATACAGATTGTGAATAATTACAACTAAATTAAACTGCCCCATTCGTTCAACAAGATAAAGCTGGCCATGTGGTGCTAGCAGCAAGGTTTCTCCATAGATTTTTAGATCCATTACGTCTTTGAAGTCTAAAAGCAAAAGTCAACTTCCCCTCATATGGTTCCTCCCATTTTCTCAGTATTATATAAATAATTTATATGAAAAAGCATCCGGTAATAATGTAAGTAATTGACTAATATAATCAATATTGTAATCATTTGTACCATTTTCTAAATCTACTAGAATGTTGGTGTTAAAATAATTGGATTTTATAAGAGTACAAAAAGGCAAGAATAGCTGGAAGCGGTATTTATTTTCCCTGTTTCTCATTATTCTGTTTATCGTTGCCGGGGCGCTGCCTTATGCCATTATTAGTGAATGGATTGTGAATACAGATGGAAACCCCCATACCTATTACGATAGTGTTAAAGAGGATTATATGGGAATCAACCCATTATTATCTTTTGCCCTGATGAATTCACCATTTTTGTTTTGGCTTTTGGGTCTTTATGTCGCGATTCGTTTCATACATAAACGGAGATTTACCTCGCTCATTACGCCCAATCGAAAAATAGATTGGCAGAGAATAGGTTTTGGATTTATTACCTACTTTACCATCTTAGTTCTGACTACGATCATCGATTTCCTAATTAACCCGGGGGATTACTCATTCAACAATGTTAGAGTTTCTGATTTTTTGATTTTATTTGTGCTCGTGCTGGTTTTAACTCCCATTCAAACAACGTGTGAGGAATTATTTTTCAGAGGATATCTCATGCAATTGATCGGAAAATGGGTTCGCCTGCCTTTTCTATTATCACTTATCGCAGGTTCCATTTTTGGCGCGCTCCATTTTACCAATCCGGAAATGGGATACTCCCCTATTTTGGTTGGAGCGGACTATCTGGTAACTGGATTTATTTGGTGTTATATCACTGCAAAAACGAACAGTAGCGAATTATCGATTGGAGCGCACGCAGCAAATAATATGCTGTTGGGGTGGTTCCTCACAATGAATGATTCTACCTTTGGTAACCTTCCATCCTTATTTGTTGTTACCAATATTAATCCGGCTATCTCACTCCTTTGGACGATTATTTCTCTTGGCATTTTCTTATTTATTACGTTGAGAAAATACACATTTACGAGACTTTAAAAAAGATGCCACTACCTTGCTATTTTACAAGGTAGCTGACATCTTTTTTAAATGATACGAAATAGCAAAAGAAATCATGGAATGAGATGATTTTTACTTGTTACCACTAATTTTCGTGTTTTGACATCATATATTTCATAACTAATTTCAAACATATGGTCTTTTGTAACTGTCACCTCACAATAATAAGGGATTGACTTTCCATAAGCATCAAGTTTAGGAATATCCTTAAAGCTAAACATTTCATCTGTGTCTAGCATTTTAAAGTCCGCTTCAGATGAACGACCTGAGGCATCTATATCGATCACACATTTTCCACTTACGACATCATATTTTTTTAGCACTACATATTTCAGGCTAGGGAGCGTAAACCCTAAAAGTAAAACACCAATAAATAAGATTCCAAGACATTTCATTACATTTAAGAATCGAAAGTCTGTCGTACCATACATAACAATTAAAGCAATTACTGCACCTATTACAAATAAAGCTCCAAGTATGAGCATAAAATAATAAACAAACATTTTATCACTTCCTCTTACTATTCCTACTTCCCATTATACTTCCACGTTAAGAAAGAGCTACTACCAAAGCAACTCCATATAAAACTTATATAGAGATAATCTTCAGTAACCCAATTCCTGTGACAGGTAGTCCCACTTCTTCTTATAATAAAAAATGGGGAATTCCGATCAATAAACATGAAGGTGTGCTGATATGAGAATAAATTTGTCAGAAAAACAAATCGCGGAAATAAAACGAATCATTCAAAAAGAACTTTTAGTAAAAGGAATTGAACCAACAGATGAATATCTTTTTATCCACTGTTTTTCGAAAATACATAAAGAAACAGTTTATTATCATTTGTTTAAAGAAAATGATACTTTGATGATCCGCTGCTATGCACGCCTGTTTGATAACGTAGGTGTATGTGAGATAATCAGAGGCACAGCAAAAAATGTAATTGACTATGTAGAAAACCAAACCGGATTACAAAACACTATTTATATCGAAAACGGGATAGAAATTACCTTTTAGGCACTGCTTAATATAGATGTAAGCATAAGTTAAGGAAAAAATAATCCTCATCAGGAATCTGATAAATATTCTATTTGCTATACTGGGGGCTTAATTGCCGAACTGTAAGTCAATTTATGAGCGATAAGATAAATGACAAAAAAGAATGGAAATGAAATAATCGAGTTCCACCCTGGATATTTATAATAACCTAACCATAAGAATAAAGTGTTCAGCTAAAAATGCTGTCATGCCTGCAAAGATTAACCCTTTAATGATCGGACTTACACTAAGATTTAATTTGTAGTAAGAACATGATTGTAACTGGCATAAGGGCAAAATCCCATGAAATATAGTCTGGGTTTAACGGAATTAATTTGTTATACTAACTCCAAAGTCCTAAAGTTACCCCAACGTAATCCAACCACGAAGATATCAGCATTTCCCAAAACCCACCTAACATTTTATAAATCCCTCTATTCTTCTTAATTATTTGCCATTTGAACAGTTGGCAGCAGTTCAGTACCATTTATATAGGAACGGTTGTCTTTTTACCAATACACACAAGGGGGAAAAGAACTATTGTTTACTTCTTCAAAGATGATATCAAATGTTTTATTTTAGAAATAGGCAAGAGAACCGGCCATTTGTTTCACACGGTATATTTTTTTACCGCTAAAACGATGATTAAGATTACAGGTATTAGAAGTTGAAAGGGAATATGCATATAAAGCGGAACAATCTTTAATCCAATAAACAAGTGTTGGATAATATTTTTTGACAAAATAAATGTCGATAAAAACGTTATGGCCGCTGATATTACTAGTAGCCGATTTCTCTTGATCTTTGCAAATGAGTTTTCAAAGATCATTAGACCACTGTACATAAATACCGAAATTTTTATAAATCCCCCTATTAAATTGATAATGACAGCCAAAACCTCTATGTGTGGTAAAGTCTCTAATAAACTGGTTAGTTCTAACGCCTTTATAAATGGAAAGACATAAGATGTAACTGTTTCAGGACCTAACAAGCCGAGGATCATCTCACCTGCTAAAAAAAGAAGCACACCAGTGATACAAATGGAAATCCAGCCGTATTTTCGTAAGCCCTTTCTATCGTCTACAAACGGAAATAACATGGTAAATACGATAAGTTCACCATATGGAAAAGTTAATCCAGTTGGGAAAACAGCAGACACTACCTGCTTCAGACTTGTTCTGAAAACGGGTGTTAGACGGCTAATTTCAAAATAGGGAGAAATAAATCCTAATATAATCAGTACGAAAACAATCACACCAGTCATAGCAAATAGTATTAAAGAACTTCTTGCGATTGCTTCAATACCAAGATAACAACAATAGGACACCACAAACAAAAAAGTAGATGAAATAATCCAAAAAGAGACATTATTAAAGAGCACTGAACTTAGGAAGAAGGAGAAATCCTTTAACACTCTGCCTGCAATATATAAAAAGTAAAGACTATACAGTATTCCGACTATTTTGGACAGCCATTTTCCAAATCCTAATTCTAAAATCTCAATCAAATTACTCCATTTTCCCAAAGAATGAAGAAGGATATAGAGATAAAATAATCCTATTCCCATACCCAATGATAAAAAAATGGTGATCCAAACATCTTGTTTTGTATTAAAGTTCCATCCAACGACGATTGCACTTCCGAGCAAAAAGTTGACCATAAGAGTGAATAATTCGATCGATGCTATTTTGACCATTCATCTATCTCTTCCTTTCGCTTTCAAAAACTTATCTGCCATTACGATGAAATATCTCCCACATCCAACACTTTTATCCTTACATCTGTTTGAATTTTTACCGTAGAATAAATGGAATTCCAATTGTTTTTACTTCTGTTCCATCTATTTGGCTGTTTCCTATAGATGACTTCACCGAACCCATTTATATCGGTTTTTTTATTTTGCGTTTTAGTTATCAACTGTTTTATCTGTTGTTGAAGGTCATGTTCGGCCTCACGTTCCAAGGAAACAATGCTTTTCGTGTTGGAGGTATTGATCTTACACGAAACATCAGAAATCTTCCCTGTTAATTGAATTTGGAGAAGAAAGGAGGGAATTCCCATTTTGTCTTTTATTCGAATAAGAGGCTTACTTCTTACCTCCTGCCATGTTACATATCCTTTTTGTCGCTTGCATTTTGTTATAATGGAAGTTTTTTTAATTTTGGCATGAATTAAAGCATATAAATTACTTTCTTCCGAAGAAAGAAAATACGAGAGTTTTTGATCCTTAAAAACAGCTAATCCATCTAATGAAAGAATCGTCTCCGGAGTAGCCTTTTCAATATTTTGCTTAGATGTTCCTTTAGAAAAAGAACCATTCATCCGGATATATGGAATGGTCAATTCCGTTCGATTCTGAACCGCCTTTTCCTTTATATTATTAGATGTTATATCTGACAGCTTTCCCCAGGAAAGTCGTTTCCTTATTAGCATTTCTTCCAATCTGCTTCCAGAAATTTTTTGTACTGGGGTAAAGATCTGAAGCAGTTTATTTGCCGATACTCCCTTTGAAATAACAAACCTGATATTCGCAGGTAAATTGGATTCGCGCATAAAGTAGTCGGTAATAGAAGAAATGCCTTCAGTTTTAGCTAATTCTTCCCCTATTACTGCTACCTCCGTATTATCTAAGAAAATCGGCCGTGCTAATTTATTTTCAATACTCTCCATTGCTTCAGGGAGAGTTCTTCCTTTTCCACTGTATGTGTAAGCACCGGTTTCTGATGCTCCTTCTTTGCTATTGGAGGCGGGATTATATATTTGCAGACTGGCAATATACCCCGCCTTACTCTTATCAATCCCGATCGCGGAAACCACACTAAGTTTATTTAACAACGTGTCCTGGACCTGTTTGCTTACTAGTATAGATAGGATCATTCCGATTGCTAAAACCATATTAATATTTGACTTCATTTGCTTGCGCATGATCTTGTTATTCTTTTTCATTTGTCTCTTCCATCGTTTCTTCGGACATAAAATGAGACTCATCATTTGTCATTTCCACTAGTGATACTTGAATCGCACTGTCTTTTAGGTCATGTGCAACAAAAGGAGCAAAAGGCGATAAATAGGGCACTCCAAAGCTTCGCAGTGAGCATATATGAACCAATAATAATAGTGACAGGAGAGCAATACCATATAAGCCGAGGGCAGCACCTGCAACACTAAAGCAAAGAATGATATTTGCTCCTGTTATACGCAATTGGTAAATGGGAATAACACTTAATAAAATATACGTAAGGCACACAATCACTAAACTGGCAGGGGCAACTAATTGTGCTTCTATTGCGGACTGGCCTAAAATGATACCACCAAATATGGAAATGGTTACGGCAATGTTTTGCTGCAGCCTTGTAGAACTTTCATTTATAGCAATAAGTACAATAATTAATAGAGTTACTTCTAACGACGTTGGAAATGGGACCAACTCCCGCTGAGAAACAAATCCCACTAACAGTTTGACCGGCAAAAGGTTTGCGTGATAGGTCATAAAAGCTACATAGATACCCGGAATATGCAATGAGACAAGATATAAACAAAAACGAATTAACCTTGTATTAACGAAACCTGTATTACTAAAGTAATAGTCCTCAGGTGTTTGAAAAAATTGAATAAACACAGCAGGGGCAATAAGGACATATGGAGAACCGTCTACAAAGATGGCTATTTTGCCTTCCAGTATTTCTGCAGCGACTACATCAGGCCGATCAGTATTGAGCATGAGCGGAAAAAAAGACATAGACTCCCTAGTAAGCACCGACTCGATATAGTTTGCTTCCAGCACAGCATCCAAAGGAAGGCGTTCAAGGCGTTCATAGATGGTTTGAAGCACTTGTTTATCCACCACGTTTTCCAAATACATCACAGATATATCTGTATGGGTATTGGTTCCATATTGTTTCGTCGTTACTCTGACATTGGTATTTTTTATGATTTTTCGGACAAGAGAGATGTTCGTACTCCTATTTTCATTGAAACCTTGGTCAGGACCTTTTGCAACACGTTGGCCTTTTGGACTTTCGATGCTTCGACCGTTCCATTTGGTTGTATCTGTTGAAAGGAAAGTACTGCATCCTTCCATCATAAACAGAGTTTTTCCAGTTAGTAACTCTGATGAAGCAAGATTTATATTTTCTACTCGTTTAATATTTTTTGCTTGAATAACCGCTGTTTCTACAAAAGAAAGCAGTTTTTCATCCGATTGAAAAAAGGGAAATTGATATGTTAATAATGGTTCAATTATGTACTCTTGAATCCCATCCGAGTCTACAATCCCATCAATGTACAGCATAGCTGCTTTCTTATCTTGACCAATCAAGGTGATGTTCCTTATTTGTAAATCAGAACTCTCCCCGAGAATCTCTTTTAAGGCATTTATATTGCTATCTAAAAGACTTGAAGTGTCTTTGCTACCAGTCATTGTTCATCACCTGGGTTCAATTGGTATGGTATTGATAAGTTAGTATTTCTTTAAAGGAAAAAAAATATGCAGGACTCATGATTGAGAACAGAACCTCGCACCTTCCCCTTTAAATTCCTCGGGTCCTAATATTAAAATTAAGCTCTATTTTATGCATTACTCCACATATATATTTTTCTTCTAGCATTGATATGGCATTTATTGGTAATCCTATTGGTTGTTACTAGATTGTATAATGTTTCTTAAAAACGGGAATGTCAAAAGGAGTTTGTAGTAACTACTTCTATTAAAATAAGTTATAATGATAAAAAAATACTAGAGGTGAATATAAAATTGGATAAACATTCTGAGTCAGAACAACCATTTGATCAAGATAATGACCTAGAAAATGATACAAAAAAAGATACTGCTAGATTAGAAACTGTAAAGGAACTAGACGATAGAGAATCTAAAAAAAGGTTTAAGACTAGGAACTATACAGATAATGGGAGAAAAGGAAGAATAGGCGCACCATCATGGTTCCGGTCGTCAAAAAAGAAAAAGAAATTGGAGCTGTCTTGGGTAAAACTCCTTTTTAAAATCATTGTAATAGGAGTTGTCTGTTACAACTTGAAATATATTTTGGACTATGCGAAAAATCCGATTAGTGATTTTACGCATAACTTATATGTAGTTGGAATTCGTGCAGGAATAAATTTTCTTGCCGTTTGGATACTTTTTTACAAGAATCCGTTTTTACGATTTTATCTTTCCTTAATTGCCATTGTCGGATCATTTGCCTATTACGTCTATGTGAATTATCCGAACCTTACCTTTTTGGGGGAAAACCTCATCCCTTCGATTCTTGTTATTGTTTCAGTATTGATGGCCGTAAACCCTAAGCTTAATTACTATTTGAAAAGTATCATTTTACTATGGATCCCTATTGCAGGAATCTACTTTAGCGGTAATAAATATGCACTCGTGTGGACTCTCATGTTTAATGCAGGATTGATTCTTTTCTTTAGAGTGTCAAAATCGAAGAAATCCAAATCTAATAAAACGGAAGAACAAACAAGAAGAAATAAAAAGCAAACGGCTTAATAGCAGCTTATTTTTAGAAGAATGAACCATTGGTATTTTTTAAAAGTTTGAGGATGATCCCATCTTCCTCAAACTTTATTGTCTGATGATAAAACTGGAACAGCATTAAACCTAACTTTAATCATGATTTTTGCCTAACTTCATCAAACTTCTAAGCCAAATACGCTTCCTCCACTTGCTAATCGCTGATAATAAAATTAAAAAATAAGGTAGTTGATCGATTGTGATAGATTCCCCGTTTGTTAGAAGTGTCATGTTAAACCGAGAAGATGTGCCTACATTTTCTAACTTTCCATTTAATCTCCCAAGTATAAAAACTCTGACGCAGCTTACATTGCACCCTAAAGTTACCTACCTGGTCGGTGAGAACGGAATGGGAAAGTCCACCTTACTAGAGGCCATTGCGGTTTCCTTAGGTTTTAATCCAGAAGGAGGATCTTTTAACTTCAACTTCTCAACCTTTGATTCCCACTCTGTATTAAGAAACTATATTAAACTGGTTAGGGGTATTGATAAGCCAAGGGACGGTTTCTTCTTACGTGCTGAAAGCTTTTATAACGTGGCTTCCAATATTGAGGAATTGGACCAGGGTGGCGGGGCTCCGAAAATTATAAACTCTTTTGGCGGACAATCCCTTCATGAGCAATCACATGGAGAGGCCTTCTTCTCAACCTTCATTCACCGGTTTGGTGGAAATGGAATTTATATACTTGATGAACCTGAAGCTGCGCTTTCTCCCTTGCGCCAAATGTCAATGGTTACGAGAATACATGACTTAGTGAATCAACACTCCCAACTAATAATTGCTACCCATTCCCCTATTATTATGTCGTATCCAGATTCCTTCATATACGAATTAAGTGACGAAGGAATAAAAGAGAAAAAGCTTGAAGAAACCAATCATTTTCAGATTATGAAACAGTTTTTAAATGATCCAAAAAGAATGCTTCGTCATCTTCTGGAATAAGAGCTAGAATTTCCCCCTAGCTCCTCTTTACATGGATATTCCAGATTTAACGATCGATTGGTTCGACTTGTATCATAATTTTGGTGACATAATGTTCCTTATGATTCATTACCACCGTATCGTATATATATTCTTCAAAAACATAATCACTTAATGCTAAATGTAAACGTTCCATTTCTTTAAAAAGTCGCTTATACGTTTCACTAATTGTTTTCTCATCCCCAACATGATAGCCAATCAGAAAATCCCCCTTTACAGCTTGAAAATACGGATATCCTACCTTTGGGTTCGGTTGCTCAATGTATAAATAGCTATAATTAGAGAATTCTCCTTTTATTACTTGCTCCCGTTTGGTTATACCACCTATTGGATAGCCTGAATCCAATTGAGAAACGCTCAATTCATTAATAAAATCCGAAATGACCTCTACAAATTCTTCATCCGTTATATTTTCGATATTTCTACTTAAATAAAGTGTTGCTTCTGGTAGTTGTTCAAATGTAATTTGTTGAAAATCAAGGTGTGACGCTTCTTCCATTAAGGTGATTTTTGCCTTGATCATTTTTTCCTTCTGATCAATCTCCTGTCGCATTTTCACAATCTCTTCTTTTTTTTGATACATTAACGATAAAAAACTATCCGGAGATTTATTTCCCATGTATTGTTGAATATCATTCAGCGACATACCAAGTTCTTTTAATAAATCAATCACAAAGAAAAGCTCTATTTGATGAATGGAGTAATAGCGGTACCCCTTGTCATTTTTCAATTCCGGAGACAAAAGCCCAATTTGATCATAGTAAAAAAGTGTCTGTTTGTTTACTTTGCAAAGTTTAGCAAACTCACCTGTTGTTAAATATTTTTCATTTTTTTTATTCATTTTTACAACACCGCCCTTGACTATATAGTAACTATATACACTAGGATGAAAATTGTAAACAACTGATAAATTCCTTAGGTTTGTTTTCAATTTTTGTTTTTTGGTGAGGTGTATAAAAAAGATGAAGACTCGTAAGGTCACTTTAGGATTATTATTAATAAATTTATTCATTGCTTTTTTGGGAATTGGTCTCGTCATTCCAGTATTACCTACGTTGATGGATGAATTGGGTATCACTGGGGAAACAGTGGGTTATTTAACGGCAGCTTTTGCCCTCGCTCAATTGCTTGTATCACCAATTGCAGGCAAAGCAGCAGATCGAATCGGCAGGAAAATCATGATTGTCATTGGCTTATTTATTTTCGGCCTGTCAGAATTAATATTTGGGATCGGAAAAGGAATTGAAATGCTATTTATTTCCCGTATTTTGGGTGGAATTAGTGCTGCGTTCATCATGCCGGCTGTTACTGCCTTTATTGCTGATATTACTGATTTGGAATCGCGCCCAAAGGCACTCGGGTTTATGTCAGCTGCCATCAGTACAGGATTTATTATTGGCCCGGGCATTGGTGGATTTTTAGCGGAGTTTGGAACACGTATACCATTCTTCTTTGCAGGAGCACTTGGAACGATTGCGTCTATACTTTCTATTATTTTATTATCTGAGCCGAATCGTAACGACGATTATAATGAACAAGTCCCAAATGATAAGTTTGGCTTTAAGCGTATTTTTTCCCAAAAATATTTCCTAGCGTTTATTTTGATTTTTATCGCCTCATTTGGTTTAGCCGCTTTCGAATCTTTCTTCAGTCTATTTGTGGACCATAAATTTCAGTTTAAACCATCCGATATAGCGATTGTTATCACAGGCGGTGGCATTTTTGGCGCAGTTGCACAGGTCCTATTATTTGATCGGCTTACACGAATTTGGGGTGAAATTAAGTTGATTCGATATTGCTTAATTTTATCGGCCTTACTTGTCTTTTTAATGACGGTTGTTCATTCCTATTTCTCTATTTTACTTGTCACATTCATTGTTTTTGTGGGATTCGATTTATTCCGCCCAGCCGTAACATCCTATCTTTCCAATATCGCCGGGAACGAACAAGGTTTCGTTGGTGGGATGAACTCCATGTTTACAAGTTTAGCGAACATTAGCGGACCCATTCTAGGGGGAATATTATTTGATATAGATATTAATTACCCTTACTATTTTGCAACGGTGATCCTAACACTTGGAATCGCGATTACATTGTTTTGGAAGAAGCGAGCAAGTGATTCTTCTGTCAAAGTGAAGGCTAGTGTAGCTAATCAGTCAAATTAAACTAATAAAACAGTTTTAAAATGATCAGAAAACAAAAGGAAGCACACGTTCGATTAGGCCTTTTTCTTTGGAATACCCGCTACTATATAGCCATATATAAAGCAGTGCATTTCGCATATGAAATCGCACTGCTTTTTATTTGATATAACAAGGTTTCTTCACCTTTTTGGATTTAAATAGCGGGTATAAAAAGCATATTGTTAACACATACCATAATTTAAATTATGGTACTTGCGATTTTGTATAAATTTACTTTTCACTGTTTTTAAACTTAAGCTACCCATTTGTTTAAGTACATTCTTTCGCAAATTTTATTCACCCCTACCTTTCAGTCATCTTTTTTCTTAAATAGTCCTCAAATGTAACTGTCCCCACATTTTGAATTGGATTAGTGTTTTTACCCTTCAATAAAGCTTTATAAAGTCTTCCTGGAAACGAGAAGCTATAAACTCTATTAGGTTGATTATTTATTCTAATTTTCAAATCTGCCATTTCTCTTAGTGTCATTATTTTTGGACCTGCAAATTCATCAGTTTTTCCTTGAGGACCTTTATCCGTTAGTTTAATTAAATGATTGGCAAAATCACCTACATCCACGGTTTGAAACTTGATGTTCCCAGGAATAAAATACCCTTTAAAAACAGGTTTTGACAAAAACAAAGAATCAACAAAGCTATGAAACTGAGTTGCACGAACAACTGTATAAGGAATAAAACTTTGTTTTAGCACTTCTTCTGCTTCGTATTTATACTTGTAATATTTAAATGGTATATCTTCAATACCGACAATAGATGGATAAATAAAATGTTTTATGTGTGTGAGCTTACTTAAAAATTTTGAGAGCCCTAATACTTCGATTTCTTTGGTTTTTTTCATTGGGCTGGTTGCAGCGTGAATAACCACATCTATATCTTTTGCTGCCTCTTCTAATCCTTGACCTGTTAGCATATCGCTATAAATCCAGTCAAAGTTTTCTCCACATTTAGGTCTTCTTCTTGAAGTTATTTTGACACTACAATCACTATCTTTAAGTAGATTAACTACCGCTGAGCCTAGTTGCCCAGTTGAACCTGTTACTAATATCCTCAAAAATATATCCCTCCCTTTTTGTTTCTTCTATGTAGTATTCAAAAGGTTTAAACACTATGCACCTAACATGTTGGTTTAGCTCCATAAGGTGTTCAAAAGTGACCTGATTAAACGAGATTTTTTTACCATAAGATAACTAAAACTACATTTTTACACCGCTCTTTCAGTTTGACATTTCTCTATGGGGGTATAAATTAAGGGACTTAAACAAAATGGAGGGATATTACATGTTTAACAATAATGAAGCAAATCCTAACAAAGCTGAAGAAGCCGTAAAAAACATGGATAATAGCGAAATGTATAACAAGTTGGAAAATTTTAATGAGTTTAAATCATACCTACACAACAAAATATCAGTAGGGGAAAAACTGGGCATGAATGAAGAGCAATTGGCGAAAAGTGCTGAAAAGGTTGCCGACTATCTTGCTAAAAATACTGAACCTCAAAACCGTGAGGAAGTTCTCCTTCAGGAGCTCTGGAAGGTAGGCAACGAAGAGGAACAACACAAATTAGCTCATATGCTTGTAAAATTAGCAAAATAAAAATCTATAAGCTCTTTTGTTCCTTGAGGTTAACATACCTTCAGACCGAAAACAGAATCAATTTGACATCAACCAAACTCGGAAAAAATCGCTGCAACGATTATCTATAGAAAAAACAACCTAATTGTTTTTAATGATTAATTTTCCAGAAGAATTTATAAAGTTCATAAATTTAATCGTCGAAAGAGGGGTATTGAAAAGATGAAAAAGATGTTAATTGCTTATATACTATCCCTTCTTGCTAAAGATTTAAATAGAAAAGGAAGCACACGTTCGATGTGCTTCCTTTTCTATTATGGTTAAAATTTCTATGTTGCACGACCATCCTTACTAAATACAATTCGCGTCAACTACCTGGCCGGAAACCGACATCAGTTCATTTATGTTCACCCATCCTCCAATATTTTGAGATTGGTCAACACCTTCTATGGTAAAAGACAGACTAATATGGTTGGGAAGTGTCAACGTGGATCTTTTGCCTATGCAGTTCTGTGCTTTTTGCAGAGAATCCACCCTTACACCTTCACACAAAATTGTATACCTTTGGATTGGCAGGTAAATTAATACTCCTCTTAAAGGATCATAGGTCTTTATAAAACCTTCAACTGTGGTTCCATCTCGGAAAGATAATCTGATCCATCGCTTCTGTTGATAACAAGCAAGGATTTTTTGAAATAGTCCTTGTCTGTAGTCATAGTAATATGGATAGAAAGGCTGGTAAGGATCATTTGGGTACAATTCAGCCTCCCCCTTTCTTTCATCATTAAATCTTTTCATGTATATGAGAAAAAAAAGGGTTGGTGCTTGTCAACACCGGGTGTAGATAAGAAAAGCGAATAGTGCACAATATTCGCTTGAAATGTATGAAAATGAATGGTTTGCTTGAAAACTAGTAATCTCACGTCGTGTATGAATATACGTCCATAAAGAACCTCCAGTTTATGTATTTAATTCTTGAATTTGTAGACCTTTATGTTTAAAAAAATGACCCCGACAAATGAAATGCTATAAAACACAATGCCAGAAACCGTATTCGGTGATAAGTAATCAATTAATTCCATTTCATTCCCTCACTTTAAGTTTAATGATATATCGTATTAAGATATATTTATTGTAATAAAATTATATCGTGTTAAGATATAATTATCAATAGTAAAGGTGGACTTTTATGTCAGAAAATTTAAATAAAGAAACTTATGAATTATTGGCTGAATTCAGGTATCAATTGAAGAAGTTTCTTCATTTTAGTGATTCTGAGGCAGGAAAAGTGGGGATAACACCTCAACAGCACCAGCTTTTATTAGCCATTAAGGGGTTCCCTGGACGTGATTCAGCCACACCTCGTGAGCTTGCCGAACGCCTATTTATTACGCATAATGCCTGTGTAGGACTGATTGACCGATGTTCCCAGCTGGACCTTGTCACTAGGACGAGTAATCCTGATGATGGACGGAGTGTTTTGATTCAATTAACCTTACATGGGGAAGAAATTTTGCAAAAGTTGTCGGAGATTCATTTGGAAGAAATTATCAGGATAGGATTCTTGAAGGAAAAACGTGATGGGTTTCTACATCAACAGGATGATGTAACTTGAGGTTCATACCAAAGGAAAACAATACTGAAAAAGCCATTAGAAATGAAAAGGAATCCAGGGAATTTTCTGTAGGGCAGTCCTTCACAACTAACCTATCTAGAATAGGAGGAGATGCCGCAGCTCCTCCTATTGACCATATCTTCTACATTTATAAAACTAGTCATTTTTCATAATCCCTCTTATATCCGGTTTTCGTTTTACTTACATACTCTCATTCTTCAATATCTTCCTCTCAAAACCTAAAAACCGAGTCCCTTGAAAGGTTAATATTCCAATGTCATCTTCGGCTATTAAACCGTACTCATTACCTGACACATGAAACTCCGAACGGTCACCACTTTCAAACTCGAATGTAACAAAATAACTTGTATGTGAGCTTGAAGAATGTAAGTGATGGTTCTCTTGTTGATGATGATGCATATCTGTCGTTCTAGAAACATGGGCTCGTTTGGATTTAACTTTAGCTGGTACACTTAGTTTTGGGGATTGTTCATTTTTCCGCCATTGACCAACCCCTTTGAAAATAGAAAATAAAATACTGCCAATTACTATTACAAAAATTAGTCCAATAAAAATAGGGACAATTTGAAACATAAAATCACCCATAAAAAATGAATTTTCCATGCAAACACACCTTCCATGATCTCCTATGGTCATTTACGTATAAGAATATGAAAAGGATTCACTTATTAACATAGCAACATACCTTGATACCTTATTCAATTTACCATATTAAATACTATGCCTTTTTGGATGTTAAAAGGGCAGCAAATTAGCTGCCCATTTTATTTATTTTTCGTTATTCTGTTTTCTCCCCGTCAATCGAACCCATTAGTTCCCTGTGTTCTTTTTTTATGTTTCCATCTTAAACGACATGGTCCTGGTATTCATTATCAACCGATTTTAACTTAATCGAATCCCAATTTGTTCGATAAAAGCGAACCATTACACTAACTCCAAATACCGTCAGATAGGAGTATAAGGAGATCCATGCGCCCATACTGCCCCAATCAAGCATAAAAGTCAAAACATAACTGAGAGGAACAAAAAATAACCAACCTAATAGCAAAGAGATTTTTAATAAAAACGACGTGTCACCAATTCCTCTGAGACCACCCGCATAAAAATTTAATAGTCCGTCAAACAATTGCAAAAATGCCGAAATCATTACTAATTCTGCAGCTACCTTATACACATGGACATCGTGAGTATAAATCTTAGCAATCGGTTCTGCCCAGAAAAATTCAATGACACCTAACACCAATAGAAAAATACACCCTAAAATGGACGTGTTAGTGCCTGCTTTTCTTCCTAATCTGGGGTTCCCTCGCCCGACTTCTTGACCAACAAGAATGGTTGCTGTTGATCCGAATGCAAAGGCAGGCATGAATCCAAGACTCATGACACTAAGAGCCACTTCATTAGCGGCTAACGCATTTGTCCCTAATCTCGTAACAAATGCTGTAAAAACAAACATGGCCATGGCCATTGAAAATTCCTGTATCCCTAATTTAGCACTTTCTCCTAATATTAATTTTGCTTCTGCTCGGTCGAAGGCAATTCTTGTGCGTGTTTCATATTTTTGATGTAATTTTATAAAATAGAAATAAGCGCAAATAAGAAACGTGACCAATTCTCCTGCAAAAAAGGCCATTCCTGCCCCAATCAAACCTAATTTAGGAAGAGCAAAATGTCCATAGGTTAGCCCATAAGTAAGAAAAATCATCACGGCTCCACCTGCTATGGTACTAATCATAGGTGTTTTGGTATCCCCAATCCCGCGAAGAAATCCATGAATAACAAAGGTGAAGATCGAAAATACCATCGCAAAGAAACGAAATTGCAGGTAACTTTTCCCTTGTCTAATCATTTCAGCTGAACTTCCCAACAATTTAAAAATCGCTTCTGGAAATAGTAAACCAACCAATAAAACTAGTGTCGCAGCTGCTATACAAAGATAAAAGGCTATATAGGTACGTTCCACGCCTTTTTTCATGGTGTTGGATCCATAATTTTGAGCCACTAAATAATTGGTCGTATGTCCGATACCCGAAAATAATGCCCAGGCATTATACATAATAATGTTCGAAACACCGACGATCGCAATCGCCAGAGCACTTAATTGACCGACTAATATGAGATTGATGGTTCCTGTAAGTGTCGATGAAGCAAATGAAGCAATCGAAGGTATGGCGAGCAGTAATATCTTTTTCCATTCTTTCAACATGTTGTTAATCCCCTATGTTCCTTTTTTAGATGAAATATAAGATTTAGGAAACATCTAGCTCCATCCATATAAGCCACGATCCATTCCCTATATAATAGATATTCTATAATGTATCCATAATTCCTCCTCTATTTGCTGCCTGCCAACAGGAATCCATTCTAAATGTGCATAAGAAAAGCCATAGAGCACGTTTCCTGGCCCAAAGCCGATTGACCACTCCCTATGACTTACTTATTTGTCCATTACCTAATTCTATTTACTCAATAACGTGAATAAAAGATAGACTGCTGCCCCCCACATAACGAGGGCTGATATTTTGTTTAATAACAACAAAAAATTACCAGATGGATCAAGCTTTCCAGTTAATCGCCCCATTAGTGAAAGTCCAAAAAACCAAAGCCAGGAAACCAAAATACAAGCAAAAGCAAAGATTACTTTATCTTCCCCTTGATACCTTAATGAACTTGTTCCAATTACCCCGACCGTATCCATGATGGCATGAGGGTTCAGTAAGGAAACAGATGCTGCAAACAATACTTGTTTCTTTAATGAAAATTTATTCCTGCTTTCTTCTCTTTCATTACTTGGTTTACTATTCCAAGTGGTCCATCCCATGTAGAGTAAAAAAATACAACCTGCCCCAATTAAGATTATTTTGATCCAAAAAGAACCTAAAATAAGAAAGGAAACACCCAAAACAGATACCAAGATTAATAGAGTATCACACAAAGAAGCTGTAATAATGACGGGTAATGCATAAACAAAACGCGGCTGTAATGCCCCTTGATTAAAAACAAAAACATTTTGGACACCCAGAGGAAGAATCAGCCCCAGTGCAAGAATAAATCCATGAAAAAATGCTTCTAACATCTTCATTTCGCCCTTTCTTGTATAGATAAATGAGTCTTATTTTAGTCGGAAATGTTGCTTTTGTCTCCAACCATTTGGATGGAATTCAAACCAACCAAGTTATATAATAATACAAAAAAGGAGAATCATCTGATGTTTTATACCGATTGGAAGCCAAATAAATCATCGCCAATTCCATTACATAAGCAAATAACAGACTTTATGAAAGAGAAAATATCCAATGGTGAGTGGACGATCGGCTATAAGCTCCCTCCCCAGCGAACTTTAGCAAAAATATTAGAAGTAAATCGAAGCACCATTGTAACGGCATATGATGAATTAATAGCGGAAGGACTTATTGAGGGAAAAAGCGGCAGCGGTACAAGAGTCGTCAACAATACGTGGAACCTGTTAGCGACTGCCCCGCCTCCTGATTGGAATTCATATGTAACACGCGGTTCACACAAGCCGAACTTGCCAACCATTCAAGAAATAAATCAAGCTGAATTTACTCCTAACATTATTCGTTTAGGAACTGGGGAATTATCGCCAAATCTGCTTCCTCATCTTTCTATGAAAAAAATATTCCATCACTTGTCCAATCGGGACATTTCTTATGGATATGAAGAACCAAAGGGATTGCTCCCCTTAAGAGAACAAATCGCAACCTATTTAAAGACAATCGGAATTTCTGCTTCTCCTTCTTCGATTTTAATCGTGTCAGGTGCTTTACAAGCCTTACAGCTTATCAGTGTGGGTTTATTGCATAGGGGGTCAACCGTATTAACAGAAAAACCATCCTATCTTCATTCTTTAAATGTCTTTCAGTCAGCAGGTATGCGTTTAATGGGCATTCCTATGGATACAGAAGGAATTCAATCCAAGCTGATTTCAACATATAAAAAACAACAAAATGCAGCTTTACTTTATACTATTCCAACATTTCATAATCCTACGGGGACCTTAATGACTTTGGAAAGACGTAAACAATTGCTAAAAACCTGCCAACAAGAACAACTGCCTTTGATTGAAGATGATGTTTACCGAGAATTATGGTTGGAGGAAAATCCGCCTAAACCAATGAAGGCTTTTGACAAACATGGTCTTGTCCTTTATTTGGGCAGTTTATCGAAATCTTTAAGTCCTGGTCTTCGAATAGGTTGGATTGTTGGTCCAGAACCAGTTGTTGAGCATTTAGCAGATATTAAAATGCAAACTGACTACGCCTCTAGTTCTTTATCCCAATGGGCAGCTGCTGAATGGTTTTCGAGTGGACTTTACCATGAACATCTTCATGAAATAAGAAAACAATTGAAAATTCGTCGAGATTTTACGTTAGATATATTGAACATGTATTTTTCTGATCTTGCCGTATGGGAAAAACCCGCTGGAGGCTTCTATATTTGGCTGCGTTTGCTACCATCCCTCTCGATGAGAAAATTATTTGAAATGGCACTAGCAGAAGGGATTTTACTAAATCCAGGAAATGTTTATGACCATCAAGCTGAACAATATCTTCGCATTTCCTATTCATTTGCTCCACTGCCGAGAATTGAGGATGGTCTTAAACGCTTATTAAAAATAATAAAAACAATAGCAAAATCACTGTGAGGCTCTTGTTAGAAACTTTATTAATCATTGAAACTGACATACATAAATGGAAGTCAGATTAGCGGTCACACATCCCTCCATTTCATTTTAATTAACATCCCCCCGCTTTACTTCATACCATAATCAAAAACGGAGTTGAGCTCATGGCGAAATGGATTGATGTGTCAACATCAAAGCACCAATTAAAACTTTTTGATCGTAACAGGCTTTTAAAAACTTACCCCATTGCAGTCGGAAAAATATTATCACCTACACCTGCAGGAACCTACACGATTATCAATAAGGACCCTAATCCTGGCGGACCATTCGGAGTGCTTTGGATGGGATTGTCAAGACCTCATTACGGTATACACGGAACAAATAATCCATCTTCTATAGGCAAAAATGTCTCGCATGGTTGTATAAGAATGTTTAATCATGATGTTCTTGAATTATCATCTTTAGTTCCAATCGGTACGAATGTTTTTATTCATAAATGATTCTATTATCGCCAATTTACTTTTCAAGTTTAGGTCAAATTGAACATTAAGGGAATCGCTATAATCCATTAGGAGACTAGCTGCTGTCCCTCCGTTTGTTTTTGAAGATTTGAAAATCAAGTAATCCATTTTCCCCTATTAGTTGTTTGTTTCTGAAAATTAAAAAGGCAGAGTTTTTCCAAAAAGTTATATAATGGAAATATATACAAAAAGGGGGCTGGAGATTGAAACATAACCTAAATGCATTATCAATTTTTTGTTTAGCAATAAGCATCGTTATTGGAAGTTACCTAATATCAAATAGTTTAAGTAAGAACAGTCTGTCGGTTCCAACTCAAACTTCGTCACAATCAACAAATAAACTATTTACGGAACCTGAATTAGCATCCTATTTAGGGTTGAGCCTTGATGAGGTGAAGAAATTAGGTCCAATATCGGATTCACAAGGTGGTATTGAAGGTGTTCTCCCTTATTTAATAGTCGGAGGAAAGGTCTATTATTCCAAAGCAGCAATTGACAAATGGCTGCTCAATAACCAAGGCTATCGGGTGCAATAAGACCAAATTAAATTGGTCTTTTTTTATGCTCTTCTAAACTAAACTACATTTTTTGGACCTATTGAGCTTTCAAATTTTTATTAGTTTCAGCTAATTCTTTTCGTAGTTTTTTTATCTCTTCGGTTTGGTCTAAGATATTATTATTCACTTTTCTTAAAGCATCATAAACCGCAAAAATTCCTGCAAACGCTAAGAATCCAACTAGTAAATTCATTTCACACCCACTTTATTCAATATATATTAACTTCTAATAACCTAAAATTAAACAAGCGACCTATATCACCCTAACACCGTTAGGGTCAATGATATTGGATGATAATAAACCTTTAATTACAGCTTCTTTAATTGTAACTTCATCCCCAACCTCAGAAATTATATTATCAATTGGTTTATTAAATAAACTGGAGAGGTTCTTATCCAATCCCTGCAATTTAGTTACCAATTTTAACTTTTCTATTTTTGATTCATTATTCAAAGAATCTATTGCATCTATGTTGCCTTGGAGTTCTATTCTAAAATTATAAGGGGTCGTAATGAACGTTCTGCGGTCACCTCTATCTACAACCCAATTCATTTTTTCAGCATTTCCGCAAATTTCACTTATTTCTCCTTCGGTTACTAAAAAACCGATATGGTCAAACAATACCTTTTTTCCAGATCCAAAAGTAATATTTACTGCCCCTTTTCTAACCTCTATTATGCGAAATATAACATTTTTTTCACGGAAATCATCCCATATCAAAGGAGGATTAAACAGTTTAAATTCTCCATAGTGTTTTCCGAGGCGTTGAGATACACGAAAACCATTCTCTATATAGAATTTTTCTGTTTCTTCAACATAGGGGGTCCAAAAATGATAATGAAAAAGCATTAATTCCACCTCGTATTTAAAGTCTATGTATAAGTTTTCGATACGATAAAAGGGATTCCTTCTTCAAGTAACTTGAATTTGCACTATCCAGCGAATTTTGATAAGCGTAAGCGTTCATAAGTATCGGTCATTTCAAAACCAAAGCTGATAAAAAGGGAATCTTTAATATTGTGTTTTTTGCTTTCATTTCTATCGCTATCCAAAAATAAAAACCAGGCAAGGTATAGTTGCTGTACATTAAAATTGGTTTATCGATTGTGTAACCTTTAACACAGTCCATTTAAATAAAAAAGCTACCGTTTTGTGGTAGCTTCTCGACAAACAAAAAAACAATATTATCTTTTCATGATACCCATTGAACTCAGGGCTTGGCGTAAAGTGGAATAGGTGGAAACACCCTTAAATTCGAGTCCTAGCTGTACTGCTGTTTGTGCGATCTCAGGTCTAACTCCTGAAAGAGTAGATGTCACCCCCATTAATTCCAATCCTTTTATCAGTTGAAAAATTTGCTGTGCTACCATTGTATCAATCATGGGAACGCCGGATAAATCAATAACAAGAAAATTTACTCCCAGATTGGCACATTGATCCAATGTTTTTTCAAGCATTAAATTTGCCCGTCTTGTATCTATTTCACCGACAAGAGGAAGTAACGCGACCTCGTTGTTAAGTGTAATAACCGGAGAACTTAATTCCTGTATAAGTTCCCGCTGCGCTGATAGTTTTCCTTGTTGATAGTATTGATGCTCTTCGACAAAGCCTAACATAACTTTATCAAATGCTTTTAAAATCACTCGATTCCAGCTTTCTATCACCTCATTGGAAAACTCACCCATATGTAGAGCAACAAAATCTTTAATATAATCAAGGTACTGTTCCCGCACCCTGAAAAATTCTCTTAACATAAAATGGATTGGTGTGTTTAAATGCTGTGGATCTTGAGCAATCGAAATGATCCATTCTTGAAATTCTTCCAGGAACACTGTATCCTCTTTAATAAAAACCTCACAAAGATGTAAATGGAAATCAAAGTTTTGTTTTTTTAAAGTACTGATTACTATAGGGTCATCCGAGGCATATACTCCTGAAGGGTCATTTTTATCTAGAGAATTATACCATTCCTCTGTAAGATTTCTTGCCTTAGCTAATAGAAACGAGTGTAATTCTTTATTTATATGCAACTAAATACCCCTTCCATCCATTCAATATAATTGTAATTTTAACTTATCTTATCATTTAAGTCTTGCTGCATGCACCGATTTGTTGTACTTATCTGCTATGTTCGTATAAGATTTCTCTTTATATCACATCCAATCCATTTATGTTAAAATTTAGTAAAAAGGAGAAGGTTATGAAAAAGAATTTTTTTCCTATACTTTTAGTTCTATTTGGTGTAATCGTCGGGGCAATTGGTTATTATTTCTTTACACACGTATTTATACCCAATATGATGTAATATCCTACAGAATTTTTCTGAAGCTTTTTATATGAATCAAGTAATCTAGAGAAACTTGCCAACACGGTAAAGCTGCAGCTGAAATGGGCAAAATTATTTGGAATTGTTCCCATCACGGTAAAACTATAGCCGAAATGGGCAAAATTATTTGGAATTGTTCCCATCACGGTAAACCTACAGCCGGATTGGGCACAATTATTAGGAAATGTACCTCTCTGAATTAGTTGTGTTCTAGAGTCGTAAATTTTTTCTAAAACCAGTTTACAATTTCCTCCATATGTTTTATTATCATTATTAAGAATGATAATGATTAAGCAATAGGTAATCACATAAACAAAAAGGCAATTATATTCTTACATCCGGTTAGACTCACAGGAATTTATGAAGAGGACGAGTAAAGAATTTGTATGTGTACTAAGGAAATTACATGGTCAAGAAAACATAGATTTGATAAAGAAGAGAAATATTCCCCCCAGATGGATTTCCACATTTGAGTGACTAGAAATATAAGTTTGCCGGAGTGCTTGGAACTGTTTTACAACCGGTAAAAGGCCGATTGCAACAATTAAAATCCCGGTCGCGGGAAAAGGAGCGAAAAGATCATGGTATATAAATTCAAAGAAGAGAATGCTGTCATTCAAAGTGAAGTAAAACTTTCTGGTACGCTAACCGTACCGATTGGAACAGAGGAAGTTTATCCTGCTGTTCTGATTATCCCTGGAAGCGGTGGGAGTGACCGTGATGGCAACAGTCCAAAATTCAAAATGGGGATTTATAAAGATTTGGCTGAATATCTAACAGGACTCGGTTTTGTTACACTGCGCTATGACAAACGCGGCACCCATCAAAGTGAGGGTGATGCCTATACTCTAGGATTCCGGGACTTGGCAAACGATGCCACCGCTGCCCTCCGCTATCTTAAACAGCATTCAAAAGTAAATGAAAACCAAACCATTCTCCTTGGCCACAGCGAGGGTGCACAACTTTCACCCGCGGTTTATGCCCAGGAGTCGTCTGCCGGAGTGATTCTTTTATGTGGTGGCGCGATGCCCATGCAGGATATGATAAACTGGCAGCGCGAGCAGGCGTATGATGGCTTAAATCAGTTGGGTGGATTTAAGGGATGGCTGATTCGGACTTTACATGCAACAGAAAAAGCAAGAAAGACCAATGCTAAATTTGATAGAAAAATATTGAACAGCACTGCGGAGACCATGAGGATATTCGGAAAGAAGTTTCCCGCAAAATGGCTGCGAGAGTTTTACCAATATGATGTACTGGCAGACCTCCGCCAAATCACCTCTCCTGTTCTCGTTATAGCCGGTGAAAAGGATTGCCAGGTCCCACTTGCTGCCTCAGAACAAGTCATTCCTTCTGTGTCAGGTGAGGTGGAACTTCATGTCATCAAAGATATGACCCATATTTTAAAATGCTGGCCCGGCATCATGGACACCTCTAACCCTTTGAAAATCTATAAGCAGCTGCTCGAAGAACCTCTGCCAGAGGAGTTTAGGAACTGCTTGTCCGAATGGTTGGGAGAACATATTATTGGTAAAGATATTGACAGCAAGCAGATTGTTGGCAACTAGATAGAATCATTCCTATTTTGACAAAGACCTAATAAATCTATAAATCTTCCAATTCCTGATTCAATTTGATTTATAACATTGATTTATGATGTTATTTGAACTGTACAAAGGGTATGAACCTTTCATAACTGTCGGAGCTCCTCTTTCTTTGACTCTACAAGGGTTATAAACCTTTTACAACAGTCGGAGCTCTTCCTTCTTTGACTCTACAGGGGTTATAAACCTTTCATAACTGTCGGAGCTCCTCCTTCTTGTGCTCTAGAGGGGTTAACAACCCCTTATAACTGTCGAAGCTCTTCCTTCTTTCACTCTACAAGGGTTATAAACCTTTTATAACTGTCGGAGCTCTTCCTTCTTGTGCTGTAAAGGGATTATGAATTCTCATCCCCTGCTGTTAGTTTCTACAAAAAGAGGATAATGGCTTTACAATTTACCCATTCTATCTACTCTCTATTAGTGAATTGTTCTAATCGATCCAACTTCACTTCAAATCTATCAATCAATTCGTGTAATTCCTCAAACCCATACTTACATTCCTGTAGTAGAGTTTTCAATGCCCTTTCCCTTACTATTTTTCTTATGGCTTGACTAACTGTTTTCCCTTCTTGTCTGATCTGCTGGACTCTTTCAAGATCAGCAATATGGGTATCATTTAAATGTTCAAATTCCTTTATTAGACCATATTTTCTGTACTCCGCTCTAAGATCAGCTAATAATGATTTGCTGACACCAGTCATTTCCCTTACTATCTTATCGGGATACATTCAACCACTCCTTAATAGTTCTTTACTAGACTCTATTAAAGATAGTTGGGATTTATACCACCACAAACTATATCAACCCAAGAATGGCTTCAAATTATGTCCCCCCAAAAGGGGAAATTTTAGACGAAAAACCACAACATCACTCTTCTTCTTCTGGGAGTCCTTTAGTGGTTTGATTGTATCCGAATGGCATTTATGGAATAATTGTTGAGTGTCGTAACCTAGAAAACGATATTCAGATTGATGGGGGTTAATTAGAAATGTCGGACAATACTGTAGGTAAAGCTACAACTAAAATGCACTTTATGCTTAAGTCTACTCCACCAAGAACCACTTTTCATCAAGATATGACAGGAGAAGAACGAGACATTATGTTAAAACATATTGCCTATTGGACGGACAAGCAAAACCAGGGGATTGCTTTGGTCTTTGGTCCTGTTTTACATCCTTCCGCTCCGCAAGGAATTGCCATTATTGAAGTTGAAAATGAAGCTCAGGTTGCAAAGCTAATAGAAGAAGACCCAGCCGAAATTGCCGGCATAATGACAACTGAGTATTATCCAATGAAAGCAATGCTGCCGAAACAACACGCTTAACCCTGTTAACAGTGTTAGGAAAAAAAAGCTTGAATAGATAAAAGGAAATGGCTCAGTTTGCAACTGAGCCACCTGCTTTTTCAGTTAAATAGATACAAACCCAATTTTAATGATTGTGAAAGTAAAATAGCCAAAAGTAAGACCAAATGGCCCCGCTGTTTATTTGACGATTACTTTTCCAACCATCCCCTCTTGGTAATGGTACCGACATATCAAATCATATGTACCAGGATTTGTCGGGCTCACGGTAATGGTTTTTTCTTTTCCAGGCTGGATTTCTTCGTCAATTCTCAGCTTTTCCACAGTGAAAGTGTGCTCTTTCCTACCTTTGTTCTTCAATATCAACGTTGTCGTTTTTCCATTCGGAATGGTGATCACTTTCGGATTAAAGTAATCATCGTTCAACTCGACCTCAACCGCTTTTACTGGTTGAGCAGGCTGTGTTACGGCGTTGGATTCGGCTACTACATGAAGTGAGCTTGTAGTTGTCATTCCAACCATCATCGCGAATAAAACGACCAAGCCAGTTATCCACTTTTTCAAAAACATTATTATCCCTCCTTTCCTAAGACTATTTTCTTCTTATTTATAAAATATTATTAGAAAAGTTTGGGTTCAAAATAAAAACTGGCACCGGCAGGTATCTGAAACAACTTTACACAGTTTTTCTTGCTACCAAAAGATATCGTCCATCGATGGAATCGGTTGATTTTCGATTTCTTTTACTTCCTCCGTTATGTCAATTGATCCGTTCACCATTACCTCTTCAATAAATGTTCTACGATATCCCGTTTCATGTTTTATGCTTTGTATGTATTGATGGGCAACGGCTGGGATGTCTTGTTTCTTTCGTGCTGAAAATCTTCCTCTAGCAGTTAGCCCTGTTCCTTCAATTTTTAAATGTACTTCCAAGTTAAACTCCATATCCATATCCCTATCACCTCTTCACTTGTATATTATAGAACATACATTCTTATTTAGTCATAAT
>NZ_JBALNF010000072.1:0-41043 GCF_036962465.1 Neobacillus vireti
TTGCCAGACTATTTAATTGTTCGCTCTCATCAGAGGCGACCTTTATATAATACCACCCATACAAAGTGTAAACAATCAGCAATTTTTTCCAAATATAAAACTAGTGTAACTATATTAAAAACTAAAAAGGAACATTCCTTATTATAAGGAATATCCCTTTTGTTTATTTTAATAATGAAGATTTAAGTATTCTGAAATCAACTTTCCAAGCCTTTGAATTCCTTCAACTATTTTTGATTGACCTTCAAAACAAAATGAAAGGCGGAGAAACTCTGTTCCATCCTGCGGGTTTAAAAAGAAGTATTTTCCTGGAATAAATGACACACCCTTATCCAAGGACAGGTCTAATAATTCGGAGGTATCCATTCCAGGAATATGAACCCATACAAAGTAGCCTCCGCTTGGCATATACCAAGTAACGCATTCAGGGAAATATTTCTCCAACGACTTAATTAAAGTTTCACTTTTCTCCCGATATACTTCTTTTAGCGTCTTAAGCCGATCTTGTAAATCAATGCCTTCTAGAAACGAAGCCATTGATGCCTGTGAAAATGGATGATCTAAATCTTTCTTAAACCAAGCAAAAGCTGAAATAAACGCTTGTTTACCAGCTATCCACCCTACTCGCATTCCCGGTGCTACCACCTTAGATAGTGAGCCGACATGTAAAACTCTTCCCTCAGTATCCATTGATTTTAAAGGAAGTGGACTATCTTCAAATGAAAGTTCTCCATAGGCATCATCTTCTAAAATGAGAAAGTCATACTCCCCGGCTAATTTTAATAAATGATGCCGGCGTTCCGGTACAAGTGTTGTCCCTGTTGGATTTTGAGCAGTAGGAATGGTATATAAAATTCGAGGAAGGGGAAGATTTTTTTGTTTTCTTTCCCTTAGTTCTTTTTCTAATACATTTGTTTGAAGTCCATTCTCATCTATAGGGATATTAATAATCTTTGTCGTATAGTTCCGGAAAATCTCTAGTGCTTCCATATAAGTTGGAGCTTCCACTGCGACAACCGATTTTTCGTCAACTAGAACACGCGCAATTAAATCAAGCGCTTGACAAGCGCCTGAAGTGATTAACAGTTCCTCTTCTTCAACCTTGATTCCACGCTCCGCTAATCTCTTTTGGATTTGTTTCTTAAGGACGTCAATCCTGGGACTCCCAAGATAATGCAGCGGCAAATCCTGTTCTTCTTCGATAAGGTTTGCTACAGCTTCCTTTATTTGTCGGGAAGGAACAAGACATGGATCCGGATAGCCCGAGCTTAAACGGATACACTCCTTCGGAAGCATAGGCATCCATTCACCCGGCGGGTCGTTCTTAAGAGCTGCTTTTACGTTATCAGAAATAAAGGACTCTATTTTCACCTTACTAAACACCTTTCACTAAAGGAAATTATAAAATACTCCATTTTTTAGAATAGTCTCTCTTTGCAGAATTGAACTCTATTTAATTGATTGCCTTCAAGCTTTCTTCTCTAATCAACGCCAACAATTCTTCCTTATATCCTGCAAATTCCACTGACCCTTTTATACTAAAATCCCTTGGTCTTGCCAATGCGATTGGAACCTTTTTCTTTAGACGCCCAGGTCTTGCCGTCATGACATAAACCGAATCAGCCAGAAAAATCGATTCTTCAACATCATGGGTGATAAACAAAATCGTTTTCTTTGACTCCTCCCACGCTTTTAAAAGGACTTCCTGCATGATATTTCTCGTTTGCGCATCTAAAGCACCAAACGGTTCATCCATTAAAAGGATTTTAGGGTCATTCGCCAAGGCACGCGCAATCGCCACCCGCTGTTTCATACCACCAGACAATTGAATAGGATAATGTTTCTCGAATCCTTCTAACCCAATTAATTGTAGATAATGACGAGCAACGTCGTCTCGTTCTTTTTGAGATATGCCTTGTAATTTTAAGCCAAATGTAATGTTTTCCTTTACTGATAGCCATGGATATAAGGTATAAGACTGAAACACCATCCCACGGTCAGGTCCGGGACCAATTATTTCCTGTCCATCTAGTAATACCTCTCCGGATGTAGCTTCTTCCAAGCCAGCAACGATTCGTAAAACCGTTGATTTGCCACAGCCTGATGGGCCTAAGATCGTAACAAATTCTCCTTCACTTATGGTAAAGGATGTTTTTTCTAATGCCGTCGTTTCACCGTTTTTTGTTTTAAATACTTTACCAACTTCTTTAATTTCTAACTTTGGCGTTGCCAGTTTTGGTTGAGAATTATCAAATTCTACATTTTTTGCAGCTGTTGTGACCATCTTACAAACCATCCTTTCTCATCCATGAAAATGAAGCGCGATAAATGGCTTTAAAGACCATATCGGTTAACAGCCCGAGTATACCAACAATTAAAATACCCACTATAATTTTATCTGGCTGAAGGAAACGTGAAGCCTGCATGATCATATAGCCTAATCCGCTAGAGGCCCCGACGATTTCCGCTACGACTAAATATGTCCATGCCCATCCAAATGTAATTCTAAGGGTATCGACAATCCCTGGAAGTGCTGCAGGTAAAATGACCTTGGTAAACACCTGACCTTTTTTTGCCCCTAAGGTATAGGAAACTTCAATTAAGTCATTCTGAACATTTTTTGTCACATCCATAATCATCAGCGTTAATTGAAAAAAGGTTCCTAGGAAAATAACGCTCATTTTTTCCGGCTCTCCAAGGCCAATCCATAAAATTAATAATGGAATAAAGGCAGACGCCGGCATGTAACGGATAAATCCAATAATAGGTTCAAAGGCGCCTTCCATGATTTTTAACGAACCCATCAATATCCCAAGAGGTATACCAATAATCGCGGCAGCAAGAAATCCTACTAGTACCCTTGTAAAACTGATTCCAATATCAGAAAGGAGATCTCCATTCACAAATAAATCAATACCGGTGGTAAGTACTGCCGTTGGTGTCGGCAAAAACAGCGGATTGACAACTCCTCCATACGTTAGGACACACCAAACGGCTAAAAATACAATAAATGTAACAAACCCTGCGGTTGAATAAAAACCTTTTGGAATCTCCCTATTAGGCGTAAACAATTTTGCCAACATTTTAATCACCCATTCTATCAATCTGTTAAAAAGCCTAACATATGAGAATCTCATATATTAGGCCTCGGTTCATTACTTATTACTGAAAGCTTGGGTTAATAACCTCTTCTGCTTTCGGTTCAGTTTTGATAATTCCTTGCTCTTTATAAAACTGAATTGCATTTTCGGTTGATTTATAAATGGAGCCTTTGCTGCTTTCCGTTCCAAACAGGGCTTTGTTATCCTCTTTTGTAAAGAACTGCAGGCCAGATTCCGTTCCAACAAATTCTTTTGTATCAATTTTTAGACCCTTAGCCATAATTTCATCTGCTTCATCTTTATGTTCTTTCCAATAAGTCATGGCTTCACCCATTGCTTTTACAAACGCCTTTACATCATCTGGACGGTTTTTAATCACGTCTTCTTTAAAGCTTACTGTGTCAACGATGATTCCTGGAAGATCTTTTGTCGATAATAATACCTTACCGTTCGCTTGTGACCCTTTAGATAACCACGGCTCCCATGTGACCGCTGCATCTACTTTACCTGCAGCAAACGCTGCTCCAGCGTCACCTGCAGACATTTGAACAACTTCGACGTCTTTTTCAGTTAAACCGCCCTGCTTTAATGCGGTAAGTGCAAGCATGTGGCTTGTTGACCCAACTTCAAATGCTACTTTCTTTCCTTTTAAATCTTTCACACTATTGATGCTATTCTTGACAAGAATTCCGTCACCGCCGTGGGAATCATCTAATACCCACACAACTTGAACAGGTATCTTTGATGCAGCCAGTGTAACCTGAACATCTAATGCTGTTGCCATTCCATCAATTTTCCCACTTGCTAAAGCTTGTTTACGCTCTGCTAACCCCTCTACGATTGAAAGGTCTACATCAATCCCATTTTTCTTAAAGAAGCCCTTTTCTTTTGCCAAAAATAACGGACCATACCCCGTCCAAGTCGGCAGTGTTACTTTTAAAGGTTCGGTTGATTTTTTCCCATCGGCACTGCTGGATGCTGCGTCTTTCCCGCAAGCTGCTAACGCAAATAACAACATTAGTGTACAAATTAGCCCTAACCACTTTTTCATCTGATTTTCCCCCTATTAACTATTAATTCTGTATATTAGTTTGAAACTACTAACATTTCTGTTCCGATTCTATCGGCCTGACGGACAGCCGTTATGACCATATCAGGTGTCACCTCAAATGGCATATTTGCCATGTCTTCAATCGTCACTGTAATTTCACCTAACACCTTCCATTGGTCATCTGTTAATCCTTTGATATCCATTTGCTGCAAGGTGAAAGGCAAACCAATTTGTTGGTAATAGTGAATTAATGTTTTAATCTCTTCCTCATCCGTACCTTCCATACATAACTGCGCTAAAATCCCAAAAGCGACAATCTCACCATGATAGGTATGGTGAATTTCCGGGAAGATCGTTAATCCCGAGTAAATCGCATGAGCCGCGGCTGTCCGGCAATCATCTCCTCCATAGCCGCTTACACTTCCGCTGACTAATATAATGGCATCAATTATGTCATTAAGTTCAACAGTTGCTTTTTGTGCTTTCATGGAACTGACGGCTTTTTCACCTTTCTGGATTAAACTTTCATATAACTGGCCAGCTATTGCGATCGCTGTTTGATTAATTGCGTTAGGCACTGCTTTTTTAATGGAGCACTTGGTTTCAAACCATTTTGCTAATGTATCCCCAATCCCTGCAATTAAATACCGGACCGGTGCTGCTAAAATGATATTTGTATCGACCAAGACTAGTTCTGGCACTTTTGAATTCCTGCCAATTTCTAAAAATTCTCCTTCGTCACTATAGAGAATACAAATTGGTGTTGCAGCCGCACAGGTAGCGGCAATTGTAGGGATAGCCACTAACGGCTTGTTTAGTTGAAAGGCTGCGGCTTTAGCGGTATCCATTGCCTTTCCTCCACCAGCAGCAATGATTACATCAAAGGTCTCATTCTCTAATTGTTCTACCAATCTATCAATATTGGTTTGTGAAGATTCTCCACCAAACCATAAAGAATGTTTCAATGTCACCCCATACTTGGATAAGCTATGCCGGAGCGGCCCGTCGATGACCTGGCGGCTTATATTTCCTCCGATTAGAACAGCTGTAGTTCCATACCTTTTTATGTATAAACCAGCATCTGATAATAAACCTGCATTTCTGTGATATTGTCCGGGACCCACCGTAATAACCACATCGATCACCCTCTAAACGTTTGTATATTTATTAGTAATATTCTATTAATATAAATCCATGTCTAATTTATGTCAATATATTATAAAAATATTCTAAATCTTATTTTTATGAATTTTCATTGATATTTATTCAAAATCTTTCATTCATTAGTCAGTTAAAGTAATCCAGACATAATGTTAATTCCAGTAATTTATTATACAAATTACTTTTGCTAGGTTGGTAATATTCATTGTTAAACTAATAAATATAAAGAACAGACCCACCAAAAGCGAATCTGTTCTTTTGCACTAATTGATTAATTTCAACGCCTCGACTATCGGAATCTCACCCGAAACCAGATCAAACGCTTTATAAAAGGTATTTCCTTCTTCTAGAGAGGCAAGAATAGTTTTCGCTACATCCTCGCGAGAAATGGTCCCGTTGCTAATATTTTCTGCAACTGATATAGTTCCTGAACCTGCAGTATCCAATAGACCGCCTGGGCGGATGATTGTATAGGTTAAATTACTTTGTTCAAGCATTTTGTCCGCATAATACTTTGCTGCATAATACGGCTTGATCGCTTGATTCCAGTTTTCTCTTCGATGAGCTTGAAGAGCACTGACCATGATAAATCGTTTAATTTTTGCTTTTTCTGCAGCTTCAATCGTTTTTACTGCACCATCTAAGTCGACTAAAAGCGTCTTATCTGCACCGGTATGACCGCCAGAACCTGCCGTAAAGACAATCGCATCACACCCAATAGCCCGATTTGCAATTTCGTCGACACTATCTTCCAAATTAGCGATTGCTGTTTCTACTCCTAAAGCTTGCAATACACGCGCTTGCTCCTCTTTTCGAACCATTGCTTTAACTGTATATTTATTCGAATCTGATAATAATTGAACGAGGTGTTTTCCGATTTTCCCATTGGCACCAACTACAAAAATCTTCATTTGTTTTAACCCTTCATGATTATTTTATCCATATCAAAACTATTCCATATCACATGTTGCCTTTATTTCCTTATTACGATTTTTCTGCCGTAATATCGTTATATGGGAGAATCAATTTTTTTACCTTGTCAAAGCTCATTGAGCTAATTTCCTCCATTAGTCGTGGGATGGACTGTTCAGGGTAACCGTAATCACGAAGTAATTGTTCCAATTTTTCATTTTGTTCCATGAATTGACTCCTTCCATAAATAAATATGACTGCTTACCAGATAAATTGTTGTATATCCAATTAGCTAAAAATTCGCCGATACCTATGGCTAAATTCATACCTTCAAAAATAAAAAGGCTTTTTGTTATTTCCCCTTTATTGGTCTTTACTAACGTATTTACCTATTATTTTTTATACTTTACGAATTTAACCTTTCAAGTTCATTAAAAACGGCTTCATAGTCCTCTCTTTTATCTGCTTTAAATGAAGTGTTTAAATATGTTATGACTCCAGCTTTATTTACAACAAATACAGAACGGATTGCCGTCTCCCCTTTCTCGTTAAACACTTGGTAGTCTTTTACGGTTTGTTTATGCCAATCTGAAAGCAGTGGATATGGAAGCGTGCCCATGCTTGCCGAAAAGACCCGGTGCGAATGAATATGATCGACACTTATTGGTAAAACCTCAGCATTTGTTTGTTCAAATCGTTTATAATCCTCTTTCCAAGAGGCTATTTCTTTAATTCAGCCTGGAGTAAAATCCATTCCATAAAAGGCAACAACAATATTCTTCTGACCGCGGTAGTCTGATAAGGATATACGCTCCTTCGTTGTAGCCGGCAGCGAAAAGTCCGGGGCTATATCTCCAACATTTAAAGATTCTTGCATGCAAAATTCTCCTTTCTAAGGTTAACTGAATTATCATTAACTCCTTATGTATACTTTCCATAATAGCTGGATTTAGACTAGGTATATCGAAAATTGCATCTAGCCTTTTCCAATATTTACATAACCATTCATATTAAACGCTTCCATTTATCCTAAAATAAATTTTTTCAAAATATCTTTCCTCCGTGGAATAAAACTTATTTTCCGAAAATTGAATCTATGTTATAGTCAAATAAACCAAAAAGATGGAGTGAGAAAAGTGAAATTACAAGTTCAGCGTGCCTACAATTTTAATGCCGGCCCTTCCGCTTTACCCCTTTCAGTTCTTGAAAAAGCTCAAGCAGAATTAATCGATTTCCGTGGGACAGGAATGTCAGTAATGGAACTCAGCCACCGGAGCCGCCCGTATGAAGAAGTACACAATCAAGCGATTAGCAGCCTACGCGACCTTTTGGCGATTCCCGATACCCATGAAGTTCTATTTCTTCAAGGGGGAGCCAGCCTTCAATTTTCAATGATTCCGATGAACTTTTTACAGCCTGGGAAAAAAGCAAGCTATGTTATGACAGGTTCTTGGTCAGAGAAGGCTTTTTCCGAAGCTAAATTATTTGGTGAAGTTTACCAGGCAGCTACAACAAAAGAAGGAAAATACCGTAGCATCCCAAAACTGAATGAATTACAGTACGACAAAGAAGATGTTTATGTACACATTACCTCCAATAATACAATTTATGGTACACAGTGGAAGGACTTTCCTGATACCGGAGATATACCACTAATTGCCGACATGTCAAGCGATATTCTTTCTAAGCCGATTGATGTCAGCAAGTTTGCACTGATTTATGCGGGTGCGCAAAAGAATCTCGGTCCATCAGGTGTAACTGTTGTTATTATTCGCAAAGATTTCCTTGAGCGCGCTAATACAAACATCCCGACATTGTTAAAGTACAGCACACATGCGAAAAATAATTCCTTATACAATACACCACCTACTTTTGGCATTTATATGCTTGGAGAAGTTCTTAACTGGGCCCGTGATTTAGGTGGTTTGGAGGAAATTGCTAAGCGAAATGAAGAAAAAGCAAACTATATCTACTCAGTTATTGACAATAGTAACGGTTTTTACATTGGCCATGCGGATCAAGACAGCCGTTCCCTAATGAACCTAACTTTCAACTTAAAAACTCCTGAATTGGAAAAGAAATTCTTGGAGCTTGCAAAACAAGAAGGTTTTGTTGGTGTTAATGGACATCGTTCTATTGGCGGATGCCGCGTTTCAGCATACAATGCCGTTCCGGTTGAAGCTTGCCAAGCTTTCAGTGAATTTATGACCAAATTTCAAAAAGAAAATAACTAAAAAAAATCACCCTCTTTCATTTTTAGAGGGTGATTTTTTTAACAATGCTTATTTGCCGTCCGTGATTTCTTTAAAAATCTCATAGGAACGTTTTTGTTTTTCTTCATCAAAGATATAAGATACAGCCATAATTTCATCGACTTGATATCTATCTAGGAAATTCGTTAATTGTTGACGGATGGTTTCCTTGCTACCCAGCAGCGTGACACTGGACATGGACGCGGCCATTTCTTTTTCCATCGGACTCCATAATTCATCTAAATTTTCAACAGGAGGACGTAAAGGATTTTGTGTACCACGGACAACATTTAGGAAAAATTGATCTTTAGTTGTTGACAGCCATTTGGCCTCTTCATCTGTTTCAGCTGCAATCACATTTAAGCACACCATCATATAGGGTTTATCGAGATAGTCGGAGGGCTGGAATCGCTCCCGATAAATCGAAATGGCTTCTTCCATATATCTTGGCGCAAAATGTGAGGCAAAAACATATGGCAGGCCCAAACTTGCTGCCAGATAAGCTGAATCCGTTGAGGATCCTAAAATATAAATAGGAATGTTTGTACCTACCCCAGGATACGCTTTAACATAACTTTGCTGCTCAATTGGTCCGAAATAAGTAAGCAATGCTTGAACGTCCTCTGGAAAAGTGTAAACTGAATCATTTTTTGAGCGTCTTAAAGCACTTGCTGTCATCATATCCGTTCCAGGCGCACGGCCAAGGCCTAAATCGACGCGGTTCGGGAACATCGTCGCCATTGTGCCGAATTGTTCGGCCACTACAAGCGGTGCATGGTTTGGAAGCATGATTCCACCAGACCCCACTCGTATTTTGTTAGTATGTTCTAATGTATGTTGTATTAAGATAGATGTCGCTGAACTAACTAGTGTTGAAGTGTTATGATGCTCCGCAATCCAATAGCGTTGATAGCCCATGTTTTCGACGGCTTGGGCAAGGTCGACCATTGCCTCTATCGCTTGTTTTGAATTCTGTCCCTCGCGGATTGGGGCTAGATTCAGCACTGAAACAGGTATATGAATGGTTCCCATAGTAAAATGTCCTTTCATTTTCAGATTTACTACTATAGTAACAATTGAGATAACCGAAACAAACTTATATGCTTAGATTGTACTAAAAAGCATCCTAACACCCGCTTGGAGTTAAAAATAAAAGACTGCCACTAGGCAGCCTTCATGAAGTTATTTACCTTGCTTTTTGGAATCCTGGATTGGCACATCTTTAGGCCGTTCCGGATAAGTGGCCTTCCCGTCATTTGGTCCTGTAAGATCATTTCTTTGGTCCAATACTCTTCCTGTATACTCAATCGGATTATTTTTTGGCATTTTATCACCTGCTTTTTTCTTTAGCTTTTCTTCCCTAATCCTAGAATCTTTAATTTATACTCTGCTTCACTCATGTTTGGATTTTTTTTAGGTGGACTGTTTTGAAGAGCATTCTTTAATTCAACATTTGCGTCATCATTTGTATTATATTTTCCATCCATCGCTCATACCTCCTTTACGTTATTTATTATGGACTGAATCCACTTGTTCATTCTGTTATATCCATTTGCATAAAAAAACCCCTAGCTAAGTCTAGAGGTTTAACAGCATTCAGCTATAAGACTCGATAGCCTGATCTAGCGCATTGTAGGCTTCTCCAAAGGCCGCAGCAGACGATACATCTCCCGCATTTTCTAAGGCCCCTACGGCATTCCTGGCTTGGGTTAATGCGCGGATACAATCCTCAATCATTGTGCCTTTATCGCCATTTTGTTCTAGGGCTTGCTGCAGCTGAGTAATACAACGATCTAAGTCAGAAGATTGCGGATGGTCATATGCTTTTTCTAATTCTTCTTTTACTTGCTGTAAAACTTCCTTCATTTTCCAATCCCCATTTCATCAAATAGTCAACAAAAGGTAGTTTCACCGCTGAAAAGCCTTCTTATTCCTTTTTATTAGAATCAATACGCCAAGCCACAAGAACACTTGGTTTTCCCGAATAGGAGAGAATAGGAGAAGGAGAACTCATTGTTTACTCTTTGTACCTCTTTTGCGAATTCTACTTCGCTTTTTGGCACAGTAGATAAACTATTTGCTTTTGCTTGTGAATCTATATGTGCGCCAGGCGGCACAAAGCTGTGTGGTTTTAGGGTGACACCGCCTGTCACAACGGCATCTGTCGAAATAAAGGATCCTGCTCCTATCTGTGCATTATAAACGATTGCCTTAAAACCCACAAAAACCTCTTGCTGAATCTCACAGGGACCGTGAATAAGTGAACCATGGGCGCAAGAAACTCTTGGTCCTATGTAGATTGAATATTTTTTTCCATTAACTTCTACATGCTTATTCTTTAGGCCATGAAGGATGACGCCGTCCTGGAGGTTACAATCTCTGTCTATATAAAATGGACTGCCTTCATCCGCACGGATACTTACGAAAGGAGCAACGTAAGTATGATCGCGGATGGTTACATCCCCTATAACAGAGGTGAACGGACTTAGAAAAGCCGTTCTTTTAATTTTTGGAAAGATTGGATTCGGATTGAAGGAGGTTGAGGGATTGGCTCCAATAAAGTAGCTATATATATTATAGGGTCCAGATTGGTTTGTCATCTTCATTCCCCTTTCAAAAAAGGTCATTTCGTTTCATATTACTTATATGGAGCACCAGCTAAAATCATAACCATACTAATATAAAAAGCGAGTCAGCATTTGGGCTGACTCGCCTGCATAATAATCATTTCATTAGCAATCCCCCAGTTTCTGTATCAGCAAATGTTGTGTTAGAAGAGGCAATTGATTGGATTGACTTGACCGCAAATTATTTACTCGATAATGTTACCATGGCAAGCAACGTGACTACCTTAAGACATAAAGTTTTGCGATTATGACGAAAGCTTATTTATACAACAATATACCAAACCCCCGCCATAATAAGAATGAAATGCAAAACAATCAGGTCTTTCCAAGCAAATTCCGATTCGCTTTGGCCTTAGCGCCAGTTTTCCTATAGAAAATGGTTCCTCCTTTCTACCGGCAAAATAATCCTCATTTTCTTAGTGACCCAGATCCACCTCCTATGCAGATGTATTCTCCAACCGGAATTCGTTCGGTTCATTGCATTTCATTACATTAAAATTATTTCCTCGCCTCTCCAAGTATTTCACTATAGATGTTACATTCCTGTGAACCTTTTAGAAGACTCTTCAGGCTGGGAGGATCAATTGTGATTGAGCTTTCAGTCTATTAGTAAAAGCTGTTTTGGGACTAGGTATGAATTGGCAAAATAGATGAAATAGACTTTATGTTATTTTTCTAAAGTTTTTGTTATAATAAAGTGTCTTTAACATTTATGAGGGGGAAACATATTTTTATGTCAGTTGAAGTAGGCAGTAAAGTACAAGGTAAAGTAACCGGAATCACTAATTTTGGAGCATTTGTAGAGTTGCCAGGCGGCACAACCGGCCTAGTGCATATTAGTGAGGTTGCAGATAGCTATGTAAAGGATGTTAACGATCATCTCAAAATTGGCGATGTAGTCGAAGTAAAGGTAATTAGCGAGAAAGACGGAAAAACTGCCCTATCCATTAAAAAAGCAATTGATCGACCTGAAGGACAAACATCTTCTCATTCACAGCGCCCACAGCGTCAGGGTAGAGGGGATAGCCGTTCTAAAGACTTCCGTTCTAAAGGGAACTTTAAACCTAAGGAAAGTTTTGAAGATAAAATGGCAAAGTTCTTAAAGTCGAGTGAAGAGAATTTATCAAGCCTCAAACGCAACACCGAAACAAAACGCGGTGGCCGAGGCGGCAGACGCGGTTAAAAAGCCCTACCTGCTAATAAATCTCTATATAGATCAAAAGGCAAGCCTATACCAAGGCTTGCCTTTCTATTTATCTTAGTTGGCTATAGATTTTTCACTTCGTTAGATTAGAAATGGTGCCTGTCACCATTTATAATCGGAGTAGTTCTTCATTTAGTAACGTAAAAGCTGCCTGTAGTTTGTCTTTTGGGATTTGCTCATACATATCGCCAATTCCTAATTCAAAGTAACTTACTCCGGTGTTTAATTCTTTTAGGTAGCTGGTAAAGCCGATACCTTTCTCTTGGGTGATTTTGATAAGGATAGGTTCCAGTGTTTCTTTTGGTACACCGATATGAACGTGGAACATATTCGAAACCGGTTCCTTAGGCAATGTAGAAACAGACTGACATTGATTAAAGAAGATTGCTAGTTCTTGTGCTTCTTTATAATACTTTTCCATTTTTCCAACTCGCTGCTCAAAATAATAATCCGCACTTAGGATATATGGATAAAGGCTGATTAAATCTCCGCCGTGACGACGTTTCCACACTTTAGATTTTTCTGTAAAATCCCTATCCCCTGCAAGAATTGCGCCAGCAATACCACCTAACCCTTTATAAACAGAAACATAAACACTATCAAACAAGGCGGAAATTTCGGAGGCCGATTTTTGATAATAGGGCAGTATCTCAAACAGACGTGCACCATCTAAATGCAGTTTTATCCCCTTTTTGCGGCAATAAGCTGAAATTGCTTCAAGGGTTTGATACTCCGGCAGCTGTCCGCCAATTTCCCTTTGTGGTAACTCCAGTAATAAACAGGCGATATCTTCCTTCAATTCAACCACATCTTCGAGCTGAATAATACGGTCTTTATCAGCAAGTAAAATAGGTTCAATCGAGTGCAATTCTTTTAACCCATCTTCTTCATGAATTTCTAAATGGGATAATGGATGATAGGCTACTTTTTTGATTCCTTTTCGATCACACCATATACGCAGAGCGATTTGCTGAGCCATTGTTCCACTCGGAAAAAACACGGCTGACTCTTTCCCAAGATAGCGTGCCATTTTTTCTTCAAACTTTTCAATGACGTCCCCTTTCCCATACATATCACTCTCGATATGGTCATCTAGGTTCATCACTGCTTTTTTTAGCATATGTAGATCCCTCGGGCCATGCCCGCCTAGTCGAAGGTCTGTTTGTTTAAAAGCTTCTAATAAACTAATTTTCTCGGTCACAGTTAGCTCTCCTTCACTAATTTTCTCACTTATCATACTATTAATAGAATTTTCTTAGAAGCCTATTAGCTTACCGAAATTAATATTATTTCCGTTTGGCAGCCTGATTCTATATCTGATATAGTAGCTATATGTATAATGGAAAGGAATTATAGGACACCCATGAAATGTATTTCAATTGATTTAGACGGTACGTTATTAAATTCTAAGCATGAAATTACCGAAGAGAATGTGAAAGCCTTAAACGAACTGCAAGCACTAGGTCACTGCTTGATTTTAAACACAGGACGGGCTTATGCGGATGTCATAAAATTAGAGGCTGTTCAAAAGATAAAAATGCCTATTTTTTGTGTGAACGGTTCAGTATTATTCTCAGCAGACAGAGAGATTCTCTTTGAAGCAACCCTATCTATCGATGTCTATAAGGACATTTTTTCTATTTTAAATGAGATGGGTGTAGGAATCCTCGTTTACACAAATCACGGCGGCCTTCCTTCAACGCTCCCCCCATTGCACGATAAAAGTAAACAAGAGCTTGACCAGATTTTTAATGAATTTGATTATAGTCAGGTTCTTGAACTTAATGATTTAAAAATTTACAAACTAATAGCACTTGTTCACCCAGATCAACTAGCAAAGATTGACGAAGTTAAACAAGCATTAGCTGGGAAATTTCCAATCTCAATGGCGTCTTCTCATCCAAATAATCTGGAAATCACTTCAAATGAAGCTCATAAGGGGAAGGCATTATTGCGCTACCAAGACATGATGAACCTTAATTTTGAAGAGATTTTTGCCTTTGGCGATGGCGGTAATGATATCGCTCAATTTGAAGTAGCGACAACCGCAGTAGCCATGGGAAATGCCCCTATGGAAGTTCAACAAGCGGCAGATATGATTACGAAGACCAATGATGAGGATGGATTTGCTTATGCAGTCCGCCATCAGCTAGGGTTATTAGACTAAATACTGCTTTAGGGGGAACGGAATTTAGCCTTCCCCCAATTTTTATGCTACCAGCGGGTGGCTGATCAAACAAATTCAGCTAAAAAAGTACTGTCTGCCTTCGTGTTAATATCTGGTCAGTTGTTTCATAATCTCTCTTTTTCTCTCTTTATCCGAGATCCTCGTCAAATCAAGGGCTACTTCATGGCCTTTATGCTTAGAGCGTAAGATCTCCTTAATGGCATTTTTGATACTTTCCTCATTATCCCTGACAACAACCACATTTCGGAGCATTTATTTTCCTCCCCTGCCAGAATTCCTTTACAATTCAATTAAATTCGGAACAACCCCTTCATTCTATGTGTATACCTATTCATTTAGCCCTTCAAAACTACCATTTCTCCAGTTAATTATAACGACAAACATTAAAAAATATGGCCGCCATTTCACAAAAATGGCGGCCATCTGCTTTTTTATAATAGATGATGGAAATTCATTAAAGAAGGGATCAATAATGCTCCCCAAACTAAGGTAATCAAGGCTGCAAAAATCATGGCTAACGATGAAAAAGTAGCTTCTTGTTTTCCGTATTCCATTGCTTTATTCGTTCCAACACCGTGGGCTCCCATGCCTAAAGCAAGCCCTCTAGCAATAGGTGTTTTAATCGACAACCCTTTAATCACCGAAGGTCCAACAATACCTCCTACAATTCCCGTAATAATGACAAACACCGTTGTTAACGTTGGAAGACCGCCAATTTCCTTTGAAACCTCGATCGCAATCGGCGTCGTAATCGACCTTGGCAAAATAGAGATCATAAAATCAGCTTTCAGATGAAACAATTTTGAAAGCGCAAAGGTTGAAAAAATCGCCACCAGCGAACCACACGTAATACTAATAAGAATGGTACCAATATACTTTTTTATCACCGCTAAGTTTTTATAAATTGGCACCGCGAACGCAACGGTCGCAGGGCCAAGTAAATGAGTCAGCCATTTTGAAGCATGAAGGTATTGATTGGCAGATACATGTGTAACGGAAATCAGCACAATTAGCATTATAGGTGAAAGCAGCAATGGGTGAAAAAATGGCATGCTCCATTTTCCATATGCCTTTTTTGACAAACGATAAATAAGATACGTTGCGATTGTAAATACAATCATCATCAATGCTGCTCACTCCTTTTTCGACCACTCATTTTTTCCGCCGTTAAGGCCGTCATACCCATTACAATAATTGTACTAATTCCAATTAAACCAACAATTTCAGCGCCTTGTAAGCTTATGATTTCATCATAATTTACAATCCCAACTGCTGACGGGATAAAAAATAGCAATAGTTCTGCTAATAACCAGTTGGCCCCTTTTTCTACCCACTCCAGCTTAATGATTTTAAAGCAAAGTGCAAGAAATAAAAGAAACAGGCCAAACATCGAAGCCGGAATCGGAAGTGGAATCACTTCCTTAAGGGCAGTACCTAAAAATAAAAACACATGCAAACATAGTACTTGTAACACGATTACTCCAAGTTTCATCTTCATGACCCTTTCTATATACAAAAAAGAAGTAACATTCTTCTTTTTGCTTCACGAAATTAACTATAGAGTAATCCTACGCTCATAATTGCCATTCGTAAAATACATATTACGAATCATTTTTATAACTAAAAGTTATAATGGATCTTTTAAGATAAAGTCAATAAAGGTTCTGCCTGCATTCGAGATATATCGATCTTTTTTTGTAAGCACTGCCAAGCGCCACAGAATTTTTTGTTTAAGGTCAATAACCTCAATATCACTAGTAAAGACACGATTACAGATGGAATGCGGAAGGATCGTAATACCTAGATTAGCCGCTACCATCTCTGTCATGAGGTCCCATTGAGAGCTTTTAAACAAAATTTTTGGTTCAAATCCAGCAGCAATACACTGGTTCCTCATAATTTGATTGAGCGCAAACTCTTCGTGATAAAAGATAAACTCTTCATCCTTCAATTCCCCTATATCGACCACTTTTCGCCTCGCAAAACGGTGGTCTTTGTATACTACCAGCTTCATTTCCTCTTCGACGATGGGGTAAATATCAAACAGCTGCTCATCAATTGGCAGAACGGCTACACCAAGTTCGAACTCCCCTTCTTCTACACTTTTTACAACCCTTGCACCGCCATACTCCGTAATATTGAGTTCAATATTAGGGTAGGTATGATGAAATTTTGCCATCACTCTCGGAAAAAATAAGCTGCCAATAAATGGAGGCAGGCCGATATTTATCTGTCCTCTTGTTAAATTGGTCATATCATTAAGGGTGGTTTTCATTTCATCGAGCAGACCATTCATCTTTTGGGCATAGTCGAGCACCACCCTGCCTGCATCGGTTACGTCACTCGTTTTATTAGTTCGAATGATTAACGTCATGCCGAGCTCTTCTTCCAATGCCATAATCGACTTACTTAAAGCTGGCTGCGACAAATGCATGGCCTCCGCGGCTTTTGTTATACTTTTATGCTTCGCCACTTCAGAAAATAATTTAAGTTGTCTTAATTCCAAAAAGCTACACCTCATATAAGTGAATTCATAACTATTATTATAATCATAAATAAATGATTCATTTCACACAAAAAAAACCCCCACCTAAGTGGAGGGCACTGAAAAAGTCCCTTAAATGGAATTTGGCTGTTGATTTCCGCTCGAGTCGGCAAGCGGTTCGCGGGCGTGCCGGGATGCCTCTTCGGCGCTATAGCGCCTGCGGGGTCACCCCTGTCCCGTACTCCCGCAGGACTTTGAATTTGCATCCTCGAATCTGCAGTCGCACGAAGGAAATGCGATTGCATTTTCGAGGAGTCTTCGCCGCCTTCCGCTCCAACCTATAGGGTTCTTTTACTTAGTCTAAATTTAAAAAGGTTATAATTTATACGTTTTTGTTGTTACTTTAAGATTCGTTTATTTTTCCTTAAGTTCAGCTAAGATTGGGTAAAGTTCTTCCAAATGCTTAATTTCGTAAGTTGGAATTACTTCATTCCGCTCTTTGTCATGTCGGTTAATCCAAACTGTTTTAATACCGGCACGATTTGCACCTAATACGTCGGTCATCAGATTATCCCCTACCATAAGAACTTCATCTTTTTGTAATTCCATAAGGGATAGAGCATGCTCAAATATCGATGGATCAGGCTTTCCTCGTCCAAAATCACCTGAAATGACAATCTGGTCAAAATAAGGAACAAGTTCAGGTGTAATTTCTAATTTCGTATTTTGCAGCTCCGGTGATCCGTTTGTTAAAAGTAGAAGCTGGTAGTTACCTTTTAAAGAATCGAGAATTTCAAACGTTTCTTCGTACACAAACGGGCTCTTTCTCCGTTCCTCAGGGAAACGCTCTGCTAACACAGATCCAAAATCGGGGTCATCAATACCCATTTTCTTTAAGCCAACTGTCCAAGCATCCTTTCTATAGCTAGGAACGGTTACCTTCATTTTTTTAAAATCCTCGAGATTTTCATCTGAAAAATTGCCCCATAATCCTTCAAACGGATTGATCCCTATCATTTGTGTAAAAGGATAAAACTCGTAAGAAGAATACAGTTCTCTAGCTGCTTCACGAACAGATTCTTCCAGTTGATCCGCATTGATCCCATAACGTTCTTCTGCCTCCCTACACGTGGCGGCAAAAGCTTCCTTCACACTCTTTTGATCCCAAAGAAGTGTGTCATCTAAATCAAAAAATATTGCTTTTATCATTTTGAAACTCCTCTAGTAGATTTTTTTATAGTTTACCATTTTACCAGTTAAAAACAAAATATTTCTTCAATTTCACGTAAAAGAAAACGGGAAGTGACTCAGGCTCCACTTCCCGTTTTCTTGTCTAAGATACTACTGAAATCACCTTGTTTTTGCCGGAAAAATCTTGCAGAGTGGGGTTAATGATTTCATTATGACCCACGACCATTAAATGGGCATCAGCATTTTTAGAAATGATAATGACCCCATCCATAATTTGTGTTTGGCTCCCTACGACAGCATTTTCAATCCAGACATTTTCTCCAATAATGGTTTGAGGCAGGATAACGGCATTTTTGATCAGCGCTCCTTTTCCTACTTTTACACCACTAAACAAAACTGAATTTTCTATGGTTCCATATATTTCACATCCGTCGCTTACGATGCTTTGGTGCATCTTAGCACGCACATCCAAGTATAAAGGCGGTTCATCAGAATGGGCAGTCTGAATTCTCCAATCAGGGTTTTGCAAGAAGATATTCTTTTCACCTAATAATAAATCTAAGTTTGCTTCCCAATAACTATGAACTGTGCCTACATCCTTCCAATAATGATGAAAATAATAAGCATACAGCTGTAAGTGATCTCTTAGCATTGAAGGAATAATATCCTTGCCAAAATCTCGATTGCTAAATTCCTTTAGTTCCTCCCGTAGCAAATAATCTTTTAATATCGGCCATTTAAAAATATAGACGCCCATAGATGCTAGATTAGATGTCGGTTTATTAGGCTTTTCTTCAAAACTGGTTATTTTATAAGTCAACGGATCCGTCTTCATCAGCCCAAAACGATTTGCTTCCGCCCAAGGAACCTCAACTACCGCAATTGTACAATCTGCGTCGGTCTCCAAATGCTGGTCCAGCATGAGTGAATAATCCATTTTGTAGATTTGGTCGCCAGACACAACGAGAACATGGTCGGGATTAGATTGTTCAATAAATTCAATGTTTTGAAAGACAGCATGTGCAGTTCCCTCATACCATTCTACACCGGAGTCACTTCGCTGATACGGCGGAAGAATGGTCAAACCTCCATAAGGGTTGTAATGATTCCCATACTGACAACGGCCAAGATGAGCATGCAATTCGAATGGTCTATATTGTGTCAAAATCCCAACCGTTTCTATCCCGGAATTCCAGCAATTACTTAAAGCAAAGTCAATGATGCGGTACTTCCCACCAAAAGGCACGGCCGGTTTAACTAATGTTTTGGTAAGGAGATTTAGTCTTGTTCCTTTTCCACCAGCCAGCAGTAATGCAATCCACTTTTGTTTTTTCATTGTCTACCTCCTGCTCTTCATTTTTTCAAATTTTAGTTCGTGTAAGGTGATTTTCGTTCTACTTATACTTTTATTATCTCCGATTTTTTCCATTTTTTCGTTGTAGCTGTTACAGCTTTGTGAAGAAGTCAGGCTTTTTTATCGACAGAAAAAGAGCTGTACCACAGGAAATTGACTAGTATTGTCAGATTTTTAGATTTAAATAAAGAACATTTGTCTGTCATTTATAAGTGATTTATTTGACAAACCCTTTTTTCAATGATATATTTATCTCGAATTAAAGATATCTAGTTTTGAGATAAAATATCGGGATAATCTCAATAAAGAATGGAGTGGATTATCCCTAGAAGTGAATCATAATCATAAATTGAAAAGGAGCGATTATAAATGAACCATTTAAAAGGTATTCACCATGTAACTGCGATTACGAGCAGTGCCGAAAAAAATTATCAATTTTTCACTTATATTTTAGGGATGCGCCTTGTAAAGAAAACGGTCAACCAGGATGATATCCAGACCTATCACCTATTTTTTGCGGATGATCAGGGAAGCCCTGGTACTGATATGACCTTTTTTGATTTTCCTGGTATTCCAAAAGGTAAACATGGCACAAACGAGATTTACAAAACATCCTTCCGTGTACCAAGTGATGCTGCACTGGACTATTGGGTCAAACGATTTGACCGCTTAGAAGTCAATCATACTGGCATTAAAGAACAATTCGGGAAAAAGACATTGTCATTTGTTGATTTCGATGATCAACACTATCAATTGATTTCTGATGAAAGGAATGAAGGAGTGGCTCCCGGGACTCCTTGGCAAAAAGGACCTATCCCATTGGAATTTGCAATTACAGGACTTGGGCCTATTTTTGTACGGGTAGCTAACTTTGATTATTTTAAAGAAATGATGGAAAAAGTTCTTTTGTTCAAAGAAATTGACCAGGAAGGCTCATTTCATCTGTTTGAAGTTGATGAAGGCGGAAATGGAGCGCAGGTTGTGGTCGAATACAATGCGATTCTTCCACCAGCACAGCAAGGATTCGGAACTGTTCATCATGCAGCTTTCCGTGTAAAGGACCGGTCTGTATTAGATGAGTGGATTAACAGAATGGAAGGTTTTGGGTTCCAAACTTCCGGTTTTGTCGATCGTTTCTTCTTTGCTTCCTTGTATGTTCGTGTTGCTCCGCAAATTCTTTTCGAGTTTGCCACCGATGGTCCAGGATTTATGGGTGACGAACCTTATGAAACTCTAGGAGAAAAGCTTTCTTTACCACCATTCCTTGAGCCAAAACGTGAACAAATTGAAAGTTATGTCCGCCCTATTAATACAGTAAGAAGCACGATAGAATTCATTAAGGAATAGATAGACAAAAGCAGTGATTTTTTTTAAATCACTGCTTTTTTAATGAATCCTCTTAATTTACTTTCTTAGGGCCTTTCCAGTACATTTCACGGAGACGATATTTTTGCAGTTTACCTGTTGCTGTTTTTGGTAACGCTTCTACAAATTCTACTGCTTTAGGTGCTTTAAAGTGGGCCATGTTGCCTCGGCAGAACTGAATAATTTCCTCTTCTGTTACCGCTGCATCAGGTTTTAGAACAATAATGGCCTTTGGTACTTCTCCCCACTTTTCATCTGGAATCGCAATTACTGCCGTTTCTAAAACTGCTGGGTGCTTGTACAAAACACCTTCTACTTCTGTTGAAGAAATATTCTCTCCGCCAGAAATAATCAAATCCTTCGCACGGTCTTGGATTTCAATGTATCCATCTGGATGTGTGACTGCCAAATCCCCGGTATGAAACCAGCCGTCTCTTATTGCTGCAGCTGTATTTTGCGGGTCTTTGTAATAGCCCGACATGACGACATTGCCGCGGGTGACAATTTCACCTAACTCTCTTCCATTCCAGGCTACTTCTTCTCCGTCCTGACGAACGACCTTTGTTTCGCCATTAAAGGCAAGTTCAATCCCTTGTCTTGCTTTAATCGCTGCCTGGTCATCAGCAGATTTGATATCAAACTCTTGTTTCCATTCACAGTAAAGGATAAATGGGGAAGTTTCTGTCAGACCGTAAACATGAATCATCTTCAGTCCTAATATCTCCTGTGCCTTTTGAATCAGAGCCGCTGCTGGTGGTGCACCGGCTGTCGCCATGCGCGGATGTGTTTTCACTTTTATATCCTTGACTTTTGGTTCGTTTACTAACATATTGATTACGGTTGGGGCACCGCAAAGTAATGAAATCTTTCTGGTTTCAAAGAGATTTAGGATTAATGGAGGATCTACCTTGCGCAAGCAAACATGGGTTCCACCTGCAGCAGTTATCGCCCAGACTCCTCCCCAGCCATTTGCATGGAACATCGGCAATGTATGAAGATAAACATCATCATAGTTTACACCCAAGTGGTACATGAAATTAGCAGCATTCAAATAATTACTTCGATGGGTAAGCATAACACCCTTCGGATGAGAAGTGGTCCCACTAGTGTAGTTTAATGTAAGCAGCTGATTCTCATCTATTTCAACCACAGGAAAATCATCTTTTTTCGCGGCACGTTGAAGAAAATCCTCATAGTCAATTCCATTTAAAGTTGTTTCTTGTCCAGGAACACGCACAATAATGATTTGATCCAAAGCTAGTTTTTCTATTATCTCCTCAATAGGTTTAGTAAACTCCTCATCGACGATTAACATCTTCGCATCACTGTGCTTGATAATATACTCTAAATCTTTTGCTGATAACCGGTAATTTAAAGGGACCATTACCGCACCAAGCTGACAAATCCCATAAAAACATTCCAACATGTAATGGGTGTTAGGCAACATAACAGCTACATGCTCCCCTTCCCGTATACCTGCATGATATAAAGCAGTTGAAAGCTGATCGACTCGTTGTCCAAATTCTGCGTATGTAAATTCTTTCTCACCATCAATAACTGCTGTCTTTTTCGGATAATACTTGATTGCTCTCCGTTTCCAATCAAGTGGCGTTAGTGGTGAAAACATCATATCCACTCCTCTTATTATTTGTATATTCATATAATTTTTCATTTTATTTTTTTAGATATTTCAAAAAAACATATGCGTGTAAAGCATATGTTTTAAGTTGGAACGCTTTTATTTAATAGTGCTCTTGACTGGATAAAATACTTCTTTTAAGGCCAAGCCTGATTTTTCAAGAGCAGCCTTTCCAAGTCCTATGACGGAAGCCATGCTCATGAAACCATGAATCGTTCCATCATAACGCACTAACTCTACCCTTACACCAGCATTCTCAAGCTTTTTAGCATAAAGTTCTCCTTCGTCTCGAAGAGGATCATATTCGGCTGTAATGACAAGAGCTGGTGGAAGTCCGCTGAAATTTTCATATAATATAGGCGTTAAGAGTGGATTACCCTTGTCCTCTTCTTCCCCATTCGAATAACAGTCAAGAAACCATTCCATTGTTCCTCTTGTTAAAAAATAACCTTCTGCATTTTCGACCATAGATGGAGTTGGATCACCCCAAATGTTTGTTGCAGGATAAAGTAGAAGTTGGAAACAAATTGCCGGCTTCTGTTTGTCCTTAGCCATATTTGAGATAACAGCTGCAAGATTACCTCCCGCACTATCCCCGCCTACAGCAATTCTGTCTGGGTCCACTTGAAATTCATCCGCATGGTCAGACACATATTCTACTGCCGCGTAGCAATCGTAAACAGCAGCTGGGAATTTATGCTCAGGTGCTAATCGATAATCAACAGAAATCGTTACACAATTTGCAAGATTGGTTAATGCCCTGCAGATATTATCATGTGTGTCAATATTGCCGACAACCCATCCACCACCGTGGTAATAAATAAGTGCGGGGTAATTCGTTTGAGCTTCTTGTGGATAATAAACTCGAACTGGAATTTCCCCCTCTGGACCTGGGATTTTTCGGTCTTCCACTTTTCCTACCGGCTCAAGCTCCCCCTGGGGAAGCTGAAATGCTTTCCTAGCCAACTCAGGTGTTAACGTTTCTAATGGCGGTGTACCTAAAGAAGCTAAGTAATCAAGTAACATTTTCGTTTGTGGATCAAGCGACATCCTTTCGCCTTCTTTCCCGTGGAATAATCTTACATTTATTACTTCGCTATTCAGTTTAAATATCCTTCTCTATTTAGTAATCGCTTTCATTTTATTTTTCTACAAAAAAGAACTAATCTCTTTTTCAAAGATTAGCTCTGCCATCGTCATTTTCTAAGCCATGTTATTGATAGACCTTTAGTCATTACAACACGTGCCCTCTTCGTTTAAATGACCAGATTTATTGATTTTGGTCTTCAAATATTTCTCGTTGTATTCTGAAATATCTCCCCATAACGATTCCCTGCCCGAAACCTCTAGTCCGGCATTCTTTAATGCTTTAAGCTTTTTAGGATTATTCGTGATTAATGAAACTGGTTTAGCGCGCAATGCTTTGAGGACGAGAATAGCATCTCCATAATTTCTAGAATCATCAACAAAGCCAAGGGCCTCATTAGCCTCAACTGTGTCATAGCCATTCTCTTGAAGAATATAAGCCATCGCCTTGCTAAAAAGGCCAATTCCTCTTCCTTCGTGGTTTGCTAAGTAAAATAATGCCCCCGTTCCGTGGTCTGAGATCATTTTCATGGATTGCTTTAATTGGAAACCACAATCACATCGCTTACTTCCAAAAATATCTCCTGTATGGCAAATAGAATGAAACCGGATAATTGCATCGTCTCCATATTCAAAATCCCCATAGGCTAGAACACTTGATTGCTGAAATTCCGCTAAATTAACCGATGATAATTTATCAATAATTCGTTGAAAATCTTCTGTTACTTCATCACAATTTAGCCAGCAATACCATTTAAACACAACCGTTTCACCATACAAATTAACAGGCAGTCGGATAGGACCAACTAAATAAATAGCCCCTTTATCTGTTTTAATTAATTGAATTTTGTCTTCCAAAACCGAAATCACTTTCGCATCAAGTGTTTGCTTCAAATTTAAGCACTCCTTTTTAGCATAGTGTTTAACTACAGCCCCATTGGCATTCTTGGAAGATTTCTCTAGAAGGTGACAATAGTAGAAATGGTGTCAGGCACCATTTTTACTATTGTCACCTTTTTTTCCGCGTTTAGGCTTTTGTCCCAAACATGGACATTCTTTGGTACGTAAATTGGTAAAAGAAGAGTGGGTCAGGTGGGAAAATGTTCTATTTTAAATTATCGTACTCTCTTTTCTAGCTTGTAAGGAGGTGCAATATAATGAGTGGTTTTTCATCTGAAGAAAGCGAAAATAAGTCAGAAGATTTAAGACGGGGCGGCTTTGGTGATTTTATGTTTAGGCCCCTCTTTCATCATCATGAATCCTCATCCAGTGATAGCAGTTCAAGTTCAAGTTCAAGTTCAAGCTCAGGGCATCACAGTTCTTCCGAATCACCTTCTGGTTTCGAGAAGACTCCGACTAGAGAACATCCAAGAAACTGTGGAAAATCAAAATGGCAGAACTCAGCTAACGGCAATACCCAAACGAAAATCTGTTGGGATGATGGAAACATGTGGGAATTCAGAAAGAGAAGAAGACCTAGATGAGGTGTAACGAATAAAAACGGGAGAGGATATATTGAGCCTTTCCCGTTTTTATACTGAAAACTCTATTTATTCTTTTTCAGGAATCATACAGTTCCCATCTGCACAACTGACATCCTGCTCAGTTGAGAGATCCTGAAACATCGGTTTAGGTGCTTCTTCCTCCCAAACCTTTTGTAAGGCACCCTTAAACGTCTCAAGCGGCTGTGCTCCAGATATTGCGTACTTTGAATTAATAACAAAATACGGTACCCCGCCAATTTGATATTGCTGGGCTACTGCCTCATCAGCACGAACTTCATTGGCAAACACAGATTTATCCTGAAGAACATTTAACACTTCTTGGCGGTCCAACCCTGAGGTTTCTGCAAGGTCTGCTAATGTATCAAAATCCCCGATATCCTTTCCCTCTATAAAGTAAGCCTGTAACAATTTTTCAGATACTTCGGCCGCTTTTCCTTTAGTTTCAGCAAACTTTGCTAGACGATGGGCATCAAAAGTATTAGTAGGCTTCATATCATCAAATTGATACGATAAACCTACCGTTGCGGCCTGTTGACCAACATTCTGGTTAGCTTGTTTTGCCTGTTCAACACTCATCCGATACTTTTTGGCAAGTACGTCATGAATACTTTCCCCGTTGTACGAAGGTGAATTTGGGTCAAGTTCAAATGCTTTAAATTCTACTTCTACCTGATCTTTATATGGAAATTGTTCTAACGCCAGTTCTAAACGGCGTTTTCCAATATAACAAAACGGACATACATAATCTGACCAAACTTCAATTTTCATGTCTACACCTCGATTTTCATTGGTTACGTACATCGTATCATAAATAGTGTAAAATCCAATACAAAGTGCTCATCCTTGTCACCAGGCTCCTATTCCTTGAAAACGGTTGATTTTACCTATAAAAAAGGTAAAATTAACTAATATTTTCAATTAAGCTTCGGAGGTGCTTCGCCAATTAAAAATGAATATTGCCTATGGATTATTCTTTGGACTGGCCGGCAATCCAGAAAGTGCAGTCTTTAGCATTAGGGAAACTGAACATCACATATACCTTACTGATAGTCTCCAATACAGCATCCCAGCCATTATGTTGATTGTTGTCCTTTGGGCATTAAAATACTATAAGGTTAATAATAGCGATAATTCTTCTAATTTTGATACTCATAGCGTTAGTTAGTCTGATTTTCGATAAAACGGCCTAAATTTCATTTACAACCTAGGGGTGTGTGAATCAAATAGAAACAACTGTTATTAAAAAAACATAAGGCTTGCCCTCTATTATTAATGCCAAATTAGACATAAATAATGAATAGTTGGTAATAATAACCTCGATAACCTTGAGAGGATGGGATGTTTGATGTCGTTAGAATGGTTTGACAGAGTAAGTGCTGAATTGCAGGATCACCTAGAGTCTATTTGTGAAGAATATGATCAAGTTGGTCAAATGACAATTGAAAGAGCTGCCAAACATCCAAGGATTGAGTTCTTTGTGGATACAGCAGATGTAGACACAGAAGAACTCGACCGTGAATATTTCTGCACCCTTTTCTTTGATCCGCAGAATGAAGAGTTTTACGTCGATAGCTTCGATGTTGACAGTGGGCATACGGCGAAAATCATCCTTTCAGATATTGAGGAGATTATCGATGAAGTACATGCTAGTCTTCATGACTACATAAATGGAGATGACCATTATACAGATGATGGGGTCTACCTTCAGTCAGAGGAAGAATTTGATGAAGAAGAATGCGAGACCGCTGAAGACGACATGGACGAAGAATATTATCAAGCAGAACAAGTTAATGAAGATGATATTTTTGAGGAAATTGATGTTGAATGGTCCACACCTGAAGTAACGGCTTTCAAGCACGAAGACGAAGTGGAAGTAACCTATCAGTTTGGTGTTGTTCAGGAAACAGGTGATGGTGTGCTAAAACGAATTAACCGGATATGGACTACTGAAGATGAATTGATCAAGGACGAATCCCACTTTATTTTTAGCAAAGAAGAAGCGTCCACGATAATCGCCATGATTGCCAGCCACATGGACCAATTAAGCGAGTTTGACTTTTAATTAAAATAATCTAAAACGCATGGTATGTTGCCATGCGTTTATTTTATCGAAGTACAATATAGAAGGGCTGGGATGGTCGAGTCTGAATAATGGACTACCACCTTATTGAGTTTACTCAATTGTATAGTCAATTTGAATCAGATCCCAGGCAGTGATGATTCCTAAAGGAACTTCATCTATTTTCCCGTTTTCAGTAATAATTACGCCTTCGATTTTACGTTTCTTTTTATGGGCCTTTTCAAAAATGTTTTCTATCTCAAAAATATTTATATCTTTCGAGACAATCTCAATAGAATGCTCTTTTTCGAATTCCATGATGTCTGATACCTTAATATTTGATAGATTCACCATACCATTTTCCATATTTTGTGCCATCCATTTCATGATGGTACCAGCTGTCAAAAGACCAATACATTTTTTATTATGATAGATTGGAAATTTAGAATAACCGTATTCCTTAATAGCATCTGTCACTTTTAAAATGCTATCGTTATGATTAAAGTAAACAACCCTTTTTGTGGCAATACTCATTGCATAATTAGGCTGGCTTAAAACATTGGCTATTTTTTCAATGTGGTGTACAACCTTGGCATTGGGCTCAGCAATATAAAAGCCAACCTCCATTTTTTCATGAACAATGGCATTTCTCAACCTCGCATATTGCTCTAAGTCCTTTTTAAACGTATCGATAATTTGATATTTTTTTGCCCCGATTTTCACTAACACTATGAATCTCTCATCATTTATTTGAACGATATCCCTTAAGGCCTCATGAACCTGATTGAAGGCTACCTCAAAACGCTCTGACAAAAGTTGCCCCTGCTTTTTATTCATAATCCATTCTCCCATATTCTTAAGCTTCTTTAATTTATTTACCCGTTAATTTTATAGTAAATTCAACACTCGAAATTTTCAAGAAACTTCTAATTCCATTTTTGCATAATCATATCAATCTCTTCTTTGTGACTGACCCCTTCATCATCAGGGGTTTCTAAAATTAACGGGATTCGTGCCAATACTGATGACCTTACAAGTTCTTTCAACTGATCCGCATTAATATAACCATTTAGGCTGTTAAAAATATTGGCATGACGGTCCTTTTTGGAACCTGTTGGATACTTGGAATTATTCAAGTGAATTACCTTTAATTCCTCCCAATAACCCAAGCTCTCACCTTTCTCAATAAACCCCTCCGTATTTCCCCCATTCCAAAGACCACTTGCAAATGCATGGCAAGTGTCCAAGCAAAAACCGACTTTTTCAGGATAATCACATAAATTCCGAATTTGAACGAGTTCCTCAAGGGTTGTGCCGAGTGCTCCCTTTGTCCCTGCATTATTTTCTAAGAGAATCAGAGAGCTTCCGTTCCACTTACTCAGTACACTGTTGAGTATTTTTAACATCAAATGATAACTGGCAAGCGGATCTGTTTTACTAATTTGACTGCCATAATGAACAACTACCCCGATTGAGCCGCAGGCATCTGTAATTTCTAAATCATTAAGAAGAGAGGCAATCGTTAGCTCTTGTTTGTCTATTTCAGGGGTTAAGCTGGTAGAATAGGGAGTGTGGGCCACGGAATAAAGCTGATGTTCAAGACAAAAATCGCTACAGCTTTTCGCATCTTCCCGATCGAACTCTTTGATAGACAAACTTCTTGGGTTTTTAGGAAAATATTGGAAAGCGGTTCCGTGATTTCGTACTGCTCTTTTTGCTGCCCCTGTATATCCATCTCTAATGCTTACATGACTACCGATTATCATGGGATCATCCCTTCTCATCAACCAGCGTGATAGGGGTTATTTTTTGTAGCTGCCGTTATTTCTATACAGCAAGATGGTTTTACTTCCGAAGAAAGAAAGAAAAATAAACATCATTTCTACTATCTATATGATAAAAATTTTTCCTGTGGTAGAATTAGGTAAAAAGATATAAACGGTTTTAGGGGGTAGTGGGGTTAGTGAAAATCCTTGTTGTAGAAGACGAAATTAGGATCAGTAATTTATTAAGATTATACTTGGAACGTGAAGCGTACCAGGTTGATGTGGTCGATAATGGGCAAGATGGTTTGGAATGGGCTTTAAAAAAAGATTATCATTTAATCGTTTTAGATGTCCTGATGCCTGGAAAAAATGGGTACGAGATACTCGAAGAGCTTCGAAGGATAAAAAAGACGCCAGTGATTATGCTTTCGGCAAAATGTAGTGAGGAAGATATAAAACGAGGAAAGGATTTGGGAGCAAATGAATTTATTGCTAAACCATTTAGCCCTAGTATGGTCGTTTCAAAAATAAAAGAAATATTAATACAAGAAACGTAGGAAAGAACTAAAAAGAAAAGAATAAATTAGGCTGCTATTTAAACAGCCCTATTCTTTGAATTATTGATTTGCTAATATGGTTACAAGGGTGTCCTCAATTTTTTTCCCCTTTGTTTCATCAAGCATATTATTTAATAAGATAGAGAAAATTAGGATTTGCCCACTTTTCGTGTTCACATATCCAGATAAAGAAGTCACAGTTGAAATCGTTCCTGTCTTGGCTCTTACCCTTCCTGCCATACTAGGGTCTGTTAAGCGTTTCCTTAACGAACCACCGACCATTTTATCAGAATTACCTGCGACAGGAAGCGCATTTAAATAGACAGGAAACCATTTTTCCTTCTGGACCGAAAATAATAGCTTAGAAAGTTGATTGGCCGGAACACTATCCACATGGGAGATTCCTGACCCATCCCTTATCACCATTATATTAGGATTTACTCCTAACTTAGCCACTTCTGATTTCATCACTGTTAATCCTTTATCCCAACTCCCTTCTCCTTTTTTTAATTTCCCCATTTCCTTGATCAATATTTCCGCATGAACATTATTGCTAAGTTTCATAAATGGGACAAGCAATTGCGATAACGGCATTGATTGATGTTTAGTTAACAGTTTTGCCTGTTCAGGGACTGTACCTGTTTTTATTTTTCCTGTTACTGTTATCCCACGTTCTGTTAAAGCTTGTTTAAAAAGAGTTGCTGCAAAACGTGTTGGCTCCCAGACACCAACCCATTCCTTTGATTCTTTGGCATTAAGCGGTAGAGTTCCTTCTATCGTTACGGTGTTTTTGGAGTGTTCCCGTTCAATCTTTATCTTTTTTTTGCCATCTTTAGCAACTGTTACAGCATGGTTAATTATTTTTATATAATTACTTTTTGGTGTAACCGTTATTTTTACCTTCTCACCGATTTTCGTTCCAGGTTTCACCTTTACCCTAACCGAACCTGAATCATATTCTTTTGTTGGAGAAACAGTTAGAGCAGAAATTTGGGCACCGTAGTAGGCAGCTTCATCACTCCATGGCATATCGAGTGGATAGCGAACATGATCGTAACGAGAATCATCCGCGACCAAATTCCCTTTAATTTTTTTTACACCGATTCTCTCAATTGCCATCGCCATATTCTCAATATCATCCTCAAGTAAGGTGGGGTCACCATTTCCTTTTAAATAGAGATTCCCTTGAATGATTTTCTTTATCTTCTTTGCATCCGTTTTTACTTCCGTGGAAAAGGTATAGTTTTCACCCAAGACCTTGAGAGCCGCTGCGGCAGTCAATAGTTTCATGTTAGAAGCGGGCCGCAGGCGGACATCGCCTTGGTAATCATATAAGATTGCACCGTCAGCTGCAGACCTGACACTTATTCCGGCAATCGCCCCTTGCAAGGCCGGCTCTTTCATGATGACTTGGTTCAGCTGATGAGTCATACTCTGTTTAGCGGTCATTGCTCTTACCTGCGTATAGGGCATTAAGGAAATCGTCATCGTTATGAATATAATGATTATATTTTTACCTATTTTTATCAAACTATTTCCAGCCTTCCTTTTTTTATGAGTGTTTCCCATCCTTTACAAATTATGATAAAAAAACCTGGGACCATAAGGACCCAGATTTTTGAATATGGGTCAAATTCCTTGTAAATATTCTGCATCGTCCTATCAGTTGGAGCTTTTTCACCATTGAATTCTGCATACTTCTTAAATTCATCCAATTCATATGGATCATAATGATCACCGAAAATTAAATCTTCAAAATACTTTGCAGGGACTTGTCCAGGTACATCGCCCTCAGAATAGTAAATAAATAGATACTATATTACCATTATTTAGATGCCCGGAATATAGGTCCTTTAGTCAAATCCACTTCCTCTTTAGTGCCATTTTCAACACTAAAAACAAGTAATGAAAAAAAGACCTGATTTAGGCCTTTTTTACACTTTCTATATTAATAGTCCTCACCATATCGATATCGTTTATACTTGGCAGCATGACAAGCATCACAAGTCGGAAAGCTATGATCCCATGGAAGTTTTTTTCCACACGTTTTACACTTCTTAACAAATTTTCTTATATCTGTTTTAAGCCGGTCTTGAACCCTGTCACTTACCTCTTCGCGAAGACGCTCCCAATAAATGGCCTCCGTTCGCTGACCTAGCCTGTATAAAAATAAAAGATGCAGCCCAATGGCCTTATAACTTAATTCTAAATCCTCAAGGCTTCGATCCTTTACAGACGGTTCCGGCAGCTCCCTGCCTTGAATGAGGGCATACATGGTATCTTCCCATTGTCGCGTTAACACCTGTTCATTCTTTGAAAAAGGAAGGTGTAAAAAACCGTATAGGTCCATTAAAGAGAGACGCGCTTCCACTTCAGTCCCCGCAATAATTTGGTATAGTGACTTTTCTTCTGATAACGAAGCTTTTTTTGTCCCCAGAGGACTTTCAAATTTATCCCATAGTTCAAAAAATGTTCCTAAGTCATGATAGTAACGCTGAAAGCGTTCAAAGACCGAGTTAGTTGGGGCAATGGCAAAGGTATGAACCGGCTTATCCTCCTGCTCCAGTAAATTCCGCATTTTCTTAATATCGCTCGTGAAAGCGACTTTGCCGACATCATAAATTCCTTTCCGACCAGCACGACCGGCTATTTGCTTCACTTCTTGTGAAGTTAACAACCTTCTTCTGGTACCATCAAATTTGTCATTTTCCAGAAAAACAATACGTCGAATTGGCAAGTTTAACCCCATTCCAATCGCATCGGTTGCGACAATCACTTTGGTCTTTCCGGTATTAAATTGCTCAATTTGTTTTTTTCTAGTTTCCGGAGGCATACTCCCGTAAATCATGCTGACGGAATGGCCGTCATTTTGGAGCCTTGAAGCCGTTTCTAACACCCGTCTCCTTGAAAAACAGATTAAGGCATCGCCCTTTTTAACGTGTTTGATATTAAATTCTTTCTTTTCCACTTCAAGAGGGGTATCGCGGCTATATTCGTGAATTTCAATATTAGCATCACCTAATAACTGCAAAACCATGGTTCTCGCATTACGGCTGCCAATGATATGGACCTCCTCTGCATTGGCTTTGGTAATCGCTTTATACCAAGCAAAACCTCGGTCCTTGTCAGTTAACATTTGGGCTTCATCAATAACCACAACCTCGTAATACGATTTTTCGTGGAACATTTCAACAGTACTCGAGATATGCCCGGCACCGGCAACGATTTTTTCTTCTTCTCCTGTTTTTAGGGAACAAGCTATTCCTTCTGCATTTAATTTGTCGTAAACCTCAAGTGCTAATAAGCGAAGCGGGGCTAAATATAAACCGCTGGCAGCCTCTTTCATCTTTTCAAGCGCATGATGGGTTTTACCGGTGTTGGTTTCGCCAATATGCAGAACATAGCGGACATTTCGCCTTAATGAAGGATCATACTCTTCCCCAAAGATATCCCTCATCATCCGTTCTTCCGCTTCTTTTTTGCGCTCAAGTTCCTCCTCTTCTGCTTTTTTCTTTATTTCCCGCTCCTGGTAATCCTTTTCAAAAATTTCTCTATGAATATTCTCGTCAAAAGGGACTTCTGATAATTTTAATAAATCAATAAGATATTCTTGCTGGATATCTTCAATAAAATAACTCTCTACATCATATAAAGGCTGTGTGATGCTTCCCTTGACAAAGGATGCTGAAATTTCTTGATGAAAGGTTTCGTAAAAATCTTCCTTAAGATCATTCGGCAGCTGTTCGAGTACTTTCTGGGGAATTAAATCTGACAGATAATCAGAAATTAAGCTTTCATAAATGAAGAAATAGGTTTGATATTCGTAAAAACTCCTCCCCCAATGCAAGGTTTTATGAATATCGCCTGTTAGTTCTTCAAAAAAGGTGGCAACGGTTGTATAGGCAGACGGATTGAATGCACCTTGATCAACCAATTTTTCTTCAAGGGCAAAGGTATCAACCGATTGGAACTTTACATTATTTTTAATATCTGCATCCAGTTGTTTGGCTGCGAAGTATCGAACGTATAAATAAAATAGTTCGTATTGATCCTCCAAAATTCCAACTGCAACATCCTCTATTTCCGTTTGGATCATGCGCTTCTGTTCTTCAAGTTTTTTCTGTTCTTCCCGCTTCACGAAGTTCTCCTTAGCATCATGAAAGCGGCTAGTCCACTTTTCCTTCTGACCTTCAAACTGTTCTCTAAGCCATTCCATCGCATCAAAAGGTAAATAGGTTCTCATTTCATCGCGAAAAAGTTTATTGATGAGCTTACGATCAATCCCTTGAACTTCAAATCCTTGTTCACTTAAAAATTGCTTCTTTTCGTTCTTTGGAACATCGTTTGTTACTTTGTTCAGCCAAACATTTACCCATATTTGCTCACTATAATGTCCACGATCAGCTAGATATTGTTCAAATGAAGGCAATGATTCCTTAGTTTCTAAATACCGATCGATATCTTCATAGATTTTCACTTTTGTCTGTTCAATCGCTTGAGGGTATATAGCGGTTAATTTATTCAAATCTCATCCCTCCAGGGAAAATTTGATTTTCCTTTTTTCTCGAAGTTATGTATAATGTGAGTATAGATTATCGTATAGTAAAAAAGACCGAGCATGACGATAAAACGGCTCGGTCATGCAATAGCTGCTTCCCTTATACGGGGATCGGCGTTACGGACCATAATCCACCGCTTCTGCTTGCCGGCTCAAGGGTGGATTATTTTTTTTTGTGGAAGGACAGAACCGTGACAATGAGACTAGCAAACGATAAGCTAAACATCAATGCCTGAAAAACTGTCAAAAAGCATCACCCCCTTTCTGTTAGGAGATGTGCCGTCCACCCTTGAGAAAAACATGCTATTGCATGTTCATTATAGCATTAATCAAAATATCGAACAAGTGTTCTTTAAATATTATGTTTATTACAGTAATCATCAACTAATTCCTCAATTTTGTCCAGTTCAGGATATTTTCCGGTAAACTTAAATTGAATTTCTTCAATAAAATTCTCGTGATTATACACATGTATTGCTCCATTTTGCTGGATCACACTATATTCAGGTACAAATCGGTATCCACTTCGTTCAATTGCCCCCATTAATAGACCCCTTTTTCATTTTTTATTATAGTATAATCGGAAAATGTGGAGATTATCATGCTTTAAAAAAGTTCTGTTTTTGCGATTGGCTCATTCTTTGAGAGGATTGGCTGTTTTTCTAAGTTTAATGGCCGATTCTCAACTGGTTTTGGCTCATTTTTCGACCAGTTATGGCTATATTTACAGAACTAACCATTTTAACAAAAAAAGAAAAGGATGCACACATCCTTTTCCCATGTTATTTAGGCAGTTGTATAAACCTCTTCTTTGTTTAATTCATGACGAATAGTAGCCTGTGCTGCGGCTAAGCGGGCAAGCGGTACACGATATGGGGAGCAGCTGACATAGTCTAGACCCATTCTGTAACAGAAATCAATCGAGCTTTTCTCCCCGCCATGTTCGCCGCAAATCCCTGTCTTTAACGACGGCTTTGTTCCGCGGCCAAGCTTCACACCTGTTTCAACTAATTTGCCAACCCCGTCTTGGTCCAGTACAGCAAATGGATTATCCGGCAGGACTTTATTTTCAATATATGCCTGCAGGAATTTTCCTTCTGCATCATCCCGGCTATAGCCAAACGTGGTTTGCGTTAAATCATTGGTTCCGAAAGAGAAGAAGTCAGCTTCCTCGGCAATTTGATCGGCCGTTAAGGCGGCACGAGGAATTTCTATCATTGTACCGATTGTATAATGGAAACTTTTCCCCGTTTCTTGTTGGACTAACTCTGCTGCTTCGATCACTAATTGGCGCATTTGCTTTAATTCGTTCACATGACCGACTAAGGGGATCATGATTTCAGGCTGTACTTCCAAGCCTTTTTCAGCAAGTTGTGCAGCCGCATAAAAGATGGCTTTTGCCTGCATGTCATAAATTTCTGGATAAATCATCCCTAATCTGCAGCCGCGGTGCCCCAGCATTGGGTTAAATTCATCTAAATGGCGAACCTTTTTCAGCAATTGCTCTTTCTTCTTTAATTCAGCTGATTGTGGATCAGTAATTTGAAGTTTCGTTACTTCTACTAAAAGTTCCTCTTTATCTGGTAAAAACTCATGGAGCGGCGGATCCAGTAAACGAATGGTAACCGGGAAGCCTTGCATGGCTTCAAAAATCCCTTCAAAATCCCTCTGCTGCATCGGTAACAGCTCGCTTAAGGCTTCCATTCTTTCAGAGTAATTACCTGCCAAAATCATTTTTTGGACGATTGGAATCCGCTTCAAATCCATGAACATATGCTCCGTACGGCATAGTCCAATGCCGCCAGCACCAAATTCAAAGGATTTCTTCGCATCTTCCGGATTATCTGCATTCGCACGTACGCCCATTTTACGCTCTTGGTCAGCCCAAGCTAAAAGAAGTTGAAATTCATCGGAAAGTTCCGGGTCAATCATTGGGATTTCCCCAAGCATAATTTCTCCGGTGGAACCATCGATGGTAATAATTTCACCATAATTCACCACTGTTTCACCAACAGTAAATTGTCTCGCTCTTAAATCAATTTTTAACGCCTCACATCCACAAATACAAGCTTTACCCATCCCACGTGCAACAACAGCAGCGTGGCTGGTCATTCCTCCACGGCTTGTTAAAATCGCTTGCGCGGCGACGATGCCATGAATATCGTCAGGAGTTGTTTCCGGTCTAACGAGAATGACTCGCTTTCCCTCATTCCCTAAACTTTCCGCTTCATCAGCATCAAATACTACCTGACCTGTTGCTGCTCCCGGTGATGCGGGCAATCCTTTAGCTAAAATATTTTTTGGGAATTTGTCATCAATCCTGCGGTGAAGCAGTTGGTTCAACTGATCAGGATCTACGCGCATTAAAGCCGTCTTTTTATCAATAATTCCTTCTTGAACCATCTCAACGGCTATTCGGATCGCCGCTTGTGCCGTCCGTTTCCCATTCCGGGTTTGCAGGATGAAGAGCTTGCCTCGTTCTACTGTGAATTCGATATCTTGCATTTCCTTATAATGCTGTTCAAGAATTTTACATGTATCTGTAAATTGCTTATATACCCCTGGCATTTCATCCTTTAGAGTAACAATTGGCTGTGGTGTCCGAATACCCGCAACAACATCCTCTCCCTGGGCGTTTATTAAGTATTCACCGTATAGAACATGCTCGCCTGTTGAAGGATTTCGGGTAAAGGCAACACCAGTCCCTGAATCATTGCCCATATTGCCAAACACCATACTTTGAATATTTACAGCTGTTCCAAGGTGGTCTGGGATTTTATTCAGGCGGCGGTAAACGATGGCGCGCTGATTGTTCCAGGAATTAAAGACAGAGTTAATCGCAAGGAAGAGCTGTTGCTTTGGATCTTGAGGAAAGTTTTTCCTAGTATGCTTTTTAACAATCCCTTTATAGCCTAGGATTACCTCCTGCCAATCCTCTGCTGTCATTTCTGGATCCGAACTGTAGCCTTTCTGTTCGCGTGTTTCTTCTAATAATTGCTCGAAGTAAAATGTATCAATTTCTAGCACTACATTACTAAACATCTGAATAAAGCGGCGGTAGGAATCATAAGCAAAACGAGGATTATTTGTTAATGCTGCTAAACCTGCTACCGTTTCATCGTTCAATCCTAAGTTTAAGATTGTATCCATCATCCCTGGCATTGAAAAAACGGAGCCAGACCTTACGGACACTAGTAATGGGTTTTTAGGATCGCCCAATTTTTTTCCCATTTTTTCTTCTAAACGGCTAAGCGCTTCCAGTGTTTGATGTTCTACTAGTGCTGGAATGGTTTTACTAGCTTCATAGTAAGCATTACAGGCCTGAGTTGTTATCGTAAAACCAAATGGCACTGGAAGGCCAATTCTAGTCATTTCAGCAAGATTTGCCCCTTTACCTCCAAGTAAGTCTCTCATATTACCGTTTCCCTCATGAAATAAGTAAACAAATTTATCCATCTCTAAAAGCTCCTCTCTTTTTTTAAAACGTCTAGTATTAACCCTGCAGTTTCTTCCACGGCTTTGTTGGATACATCAATAATCGGACATCCTACCCGCTTCATGACTTTTTCTGCATGATCCAGTTCTTTTAAAATTCTTTCAAAACTAGCGTAATTTGCCCTTGATGCTAATCCTAACGCCCTTAGCCGTTCTTTGCGGATTTCATTTAGCTTATCTGGTGAAATTATGAGACCGATGCAATTCTTTCTTGGAATTTGAAATAACTCATCAGGCGGCTGCACTTCCGGAACGAGCGGAACATTGGCCACCTTAAACCGCTTATGCGCCAAGTACATTGATAGCGGTGTTTTAGATGTACGTGATACCCCTATAAGGACAATATCGGCCTTTAATAGCCCTCTTGGGTCACGGCCATCATCGTACTTTACGGCAAATTCAATCGCTTCTATTTTTCGAAAGTACTCCTCATCGAGCTTTCTCATTAATCCTGGGCGGTGATGCGGTTCTTTATTAAATTTAGACTCGAATGCATTCATCAATGGACTTAACAGGTCAACTGCCATAATTCCTTCTTCGGCAGCACGACGATCTAAATACTCTTTTAAGGTTGGTATCACAATCGTATAAGCAATAATCGAATTCGATTTTACGGCTAATAGTATGACGTCCTCAATATCTTCAAAATCTTCCACATAGGAATTACGACGAATGTCCACCTGTCCCCCGTTAAATTGTGTAGCCACTGCCTTCACAACAAACCCAGCTGTTTCCCCTACTGAGTCGGAAACCACATAGACCACTTCTTTTTGTGCCAAAATGACAGCCACTCCTCCCCTAGTCTAATTTTTCATCCATAACTTCTAAATATGCCCTTGTAATGGTTGTTTTTGTAATACGTCCCACCAGCAAATATGTATTCGTCTGTTCGTCAGATTTTCGCACAACTGGAAGAGAATCAATGTGATTCTGAATCATTTTTTTAGCTGCCTCAAGTAAGGTTTCTTCTGGGTAAATGGTGATAATATTAGGCATCCTTGTCATAATGACGCTTACTGGCAACTCCGAAAGATTTTGGTTACCAAGTGATGCTCTGAGCAAATCCTTCCTAGAAATCACCCCAGCTAGACTGCCCTCGGAATCTACCGCGTAAAGTGTGCCGACATCCTCTAAAAATAATTGGACAATGGCATCGTAAACAGAGGTTGATTTTCCAACTACAATCGGGTGCGCTTTAAAATTATTGACACTTTGATGCAGGACTCGGTCGGCTTGGCGCTTAACCTTAAATTTGTCATTATAAAAATATCCGACACGCGGTCTAGCATCGATATTTCCTGACATGGTTAAAATCGCTAGGTCAGGTCTTAACGCTGCCCTCGATAAAGACAACCTTTCTGCAATCTCTTTTCCTGTGATTGGCCCGTTTTGCTTCACAATCTCCAGTATTTCATCCTGACGCTTTGAAAGTTTTATCTTTACCACCCCCTTTATCCCTATTATCATGTTATAATATATGTAACTATTTTAAATGTGTTATACTTATTTTTATTTAGTATATAACATTTAAATATAAAGTGAAATAGTTATTTTCAAAAAAACATGATATGTAAATTAAAAAGACACAAACGATACTGAAACATTGCTTGTGTCTTTTTATAAGAAGGTATTATTAGTACTCTATTTCTGGCAGTTTGGACAATAGAAAGTTTTTCTAGAGGAGATTACCTCGGTAACAATGGTCGAACCACAGCGATTACATAGCTGTCCTTCGCGGTCATAGACCTGGCATCGATTATTAAACCCACCAGTTAACATGTCTTCCTGAAATAGTGGATTATCCATATATCCTCCATTCTTTATTCCTTCTTGAAGAATATTTTTCATTGAGTTGTAGAGTTTGCTTCGATCACCATCATTTATGTCATCAATATCCTTGGTCGGTTTTATGCCAGCCTGAAAACAAATCTCTGCAGAGTAACAATTACCGATACCAGCAATAAATGATTGGTCAAGCAAAGTGGTTTTTAAACGTCCATGTTTAGCACCGATTCTCTTTAAAAATTCATTTACGGTAAATTCCGGATCAAATGGCTCTGGCCCCAAGTCCGACAGCTTTTTCTCTATTTGAGTTTGACTATATAGATGTAAGTATCCTAACCGGAGCCCAATAAAATAAAGATGGTTTTGTCCAAATGATAGTCGAACCTGAATCGTTCTTTTTGGTTTTTCTGATTCTGTACCGAAAAACATCCATCCCCCCAACATTAAGTGTAATAATAGCCTTTGCTCATTTTGCAGCTGGAAAAGAAGATGTTTTCCTCGACGTTTGATATCGATAATTCTCTGGTGCTGAACGGTTTTTTTGAAGAGATCAGGATTGATATTGATGGATTTTTCTCGATTTATTTGGACATCTGTTATCAAGTGATTTGCGATTTTTTCTTTTAACAGGTTTTTATAGTTCTCCATTTCCGGGAGTTCAGGCATGTTGGACTCCTTTCTCATTCCATTTTCTTACTATCGTTCCCCATTACAATGCAAAAAATAAATTATCAAACTTCTTTTAGACACAAAAAAACCGAACAGAAACCTGTTCGGTTTGATACAACATTTATAATGGGCCTAAATGGACTCGAACCATCGACCTCACGCTTATCAGGCGTGCGCTCTAACCAGCTGAGCTATAGGCCCGTTATTGGAGCGGGTGATGGGAATCGAACCCACTACATCAGCTTGGAAGGCTGAGGTTTTACCAGTAAACTACACCCGCAAAAACTATAATGGAAGATGGTACCGATGGTCGGGGTCGAACCGACACTCCTTGCGGAACACGATTTTGAGTCGTGCGCGTCTGCCAATTCCGCCACATCGGCATGTTCAGTATTGAAAAAATTATATGGCAGGGGCAGTAGGAATCGAACCCACACTGAAGGTTTTGGAGACCTTAGTTCTACCTTTAAACTATGCCCCTAAAAATGGTGGAGGGGGACGGATTCGAACCGCCGAACCCTGAGGGAGCGGATTTACAGTCCGCCGCGTTTAGCCACTTCGCTACCCCTCCAAAGAATATAAAAATGGCGGAGGAAGAGGGATTCGAACCCCCGCGCGGTTTAACCCGCCTGTCGGTTTTCAAGACCGATCCCTTCAGCCGGACTTGGGTATTCCTCCATTTAAAGAACCATATTTATAATTATGGTAGCGGCGGAGGGGATCGAACCCCCGACCTTACGGGTATGAACCGTACGCTCTAGCCAGCTGAGCTACACCGCCATATGACATTTTTATTTTAAATAAATTGGTGGAGTCTAGGGGGATCGAACCCCTGACCTCCTGCGTGCAAAGCAGGCGCTCTCCCAGCTGAGCTAAGACCCCGTTATGTTTAATGAATTTCATGGTCGGGAAGACAGGATTCGAACCTGCGACCCCTTGGTCCCAAACCAAGTGCTCTACCAAGCTGAGCTACTTCCCGAAACATTAAAGTAAGATACATCATAAAAATTAAATATGGTGCCGAGGACCGGAA
>NZ_JBALNF010000073.1:0-22559 GCF_036962465.1 Neobacillus vireti
CTGAAGAAATATAGCCACCTGTTGTCCGAAGATGCCTCGACTTCGGACAGGAGAGAAATAATATAGCCATCTCCTGTCCGAAGATACTTCGACTTCGGAAACAACTGATATCATTTTTCCTCATACTGTTCAAAGATTCCCTATTTTCAAATACTTTTACCCATCTGATATTTTAAACAGCAAGCGGCAGTTAAAATTATTTATCGTCCACCTTTGAAGCATAACTGGAAATCAGCATTACGTTTGTCGCATCAAATAACATGTTAGTTTTTTCTACCTTAAAACTAAACTACTTAGGAATTTATAATCATCGACAAAATGTATAAAATATTAGAGTTTCAGTTACCGAGGACCAACCCCAAGTGTATTTACCTTACTAGTTTTTTAAACTGCTTAAATAATAATTCAAAAGATCAGGATATTCTTTTATTTCTTCCCTGCCCTTTTCACTTAAAACATAGGTACCTCTCTTAATTCTTTCAAACCAACGATAATAGTTTTTTACAAGTATTGAGGAAGTTTTGTCTCCGGTTCCTAATTGGATTAACGCTTTCGGAGATAATGGACCCAGATCCATTAGATAACAAGCAATTTGGATACAATTCTCCTTATAGGCTGTCATAATTTTGGTTCGATTGCTGCCGCCTACATTAAAGTCTGCACTTCGCCCATTAATTTCCTTTAATACAGCCGCTTTCTTTAATTTGCTTTTCCCCATACTTTTCCGGCGGTCAAATATCGAGGGATGAAATACTACCTCTGCCTTCCCTCGTTTTGAGGGGCTTGAAACCAAAATTAACCCCAATTCCAGCCTTCTAATCAAATGGCATTTATCCGCCCACTTTCGTGAATTTAAACGATGCTTTGGTTTTGGGATGGCAATATAAACTTGATCTGTTATTCGCTGGCGTTTGGCCGCCTGTATAAGCAAATCAACACTTAGCGTAAGCTTCAATTCAATAACAACTAACTCTTCACCTTTAACGGCAACGATATCACAATCTTTCACTTCACCGTAAACCTCATAGCCTTCCTTTACGAACAATGTCTGAATTGGTTTATATAAATCCATCTCTTGCAGCTTTTTTGTTTCCGTCATCCGCTCTCCCCATCCAATTCAAACCTAACTTTTTGATGCCAAAATTCATTTTGTATCAAAGTAATGAGTTTCATAACTTATAATTTAACCCATATTCTATGTTAGGAAAAGGTTAAAATGGATTACTCTACATCTTTGTGGTGATTGCTTTTAACTTATTAAGGTTAAAATGATGAAGAAAATCTCTATAATGGAGGAAAGATCATGAATGACAATCTAACGGAGAAAGAGTTGCATAAGATTATTGAAAGAAGAAGCACAGGAAAGACCAGCTTTGGGGAATTTTTGGATGAATTATCTAATAGCGGTGTTACTGAATATGATATTGATGTTGCAACAGGAGAAGCGACCTACAAGGGTGAACACTCAGAGCTAAAAACAGCTCCTCAAGTTGACTTAGTGATTTCAAAAGACTTTGATCGAGATCAGGCACTACAAGTCATTGGAAACATGACCATTCCCTTTTTAGACTTTCTGAGAGAGATAGCGAACGCAGGTATTAAAACTTACAATGTAAAGATTAGCGAAAAGAAAGCAATTTACGAAGGGATAAATGGTGAACAAATCGTCGAACAACTTCAACATTAAACTTTTTTTCACTTTGGTTAACAGAACTCTCCGTTGGTTTATAACCTGACCTTCCAAGTTATTATGGGTTCCCGTTTTGCATTAATATCTCACTAAGATTTAAAATCCCCTAAAAAGAAAATCAGGGGATTTTAATCTTAAGGGAATCTATTTTTTTCATTTTTACCCTCGGCGTTTTGGTCGCTAAAAACTGAAGAGCTAAAAGGGGGAATTTCTCTTTTCCTAGTTTAATTTACTATTTCAATTCCATCCTTCAACTGTTTCCTCTCCAATAGTTTAGCATCCAGATAGCTGGTAAACTCAGATTCACCTGAATAGGACAGGCAAAGAAATTGCTTTGCTCTTGTCATTCCTATGTATAATAGAGAAACTTCTCTTTCCTTATCTTCCTCTAATGGGAACGGCATCGAATCCACATTCACAATAAATACGGCCTGAAAATCAAGCCCCTTGCTGCTATCAATAGTACTTATCTTCACTTTTCCATCATCTTTCTTAAAAGAACGCTTTGAAACATCATTCTCTGTGATCCAATAGAATGGAATCTTATATTCTTCTAACGATCGTTTAATCAAGTCAATGATCGGATACTTATGATTTCGTTTAACACGATAAAGAATAAGTATCTCATCAAGCGGCACCTTCCGTTCCTCATGCAGCTTCTTAATTTGCCTGGAAACCAATCTCATCTCATCAAAGAAAGTGGCCGCTTTGATAATCCCAGGTTCTGGGCCTTTTCTTTTCGTACTTTGGGGAGCAATGATTTCACCATCTAACTCGCGGTTCACGACCTTACGATTAAACACCGAATGTTTCCGGTAAAAATCCCAAGCAAATTTTACAATTTGAGAGGTGTTACGATAATTAATTGATAACACCTTTGATCTGCCCTGAAAACTTAAGCCGGTATCTTGTAAATAAGACCTCTTCCGCTTATAAATGGTTTGCGCCCTGTCTTCTACTAATAAAAGTGACTGTGTATCAGCATTAATCAGTAAACTTACCAACCGAAGCCAATCTGCTTCAAAATCCTGGCCTTCATCAATTAGAACGGCATCATAGCTGGGAAGAATCGTTTCCCTCTGTTCGATTTTTTCAATGATTTGCGAAAGATTATTCTCTTTAATTTTTAAATCATTCTTCAACCAGGCATGAAAATTCCGAACAATAATATTCTGATTTTGGACCGCCTTCACATTTGGATCAAAATCAAATAAATCCTCAGGTTCATTTAACATATGATGAATCATCTGCTGGATGGAATTTGCAAGTGAAATATTATAGCAGAGAATGAGAATCTTCCAATTTGGATTTTGTTTTAACAACATCTTTGCCCGGCTCGCTAAAATGATCGTTTTACCACTGCCAGCAACGCCCCGAATTAAGCGATTCTTGTCTCCGATTTGCTTTGCCAAGTTTTCCTGGTGAAGGTCCATCGTCTTGATATCATGCAACGATAATAAAAGTTGATCTTGATACGGGACCGGTGCTTTAAATTCCGCACTAATTCGAACTTCCGGGAAAAGATGATAGCGAATCGCATTAATATCCTCCAGTGAAAGAGGTTCTTTTAAACGGAATGGGACAACAAACATATTTAAGATTTTCTCCATGAGGATTTCTTCGGAAAACTCTTCCTTGTCTGGATCGATCTCATCTCTGGTCAAGCAAAGATTAGGTTCAATGACCGTATATAGGTCATGTTTAATAAAATCTTTGGAAGTCATTCTCGTAAAAACAACTCCATGTCCATAAGGAAACTTTAAATTAAATTTATATTTCCCGTCTAATTGGATAAGGTTTTTATCTTTTTTTAATACGTCTACCAGATGAAACGTATAATCACGGGCTTGTTTCATAGGGCTTTTTATAATTGCTTGCTCCTCCGAAGTGGCGACAATATGCCATTCATCATGATTAACCTGCAGCAAAGTATTTTTCGTGTAATCCTTAACTTCAAGAACCACAATTCCAAGGTCAGGTCCAATAATGACAAAGTCGGGTCTCTTCCCTTGGATTTCAGGTTCAAAGTAGACGATATAATCATCGGGTAAAAAAGTTTTCAATGTCCGAAATAATAAGCGTTCACCAGCCGTAGCTGAAGAACGGATTGATTCGGGTATCGTAACTGCCATAATAACCGCTCCAAAATTTGCATTTTTCTCCATTATACTACAATTAGGAACATTCACCTAAATAATTACATTATATTCCTTTTGAATCTTCGTTTTTCAACAAAATCTAGCAAAAAATTACGCCAAAAGTATTGTTTTTTCACTGCATTGCTTTAATAATAGATTACAAGGAATAACTTACCTACATATAAATGGAAATAGAAAAGGAAGCGAAGTGTCAAAATTGTTAAAGGGAATCCTAGACAGGTTACGAAATACAAATCAAAAACCCGCCCAGCCAGAGGTAAAATCGGTCAGCCAGGAGGAGGTCGAGGCGATCGTAGCGGCCAGGTTAAGAGAGCACGCGGCAACCATTGAACAATCAGTGACGGAAAAAGTGAATTCTGTGGTTCAATCACAAGATCAAGAGGACTATTCGTTAACTCCTAAACAGGTTGAATTTGCTTTAACTTTAATTGAGAAAACCAGGAATTTTGAACTGGCGATTGATACCGCTAAATTGACCGTGAAGGATTTAAATAAATTAATAGCCTACAACAAATTTAAAAACAAAGGGATACTCGTCAATCTTATGAAAAAAGGTGTGCTAAAGAGTAAGTTTGAAAAAACCTCCTTATAAAGGATTTACTTCGTTAGAAAAAATAAAGGCAAAGAGCAAACATCCAGAGGATATTCGCTCTTTGCCTTTATCATTAGGAAATCCGGGGCAAAAGAATGATAAATTCTGTCCCTTTTTCCTTTTCACTATTAACTTGTATTTTCCCTTTGAAAGAACGAACAATTTGATAACTGACCATCATTCCCAGTCCTGTACCACTTTCCTTTAAGGAATAAAACGGAGATCCAAGCCGATCAATTTGCTCTTTGGTCATACCAATACCTTGGTCCTTTACGCAAATCTTTATGTACCCATCCTCGGTTGACGTACAACTAATCCATACCATTCCACCATTTGGCATAGACTCAATCGCATTTTTCAAAATATTAATCAATGACTGATTTAATTTTTGTGGATTGGCAAAAATCCAACAATCCTCCATAAAATCCGTTTTAATTTCGACATTATGGTTCTGAGAGTAACTTTGCAGGAGATTCACAACGCGTTGTAACTGATAACATACGTCAATTCTTTGGTTATGATCGACAGTGGGTTTTCCAAAGGTTAAAAAATCATTAATAATTTCATTGGCACGATCTAATTCTTCAATGGAAAGCTGCAAATATTTCTTCTTTTCATTAGGCAATTCAGGCTCGTTGAGAAGCTGAAGAAAACCGCGCGTCACTTGCATCGGATTTCTAATTTCGTGCGCAAAAACACTGGTTAACTCACTGATCACGCGTAATTTTTCCGTATTTTCCATCTCGGTTCGCAACTGATGAATCTCCCTGATGGTTTCATTAAGGACCGTGAAAAACCAAGTAACGACCACCGCAAAGAGTAGATGAATGCTCTGTACTTTCAGATAATCGAAGGTAAAACCTCTTAAAATACCAAAGATCGTCAGACCGATCAGACAGTAATAAAAAGCTAGGCCAACAGCAATTTTAACCCGTTTCGCTTTTTTCGCACCCGCAAATGACTTTTGAAAAAATAAGATAACAGGCAGCGAAAATAGTAAGACAAGCATCGTATTATAAAATCCTACACTGATGCCAAAATAAAGTCGATATAGGATAATGAGAACGGAAAGGAAAATACCTGACCAAACTCCTCCGTAAAGGGTCCCTAATAAGAAAGGAATAATTCTTAATTCAATCCGGGCATTGTCCCCAAAATCTACTGGGAAGGACATGCAAAATAGGATTGATATACCCCACAAAATCGACATGATGACCAATCTATTTTTTCTACACTTTACCCACTCTGTCACAAAGGTGTAGTAAGTAAATATCGGTAGGATCATTAGTGTTAATTGAAGCAAAAAATCCTTTATAATACTCATTTTCGTTACCTTTCCTATTTGGCTCTATCTTTGTATTCGATAGGATTAGGCGTCTCATGTTCTTTTTCATTACATTGAATTATACTAGAACCTAATTATACCAATTATACCTTAAAATGATCATCATTTGTCGACTTTTGTTAGTAAAAGTATACATGAATAGAAGTTTTCAGGCTGATTTTCTTGTTTGACCCATAAGAAAAAGGATCGCCACAGCAATCCTCCAAGAGTATACACCTCAAAGTTTTCAATCAGACCACTATTTTCACTTAATAATGACATATACTGTTATTCACTCCTCGAACGCCGATTATAATCGCGCTCGATTCCTTTTTTCCAGTTTCGATCAATCTTTTTGCCGCTGCGAAGGCTGCTGACTGCTTCATTAACGGCTTCATAATTTAATTGTGTTCCAACGTCGTCAGCATGGTAATCGACAGCGAAGTCTTCATCAATTCCAAATCGTGCAGCGGTTGAGATGGCATCAATATTCGCGCCAAGAAACAGAAAATCCCAGCCATAGTGCTCTTTTTGATGGTGAACCATTTTTCTAATCTTCTCCGTGGTGAATTCACGGCTGGCATTTTCCATTCCGTCTGTGGTAATCACAAACAGAACCTTTTCGGCCTGTTCTTCCTTCTTCGTTCTCCTTTGGACATTGACGATTTTTTGAATCGTAAAGCCAATCGCGTCCAATAACGCAGTGGTCCCGCCTACTTCATAATCCTTGTCAGTAAGGAGTGAAATGTCTATGAGATTGATTCGGTCATGTAAAAGTTCGTATTGATGATCGAATAAAACGGTCGTGACAATAGCTTCCCCTTCGGCTTTTTGCTGTTTCTTTAACATCGCATTATAGCCGCCGATCGTATCCGCCTCTAGCCCGGCCATTGAACCGCTTCGATCCAAAATAAACACTAATTCGGTAAGATTGCTTTTCATCATTCATCATCCTTTGTTCTTTGATAAACAAAGGATACCATTCAGCGGTGAAGGATTGGTCGCTTGGAAAGCGACATTTTAACCACCGAGGATGGGCTGATCAAAAGCAAATAAGGCTCCATTAATTTCGTGAATATTGTAGTTGGCTTGTTGAACAAAAAACTCAATAATCACATCAAATTTACTGCTGCGTGACAAGGTATAGCCGGCCGCCTCGAGCAGTTCATTTGTTTCGGCTAAATTTAATTGTAACGCAATCGCAAACGCAACAGCCGTCTTCTTTTTTGGCGTATAATCGGCTTCATTGCGAATTTTCGAGAATAACCGCCGGTCAATATTGGCCCGTTTATACGTTTCCACATCCGTCAAGCCTTTCTCATCAATGAAACGTAACAACCGATCCGAAAACGATTCATTGAGCTGGTCGAGCAGATCAACTAACGAATACTCTGCTTCTTGAAACAAATCCTGCTGGAGAGTATCTGCTTCCTGCCGTTGTTCTAATATATAGGGTTCTTCCCGATTCCGATTAAACGACATTTCCGCTTCATCTACGTAATGCTCATCGATATATTCATTGATAGAAGAAAACAATTTCTTCGTTAAACCGAAAGAACGTTTATCAAACACCACTAAGTAAACAAGCATGTCATGGTTTAGTAAAAAGGAACTGATGGCAGAAACAGCAATCTGTAAAGCTTGTTCTTTTGGAAAACCATAGATGCCCGTCGATATTAACGGAAAAGCAATCGATTCACATTGATGCTTTTTAGCCAACTCCAAAGAATTAAGATAACAAGACTTTAATAATGCTTCTTCTTGGTGCCTTCCTCCTTCCCAAATAGGTCCCGGTGTATGGATAATGTATCTGGCAGCTAAGTTAAAACCATCCGTAATGACCGCTTCTCCCGTTTGACAGCCGCCAATTTGATCACAGGCTGCTTGCAATTCTCTCGCACCGGCCGCGCTGAAAATCGCGCCACATACACCCCCGCCCATTCGCAGCCCAGTATTCGCCGCATTCACAATCACATCCACATTCATCTTCGTAATATCATGGCGAACCATTTCTAACGGCATAAATTGTTACCTCCTAGAAGCATGGGGACGGTTCTCCTGCTTCCTCATCTAATAAAAACAGGAATAGCCCATGCACTTCAATTGTTTCACGAATGAAGGGAAATCAAGGGTCCTACTTCACATGCCACTTTTAAACTTTCTATTTTTTTAATATACCTTCTAAAAAATCTATTTTACTTTTAGCATTATCCTCTGTAATAATGTCCACGTCACTATTAATCTTTTTTTCAACCCTTTGCCCTTTTATAGCCTTTAAAGCATTTTGGACACTAATATAGCCCATATCATAAGGATTTTGCGCAACGGAGCCTTTCAACGTTCCATCTTCTTGATACTTGAGCATTTGAATAATTCCATCTGCCCCTACCACTGGCATGGTCAATCCTTTTTGTTTTATATACTTGATAACTTGTAAAGCGATACGGTCATCAGAGGCAAACACGCCTTTAAGATCAGGATGATCTTTCAGCAATTGAGCGATCATGGGAATCACCTTGGCATCATCATTAACCTGTACAATCCCCCCAGTCGTTTCAATACCAACTGTATGCAAAGCCCCTTTTGCTCCTTGAATCCGATCCTTACTTACGTTATCTGGTGAATCCCTGCCGATTAAGGCGACCTTGTCTCCTGGCTGCAGCATCGAGGATAATAACTCCCCAGCTTTTTCGCCTAAGGAACGGTTATCGGTTCCAATAAAGGAGGTTTGACCGGACCAATTGACCGACGTATCAACAAGCAGCACTGGAATATGATTCTTTTTAAATTCCTTTAAAACAGGTACCGAGGCTGCTGGGTCAATCGGCGAGAATATAAGGGCATCCGGTTTTTCCTTTAAGACCCGCCTCAAAATAGACAGTTGATCATTCTTGTGTTGGTCAGGAGCATAAATGTTTCCCTTGACGCCAAAGTTTTTTAATCCCTTTTCCACTCCCGCGACAATAATCGCCCAATACTCCGACTTTGTATCTTTTAATACGACCGCAACGGTCGGCTTTTCGGCTGCAAATGCTTTGTAAAGATAACCCAGCAAACCACAGAAAAAGAAGGCTGAAACAATAAGGATTTTCCATTTTTTCTTCACTGATGCTCACCATTCAACGACTGCTTTTCAGGTGAAAGCGGAAAACAAATCGAAAAACAGGTTCCTTCATTCCCTGACTCCACATTGATTTTTGCCTGATGGCGATCGGCAATACTATAACAAACCGCCAGTCCCAATCCGGTCCCCTGGTCTTTTGTCGTAAAAAAAGGAGTTCCCATTTTGTCCAAAATGTCAGCTGATATTCCTTTTCCGCAATCCTTCACTTCTAAAATAACCGACTCTTCCTCACAATAGGTTGTAACCGTAAGTGTTCCGCCAAACTCCATCGCTTCCAGTCCATTTAAGACAAGATTCAAGAAAAGCTGGCGAATTTCCTTTTCATCTAAGAGCAGATCAGGACACGCCTCTAACTGGTGCTGGACTCGTTTTCCAGCCAGGTTCGCTTCGGCATTAATTAACGGAAGGATGGTCTCGATGATTTTATTTAATGATTGTCTCGTTTTATTGCTTGCTTTATTTTTGGCAAGCGTTAAAAATTCTTTAATAATGCTATTGGCTCTATTTAATTCATCTAGCATGAGATCAATGTATTCAGGTGAAAGCCGTTCGCTGGTGCTTTTCCACATTTGTAAAAAGCCATGTACAGTTGTCATCGGGTTGCGGATTTCATGGGCAATTCCAGCTGCCATTTCGCCAATTAAATTTAATCGGTCCAACCGGAACATTTCTTTTTCTAAATGCTCTCGATCTGTAATATCATTGACCAGGATGAGAACGCAGGCTTCGTCTTGAATTTCAATGATTTCCGTAGATAACAAACCGCTCCGTAATTCCCCGTTTTTAGATTGGTACGTCACCTTTAAATTACTCAACGGGTTATCCTCTTCGAACACAGCTAAATCGAGCTTGTTTTCCTCCATACTCGTAAACAGGGCCCAGTCAAACACCCGATCCTTTACTAGTTCATATTCATAACCTGTAAAATCGAGCCATGTGCGGTTAACATCGATAAATCTTCCATCACGGAGCGAACGAATCGCCATTAAGCAGGGACTCGCTTCAAAAATCTTTTTGAAGCGTTCATGGGAAACAAACAAGTCATCCGCTACTTTTTTCCGCACGCTAATTTCCTCTTTAAGTTTCTCATTCGTAGATAACAAGTCTAGTGTCCGTTCTTCCACTACTCTTTTCAGAAGATGGAATTGTTGGTTTTTCATTTTTTCTATTTCTTTCCGTTCCGTTACATCACGAATGGTGCAGACAAAAATAGGATGATCTTCGATTGTTGCTTTTCCAATTTGAATATCGACAGGAAAACGGTTTTGATCTTGCCTTACAGCTACGCCCTCAAGTATTTTTCCGATAGAGAACGTAGTAAGAGAAGGAACAGATAAAAAATCCATTCGTTCACCGTCTTGCTTTACCACAGGAAGCAGGGTTGCTAAATGCTTCCCTATTAATTCCTCGGTAAAATAGCCAAACATTTTTTGAACCACTGGATTAACCGATAAAATGACGCCCCTTTCATCAAAAGTAACGATCGTGTCCAGCAAGGTTTCCCCAATCACTTTTGATAGAGTCGCATTTTTATGTAAATCAACGGTAGTCCGATTTAATTTAAGTTGAACTTCCTCAAGCTCAATTGATTTTTTCCATTCGGATTGCTTTAAGCTTTCACTATGACTATGATAAATTTTTACAAATTGTTCTACTTTTTTTCTTAATGTTTCGGGATTAAATGGTTTAAAGATATAATCAATCGCCCCAACAGAATACCCATGGAGAACATGCTCCATATCCTGACTAATAGCGGTAATAAAGATGATGGGAATATTTTTTGACCTCTTTCTAGCTTTAATCAGCTTTGCTGTGTCAAAACCATTTAGACCCGGCATTTGAACATCGAGCAAAATGACCGCAAAGTCTTGTTTGAGGATGCATTTTAACGCCTCTTCTCCAGAAGTGGCCGTTACCAATTGATAACGGGGGGAAGAAAGAACAGCTTCCAAGGCAACTAAATTTTCCTTAAGATCGTCCACCATTAAAATATTGATTATTTCCGTGTCTGGTTTATTTGTTTTTTCGGTAAAGCTTTTCTGCTGAATGGAGTACTTCATAGTGTTCTGCATAGTTGGTAAAACGGATCTCCTCTCTATTTCCAAGCCCTAAAAAACCGGAATTAAATAGACTTTCATATAATAATTGATGAACATGATTTTGCAGCGTTTTATTAAAATAAATCATAACATTTCGGCAAATAATGATATGAAACTCATTAAAGGATTGATCAGTAACCAAATTGTGTTGAAAAAAGACCATATTCTTTTTTAAAAAGGGAGAAAAACATGCTCCGTCATTTTTCACCGAATAATACTCTGAAAAAGCTCTTTCCCCCCCGGATTGTATGTAATTCGTTGTGTAAAGTTTCATTTTTTCTAAAGGGAAAGAACCTTGTTTCGCTTTTTCTAAATTAACTTGATTGATATCGGTGGCATAAATCCTTGTTTTTTCCAATAGTCCGGCTTCATGCAGCAAAATAGCCATCGAATAAACTTCTTCTCCAGAACCGCAGCCAACATGCCATATGCGGATCGCCGGATAGTCTCTTACTATCGGGATGACATTTTCTCGCAAACTCTCGAAAAAAGAAGGATCACGAAACATTTCGGTTACATTAATCGAAAAATCCTTAAACAACCTCTCCATGACAAGGCGGTTATGTAAAACTTTTTCCTGTAACCCCGAGACCGTCCGTTGCTTTTCTGCGGCCATTCGATTCAAAATTCTTCGTTTCAGGAATGGAGGAGAATAGTTTCGAAAATCATATCCATAATGGCGGTAAATGGCTTCAAGTAATAACTCCATCTCCATATTTTGGAGCTGGGTAACGTCCTGTTCCTGATCGACTATCGTCATGGTTATCCCTGCCTATCTATATAGCCAAACTTGAATCAGTGAGTACAACTGATCGACATCAATTGGTTTGCTGATGTAATCAGAAGCACCCGCTTCGATACATTGTTCACGGTTATGTTTCATCGCTTTGGCGGTTAGAGCAATAATCGGTATATCCTGAAATTCCGATTTCGTGCGAATGTGGCTTATGGCCTCAAATCCATCCATCTCTGGCATCATAATATCCATCAAAATAAGATCAATATCTGGAGTTTCCTGTAACACTTCGATACCCTCCCTGCCATTCTCTGCAAAAAGAACATCGATTTCAAATTCCTCCAGCGCAGAGGATAAGGCATAAATATTTCGCATATCGTCATCTACGATCAGAATCTTCTTCCCATTCATTAACGAGTATTCCCTTGTTACGTCCTCGTCGATTAGGTTGTTAACCGGTTGAGACAGAGCCACGGTTTCCTCCTCTTGAAGGGCCACCGCCGTTTCTAAAAGGCATGAAACGTACTGTTCATTTTCTTTCGACTGATGTAGGGGCAAATATAGCGTAAAGGAACTTCCAGCCCCTTCTTCACTCTGTAGTTCGATAAAGCCGCCAAGCAACTGAGCCAATTCCCGGCTGATCGATAACCCTAAACCGGTTCCACCATATTTTCGGCTTATCGTACCGTCAGCTTGAATAAATGCATGGAACACGACATCCTGCTTATCTTTTGAAATGCCTATTCCTGTATCCATTATCGTAAAACTGATCATTGGGTCTGTCTGCTCTGTTGAAGCAGCAGGAACCACCTTTTTAATCAGTAAGGAAACTCTTCCTTTTTCTGTAAACTTATATGCATTAGATAAAAGGTTTCTCAAAATTTGATTTAGTCGATGCTCATCGGTATAGATGGAATTCGGCAGATCATCATCTGCGAAAATATGAAACTCCAACCCTTTTTGACGAGCTAAAGGAGAAAAATATCTTTCGGCAAAGGTTTTAATGGTTTCAAATGGAACTTCTGCATTCATGACCTCAATTTTTCCAGCTTCTACTTTGGCTAAATCTAACACTTCATTAATCAAGTGAAGCAAATCAATTCCCGAAGAATAAATGGTTTGGATGTATTCTACTTGTTTCTCTGTTAAATTTTCATTCTTCTTTTCCATTAGCATTTGAGCGAGAATCAATAAACTGTTCAGAGGGGTACGAAGTTCATGTGACATGTTCGCAAGGAATTCAGATTTATACTGGGAGGTTTGAGCAAGTTCTTGTGCTTTCTCCTCCAAGGCAAGACTGAATTTCTCCAATTCCTTGTTTTTCTCTTCTGAATGTATATACTGTTCCTCGAGTTCTTCGTTTATGATCCGCAGCTCCTCTTGCTGCTGCTGAAGCTCTTCTGACTGGCTTTGCAGCTCTTCTGTTAAGGCCTGTGATTCTTGTAGTAACTTTTTGACCTGCATCCGATTACCAATACTGTTAATCGTAATGCCGATATGGGCCATCACTTCATGAAGAAGGGCTTGTTGAATGGCCGTAAACGGTTTAAAAGACGCCACCTCAAGCACGGCCAAAACTTCCCCTTCATATTCAGCCGGCAGAATCAATAAATTTTTAGGTGCGGCTTCACCAATTCCTGAAGTAATTTTCACATAATGGTCGGGAATCTCCGAGATCATGATGGGTTTCTTTTCAGCCGCACATTGGCCGACAAGTCCCTCGCCAAGATGAAAACTTCTGGACGTAAGCGACTCATGGTTAAAGGCATAAGAAGCCCTGCTAACTAGACGCTGGTCACCGTTCATACATTCTTTAATATAAATAATACCAAATTGGGCATCTACCATCGGTGTGATATTTTGGATAAATAATCGGGATAAGGTTGAAAAATCCTCAACGGAAGTGTACATGGAAGTCAACTTTGCCACTTTTGATTTCAGCCAGCTATGCTCCTCCGCTTTTTCAATAAATCCTTTTTCCTGTTCGGCCTTTTCTTCCAAAGCTTGTGCCATTTGATTATAAGCAACGGAAATCGCCCCGATTTCGTCTTTTGAAGCAACCCCAATGCGTGGGAACTGAGTTCCCTGATAAAGAGCGACATTGCCCATGACCGACGTCACCCGCTGCAAGTTTTTGGTCAAGCCCCTAATGATCCAAATCGCCGCAAACACGCCAATAAGCGGCCCAAGGAGTACGATGATATAAATCATGTTTAACTCCATAGTATAGGTTTGTCTTGTTCGTAATAGTTGGTCTTTCTCCTCCTGTTCCTGCAGGGTAAATAACAAATCGGTAATCTGATGGAGCCTGGCGCGATCACGCTTGACATCTCCCCAAATGAGTTTGTCAAACTGAGCGTTTCGATCCGTTTTTTGCAAAATGATAATTTGGTTTCCAACATCCTCATACGTTTTGTAAATCGTGTTAAATTTAGCGATTAAATCCTGTGTTTCTTTACGGCTATCTGCCTTTCCAAGTGTATCGATTGAGGAGCGAATCGTTAACCTGGACTGCTCCCATTCATTCACTACTTGGGGAAGAACATTTTTTGGTGGAATGGAGGCAATTTCACTTAGCTCTCTGCCCATGTTGCTTACTTCAAACTTCAACGTGGAGGCCATTACCTTCCTCTGGTCTAGATCGGAAACGACGGTATTCATGCTAACGGTTTGTTGATTAATCATTTCAATTAGAATCACTAGAAAAATAATGTTAAAAACAAAAATAAGACCTAACCCACCATAAAGCTTCGTTCTAAATTTCATATAGACTTATTCTCCTGATTGTTTTAATGAATTACAATTCGAAACGTGTTAGTAAACAATGAATGAGGGATGATAAATCAAAATAGTGAAGATTGAAAAAATTAATCCTATAATGGAGCAACATTCATTTATGATTCTTATAATGTATGAAGCAGATAGAATAAAGCTTATCTATGAAATCTATCCCTATTTTTGAATAGATAGTTCAATACAGTAAATCCTATTAAACTGTTAGGAGAAACAAAAATAGGTTAGTAGACTAAATTAGTTTATCATAATCGTTTTCGCTAGAAAAGATTTGTTAAAAAGAACACATATGCATTCTGGAAGTATATGTGTTCATGCTAATCTGTTTTTATAAAAAAAACCTCGAAATCAGGAGGGATTTCGAGGTTTTTTGCCTATCGTTCTTCGTTGGATTACCTGTTATATTTTTCAATCTATTGAGCTTTGTTATAGACAATCGAAAATCTTTTTTCGCCCTTCCATTTTTCTCCGTTGGAATCTATATAAATGTTTGCCGTATAATCTCCTTCCATTTCAAATTTTGCTTGGCCAATATAGACACCATTTCCGCTTTCCTGCATCTTCATTGATACATCTCCATGACTCATCCCTTGCATATCCAATATGGCACTAACCTTAGCACCTTTTACTGGTTTACCATCCTGATCTTGGATGGAAAGTTGAATGGGCGTAGCTTGGCCTGGTGTAAAGGATTTGGGCGTAGTTAACTTTAGGTTGAAGTTAGTTGAACTACAGCCTGACAATAAGACCAATATGAGGATGAAAATTAAACTCGTATATTTGTGCATGGCACCCCTATCCTTTCTAAAGCGTTCACTGGTTGAAATAAACCTCCGTATTTTTTGTAATGATGTGGTCTATAATCTTACTACTCACCAAACTCTACATCAAATAGATAATTAGATGGTTCTTTACCTTCGAAGCTTTCTTGTGTGATATTTCCTTGTTCATCTCGTTCTTCGCTTGTTTTCTCCATCGCAATGGTTGAAATATAATAACCTTCAACTGGCAGCTGCTTATCATCTAGTAATTGTATTTTTCCATTTGAAACAATAAAATAAGTTTTATTTTTTATTGCAAAATTTTCCCGTTCCCCTGAACTTTGTATAGCATAGGAAGAAAAGTCACCCTTCGTATCAGTAATATCTTTAATATTTAGTACATTAAGATTTTCAAAGAAATGATCAGCATCTACTAAGCGATTGTATTGAGCCCAAGTATCAAGCTGATGATGCATAACATGATACCTATTCTTGCTAACATCATATTGAATTTTATATAGATGATAGGTATTGTCATTTTGCCCTATTAGTTGCCATCTTAAGTCTGTAATTCTTCCATTTTTAACATAATCTGCTTCAAAATCCTCAAGACTCAAACTGTTGTCCAGATTTAATTCCTGCTTAATCAGGTCATTTTCCTTTTGAAAGTTCAGCGTATATACTGAACCAAGTTTATGCTCGATGTATGTTGGGCGGCTTTCCCATTCATTAATGGCAAAAGGCAAAATCCAATGGATTAGGAAAAATACAAGAACACCCATGACAGCGGCTATTCGTTTTACATTTACATTTAACTTGGGTCGAACAAATATCAAATATACTATAAAACCAAGTGGAAAGGAAAGTTGATTGAAATTAAAGGTAAAGGAACCTACTACAAAGTATCCAATTATTTTTAACGGAAAATAAGATTCTGGATCGCTCTTTTTCCTTATTAAAAATAAGAAACTAACAAGTAATAGTACTGCGTAAATAATAGATGCCATTTTTACCTCCATTTGGTAAGACAACTCCACTGTATTGAAAATCTGCAAGCTGAGCTAAGGATGCCTGCATTTCCTACTTGTTGAGATCATATTTACCAATTTTACCATATAATCACTTAATGGAATGCTAAAAGCAGTGAGATTTGTGCCTGGTGCTTTTTGACTAACCAAGTTACCTTTCCATATGTATAAGTAGACTGGAACTAAGCGATGCTTTTTGAGGTGCATATATCATATAAATGGCAATGGAAATGGCTTGCGGACTGACAACAGTTTTGCAAGGCATTTTTAGGGTTTTTGGAGCTTGTTTGACACCAAAATCTATATATTCTTAATCAACAAAATCCCCCGATTGTTTAAGTCTAATTCTTCACAATCTCCCTTATTTCAGTTTTTGGTGGAAATAAAGCCTAAGGAGAAAGGATTATTTATAAAAATATTTCTAACAAAGAAGAAGCAACACCATCAAATGTTGCTTCTTCAATCGTGTTCCTTGATAGTTAAAACAAAGCTAAATACTTATCTTACGATGATCAAAGAAGGCTTAAAGGTGCGACAGTTGCTGTAGAAGCCGATTCAGATGTCCAACCTCGTCACCAAGTCCGGAAAAGAAAGCCCGATCTTCCGTTTCTACAGCTTGAACGGCGCGTGAAGCTAGCTCATCTCCAGTCATGGTTACGGAAATGACCTTCGCTCTAGAATCCTCTGGGTGAGGTCTGCGTTCGATGTATCCTTTTTTCTCCAGCGTCCTTAGCACCTGAGAGGTGACATTAACATCCATCTTTACATGCTGAGCTAATTGAACTTGTGTAATACCGGAGTGGTAGTTTTGTTCGTTTAACCATTTACATGAAAAGAGGAGAACAAATTGTGGGTGGGTTAATTCAAAGGGTTCCAATGCCTTCCTCATCGCCCTCTGCCAAATATTTGTCACCTGCCATAGCATAAAGCCAGGGCTTTCACCTGCATTATTGAATTTCGAACTCATATGTGTTTCCGCCCTCTCTGCTCAACATGATGTCCGCAATAATCCGAAAGTCTTCCTCCATTATCTCAAAATGTCCGAATCGAAACGAGTAGCCCCAGTTTTTCACTCCACGCGTAAAGCTTAGCTTCTCTAACAGCGTGCTGATCTTTGTTTCCTTACACTCCATATACCGAATGTTACGACGAAAGGGTACGAATGTTTCGGACATCCGGTATTCATAGACATGATCATCCAACACCTGCCCGATAGCAGTGAATGCTTGCAGGGGCATCCCATTGCTCATATCTGTTTTTGGTGAGTAATAGATAAGCCAATCTCCCGATTGCATCCTTCTTAACGGTGCTGCCTTCCCATGACAAAGTTGGGCGAAACCACCCTCTACTCCCCTGCTTACATGGGATGCAGAAACCACACCAATCCAATATCGACACGACGTTCCTATGATATCAAGCTTCATTTTGACTTTCCTTGTCTAGTGCTAGAGCAACCAGCCCCTCCAGCGTAGAAGGAATGCCTTTTACCATGTGCGCTCCAAATTTGGGTCCCAATTGTTCCGAATTGGGACCCTTAATCGTTACCTTATGGGTAACCCGTGTCTCTCCTGCGGCTTCCATCAACACATGCGAGAAATGAATTTGAATGCCGGCATTCGGGATGTCAGTAACATCCGAGAAACCATGTAGGGGATTAACCTCCGTCAGTTCAAATGGGAGAGGCTCCTGTCCTGCAGGTTGCAACAATCCTCGTGCGCCTTGGATAAACGAACCTTCCAATGAAGCACTTTTAATCCCTTTATCCCACGCTGTCCAAGTGGAGATATCACTATAAAGTTTCCAAATCGTCTCTGCTTTTGCCTTTGTCGTAATGGTGTGCTCGAATTGCCACATGGAAAACACTCCTTATTTAGTATTTATTTATATTATATCTATACATATTATATGTGTCTATACTTTTTTTAATCACGAGATGAATAAATTTTCTTCGTGTCTAAGTGAGGTTCAGGTATTAATATGGCCTGGTATTCGAATAACAGGTATGAAAAAAGGACTGCCGAAAACAGTCCAATTGTTTTTTAGCTATTTTCCACGTTTCATTAAAAAGAAAAAATGAAAGTAGAACCCTTCCCAGTTTTTCGATACCTTGTAAACTTCAATAAAATAGACGTGTTGTCTATATTGATTACTCCTACAAGATAAGATGAGAGGGTGTTTGTTTATTGCGAAAAGTAGTGAAAGTTTTAAATAGGAAAGGTATTATTGCTAAAAAATGGTTTTATGTTTTTCCCACGGAGAATCAAATACACAAGATAGAATACAGTGATAATTATGGTCCAAATAATTATTTGTATGTGTGTGTATCCGACCATTGAAATGTTTGCAATAAAATTATACAAAATATGAGTAATTATACAGATTGAAAGATTTCCGCTTGCTAAAATTACCATCATAAACATAAAGCCTACAACAAATGCATTAGCTATTTGAAGGATTGTATCCCCACCCGATTGTGCAACTGCCACCATACTGATGATGTGCCCAATTGCAAAGGTAAAGCTAATGAAAGCAACCACTAAATAATGATTCCACTTTTTTTCTAATGCTTTGAACATGAGACCGCGAAAGATGACTTCCTCCATAAACCCCACACCAATGTACATAATTGCCATAAAGGTAATTTCTGTTGCGGATAACGATGTATTAATCCCGTAAATTAAATTTAAAAAAGGTAAAATGAGTAAAGGTACATAAAATAGCATGATAGATGACTTTTCCGTAGGCTTGGACAAAAGACCTATATCATCAGAAATGTCTGTCCTTTTTAAATAAATAAAGCAAGTAACTGCTAATATTAAATTAGGAATGGCACTTACGAAATTAAATCCTAGATTCATTGAACTGGCTAAATTGTCTGTAATGGTGTTAAGGACAAGATATATTCCTAACCAAACAAGTGAATGCAAAACTGCATTTCTTTCATAAAGTTTTTTCAAGATATTTTCCTCCTTTAAACGTCCTTTGTTACAAATTCCATTGCCAAGGTTCTTCAAATGGCTGAATTAATAAGACGATCTAAGGTGGATTTATATCTGAAAACTCTTATGTTATATTAATTTTACAACTAAATAACTAGGAAATTATTTGGAAATATTTACAAATCAGTGAAAGGTTTCATTTTTTAATTAATAACTGGATCTTAAATGGAATAATTATTTTTCCGTTTACCAGTGTGCGGTCATCTTTTCTTTTCAAATAAGCAGTAATTCATCTAGGTTGACAATTTCAATCCGTTTATGTGGTTTCTGCTTGATCAATCCTTGAGCTTCAAATTCGGCCAGTTTTCGGCTAATCGTTTCTGGGGTTGTTCCTAAAAATGAAGCAAGATTTTTCTTACTCATGGGTAAAATAAATTCCTCCGTCTGGGATTCCTTTAGACATTCAACTAGAAAAAGTGCCAACCTTGTTTCCACTTTCTCCGTTGCAAAACGAGTTGTTTGTTTTTCGGATTGATCTAATCGTTTTGAAAATTCCGCTAGTATTTTCAAGGATATGGAAGGATACTTTAACAATAAATCCTGCAAATCTGCTTGATGAATCGTGCAAACCACGGTATTGGTCATCGCTTCCGCGAAGGATTCATGCTGATCGTTTCGAAATAACGCTAATTCCCCTGTAAAATCACCTGGGTTTAATATCCGGACCAACTGTTCTTTACCTGTTTCCGAGAGTCGATATATCTTCACTTTTCCTTTATGAACAATATAGAGGGAATCAGACCGGTCTCCGGCATGATAGATAAATTCTCCTTTCTTTACCGGGACAGATTGAACGGTTGCCATTATTTCCTCCATTTGGTTCACTTCTAAATGATTAAAAATAGGGACGAGTGAAACGCAGGTTTTAGGAGAACAGGAAGTTGAACAATCATGGATATGATGCTGCGGATAAGTGTTGTCCATTTACTTCCCTCCACTTCTTTTAATTAAGCCTTACCACTTAGTATGACCGCTGATTTGGTCTACCGGTATCTTTTTTTTATAAGGTAATTTGGAGTAAAATTGGTATTTATCGTTTCGTCTTCTCTTTTGGGATATGATGGTCTTCTACCTTGGCCCTTAATTATAAATATCAACCGTTTTTTCTCTTTGAATTTTCTTGACGATTGAAAAACCACGCTCTTTAATAATATCGGTAATTTCCTGGCTGCTAATTAAGCGATGTGTATATTCAATAACAATTTTTCCTTTCGGTAAGGTACCTTTGTAGGAAATTATGCCATTCAATGCTTTTATTTCTTGTTCGATGGAATGATTCACGTTCATGCAGCATATTCCGGGAACATATAAAGTAACTTGGTTCATAAGGGGTCTCTCCCATCCTGTTTATATTAGGCGACTTGATAACATTTGATCATTAAAGGTATGTTCGTTTATGTTATAGGATCTGAATAACTGTAAATTTTCCCGTATTCATTTCTTATAAAACAACCTCTTATAAAATGAATATCATTCTTTATAAATACATTCTTATCATAAAGAAAATCAACCGCTCTTTCCTTGATATAAATCAATTTTAAAAAAAATAGGGCTATGGCCTTGTGTTTCTGTTCTAAAAAAAATGAAGCAAGAATCCATTTTTAAATGCAATACGTCACCTTATTCTATTTCTGTGGAGGCTATTCCTTCGACAAGTTTCTTTATTCAACTGACAGATTCTTAACCTTAAGTGCATTTCTCTACAATATTCTCCGAATTACGAAACAAACGCTTCTAATTACCTACAGAAAAGAAAATATTTCCATGTTAAAATTAAAATACAAAAATTTCTGGGAATTTTTCGACTTTTCTTAGTCTCCTCCCTATAAAGAAGGAGGTTGTGAGAATATGTCTTTAGCCAACACGAAAATTATGTTAGAGACCTTGAGGTATTTTTATCATACTGAGATTAATTTAACTTTCAAAAAAGAAGATCTAACCCCGATCTTGTCTGTATGCTTTAAAAATAATCAATATGAAATAACCTATCTCAAGACTCAAAATATCGAACATTATGCTGAACTAGAATCTGTACTAACCATTATTCATAAATTGTAACTTCAGGATCATCTTCGGAAGCCACTCTCTCAAACTCCCCTGTCTTCACCTCAGCGCGGCTTTGCAATCGGGCCTTTTTTTTTTTGATATCTGTTATGATTTCTTATGCAAACTAGTGTATGGGTTCCTAAATATTAAAATGGCTTCGAAAAATTCACTTTAATTCTACCGGGCTTTTAAACTTGTATTCAGTGTTAAAAATACTATAAATCGGTTCTGATGATTTTGAATGAAAAACACTTGTAGGGTATGCGGGATTTTCCATAATTAAGGTGAGAGTTACATCATCATCGTTTGGAAAATTAGGGTCGTAGATAAAAATGGACAAATCGTTATCATGCAAGTCATACCCATAGGCAAGAACTTGATGATGTTTTCTTATCTCAAAAGGATTAAGGGATTTAGCTCTTATTAAACCAAGCGGTGAAGCCTTTCCGTTTCCAAGATTCATTTTTATTTTCGGCCATTCCTCGTTCAGCATTCTCCACCCCCTACCATGTGGTTCAGCTCCTATATGAGGTGCCGATGTTTCATCATCCCGGAGGAAAGGATTCATTAAGACCATATATTTCATGAGACCAAAAGGTAAATAGAAGCTATCAAGCTGCCGATTCACGAGGTAGTTGAACAATGGTCCTGAGGAAGGCGCAGTCGGATTTGATGGGATTGGCATTTTTGCTTCAAAGTAATCCATAGCAGCATAAATCATTCCACCACAAAGACCATACGAGGCATCACCGATTGGAATCTGCCGACCTAAAATGTTTATTCTTTTTAAGGGGACATGTGGAAAGCTGTTTCCAAATTTAAACCCGGAGGAGCTGGGGAGAAAGCCTGTTTGGGTTGACATACTGACATCCACCTATTTTCTTTAGGATAATGATAAAAACATAGCAACAGTCGTTTACCTATGGGTTTATTATATTCATATTTCCTTTTATCAAGTAGAACCAGTTGCTGCTCTCGAATTTTTTTAAGAAAAAAAGCCTGCAATTATTGTAAGTTGGTCTGTTATCTAGTAGAAAATTAAAATCCACACCTGAATTATCAGCCTGATTGTCACTGCTTTTGTTCGAAAACTAGCTAGTTTATTAGTAAAAAAGCGATTGGGAAACTGAGCGTTTTTTATAGCCTGTCGGAAAACTTATTTTTTTAGAAGATTTCCTGACTTCGGACAGGACAGAAGAAATTTAGCC
>NZ_JBALNF010000074.1:0-9678 GCF_036962465.1 Neobacillus vireti
GTAGGACGTTGCCAGGCATTAAAAAGTCAATCCTTTAGGATTGGCTTTTTTTGTCTCTATGAGATACTTATTGAAGTAGTGGGTATATTACCCTGCAACTTGCCGCAAAATATCAATAATGAATTATTTTAGGAGTTGGCATGGTTGGGAAAAAAGGGGATTCAAATTCCGGTTAAGGAATCATATGAAGAAAATATCGAGTACTTGAAAAAAGAGTTGCGTATAGGGAAAAGCTTTGATATTATCCATCGCAAGATAGATTATGCAGGCCATAAAATGAGCCTGTTCCTAGTGGATGGGTTCGCACAGGCAAATATCTTACTTTTAATAATGAAGGAAATAGAAAAGCGAAAACCAGAGGAATTTAAGGATGATCCTATAAACGAGCTTGTTAGAACGTTTATACCACATGTTGAAGTAGTTACTTCGCCCGATCTAGAAGAAGTAATTGCCCAAGTTCTTGCAGGACAGACTGCTTTGGTTGTGGAACAAGGCAGTAAAGTAGTACTGATAGATTCACGGGAATATCCGATCCGTTCACCTCAGGAACCTGATATTGAACGAGTGGTTCGTGGACCTCGTGATGGATTTGTGGAAACAATCGTATTTAATCTTGCTTTAATTCGCCGGCGTGTACGAGATCGCTCGTTGGTTATGGAATATGTACAGGTAGGAAATCGTTCTAAGACAGATGTAGCATTAGTATACATAGACAGTATTGTTGATATGGAAAACGTGAAAATGCTAAGAGAAAAACTTGAGGATATTTCAATTGATGGGGTATCCATGGGTGAGAAGACTGTAGAAGAATTTGTATTTGGCAGGAACTATAACCCGTATCCATTAGTTAGATATACGGAAAGAGCGGATACCAGTGCTGTTCATTTAATGGAAGGGCATGTTCTTATCGTTGTCGATGGTTCACCTAGCGTCATGATTTGTCCAGCTACCTATTGGCATCATTTGCAGCATGCGGAGGAATATCGTCAAAAGCCCTTAGTAGGGGCATTCTTACGATTTGCAAGATTTATTGCGGTTACCGCCTCTTTATTTCTCTTACCAATATGGTATACCTACGCAACCAATGAGCAGCTCCTGTCGGAACGTTGGAAATTTATTGGAGTAAAAGACCATGGTGAAATCTCCCTCATTTGGCAGTTCCTTATCGCGGAAATTGGGATTGAGATTTTGCGAATGGCTGCCATCCATACTCCGAATGCCCTTGCTACCGCTCTGGGTATCGTCTCGGCCATCATTATCGGAGATGTAGCGGTGCAAGTCGGCATATTTACCCATGAGGTAGTATTATACGTTGCTGTTGCTGCAATAGGCACGTTTGCAACACCTAGTTATGAATTAAGCCTAGCTAACCGCATATTCCGTGTTTTCTTTTTAATTATGGTAGCAGTACTACAAGTACCTGGTTTGATAATAGGAATAACGTTTTGGACTCTACTTTTAGTCGTAACAAAAACAATGAATATTCCTTATTTATATCCATTTATCCCGTTTAATCCTCTAGATTTTAAATTAGTTCTTCTCCGTTCGCCTGTGCCATATAGTAATATGCGAGGAAACATGCTAAACCCACAAGACCGATCAAGACAAGAAAATGACTAAGCCTATCAGACCTATCGAATCTGATAGGCTTTTTCCTTTAATAGGCAAAAAAGGATCTCTAATTAAGATTTTACTCCAATTAAAATAAAGGCAACCCCAAGTAAAATCCATACGATTTTCATGACTGATATATCACCAACAATCCCTACTAATCCTATTGTAGTTGTTAAAATTAAGATAATAGGACCAACAAGGGCGAGTGAGGAATTAATCATTAATGCTTTTTCAACTGAATTAAACCTTAGCATTAAAATGGCTGCAAATATCTCGATACTTCCAGATAATAACCGTAAAAAGGCCATCCCCAAAACTGCTTTTTCTAAGATAATAAACATAGCTACCTCCCGAAAATCCGTTTCACCATATTATATGTTGATATTTTCAAGAGAAGGACATGTTTTTTCTTAAAAATGAATTGGTTTAAGGACAGACTATTAAATCAGTTTAAATCCGCTAATTAAAATCATTAGGGCCATAAGGGCTCTTAATGGTTTTGCGGGGAATTTGGAGGATAAGGAGCTTCCTAAAATCACGCCTGGAATGGAGCCAGTTAGAAGATTAAACATTAAGAAATAGTCAACATTGCCCATTCCGGCGTGCAGGATTCCTGCTGCTGTAACTAAGAAGAAAGCATGGGCAATATCTGTGCCAACGAGCTCAGATGGACTTAATCGGTAAAGAAAAATCATAGCTAAGGCAAATAATGAGCCGGAGCCGATCGAAGTTAATCCTACAATAAATCCTAATATTGCCCCTAAGCCAATCGTTAATGCCCGTTTCTCCTCAAGAGGCTTCATTTGCAGATGATTCCACTTATTTTTATTTTTTATAAACGTTTTAAACAGAGTAGACAATGCCACCAGTATCAAAACATAGCCAAGTGCATGTTTAATAACCGATTCTTGATTGTGAAAATAAGAATCAAATAAGTGAAGGAGACCAACAGCCATAACCGCACTAGGAATACTTCCAATCGCTAAATATTTGACGATTTGAAGGTTGATGGTCTTTTGTCTCCAATGCTGAATAGATCCAAAGAGTTTTGTAATGGAGTTGTAGAAAAGATCCGTCCCCACAGCAATAGATGGATTTATCCCCAATAATATCAGAATCGGTGTTAACAAGGCTGCACCGCCAACGCCTGTTAACCCGACCATAAAACCAATCACCAGTCCCATGAATATAATTCCAACGCTCATTAGACAACACTCCAAAGAAAATTACTTACAAAAATAAATTATGAAGTAGTTATCTGCCTTGTTACACACCTAGTTTGCCCCAAAAAAAGATGACCCAGTTCATTTCTGAGTCAACCATTTATGGAATCATAATTATTTTTCTTCTTCATTTAGTTTGATTTTTTTACATCCCACATACACACAAGAAAAGATATCGAGTCCAGGCTTTGCTTTTGCAAGTCCTTTAATGTAAGGGGTAAGTAAATCTTTAAAGTCAGCTCCCACTTCATCCTCTTCCAAAATGCCATATACATAAAGTTTCTTTTCAGCAAATAGGAAGGCCACATTTCCGACTCCCTTGTTTTTTCCATCAACCACATTTAAAACTTGATATTCCGGGGTAATGACCTCGGGTGAAAAATAAATTTGCAATGAAATCTTCTCCTTTTCAATCTATGTTAGGATGGGCAGATTTTACGTGAGTTGCAGCTTCTCAAACAGTGAATCGTTTTCTTCAGTTGGTTTCTTTTTAGCGACATGGATTAGCATCATGGAAAGAATTCCGCATAATAACGTTAATCCGGCTGTGGAAAGAAACATTCCAGATCTAGACCATTCCATTAATGTACTAAAGATTGGCGGGCCTATTGCTACCCCTAAAAAACGAACGGAACCGTATAATGAGGTAACAAATCCTCTTCTATCGGATGGAACAGAGCCTGTAATAAAGCTATTGATGCAGGGAAGTACAAGGCCCGTGCCAATACTGCTGACCACTAGTACTGCAAAGAACGGTAATAATTTGGTAAAAAACATTAAAGACGCAAAGGAAGCGGTCATTAATAGACAGCCAATGACAATTAATTTTTTCATAAGACTCATGTTCTTGCCGATATTACTTCCGGTGATATAGGAAGTCGTGGTCATAAATAAAAGTGGAATTGCTAATATAGCCCCTTTTAATAGACCGTCAATATGATGGTCTTTCTCAAGGATGTCAGAGATATAAAACAAAATCCCAAACAGTGTAAATAAACAAGAGGCTCCCGTTAAATAAGCGGCAAACAACCAGCGTCCCTCTGTTTTAAAGACAGATACAAGGCCTTTAACATATTTTTTAATAGGAGGAGGCTCTTTTTCGGCCTTTTTTTCTTTAATAAAAAAGATGGTTAATAAAACGGATAGGAAGCAAAAAATCGGAAAGGCAAAAAAGGCCGCATACCAAAAGAGTAAGGCTAATAACGAACCAATAATGGGGCTGATTACTTTACCAAACCCATTGGAAGCTTCTACTAACCCTAATACCTTACTTTGCTCGGCGCCCTTAAATAAATCGCCTGCTAAGGCCATGGCAATTGGGGCTGTACCTGCTGCACCAATTCCCTGCATAATCCTTCCGGCTAATATCCATGTATAGGAACTAGAAAACCAAGCAGCTGCCGCACCAGCTAAAAGCCCGCCCAAGCCGTACAGAATTAGTGCAGGAATGATGACGGCTTTTCGAGAAAATCGGTCGGATAAATAACCTAAGACTGGTATAGAGATTGCAGCTGCAATCGAAAATACGGTGATAATCAAACTAGTTTGAAATTGAGTTACATTCAGTTCTGTTTTCATGCTTGGAAGGATAGGGATCAACATCGAGTTCCCCAGAACCAAAATAAGCGGGATAGAACCGATCGCTGCTATCGTTAAGCCTTTATGTTTTTGCTTTGGCAAGGATGTACACCCCTAACTATAAAATTAAGCCTTTATATTGTTTGTTCTAGATGAATGTTTATACATGACAAATGCCTAATTACAGGTTGTAATAGCCCATTGTTAACACAATAACCCAGTTTTTGAATAATCTATCCTAGAAAAATAGAGGAGGCGCATTGCCTATGAATTTTTTAACATTGCCGGAAAGGACTTCCGGAAATCGAACGTACGGTTTGACTTCTGTTATTGATTTCGGGACCCCACTCGGGGAGTTAAAAAATATTTTAGCCGATTATGGCGACATCGTTGATATTGCCAAAATTGGAATTGGATCTGCCTATGTTACCCCCAATTTAAGGGAAAAAGTGAATCTTTATAAGGAATATCAAATTAAACCGTATTGTGGCGGAACCTTATTTGAGAAATGCTATTACCAAAATAAGATTCCGGAATATTTAGCCTACTTAAACAGTTTAGGAATCGAATGGCTTGAGATATCCAATGGAACCTTGGATATTCCACTTCAAGAGAGGCTTAAGCTGATTTCGCAAATAAAAAATGATTTTCATGTCATTGCCGAGGTCGGTTCAAAGGATTCTAATAATGAAATGCCTATTACTGATTGGAAAAAGGAAATAGAAGTGCTGCTCGATGCTGGATGTGATTATGTTATAACGGAAGGCCGGGATTCCGGTACATCTGGAATTTACGATAAATGTGGAGCTGTTAAATCCAACCTAGTCGAGGAATTATTGACGGATTTAGATGCGCGTAAAATTATTTTTGAAGCTCCATCTGCAAAGCACCAAATGTATTTTATAAAAGAAATTGGCCCTAATGTCAATTTAGGAAATGTCAAACTACACGATGTACTGGTATTGGAATCACAGCGTCGTGGACTTAGAAGTGAAACCTTTTTTTTGGAGGCATAAAATGTACCTTACCTTGATACGGCACCTTCCAACAGAATGGAATAAAAAAACATGGCTTCAAGGAAGACGAGACATAGACCTTGCACCTGTTACAGAGGAGTTTGCAAAAAAGATAAAACAAAATAAGGAAATCCTCGAAAACAAGCCGTTTGATTTGGTATTGGCCAGTACGCTGAAACGAACCCACCAAACCGCTCATCTTTATGGGTATTTCCCTGAAACTGAGGGATTATTAGATGAGTTGGATTTTGGTCCATTTGAGGGAGTTCCAAAGAGTAAGCTCCTCAATGAGTATGGTGATAAATGGATTGAAAATCCCAAGGAACTAGTTCTAGGTGAGAGTTTAAAGAATTTCGAAGCTCGAATTGCCCAATTTTTAATAAAATACAAGGACTACCACAATGTATTAATTTTCGGGCACGGATCCTGGATTCGGGGGCTAGTTTCTTATGTGAACTATGGCGACATTAATAACATGAATAAAATCATTGTCGAAAACAATCAATGTATGACATTAGAAGTGTAAATGAGTGAATGAATGGAGGGCTAAGGAGTGTCAGAACTGTTAACGTATGAAAATTGGGATGAAGAGAAAATAGCCTCCTTTATGAACAATAAACCAGATTTCTTAGATGCTTTAAAATGGGCCTATCAGGAGTATAAGGATGATATTGTTTATTCCTGCAGCTTTGGCGCCGAAGGGATTGTTCTAATCGATTTAATTTATAAAGTTAACAAACAGGCAAAGATTATTTTTCTTGATACCGGGCTGCATTTTCCCGAAACCTATGAATTAATCGATAAGGTTAAAGAACGTTATCCAACACTCGAAATCACAATGCTAAAACCAAAGGCGAGTCTCGAGGACCAGGCAAAATGGTATGGTGATGAACTGTGGAAACATAATCCCAATTTATGCTGCCATATGAGAAAAGTAGTTCCCTTAAAAGAAGCCCTAGACAATGTCTCGGCATGGATATCGGGTTTAAGAAGAGATCAATCCTTTACAAGGCAAAATACTCAATATATTAATAAGGATGAGAAATTTCATAAAGTAAAAATTTGCCCTCTTATCCATTGGTCATGGGAAGATATCATGACCTATATTACGTTAAATAATCTTCCGTATAACCCCTTGCATGACCAAGGATATCCAAGTATCGGCTGTGCCCCGTGTACTCAGCCTGTTACCGATACGGCAGATCTTCGTGCAGGGCGCTGGGCCGGAAATACAAAAACAGAATGTGGCCTCCATGAAGGATAAAGATAAATCCAATAACATGCTGACCTAATAATTGGGAGGCCAAGGGAGGAAAAAGTTATGTGTGAGAGTGTGCCGCATGGTGGCAAATTAATTAATCGTATCGACGTTCATTTTTCAAAAGAAAATATTCGTAACTCTGTTGAACTAAGTAAATTGGAGTTAAGTGATTTAGAATTGATTGCAAATGGGGCGTATAGCCCGTTAGAAGGATTCATGGAAAAGAAGGATTATGATTCTGTAGTTGAGAAGATGAGACTATCTAACGGACTTCCATGGTCCATCCCAATTACGTTAGCTGTGGAGCCTCAGAAAGCAAAACTGCTTAAAATAGGAGAAACCATCAACTTAATTCACGGTAATGCCATTTATGGTGTAATGACAGTAAAGGAAATGTATAAGCCGGATAAGAAGGTAGAAGCCGACAGAGTCTATAGAACCACTGATCCACACCATCCTGGTGTTAAAAAGCTGTTTGAACGTCCCGATATTTATATTGCAGGCCCAATAACCCTTATCAAAAGACTGGAAAAAGATAATTTTGAAAGTTTTTATTTAGATCCTATGCAGACGAGAGAGAAATTTAAGGAGCTAGGGTGGAAAACGGTTGTTGGTTTTCAAACGAGAAACCCTGTTCACAGAGCACATGAATATATTCAAAAATCAGCTTTAGAAATTGTTGATGGGTTATTCTTAAATCCATTGGTTGGTGAGACAAAAGCTGACGATATTCCAAGTGAGATTAGAATGAAAAGCTATAAAGTATTACTCGAAAATTATTATCCACAAGACCGAGTCTTCTTGTCTGTTTTTCCAGCTGCCATGCGCTATGCCGGACCCAGGGAAGCGATTTTTCATGCCATTGTCCGGAAAAATTATGGATGTACACATTTTATTGTTGGAAGAGATCACGCAGGTGTAGGAAACTATTATGGGACCTATGATGCTCAAAAAATCTTCAGTCACTTCGCAGAAGCGGAATTAGGAATTAAGCCACTATTCTTCGAACATAGCTTCTACTGCAAAAAATGTGAAAACATGGCGTCTGCAAAAACATGTCCTCATGACCGGGGATATCATGTAATTTTATCGGGGACAGCTGTCCGAGGAATGTTGAGTAATGGGGTTCATCCTCCAAAGGAATTCAGCAGGCCAGAGGTAGTGGAAACCCTTATCCAAGGCATGAAGGAAACGTATATAAATGAAAACTCAAGAATTGGCTAGCTGCCAAAACAACTAAAGGGTGTAGGAGAATGAATAAAAGAGATAATATCACCTGGCATCACACAACCATATCAAAAAAAGATCGTCATCTATTAAATGGACATAAAAGCTGCGTTCTTTGGTTTACTGGTTTGTCCGGATCAGGAAAATCTACACTGGCAAATGCAGTTGATCAGATGTTATTTCGAGAAAGCTATCGAAGCTATGTACTGGATGGAGATAATATCCGTCATGGATTAAACCGTGATTTAAGCTTTCTTCCAGAGGACAGGAAAGAGAATATCCGCAGAATCGGGGAAGTAGCAAAACTGTTTGTCGACAGTGGGCAAATAGTATGTACTGCTTTTATTTCCCCATTCCTAGAAGACAGAGAACTTGTCCGGAATATGTTTGAACCAGGTGAGTTTATTGAAATCTATTTAAATTGTCCGATCTTTGTTTGTGAAGACCGCGACCCAAAGGGACTATATAAAAAGGCACGGAAAGGTGAAATCTCTGAATTCACAGGGATTTCATCCCCTTATGAAGCACCGATTAAGCCACAAATTATCATCGACTCTGATAAAATGTCGATTGAACAATCTGTCGACAAAGTAATAAGCTATCTAAAAGATAAGAAGATTCTATAGAGGATCTTCTTATCTTTTACGCCAATTAGCCGTTAGAAAGCTAATCTTATGAATTTTTAGTTCATATATATAATCAATGATGTTAGTTGAAAAAAATTGGCAAATAACTGCGAAAATGACAATTTTGTAATCAATAACTAAGGCGGTTAATAAGAAAATTAAAAGGTTGATGCCCATCATCACTTTCCCGGGGCTCCAGTTCTTGTAAGTAGCAATCATTAAGGCAGGAATGACCATACCACCACTGGATGCGCCAGCTCGAATAAGGATTCCTACACCAATCCCAAAAAAAACACTTCCAGCTAGCAGGTCCAATAATAGATGAACATGGATATGCGGGACATACAGTGTTAAGTAATTTACAGTTGAGGATGTAGTGGCAACTGAAATGATGGTTTTAAACGTCCAAGTAAAACCAAAATAACGAATTGCAAAGAATAAAAAGACGATATTAGCAATCCATAAGGAAAAGCCTAATGAGAGGTGAAACCAATGATTCATTAAAATGGCAATTCCAGCAGCCCCGCCAGATGGAATAGAGTGAGGAAATAAAAATAAGGACATTGCCATTCCTTGCATACTGGCCCCGATTATCAAGCAGCAATAAGTTAACCATGTTTTTCTCATACTCTTTTAAATACTAGTACCAATTGTTTATCAGTCGATATCAAGCTCATAACCCCCTAGGACAATCCTTACTTGTCCATTTTATGTGAGGGTTTTCCGGATTATGAAGGATCCTTTACAGAAAATAAAACAAATGAATAGAGGCAGCTGGATAATTTTACATGTGGATGTTTACAGATAGAAGTGATATATTAATAAAGCTCCTTCGAGAAAAGGTAATTGTCAAAAAGAATTTAGAAATTTTGTTGACATACTTTTGAAGGATATGTTATTATATTTCTTGTCGCTTCTGATGACTTTGTTCTTTGAAAACTAAACAAACAAAAACGTCAACAAACAATAATATTCATTTCTTACGAAATGAAGCCAACGTAACAAAATGAGCTAAATCAACTTTCATGGAGAGTTTGATCCTGGCTCAGGACGAACGCTGGCGGCGTGCCTAATACATGCAAGTCGAGCGAATCTTTCAGAACTTGTTCTGGAAGGTTAGCGGCGGACGGGTG
>NZ_JBALNF010000075.1:0-19359 GCF_036962465.1 Neobacillus vireti
TGGTTCTTACGTAAATTTGGTGAAGGCATTTATAACTGCTTTTCGGGTATAGCATTAATAATACCCTTAAGGCGGTGTGTACTATGAATAATACAAGCACTGAGCAGCTTTTCAAGTTCGATCAAAATGTTGAAGTCATCCACACCTTGATAGAGTCTGAAGAGATGTATGTCGTGTTAAAAGTTTGTTCAACACACGCTCGATGCCCAGGATGTAAGTGTGTATCCTCTCAGCGCCACAGCCGATATGCAAGAAAAGCAGATGATCTCCCGGTTTCAGATCGTTCGGTTCACCTGACTATTCTTCTGCACAAATGGTTCTGTGTGAATGCAAACTGTAAGAATAAAATTTTTACAGAACGTTTGAACTGGTTAAATCCTTCCGGACGAAAAACGGTCAGACTGGAAAAACTAATCCATTACGTTGGATTCTCAAATAATTGTCTAGTCGCAGAAAAAGTCTGCCGGGAAATGCACATTTCAATTAGTCATGATGCCATTTTATACCGAATTAAAAAAGAAGACTCAGCTCCATCAAGTTATTGCCCCTTTCGTCGGTATTGATGATTTTGCTTTCAAGAAAAGAAAGCGATATGGCACAATTTTCATTGACCTTCTTACAGGTGAAATCCTTGATTTTCTGCCTAACCGAAATAAAGAGTCTGTAAAAAACTGGCTTATCGTACATCCTGAAATTCAACTAATTACTAGAGATCGTGCGCAAGCCTATAAAAGTGCGGTAGAAGAAGCATCGCTAAAAATCAAACAGGTTGGAGACAGATGGCATATCTTCCAGCATCTCTTCGATGCAGTTAAGAAGACAATTAAGTCTGTTGTGCCGTCAAAATGGAAACCTCCTGGTCAAGCTGTCCAACAGGTAAGTACATCGCGTCCTTTACCTAAGCGACTCGAGCCTCTAGAGAAACACGAAGACAAGGTTTGGAAGAGAATTCAAAATGTCCAGCGCCTTCGAAAGGAAGGCAAGAACATCACGGCGATTGCAAAGCAGCTAGGCATTTCCCGTAACACAGTCTATACTGATTTAGCTACGACATCAAAGCCGTCCTTAAAACGAAATTCTTTATATGACCGATATCTCCCCCTCATCCGAAGCATGATAGCAGATGGATTAAAGGGAGATGAGATAGAAGTTGCCTGTAGAAAGGCAGGGTTTAATGGACACCGCAACACACTAAATTACATGATTTCGGACGAGCGTCGCGATATTCGAAATAAGAGGCCGCGTACACTGAATCTTCAACAAGCAATAATCCGGATTCTTTGGGATAAGAGCGTGCAGAACCATAAGAAAGCATTCAATTCCTTGCATCCCAACCTTTTAAAGGCTTTTCCATCGTTAATGGAAATTAGCGGATTCATTCAATCTTTTAGGCGCTTATTTGAAGAAAAACATTCGTCTGGTCTTAGAAAATGGCTAATTGAGCATCACCATTCATCCTTTACTCACTTTCAAACGTTTATTAAAGGCATCCGAAGTGATATTAAGGCTGTTTATTACGCGATAACATTACCTTGGTCAAATGGAATTACGGAGGGAACCATTAATAGGTTAAAAAATATCAAAAGAATGATGTATGGGCGTGCAGGTATAACGGTATTGTTAAACCGATTACGTTTCAGTACCTAAAAGAATATTAATATAAAAATTTTTTTACAGAAGATGACACTATAACTCAGGGTTGATAGAATTCACCAAAATGACGTAAGAACCACATCCTTTAACACAGCCATTTATTAAGAAAACATGAAAAAATCGGTGTTTTCGCTCCTTTTATTGAGGGAGTTTAGTTGAATAAATTTTTGTTAGTATTTGGATACTAATTATAATAAATTAGTGTCGGAGGTTTAATATGTTGGACTCTAGGAAATTTTTGTCAACTTGTACTTTGGTAGTCCCTTGGTTAACTGTGCCTTTAATTGGAAAAAATACTTTTTTTCGATTCTTACCTGTCGCAACTTTTGTTGGCTATATTTTTAGTTTTTTAAGTGAAACAGCTGACAATAAAAAATGGTGGAAGGTTAAGAATGCATTATTTCCAAATTATCGTTTGGATGTTTCTTATTTACTTGGATTATTCTTAATTACAACTATTTGGGTATTCAAATTAACTTTCGGGAATTTTTTAAAATACATTACAACTAATATTATTATTGATTGGCTGTTGTCTTTTCCAATAATTAAATTTTTCACTAAGGTTGGGGTATTTGAGTTTAAAAAAATGAGACCTAAACATTTTTTCATTTTGTCGGTTTCATTGGCAATTATTATTTACTTTTATCAAGTGTTAGTAGAAAAAGTTATTAAAAGGGCTTATTAAAATAAGAAAAGTTGAATTGGTGAAGCCCATAAACTATAAAGAATTAGCAATTAATTATTATTTTCGCAGGATTAGGATGTTTTTATTTCATTCGATTGGATTTAAGCAGGGAAAATAATCATTAGAGTCTTCCTCGGATTGCGAAAGCAATCTTTTTTTGTTCAACTACCGGGCAGGGTAGTTGAAGAATGCTGTAAAAGACGAAATAATAGCATTTATAGTGTACTGTAATATTTTTATTCGTAAAAAGGAGGATGATACTTTGAATATATTAATTTTAGGTGCAACTGGACGGGTTGGAAGTCAAATTGTAACTTATGCCCTTCATGATAGACATCATGTTACTGTATTAGTTCGCAATCCGGAAAAGATTCAAATAAATAGTGAAAATTTAACCATTATTCAAGGGAATGTTTTAAGTAAAAATGATATAGTACGTGCAATGCTCGGGATTGATGTAGTTATTAGTGCACTTAATACTGATAGCACAACCACTCTATCAGAAAGTATGCCACTAATTATCAAAGCAATGGAAAACGAAGGTATACAACGAATTATCACGATAGGAACCGCAGGAATCTTACAAAGTAAAACTAGTCCAACCGTAATGCGTTATCAGTCAAGTGATTCAAAGCGTAAATCAACCCGTGCAGCAGAAGAACATCATAAAGTTTACGAGATGCTGAAACAATCAACACTCGATTGGACGATTGTATGTCCTACATATTTGCCAGATGGAGAAAGAGAAGGTCAATATCGAATTGAACGTAATTTTTTGCCAGAAGGTGGTATGAAAATATCAGTTCCTGATACAGCAGATTTTACTTATCGTCAGATAGAAAGTAGCGATTATGTCAAATCACGTGTAGGAATCGCCTACTAATAATATTCTCTAGCATTATTACTTGCTGTCACAACGTAAATTTATTGTTTGTGAACAATTACTTATCTAATAGGTGCTATAGTGGAACAGTTGGATTGCTAAGCAACATCTTCTCTTTTTCAACTAAGTGGCAAAATAAAATTACCTTAAACGACTATTGATCCATTAAGGGAGGTAATGCGATGGAAAACAGCGTTGATGGCCCGAACACTTCCAAAGTACAAACTGTTGAGAGGCTTGTTGAAAGATTCCCTACCCAGATTAGAGGAATCATTGAAGTATTACGATTTGTCGTTAAGGCAAACATGCCGGGTGCAGATGAATTTGTGTATCATAACGCCCTTAACTACAAATTGTCTGAAATGCCAGGAACGTGGATCTGTTACATGTCAGCTCAAAGGAATTATGTACGTTTGGGTTTTTACTTCGGGGCAAATCTTTTTGACCCGAAAGAACAATTAGAAGGCACTGGGAAACGTATGCGACACATAAAAGTGAGATCAGAGGAGGAAGCAGGCACTGATGAATTGGCAGGCTTGATTCGACAAGCTTGGGCCGATGCCAATAATATTTAAGTAATAGAAAAATCGAGGGCTTCAATCCCTCGACTATTTTTAATATAACACTAAAAAGGATTGTTTATGAAAGAACGTACCTAGTATACACCAATTACTTATTCTTCCTTTAAACCTTCATCAAATAAACAAGTCACCCTCTTACCCTGCAGGTACATTTATAGTGATAAAATTTAATGATCAGGTAACAATAATCCTAACAAGGATAAATGGATGTGGGATTATTGCGGAAATATCGTAATCTAATTTTCTTAATGGGAATCATTCCATGGCTTTCTTTACCCTTTTTGGGGAATAAAAACATCAAGAGGTTTATTCCAGGAGCTTATTTCATTACAATTTATCTTATCCTTGAAGGATTAATAGCCGAGAGAAAGAAGTGGTGGTGGTTCTTCCACAAAGCAAAACCAAATGTATTGGGGGAATTGCCACTAATTGTAGGACCATTTTTTATTGGAACTTTATGGACTCTAAAGTATACCTTTGGTAATTTTAAAAAGTATTTTATAACCAACCTTGTAGTGGATTCGTTTTTTACTTATGTTATGTTGTTTGTATTTAAGAAAATTCGTTACGTTTCTTTAATAAGATTAACTAAATTTCAGCTATCTTTATTATTTTTAATAAAATCTCTGGCTCTATATGGGTTTCAGTATTGTTACGAATTATTTAAATCGAAAAATAACACAAATCTCGAATGAAATAGTAGGTATAATGCCGATTTCTTTATAAAGGAAATCGGCATTGTTTTTTAAGTATGAGAAAGTGTACTTAAAACATTGAGATAAGTGAATTTCCCATTGGTGGTAAAAGGCAGTTAAAGTTAAAGAAGCAAGTTGGTATTGACGCACAGAAACAACTCACACAACAGTCATTGTTTCTGTGTAGCCTTTCTAATTAGTGCTATTAGAAATCTAGACAATAGGAAAGTTGAAGCAATTGAAAAGAAACTATGCACCGAGGTCCAGGATTTTTTATATTTAATTAATTTTGTATTTTTTTCCAGCCAATGTTCCGCTACTGCAGATGGCAGACTAAATAATAAGCACTTTAATAAGATGCCTTTATTTGTTGAATTCTTAGTAACTTGATTGAAATAAATACAGGAAATAGGAAAGATTAAATAACTAAACAAAACACTTATATCAAAGGTTTTAAATAAGTTAACTGGGTACTTAAAATATCCTTTTTTCACAAGTAGATTATCCAAAATGGAGGCAATGTAACTTTTCAACAAAAAAATTATTATCCAATCCTTCATCGGGGGCTTTCTTATTAAATTTAATAAAGCACCGATTCCAAAGATAAAAAGTATTCTTAATATCCTTATTTCAAACTTATTAACCATATTGCTCCTCCTTTTTCTTATCTTTAGTTTGACCAATAGAGGAGATTTTACCGTTTATTTTTCAATGTGAAATAGCTTAAGAAAAGTAATATATGCCCAAACAAATATGGTAAAATGAGGATATGCATTCAGATGAATTTTAAGGGAGGATGAGTAATGACAAAGAAGAAAAATGAAACGTTTGAATGGGTTAAATCAATAGTGGGTGCACTTGTTATTGCATTTATTATTCGCTCTTTTTTCTTTACCCCCATTGTTGTTGAAGGTAAATCAATGAACCCCACCCTCCAAGACAAGGACCGTATGGTTGTAACCAAAATGGGAGAACCGAAAAGATTTGATATTGTGGTATTTCACGCCCCAGACGGTAGGGATTACATAAAACGTGTAATCGGCCTTCCAGGTGACAGGATTGAGTATAAAAATGATGTTTTATATATAAACGGAAAAGCATACAACGAACCTTATCTAGAAAAATATAAGAAAAGACTTAATGATGAAACTTTGACATACTCTTTCACATTAAAGGAGACCGCTGTAGGTAATGATACAGTCCCTAAAGATAGTTTGTTTGTAATGGGGGATAACAGAAGGCATAGCAAAGACAGCCGTGATATTGGATCGATACCAATGGAAAAGGTAATAGGAACAACAAATGTTGTTTATTATCCAATAAAAGAATTTAAAATTGTAAATAACTAATTGCTACTTATGCATTTCGTTGGGCTGACTCTTCCTCAAACCATCTGCTGAGTTAATCCAGGAAGGGTTTACCTCATTTTATTTAAAAACATACCGACTTTATTATAGCTTTCTAAATTTGAATAAATGATAACGCTTTAGCAGGAGTTTTTGGAGATAAGGAGAATATTTATTTTAATAGTTAATTTTCAGAAAATTATTAAAATAATTGGAAAACAAGGGGTGTTTTCACATGCATTATGTCTACAAAACCGGGATTTATCAAAATTCTGAAAAGAAGCGTTGGGAATACTGGTATGTCGGACCCAATGAATTAAGAATTCTAGTCTCATGGTTAAGTTGGACAGCATCGAAAGAATATGAAAAATGGGAAAAAAACTGTCTTGTAGAAAAAGCAGGGTAGACATTAATAAAAGAGCCTGTCCAAAGTAGTGGACAGGCCTGAAAATTATTTATCCTTGAGCAAGTTTCATATGGTCTTTATGACACTCTTCCTGTTTTCGGATAAATCCTCTGTCTCTATGATAAAGAACAAGCGCAACAATCAGAATGCATGAGGCAATCCAAATAGCTCGATTCCCTATATACGTAGTGGAAAAAGTTCCGGTTAAAGCACCAAATATAAAGGATGAAATGATGAAAAAGAATTCCTGGAATTGCTTTTTAGCTTCTTGGTTATGTTCTTTAATAGCTAAATAAGCAGCTTGAGTAGCAGTCCTTAAATTTCCTGTCGTCATCGTGGAGTTATACGCCCACCGGTCTAATTTATTAAAAGTAGAAATTTGCAGGGAAGACACAAATGCAATGGACACCGTCACAACCATATTCGGAACACTGCTCGGTAAAAACCCAACAAAAATTAACACGAGACATTCTAGTATGAGGATGGATCGTCTATAGCTAAAAACTAAATGCCGAACACGAGGAGTCTTGAAAATTTCAGAAATCAAAACCCCTAATATAAACGCAATGACGGGCGGAATATACAGTAACATCCCCATCCAGTCACGGTTAGCTGCTTTTACGGCTAACAGTACCATGTTTCCTGTTTGGGCATTCGCAAATACACCATCCCGGCTAATGAAAGTGTAAGCATCTAGAAATCCTCCAACCAAAGCCAATAATACACCTAAACGCACGGAATTTGACGATAACGATAGAGGTTTCTTCTGTTTATCTTCCATAAAAAAGCTCCTTACTCATTTGTAATAATGAAAATAAACTAAGACAGTAAAATAGTAAGAGATTATTAGTGTCAGGTCAATGGAAATTACATGAACGTAGTAAGAAAATCGGGATTTATGAAAACTTTATGTCGAATTTTGTTCGTTTAGGGAGTAGTTGTGTTTTAGTAGCAACATCACCCGAAACAAGTAGAGGTATTTATGAAAAATACAATGAGTTAACAATAAACAAGCCGTTTCCTTATGGATACGGCTTGTTTTAGTAACGATTCGAACCTGGCGTGAGGGAACAAATCAGGCAAAAACGTGGTTTATTTATGAGATAGTGTACGTTCTTTATAGCATTTGTTGATTAAACAGTAATAGTGCCTTTTATGTTCATTGAAAGGATAGAATATTAAAAATATAATGAATACAGAAAACGCTTACAATAGGAAGGAGGTAAATCGATGCGGTTTCAATTAACAGAGGAACAACTAACCTGGCAACAGGAAATCAGAGAATTCTTACGAGAAATCATCACACCAGAGTTGCTTCACGAAGTCGAAGAAAACGAAGATAAACCAACAGGTCCCCTAGAAAGAGAGTATCGTAGAAGACTAGTTGAAAAAGGCTGGGCCGCCATTAATTGGCCAAAGGAAATGGGGGGATTAGGCCTTACCGCTATAGAAAAGTTTATCTTTCATGAAGAATTTGTCTATGCAAAGGCGCCCCATCCTACAGGAGCAGCACTTTCCATTGTGGCGCCGGCGATTTTTATGTTTGGTACGGAAGAGAATAAAAAGGAATGGCTCCCGAAGATCATGGCTGGTGAAGCAGATTTTGCCCTTGGGTACTCAGAGCCGAATGCCGGGACAGACCTGGCAGGCCTTCAAACAACCGCCGTCTTAGATGGGGATGAATGGGTCATAAATGGGCAAAAAACCTGGAATACATTAGGGCACAAGGTAACCCATCAATGGGTTGCTGTACGGACGGATCCTGCTCTGCCAAAACATAAAGGGATTTCCGTCATCATTATTCCAAATCATGCACCGGGAGTCACGCTCGTAAAACAAAGAACATGGGGAAATCATACAACAAATGATGTGTTCTTTGAAAATGTAAGAGTTCCAAAAAACAATCTGATCGGAGAGGCTAATCAGGGGTGGAGAATTTTAACAGGCGCACTTGATAGTGAAAGGGTACTAATGGGTGGCTCAGCTGAACTAAGGCGGGTTTATGATGATTTGGTAAATTTTTGTAAGCATACCATTATCGATGGACAACTGCTCATTACTCGTCCTGATGTGAAGAATAAATTGGCGGAACTTCATGTGGACTTGGAAATTGCGAAACTATTTGGCTACCGCGGGGCAAGTTTACTAGATTCAGGACGGGAAATTTCCTCCGAAGCGTCCATGATGAAGGTATTTGCCACCGAGTTGTACACAAAAGTCGCTGATTATGGCATGCAGATCGTCAATATGTATGGTCAATTAAACAAAGAGGATGAATCGGCTCCACTTGCAGGAGAGTTAGAGCATTTGTACCGACTGGCCCCATTCCATCGCTTTGGAGGAGGCACGAATGAGGTGCAAAGAAATATCATTGCTCAACGTGGGCTTGGGCTGCCAAGAAAATAAGTACGGAGGTATGACGGATGAATATGACATTTACGGAAGAACAACAGATGCTACAAAGTTCCGTTCGGAAATTCTTTGAAAAAGAGGTTCCAATCGACTTGGTAAGGAAATTACAAACTCCGGATTCTACCGGCCATTCACAAGAATTATGGAAGAAACTAAGTGATGGCGGCTGGCTGTCAATTGCCATTCCTGAAAAATACAATGGTGCCGGCGGGACGCTTTTTGACTTGGGGATTGTCTATGAAGAATCAGGAAAAGTCCTTTTGCCAACCACCTATTATAGTACATTATTGGCCTCATTTTTAATAGAAGAGATCGGTACCGAAGAGCAAAAAGCCAAGTATTTATCAAATATTGCATTTGGTAAGATCATTTCAACGATCGCTTATATGGAGCCACAAGCAATTCACAATACCAATTGTTATCAGACGGTCGCCCGTAAGGTGAAGGATCGTTATTACTTAACTGGAACGAAAAGTTTTATTCAAAATGCCCATCTTGCCGATCCGCTGATAGTGATGGCACGAACGGAAGATGAACAGACAAATGAAGGATTAACCGCTTTTTTAGTCAATCCAGCAAATGAAGGCGTAGAGATAAAACAACATTCAACTTTTGGAAAAGACAGGCAGAGTTTAGTCACTTTCACAGAAGTAGAATTGGGACAGGATGAGGTATTAGGAGAACCGGAACAAGCTCTGGAAGGCCTAGAAGCAGCCATTAAAAAGGCTACTGCTTTACAAACGATGGAAATGGTCGGCGGAATGAAAAAAGTGGTCCAAAGTACCGTAGAATATGTGTCCCAACGAAAACAGTTTGGTGTACCCATTGGCAGCTTCCAAGCCGTTCAACATCACCTGGCAGATTTAGCTACCTATCGGGATGGATCGGAATTGGCCGCGTACCAAGCCGTATCCAATCTGGCGGAAGGCCTTGCTGCAGACCGGGAAGTTTCCATTGCAAAGGCATTTGCAAGTGAATCCTATAAAACAATCACTGTCATGGCCCATCAATTATGGGGAGGCATGGGCTACGCCACGGAATCGGATTTATTTCTATGGTCGAATCGTGCAAAGGCAACCGAACTATCCTTTGGAACGAGAGATGATCACTTGACTCAAATAATGAAATGGATGACTTCCAATCAAGCAAAGAAACCAAAAACGAAAATGGAAGTAACCTATTCTATTTAACGACTATTTGGGAGGAGATGGGAATATGGCAGAAAACAAAATGGAGTATTTATTACGGCCGAGGTCCGTCGTGATTGTGGGGGCTTCACAAAAAAAGGGATCGATCGGACATAATACCGTACGTAATTTTATTGATTTGGGGTTTAAAGGGAATGTGTATTGTGTTAATCCCCGTTATGAAGAGTTAGAGGGCTTTCCGTGTTTTCCCTCTGTTGCTGACGTTCCTGGAGAGGTAGATGTTGCCATTATTGCCGTTCCTTTAGCTTTTGTCGAGAATGCCATAAAGGAATGTGCGGAAAAAAAAGTTTCCTATGCCGTGATCTTTAGCGCCGGTTTTGCCGAGATGGGAGAAGAAGGGAAACAAAAACAAGAAGAAATCAGGAAAATTTGTGAAGAGTTTAACATCAGGGTCATTGGGCCAAATACAATGGGCATCACCAATGTGGCGGAGAAAATTAATTTGTCCTTTTCCACCGTAGAATCGCTAAAGTGGATCCAAGGGAATGTGGGATTGGTATCGCAAAGCGGAGCGACAGGCCACACCATTTTAACAAAAGGGGAAGATGAAAAATTAGGCTTTGCTTATATGATTACCACCGGAAATCAACTAAACACCACCACGCTGGATGTGATGGAATTTTTACTTGAGGATGAAAAGACGGAAGTAATTGCCTCTTATATGGAAGCGGTACCAAATGGGGAACAATTAAAAGAAATTGGAGCAAGGGCATTACAACAGCATAAACCGATTATCGTCTATAAATCCGGACGATCGGAAGCAGGCAAGAAAGCCGCCTTGTCCCATACAGCCTCATTAACGGGTTCAAGTAAGTCATTTGAACTTGTCGCCGAAAAATACGGGTTGGTTTCAGTGGATACGGTCGAAGAGATCATAGATGCCCTAAAAGCTTTCAACGGCAAGAAATTTCCGAAGGGCAATCGGGTGGCAACGGTCGTTATTTCCGGAGCAACCGGGATCATGATTGCGGATAACTTGACTGAATATAACCAGGAATTGGTTTCATTAACAGATCAAACCAAAAATAGGTTAAGAGAAGTAGTGGCTGATTATCTTCCTGTCGATAATCCAGTCGATATTGCCAGTACGCTAGTCATGAATCCTGCTATTTATAAACATTGTCTGCAAACCTTGGCAGAAGCTGAAGAAGTAGACTCGATTATTGCTCACCTACCATTAGGAAAATCAAACGGTGGATTGCATTTTGCCAAGGACGTGATAGACGTTTCCAACACAACAGGAAAGCCGATTTTCGTTCTAACAACAGGAAGTGAAGAAGAGGTAAGCCCGGTTAGACATTTTTTAAATGGAAATAACGTACCTGCCTATAGCAATGTAATAAGTGCGATCAAAGGGCTAGATTATCTAGTAAACTATCAAAAAGTCTATGCCGAGCGGGATCGAATCAACACCGCTTCAAACTCTGATCATCAGACGAAGTTCAATCTTCTACAGGCCACAACGGTCACCGAACCGAAGGTGAAATCACTACTAAAAGATTCAAACATACCAGTACCAAATGGAGCTGTTGCTAAAAACGAAGAAGAACTCGTTGAAAAAGCCGCTGCCTTACAATTCCCGTTAGTGGCTAAAGTCGTTTCACAGGAAATTACCCATAAAAGTGATGTTGGCGGTGTGGTGTTACCGATTAAGAATGAAAAGGAATTGATAAGGGCCTATCATACTATTACAGAAAATGTAAAAAATCATGCCCCAAATGCTAGAATGGAAGGCATTTTAATAGAGGAACTTGTGGAAGGACCATTCCTTGAAACCATTGTGGGGGTAAACCGTGATCCCGTTTTTGGGCCGATTATCATGTGTGGCTTAGGCGGAGTGTATGTAGAGGTATTGAAAGATGTCTCCCAACGGTTACTGCCCATTACCGAAAAAGATGCGCTCGAGATGGTAAAGGAATTGAAAAGTTATCCGCTTTTTAAAAGGTTCCGAAACGGAGTAAACTATGACGTTACGGCCCTTGCCAGCGTGTTATCCGCTATTTCTCATCTGGCCTTGAGCCTGGGTGACGGCTGGTCAGAAATCGAAATAAATCCATTAATTGTTCGTGAAGAAGGAAAAGGTGTAATGGCGCTGGATGGATTAATTACCGTGACAGAAGTAGCGAAAGAAGCCGTAAAACACTAAGTTCTTTCAGCATGTACGCATTTTACAAGGTACCTCATAAAAGTAAAAATGACAGGAGAGGTGTCACAAGATGACTAAGGAAAAGGTTTTATATGAAAAACGGGGAAGAATTGCGATTATTACGATTAACCGACCAGAGGCGATGAATGCAGTCGACGCAGAAGTCTGGGAAGGTATTGGAACGGCATTGGAGGATTATGCTGAAGATTCAAACTTGTGGTGTGCGATTATTACAGGCGCAGGAGACCGGGCGTTTTGTGCAGGGGCGGATTTAAAAGCAGTTGCGAAGGGCGAAAGCATTTTTCCAGAAGGCGGGGAAAAATGGGGATTTGCCGGTATCGCCCAACACTATATTAATAAACCGATTATCGCAGCCGTAAATGGGTTTGCATTAGGTGGAGGAACGGAAATCGCCTTGGCTTGTGATTTGATTGTTGCTTCAGAAAAAGCTGCATTCGGCCTCCCAGAAGTGAAGCGGGGAATCATCGCCGGTGCCGGCGGGCTGCTTCGTTTACCAAGGCAGTTACCATTAAAAGTTGCCATGGAACTGATCCTGACTGGCAAGTCCATGTCCCCACAAGAAGCAAGCGAGTGGGGATTGGTCAATCGGGTGGTTCCTCACGAACAACTATTGGAAAAAGCGATTGAACTTGCGGATGAAATTATCGTAAATGCACCAGTCGCGGTAAGCGTAAGTAAAGACATTGTCTATCGCGGGTTAGACGTGCCGCTCGATCACCCATCAAGAGCATGGGAAATCAATCAGGAATACACAAGCAGAGTGATGGAGTCCCAAGATAGTAAAGAGGGACCTCGGGCCTTCGCTGAAAAAAGAAAGCCGGAATGGGCGGGACGATAAACGATACCTAAATAAAACAAATTGTTTGTAGGTAGTAGGGAGGGACGGACGTGAGTATCCGAGGGAAATCAGCCATTGTTGGGTTTGGGGAAACTCCATTTACGAAGGATAGCGGAAAAACCATTTTTGAATTAGCCAGTGAAGCATCCATTCTTGCGATTCGCGATGCCGAATTAACCATTGCCGATATCGATGGGATTGTGACCTTAAGTCCATTATCGACGGCAGCCCGTTTAAATAATACGTTGGCCAATTATTTAGGAATCAAACCGACCTACAGTGATGAGGTGTCTGTTTACGGTGCTTCAGGTGGATATGGGCTAAAACAGGCGGCTGAAGCAGTGGCGAGCGGAGCAGCAAGAAATGTTCTGGTCGTAGGCGCGGACTTGAATTTTTTGAAACATCATTCGGCCGAACCGCATGATTTAAATGCCAATTTTAATTCGCTTTATTTTGGCGGCGGCGCCACCACCAATTATGCGATGGTAACCAATTTATATGAACATCTGTACGGCGATACCCAATTGCAAAGGGCAAAAATTGCCGTTCACCAACGGTATAATGCCAATCATAACGATAATGCGTTATTCGGTCACAAAGAATTAACCATTGAAGCGGTGCTGAATTCACCCGTCATTAGTACACCATTGCATCTTTTTGAAATTGTTTCTCCTTGTGATGGGGCTGTTGCTTTTGTTGTCAGCAAAGGGGAAGAGGCAAAATCGATTTCAAACACACCTGTTTATATCGAGGGGGCAGGTTTTCATAGTACTCACTTCTTATTATCCGATGCAGATCTGCTGAGAAATGGCATCGTGACACCCATAAAGAAAGCTTCTTCTATTGCCTTTGAAATGGCCGGCGTTACGGTAGACAACATCGATATATGCGGCTTTTATGATTGCTATACCATCGCGGTCCTTCTAACCATTGAGGATATGGGCTTTTGTAAAAAAGGAGAAGGGGCCCGTTTTATCGAGGAGCATGATTTAACGTTTAAAGGGGATTTCCCTGTGAACACAAGCGGCGGGCAGTTATCGGCAGGACAGCCGGGAGATGCCGGGGGAATGGTGAATGTCGTCGAAGTGGTTCGTCAGTTAATGGGGAAAGCGGGCGTTCGGCAAGTCCCAAATTTGGAGGTTGGGGTTACCAATACAAATGGCGGACTCTTCTCCAATGAATGTACACTCGTCTTAAGGAGGGGATAATCATGGCTATAAACTATATCAACAAAGAAACAAAGGAATTTTACGAAGGGGCCAATCGATCGGAATTGCTCATTCAAAAATGTGATAACTGTGGGGAATATGTTTTTTACCCAAGAGCGATTTGTCCAAAGGATATGGGGAATTTATCGTTTGTAAAGGCTTCTGGCAAAGGGAAAATCCTAACCTATTCAATTGTCAGGATGGATGGGATGCCAAGATTTAAAGACATGGTTCCCTATGCAGCAGCCTTGGTCGAATTGGAGGAAGGGCCAACAATCGGTACAAGGATCGTTGTCAACAATCCGGAAGAAGTGTTTATCGGCCAAGAAGTAGAAGTACTATTTGAAGAACAAGATAGCCAAAAAATCCCGTTATTTCGGCCGGTTGGAAATGTTAAATAAAATCGTTAAAGGCATCTACCAAGTGCTGTTGCCCTTACCGTATAGTTTACAATCGGTTAACTCCTATCTAATAGAGGGAGAAAATGGTTATACCGTTATCGATACGGGAGACACCATTGAATCGATTAACGTTTGGGAACAGCTCCGTAAATCAGGGATTGTCATTGAAAAGGTGATTCTGACACATACGCATCCCGATCATTGCGGACTGGCGGGCTGGTTTCAGGAGGAATTACAGGTTCCTGTAATGGTTTCAAACTATAGCATCATCGAATTAGAGCGAATCAAACAAAGGTATCTGGATGGGAGCCCGTTGAATGATCTGTTTCTAAAACACGGTGGGCCAAAATTACCGAAAGCAGTTCTTTCAAGCCCATCCCCGTTTGATTTCTTACCTGATTCGATTTATCAACATGGTGAAACCATCAAATTTGGAAACGATTCGTTTGAAGCGATTTGGACACCCGGTCATGCGAAAGATCAATTCTGTTTCTACAACCCGGAATTACAAATCATGATGGTTAGTGATCATGTTTTGGCGGATATTTCACCGATGATCGAGCTTAGGGGAGAAGAAGGGGAGAATCCGTTACAAGACTATTTCACCTCACTGGACTTGATCAAAACGTATCCGGTGAAAGTAGCCCTGACAGGCCACGGCGGTTTGATTGATGACTTACAAGCAAGAATTGACGAAATTCAAGCCAGGCAGCAGCATCGATTAAACCAGATGCTGGATATTTTAAGCAATGATGCATTATCTGCTGCACAAATTTCTGAAATGATTTATAAGAAACAAAATCAACGATTCCAGATTGAACAATTCATGGCCATTATTACGAGACTGCTCTATTTAGAGTCGATTGGAAAGGTAAACAGTAAGCAACAAAACGGAAAAGTTTACTATCAAGCGATTGGTTAATGAACTTTTTAAAAAAATAATAATGGGGTGATTAAGAATGATAAAAAACGCAATTTGTGAAGAATATAGTATGAAAGTTCCTGTATTTGCCTTTACACACAGTCCTGACGTGGTTATTGCAGTCAGTAATGCAGGCGGTATGGGGGTTTTGGGTGCTTCGGGAATGACGCCGGAAGAGTTTGATCGTGCTATGCAAAAAATAACGGAGGCATGTCCTGGAAAATCTTTTGGCGTAGACCTGATTTTACCAAACAAATATGTCGGCATGGAAGAGGGTGGACTCACACTCGAAGCATTACAAAAACATATCCCTCAAGGACATAAAGATTTCCTAAATCATCTTTTAGAAGATTACGAGGTATCTGAAATAGAAGATCGGCAAAAGGCGGATTCGTTAACGTCCAAAGCCGGCTCATCCGTTAGCTTAAGTGGAGCACGCGCACTTGTTAATGTTGCTTTCAACTATCCGATAAAACTATTGGTCAATGCACTTGGCATCTTCCCCGCTGAGTTCAGGGAAAGAGCACATGCCCAAGGAATTAAAATTGGCGCACTTGTCGGGCAGGTAAAGCATGCATTGAAACAAAAAGAAGCCGGAGTGGATATCGTGATTGCACAGGGTTATGAAGCAGGCGGGCATACCGGTGATATTGCCAATACCGTTCTTGTTCCCCAAGTGGTGGACGCAGTGGCACCGATCCCCGTTATCATGGCGGGAGGAGTTGCAGATGGGCGCCAGATTGCAGCGGCCATGGCATTAGGAGCACAGGGTGTTTGGACAGGATCTGTGTGGTTAATGACGGAAGAATCAGAAACCCATCCTGTCGTGAAGAAAAAATTTGCCCAAGCGACTTCTGCTGATACACTTAGGTCCCGTTCATCGACAGGGAAACATGCAAGACAGCTTAAGTCCGCATGGACAGATGCTTGGGAAGACCCTAAAAATCCAGATCCATTACCAATGCCATTACACAGTCTGTTAATCAGCGAAGCCAAACAAAGGATTGAAGAAGACGCACTAAAAGGTAAAAAGGGCGCTACTGAACTGGTTAACTACTTTATTGGACAGAATGTTGGCATGTTAACAGAAGAGAGACCAGCGGCAGAGGTACTAAATAAGTTGGTAAAGGAATATGAAACCGTGATGGAAAAGCTAGGAAAAACAGGTTCCCCTTCGAGATAAACTTCTATCAGTTTAAAAGAATCAAGGCTAACATCTGATTGGATGTTAGCCTTGATTCTCTTAAAATACCAAAGTTTTATTGGTTCTTCTATTCGGCGGGTTATTGAGGGACAGCTTAAATAATTTTGCCATATAGCGTGGAGAGTATCTCAATTCCTCGGAAATCCACAAACTAATTACACCTAATAAGGTCGAGGCAAGATAATTCGAATAAATTCCTATATCATAATCAAAACGACCTTCCAATTCCTCATAAAAAAAAGCGACCAATCCTGAATAGATTTTGTTATAAAAACCGGGAACCTTATTATTCTCGCCGATCACTTCTAATATCGTGGAGTTTTCATAAATAAAGGTAAATAAATGAATCAGAGGAGATTGTGTCATCGTAGGATCCATTGAATGATCATCGTTGGTTTGGCGAAGGGATTGAACCATCCCCTCTACAAAATCTGATACAGCATCAAAAAATAAATCATCCTTGCTTTTATAATGAGAATAAAAAGTCGAACGATTATACTGAGCATGTTCCAAAATATCCGTAACCTTTATATCACTATATTTGAGGACTTTCATTAATTGGGTGAAAGAATTTGATAGTGCTTTTTTTGTGCGGAGGATTCTAGGATCAGATTCTTTCTGCGTTTTTGATTTGAAGTGCTTAAATGGAATGTCCCCATAAATTAACTCATGCGGCCTTTTATAAACAATGGATAAAAATTGTTGAATTAAATAGTCAGTTGATTGTTTCAAACCTTGATTGAGCCAATACATCATAATTCCCAGGGATGCAGAAGTTACATAAACATAGTAAAATTTATCAATGCCTGGATCTTTATCCGGATTATCAATCGGATTACGTAACAGATCTTCTAAATAATGTTGGTAATGTAAAAAGATTTTGGAGCGGAAACCGATAATATGCCGGTCTTCTATCATCGTCTTAAAAAAGAAATAATTTTGTTTTATAAATACAAATAAATTGTGCAGGGACAAGTCCTCTGAGGGTTGTTGGTAGGATTGTTGTGTGAAGCGAAGTTTTGGTTTAAGTACAGTAAACATTTCGATTATTTTTGTATCAATCACGTCATTTAACAGGTCATCCTTGCTAGAGTAATTTTGATAAAAAGTACCCCGATTATACCCGGCATCATGGCATATTTGTGATACCGTAATGGTGGAATAGTCCTTTTGTGACATCATTTTTAAAAGTGAATTCATTAAGTCTTTATGCGATTTTAATAGTTTTTTTGTCATTGAATACAACTCCAATAAAATAAAATCTGAATACTATTAATATTCCACCAATTAACCATAACATAAAATGATAGCGTGTTCAATCTGTGGTGCAGGATTAGAAAAAAGGTATTTTGGAATCAATATAGAATACTTACTTGCTAACGTACGAAATAGAATGGATTACTTTTAACCTAACGGAGGTGGAGAAATGAAGGCGTTATTTATCGGGGGGACGGGAACCATTAGTTCTGCGATTACAAAACAATTAGTCACAAATGGAGCTGAACTTTACCTGCTAAATAGGGGGAATCAAAAGAATCGCTTGCCAGAAGGCGTAAACTTACTACAAGCTGATATCAATGATGAAGACAAAGTTTCCAGATTGATTGAAGGGTTAGAGTTTGATGTTGTGGCTGATTTCATAGCGTTTGAACCTGCACAACTAGAAAGAGATTATCGCTTATTTAAAGGGAAAACGAAACAATTCATCTTTATAAGTTCTGCTTCTGCCTACCAAACTCCTTTATCTGATTATCGAATTACAGAAGGAACGCCATTATCCAATCCCTATTGGCAATATTCGAGAAATAAGATTGCCTGTGAAGAGTATTTGCTGAAACTTTATCGTGACGAAGGCTTTCCAATTACGATTGTCAGACCAAGTCACACCTATGATGAACGTTCGATTCCACTTGGCGTCCATGGAAGCAAAGGTTCCTGGCAGGTAGCTAAGCGAATGCTTGAGAATAAACCGGTGATTATTCATGGAGATGGTACGTCCTTGTGGACGATGACCCACAATCGTGATTTTGCGAGAGGTTTTATTGGCTTAATGGGCAATATCCATGCAATTGGTGAGTCTGTTCATATTACTTCAGATGAAAGTCTTACCTGGAGTCAAATTTACGAAGCGATTGCGGACGCACTCGGAGTAAAACTCCATGCCATTCATGTATCATCGGAATTTTTAGATGCATGCAGTAAAGAGGATTATCGAGGTGGATTGTTGGGAGATAAGGCCAATTCCGTCGTTTTCGATAATTCGAAACTGAAAAGACTAGTTCCTGATTTTGTGGCGACGACCCGATTTGACCAAGGGATTAAACAAACGGTTGAGTACATAGTAGCTCATCCTGAACTACAAATACCGGATGAGGAATTTGATCATTGGTGTGACAGAGTAGTGGATGCATTAAATACGGCTTTAAAAATTATTAATGAATAGACTCGTTAAAGGAATACTCTTTTTGCATGAATATACCATTGGAACAGGTGACAGCAAAAGGGCAATGTTTTGTTTGGCCTTTTTTAGAGGTTAATACCTATAAGCAGCAAAAGCCTACTGTAGTAATGCTATCGAACGACTACAGTAGGCTTTTTTTATATAGTCCGTTATAAACCCCAAAATCGGTTTAATCATTCCTGACTTCAGAAAGTTCTCGAACCCACTTCGGACAAGGCAAAGCCAAAAGAGCGAAATTGTGTCCGAAGTCGAACCAACTTTGGACAAGGCAAAGCCAAAAGAGTGAGGT
>NZ_JBALNF010000076.1:0-28790 GCF_036962465.1 Neobacillus vireti
AGGACGTTGCCAGGCTGTTTAATATAAACAAAACATGGAGCGTGCTCCAAACTTTATATTTTTATTATCGCGGGGTGGAGCAGTCTGGTAGCTCGTCGGGCTCATAACCCGAAGGTCGTAGGTTCAAATCCTGCCCCCGCAATTTGGTCTGGTAGTTCAGTTGGTTAGAATGCCTGCCTGTCACGCAGGAGGTCGCGGGTTCGAGTCCCGTCCAGACCGCCATATTTGTTAAAACAAGTCGAAACATGGTTTTCGTCTTTTTTTTTGTCTAAAAATGCAGAGTGCGTATACTTATATGAATAGTTTTAAAAGAAGACTATTGAAATACTAAAGATAAACTACACCTTCCTTCATCTTGCTTAAACCGATCCGTTTATCTTTAATGGACAGTTTTTTCAAGTCCGATGAATTTGCCCAATAGGAGAGCCCTAATGGACATTCTATTAGGAAATGGGAAGGATTTGTCCAATAGGGTTGCATCTAATGGACAATTTACAAAGACCTTTGAAAAAAATGTCTATTAGAGAGGCTCTAATGGACATTTAACATAAAGGAATCGATGATATTGTCCAATAGAAAGGTTCTATTGAACAGTTTTTTAATATATCCTTTAAATTTGTCCATTAGAACAGTTAGTCTAAGGGTCAGGAATTAAATCGGGCTCTGTCTTACAAAGAGAACCGTCATCTTTTTTCATTGAAACCAAAGTCCTTGTATACTCCATAAGTATATTCACCCTTAGGAAGCATCCTAAGGTTTTTTTTATGCCTAAATAAGGGTAAAATGAAAATAAAGTATTGTTATGGTAAAGTTAGGTGATTGGATGAAAGAATTTGAAATAACGACATCAAATGACAGTGATACTTCGCAATTCGCGGAAAGACTCGCAAAGTATCTGCAGCCTGGAGACGTCATTGCTCTTGAGGGCGACCTTGGTGCTGGAAAAACTACGTTTACTAAAGGCTTAGCCAAGGGGTTAGAAGTAAAAAAGACAGTTAATAGTCCTACATTTACAATCATCAAAGAGTATAGAGGACGGCTTCCATTGTATCATATGGATGTATACCGAGTAGCTGATGCATACGAAGACCTAGGCTTTGATGAATACTTTGAAGGGGAAGGAGTTACCGTAGTGGAATGGGCCCATCTTATTAAAGAGCAGCTTCCAGAAGAACGGCTAACCATCTTTTTATACCATCAAGGTCCGGATCAGCGAAAAATTGTCTTAAAGCCTAAAGGACAAAGATATGAGCAATTATGTAAGGAGATATTTTAGATGACCATTTTAGCGATCGATACTTCTAATTATGTTTTAGGAGTAGCGCTGTTAGAGGATAATCAAGTGCTCGGTGAATATATTACCAACTTAAAGAAAAACCACTCTGTTCGAATAATGCCTGCAATAGAAACCTTAATGAAGGATTGTGACAGAGTACCTGCAGATTTAACGAAGATCGTGGTTGCAAAAGGGCCTGGATCCTATACAGGAGTTAGAATAGGCGTAACCGTTGCAAAAACGTTAGCCTGGACCTTAAATATACCCCTAGTAGGGATTTCCAGTCTTGAGATATTGGCTGCTGGAACAGGACGATACTTTGATGGGTACGTATCACCTATTTTTGATGCCAGAAGAGGGCAGGTATATACAGCTCTCTATCAATATCAAAACAGTAAGTTGACAGCGGTAAGGCAGGATCAGCTCGTTATGTTGGCCGACTGGGCCGGTGAACTGCAAGAAAGGGACAAACCTATTTTATTTGTCGGAAATGATTTACCGTTGCATCAGCCTAAAATCGAAGAGATCTTAGGAAAAAAAGCGATTTTTGCGAGCATAACAGAGCACAATCCTCGTCCAGCAGAGCTGGCGGGATTAGGGCAGGATAAACCAGGAGAAGATTTACATACCTTTGTTCCCAATTATATTCGCTTGGCAGAAGCCGAAGCAAAATGGCTGGAGGCAAAGGGAAAAATTCTAAATGGATAGGGTTAGAGATAAATGGTAGATTCTTATGTATTTCGTTTTATGAGGGAAGAGGATATTGACCAAGTATTAGAAGTAGAGCATGCCTCCTTTACCACACCATGGAGTCGTGAGGCATTTTTTAATGAAATACACAATAATAAATTTGCCGTTTATATTGTCCTTGAGGAAAACGAAAAAATTGTTGGGTATTGCGGGACATGGATAGTCATTGACGAGGCACATGTAACCAATATAGCGATTCGTCCGGAGTATAGAGGTAAGAAACTGGGCGAAGCTCTATTATCAAAACTAATCTCGACAACCCGAGAAATGGGAGCAAGGAGTATGACACTTGAGGTCCGTGTGACCAACCATGTCGCTCAATCCCTTTACCGGAAATTCGGTTTTCAAAACGGCGGGATTCGAAAAAATTATTATTCTGATAATCAGGAAGATGCACTAATTATGTGGGTGAACTTATGAAAAAAGATTTATGGATATTAGGAATTGAAACCAGCTGTGATGAAACCGCCGTAGCGATTATAAAAAATGGCCGGGAAATCGCAGCGAATGTGGTGGCATCGCAAATTGAGAGTCATAAAAGATTTGGCGGGGTTGTACCTGAAATTGCCTCTCGCCACCATGTTGAACAAATAACAATTGTAATAGAAGAAGCATTGCGCCAGGCGAAGCTGACGTTTTCGGAAATTGACGCTATCGCCGTTACAGAAGGCCCAGGCTTAGTGGGCGCACTATTAATTGGTGTAAATGCTGCTAAGGCCCTTGCCTTCGCTCATAACAAGCCACTGGTGCCCGTTCACCATATCGCTGGGCATATTTATGCAAACAGATTGGTAACTGAACTAAAATTCCCCTTACTGGCTCTCGTCGTTTCTGGCGGGCATACAGAGCTTGTTTATATGAAGGAGCACGGTCACTTTAAAGTGATTGGGGAAACAAGGGACGATGCAGCTGGTGAAGCGTATGATAAGGTGGCAAGAACTTTGAATATGCCTTATCCAGGCGGCCCTCATATCGATCGTCTGGCCCATGAAGGGAAACCGACAATTGATTTGCCAAGAGCATGGCTTGAGGAAGGCTCTTACGACTTTAGTTTCAGTGGGTTAAAGTCAGCGGTTATCAACACGGTTCACAATGCAGAGCAGCGCGGCGAGGTAATTGCCCCAGAAGACTTAGCGGCAAGCTTTCAAGAAAGTGTCATTGAAGTGCTTGTGAAAAAGACTGAGAGGGCTGTGGCAGAGTATCAAGTGAAACAGCTGTTAGTAGCGGGTGGCGTTGCCGCAAATAAGGGACTAAGAGCCGCCTTGGAACAAACCTTCTTGAAACATCCTGAGGTTGAATTGGTGATTCCGCCCCTTTCATTATGTACGGATAATGCAGCGATGATCGCTGCTGCCGGCAGTGTTATGTTTGAAAAAGGAATCAGGGCGGGCTTGAGCCTTAATGCCAATCCTGGCCTCGATATCGAATTATATAATGAATAGTCCTTCCGAAGCGGGAGGGCTGTTTTTTGTGATTTACTGTCGATAATTAGCATCTGTGGATAAAATATTCTGAAAAGTAAAAAACATATTCACAATTTGTGGATAGATATCAACAATCTGTTGATAATGTGGATAAAAATGGGGATAACTGTGGATAATGTGGAAAACCGCGACAAGTGTTTATATTAAGGCAATCTAAAATGTGTGTAACCTTGTGGACAACTTAATTTTTTTCAAAAAAAAAACCGGGAAAATACTCCCGGTTTCGTCATTATTCGGCAAGCGCAGCCCATTCATCCATAAACTGCTCAAGTTCTGTTTTTGCTTTTTCAGTTTGTATATTAATGTCTAGTACCTTTTCATGGTCTTGAAAAACCTCTGGGTCACATAACTGCTGTTCAAACGCTTGAATTTGCTCTTCAAGTTCCTCGATTCGCTGTTCCACTTCTTCTAATCGTCTTTTACGCTGGCGTTCAAGTTTTTTACTCTCTTTATCCTGTTGATAACTATTTTTTTCGAGTGAATCCTTTTCAGCCGTTTTCTTTGCAGCGTCCGCTAGTGCGAGTGCAGCTAGTTCTTCCTGTTCAAGTTTCTTATCAATATAATAATCATAATCTCCCAAATACTCTAAGCTGCCCTTAGGATTCAGCTCCAGCACCTTAGTTGCAATCCGGTTAATGAAATATCGATCATGTGAGACGAAAAGGATGGTACCAGGATAATCAATCAAGGCATTTTCAAGCACTTCTTTGCTGTCAAGGTCCAGGTGGTTTGTAGGTTCATCTAAAATTAGTAAATTGGCTTTTTCAAGCATGAGCTTGGCAAGTGCGAGCCGTGCTTTTTCGCCACCGCTTAAGGTGGAGACAATTTTCAACACATCGTCTCCGGAAAAGAGGAAATTGCCTAACACCGTCCGGATTTCCTTTTCACTTTTTAAAGGATAATCATCCCATAATTCATTTAACACTCGTTTATTTGAAGTTAATTCTGCTTGCTCTTGATCATAGTAGCCAATGGCAAGATTGGTCCCATAGCGGATGGTACCCGCTAATTGTGGCAGCTTCTTGATAATAGTCTTTAAAAGAGTGGATTTCCCAATTCCATTCGGGCCGACTAAGGCAATACTTTCTCCTTTATAGGCGCGAAACGAAATATCCTCCGAGACCTTTTTACCTTCATAGCCTACAGCCAAGGATTCTACCGTTAACACATCGTTGCCGCTTTGTTTTTCAATTTCAAAGGTGAAAGTGGCGGATTTCTCATCTCCAAGCGGCCGGTCCATTAACTCCATTTTTTCAAGCTTTTTACGACGGCTTTGGGCGCGTTTCGTCGTGGAGGCCCTAGCCAGATTACGTTGGATAAAATCTTGAAGATTAGCGACCTCTTGCTGCTGTTTTTCATAGAGTTTCATATCGCGTTCATAATTGGCTGCTTTTTGATCAAGGTAGCCACTGTAATTGCCGGTAAACCGTTGGATTTGTTTCCGGGATACTTCATAAACCTGGGTGACCACTTTATCTAAAAAATATCGGTCATGGGAAACAATCAAAATGGCGCCAGCATACCCCTGTAAATATTGCTCCAGCCAGGAAAGGGTATCGATGTCGAGATGGTTAGTTGGCTCGTCCAATATTAAAATATCAGGTTTTGTTAATAACAGCTTTCCTAAAGCGAGCCGGGTCTTTTGCCCTCCGCTTAAGCTTGTGATCATCAAAGAATTATTATGAAAGTTTAATCCATAAAGGACAGAGCGAATATCCGCTTCATATTGATAGCCGCCTTGTTCTTTAAATTTCACCTGAAGCTGATCATATTCTTTTAAAATACGCTCGTATTTTGCGCTGTCTTCAAATATACCAGGATCGGCCATTTGTTCTTCGAGTTGGCGAAGCGATTTTTCCATCAATCGAAGCGGTTCAAAGACGGTTAACATCTCATCCCAAATCGATAAGGTTGATTCAAGACCAGTATTTTGCGCTAAATAACCGATGGTTACATCCTTAGGTTTAATAATCTCGCCGCCATCATGGGACAGGTGTCCGGCAATAATTTTTAATAACGTTGATTTCCCAGCGCCATTTCGGCCGACAAGGGCAACCCGGTCACGGGTTTGTAATTCAAGCTTTATATTCGATAAAATAAGGTCAGCACCATAATATTTTTGCAGTTGGTTTACTTGCAGTAAAATCATTTCTATTCACCTCTATCTAAAAAAAACGAAGAATTATGTCACTCATTATAAGAAACAAGCTATATGCCATTTCATCTTAAACGTGAAAAGTTTCACTTATATAAGCAGCAAATCAGTCTCTACTATATAAATAGTGTACCGTATTACCGTAAGGTCGGCAATAAAGTGAGGATTTATGGCACTTTTTTCAAGAAAAAATGCATATTCGTTCAAAGTTTCACACACATTGTGGTAAAAATAGTGTATTATTTTTTCGTAGGGGGATTTTTTTATGGCAGAATTTACGCATTTCAATGACGAAGGCAGAGCAAAAATGGTGGATGTCAGCGACAAACCCGAGACGGCACGAACGGCTCTTGCTCATTCGAGTATTACTGTAAGCGAGGAAATCTATCAAAAAATAACGAACCATGAAATGAAAAAAGGCGATGTGTTAGCGGTCGCACAGGTAGCAGCGGTAATGGCTGCGAAAAAGACGTGGGATATTATCCCAATGTGCCATCCGATCCCACTAACAGGGGTTAATATATCCTTTTCATGGGAAAAAGGCCAAAATGAGAGCCATCAATTGCATATTGCTGCAGCCGTTAAAACAAAAGGAAATACAGGTGTTGAAATGGAAGCGCTCACAGCTGCGACAGCTTGCGCTCTAACCGTTTATGATATGTGCAAGGCAGTAGATAAAGGTATGATCATTGGACCGACATACTTAGTTGAGAAAACAGGCGGAAAAAATGGAGACTTTAAAAGAACAGGGCAAGTTAAATAATATTTATTCATTTTGGGAATGGGGTGTGGGAGATTATGAGTAATGAAACGATGAAGATACCACAGGCGACAGCAAAACGGCTGCCCCTCTATTATCGGTTTTTAAAAAATCTGCATACTTCCGGGAAACAAAGAGTTTCGTCTGCGGAACTAAGTGAAGCGGTAAAGGTAGACAGTGCAACGATTCGTCGAGATTTTTCTTACTTTGGGGCCTTAGGGAAGAAAGGATACGGCTACAATGTCAATTATCTGTTAACCTTTTTCCGTAAGACACTTGATCAAGATGAACTAACAAAGGTTGCGTTAATTGGGGTTGGTAATTTAGGAACCGCCTTTTTGAATTATAATTTTTTAAAAAACAATAATACCAAAATAGAGGTTGCTTTTGATGTCGATCCGGAAAAAATGGGAGGAAAAGTTCGGGAAGTTCCTGTTTATCCCATGGATGATCTCGAAAAGGTGCTCTTAGAGGAAAAGATATCCGTTGTCATTCTTACGGTGCCAGCTCCTGTTGCTCAAATGATTACCGACAGGCTGGCAAAAGCAGAAGTAAGAGGAATTTTGAATTTTACACCCGCACGATTAAATGTTCCTGCATCGATTAGGGTACATCATATTGACTTGGCAGTCGAACTGCAGTCATTAGTCTATTTCTTAAAACATTATCCAACCGAAGAAATAGAAGAATAATGAGCAAAAGGTGTTTCACTTACAAAAATTAGTGAAACACTTTTTTTGTCACTTTACTAGCGTAACAGTGTTATGTTACACTGTTTTTAGAAAGGGGTTAACTAACAATGAGTGACGAGTTAATTTCAAAAAAAGAATTGCTGGAGCTTGCCAGTATTTCTTATGGGCAGCTTTACCGGTGGAAGCGGAAGGACCTTATCCCCGAAGAGTGGTTTATTCGGAAATCCACCTTTACTGGACAAGAGACGTTCTTTCCAAAAGAAAAGGTTTTAGAGCGGATCCATAAAATCCAGACCATGAAGGATAATTTGTCTTTAGATGAATTGGCTGATATGTTTTCTCCGAATATTAGCGATTTAAAGCTGGAAAAGGATGAGTTAGTAACACGTAACATTGTTTCAAAGCAAGTTATGGATATTTATATGGAAATTGATAAAGGCAACCTTCAGTTTACTTTTTCAAGAATAATTGAAGTGTATGTATTGGAGAAACTTTTGCAGTCAGGTGATATCAATTTAGAGGAAGGCAAAATGCTGATTCAGGTTTTAAAGGAAAATACGCAGCTGATCAAACAGAAGAAATGTGAAGTAGTGATAACGAGAAAGCTTGGTGTATCATCCTGCCTGCTGCTGATCAATTCAGAAGGCTTTCATTTTGAACAGGGAACGAAAGTGGTCACTGTATTATCAATCATGACATGTATGGAAGAAATAAAAGCTAAATTATTATAAGGAGAATGACTATGGAAACGAATCGAAGAGGCGACCTGGTCATCAATGGACTTGGTTCATCCAATGGGGGACATTTTTCTCTGGTGACGCTGAATGGAAGTGGGACCGTAAATAGTGACCTCAATTGTGAGGAATTAGAATGTAACGGCTCCGGAACGATGAAGGGGAATGTAGCAGCCACAAAAGTAAACGTTAATGGCAATGCCCGGTTTCATGGAACTATTGAGGGCGAGAAGCTGAAAGTGGATGGGACAGCTAAAGTTGCCCAAGATCTTTTAGTGAAAAACGTAAAGGTCTCCGGAAAAGTCAATGTTGAAGGTAAGGTAAAAGCGGAACAAATCAATATCCATGGTATTTTAACAGTGGGTGAAGATTGTGAAGCGGAGAGCTTTAAAGGAAAATATCGGTTTACAATTGGCGGACTTCTAAATGCAGAGGAAATCGATGTGGAGGTTTACGGGGAATGCAGGGCAAAGGAAATAGGCGGGCAGACCATTACCATTAAACAGCATAGAGGGTCTTTTATCGGTGCTATATTTAAACCTTTTTTCAAAAACCAATTAGAAACTGATTTGATTGAAGGTGACAAAATTGTGCTCGAAAACACCGTGGCGAAGGTGGTCCGAGGTCACCAGGTGAAAATAGGTCCGAATTGTCAGATTGGTGTGGTGGAGTATACGGATGAATTTTCTCAAGATAAAAATTCGGTGGTAGGGGATATTCAGAAGGTTTAGGAGGAGGGAGAAGAAAATGGGCAAGGGTCAAAATTTAATTATTAATGGTTCAGGAAGCTACCCAGGCGGCATATATGATAAAGTCAGCATCCGAGGTGAGGGAATGATTGTAACCGACGTCGAATGTTCTGCCTTTCATGTGTATGGTACGAGTGAGGCAACTGAGAATGTGAAAACAGGTTCCGTTAAAATAATGGGCGAGGCAGAGGTGAAGGGGGATGTGACGGCGAACGATACACTTGTGATGGGAACGCTGATGGCCGGCCGGAATGCCAGATTGAAAAAGATGAAGGTGTTTGGGATGCTCGAAGTTGGTGAAAAGTTAAGCGGAGATGTGGCTACCATAAAAGGAAGTATCTCTGTTAAGGGAGATGTGGAATTTGAGACGTTCGATTCGAGCGGTGGTTTTGATATCAAAGGATTACTAACAGCAGACAAGGTTAAGATTGCGCTGCGATTCGGGCAAAGCAGGGCAGAGGAAATTGGAGGCAGCAGAATTGTCGTAAAACGGAAGAAAAACTCGATCCTTCCGTTTGGGAGAGAGGAAGGGACTCTTTCGGCCAAAGTAATTGAGGGTGATGATATTTACTTAGAAAATACAACTGCTGAAGTGGTTCGCGGTAATACGGTTAAAATTGGCCCCGGCTGTCAAATCGGCCTTGTTGAATATACAACGGAATTGAAAAGCGATTCATCGTCAACAATCAAATCTAAGACAAAAGTGTAAAGGGGTAATCGAATGACTGCAAAGGAAAGTAAGTTGGGACTGGTCGTTGCAGGGTTGTTACTGGGAATCCTGATGGCTTCCATGGATAATACGATTGTTGTGACCGCAATGGGAACCATTGTTGGCGACCTTGGCGGGCTGGAAAGCTTTGTCTGGGTGGTTTCGGCCTATATGGTAGCAGAGATGGCCGGGATGCCAATCTTCGGGAAATTATCCGATATGTATGGGCGTAAACGATTCTTCATCTTTGGATTAATACTATTTATGATTGGTTCTGCATTGTGCGGTACAGCGGAAACCATTACACAGCTAAGCATTTACCGGGCGATTCAGGGAATAGGCGGAGGAGCCTTAGTACCAATCGCCTTTACGATCATGTTTGATTTGTTTCCTCCTGAAAGACGCGGGAAAATGGGCGGATTGTTTGGAGCTGTTTTTGGATTATCCAGTATCTTTGGTCCGTTATTAGGGGCCTATATTACGGACCATATCAGTTGGCATTGGATTTTCTATATCAATTTACCACTTGGAATCTTATCCTTGTTGTTTGTTTCGATTGCCTACAAAGAATCGCCGATTCATCAGAAACAGAGAATAGATTGGTGGGGGGCTATTACTTTAATTGGGTCCGTTGTTTGTTTAATGTTTGCTCTAGAACTTGGCGGGCAGAAATATGATTGGGATTCTAGTATTATTTTGAGCTTATTTGCGGGCTTCGCCGTTCTTTTTTTACTCTTTTTATATATTGAAACAAAGGCAAAGGACCCGATCATTTCGTTTACAATGTTTAAGAACCGTCTATTTGCCGGAAGTACACTTGTCAGCTTATTTTATGGGGCGGCGTTTATGTCAGCCACTGTGTACATTCCCATCTTTGTGCAAGGGGTATACGGCGGAACAGCGACCAATTCAGGGCTCATTTTATTGCCAATGATGCTTGGATCAGTGGTAACAGCCCAAACAGGTGGATTTTTGACGAGCAAGATGAGTTACCGTAACATTATGTTTTTATCTGGCCTCATTTTGATAATCGGATTTTTGCTGTTAAGCAGTATCTCGCCGGATACAACCAGGGCTCTGCTGACGGTTTATATGATTGTCATCGGTTTAGGCGTTGGTTTTTCGTTCTCTGTTTTAAGCATGGCGGCGATTCATCCATTTGGTATGGAGCAGCGGGGTTCAGCTACTTCAACCAGTAACTTTATTCGGTCGCTCGGGATGACCGTCGGAATTACCATATTTGGAACTATTCAAAGAAGCAATTTAAACGAGGGACTGAAAGATACCTTTTCGGGAATGGGGCCGGTGAAAGGGCAATCGTTTGGAGATTCACGTTCACTCTTATCGGAAGAAGCAAGAAGTCACATACCTCCACAAATCCTGGACAAAATAACAGATGCCCTATCAATCTCCATCGTCCACACCTTTACATGGGCACTAGTCCCGGCAGGAATCGCATTCCTCTTTATCTTTACCCTCGGCAAAGACCGTCTCAGAATAAAAACGCAAGTACCATCGAAATAATAGAAAAGGTGACAGGCACCATGGGTGCCTGTCACCTTTTCTTACTTCTTCACCTTATTTTTATACTTTATATGAAAAAGAATCATTTTGACGCCGGAGCCAAAGTCGAAGGTGGCTAGCAGCACAAGCAGGTAGCCGAAGAATCCCCAGCCGTTTGTTTGGACATGGTCGATGGCAAAATAGGTAAACAGCGTACCGAGAAAGAGGTAGATAAAACCGGAAAACAAGGGTGAACGTCTCATAGAAAGCCTCCGATAAAGTTTTGAATCGCTTCCGCCTCTCGTCTTAGTCGTTCAATATCATCTTTATAAACAGATTGAACCAAAACAACCATTGTATTCATTGAAACATGAGCAAAGATCGGAACAATAATACGGTTTGTTTTGACATAGAGAAATGCAAACGTAAAGCCCATCGCCGCGTAAAGTAAAATATGGACAGGCTCCATGTGGGCTAAGGCGAAGATAACGGAACTAATTAATGCTGAGATGAAAAAATTATATCGTTTATATAGTGCACCAAAAATAATTTTGCGAAAAACGATTTCTTCCAGAATAGGACCAATAATGCTTGTGACAAGGATTGCCAGCGGCAGGGTTTCAATAATTTTCAGGATATCCTGTGTATTCTCTGACCCCATTTTAATCCCTAAAAGGCTTTCGATTATAGCTGCAACATACTGAGCAAACAAAGCTAAAAATACCCCTAACACTGCCCACATTGCTGAATATCCAAACGAAGTCCCTTTCTTATCCAAACTACGTGTATTCATTTCCTTCCGTAAAATAAGGAGAATAATGCTCAAGGCGATTGAAAAACTAGCAATCAGATAAACAGGAACAGCAAGTCTTTGACTGATATCAAAATGTTTAAAGCCAAAGATTAAAATGGGAAGCCCCACTAGACTTGAAAACTGCATAGCTATATAAACAATAATGACCCACCAATATTCCTTTTTCAAATGACAATCTCCTTTATGTATAGTTATAGGATGCAACGAGTAACGAACGATTATGAATTGGTCCTATATAAGCACTAATATTTATTTTACTCTTAAAGCAGTGATGGTTTCAATTTAGATGTATTGTTTCATCTAAATTGAAGGAATCTGGCTGTGGAAACTCTAAATAGTTCATTTCTTTTTAAAAAGGAGGTATAGATTGCCTACTTTTTCACATACTTTATAAGGTTGCAGAAAAGGAAATTTCTTTGTAAAAATTTATTCATCATACTTGCAAAAGATTTTAAGATTGATTATTATAATAATTGTGTTAGCACTCATTAGAGGAGAGTGCTAATAAAGACAAAACTACATATTATTTGAGGAGGTTGTTTGAATGTTAAGACCATTAGGTGATCGTATTATTATTGAGCTTGTTGAGTCAGAAGAAAAAACTGCAAGCGGAATCGTATTACCGGATTCAGCGAAAGAAAAGCCTCAGGAAGGAAAAGTTGTTGCCGTTGGTACTGGCCGTGTCCTTGAAAGCGGTGAGCGTGTAGCACTTGATGTTGCTGTAGGTGATCGTATTATCTTCTCAAAATACGCTGGTACTGAAGTGAAATACCAGGGTGTTGAATACTTAATTTTACGTGAAAACGATATCCTTGCTGTAGTAGGCGAGTAAATAAAAGCATTTAAGACTGACACATATATGTCAGTTATGGAACCTTTAAAGAAATAGATTCAGAGTAAAAATACGAGGAGGTTTTTTTACAATGGCTAAAGAAATTATGTTTAGTGAAGATGCACGCCGCGCAATGCTTCGTGGTGTTGATGCTCTAGCAAATGCAGTAAAAGTTACGCTTGGACCTAAAGGACGCAACGTGGTTCTTGAGAAAAAATTCGGTTCTCCATTAATCACTAATGACGGTGTAACCATCGCAAAAGAAATCGAATTAGAAGATGCATTCGAAAACATGGGTGCTAAATTGGTTGCTGAAGTAGCTAGCAAAACAAACGATGTTGCTGGTGACGGTACGACAACTGCAACGGTTCTTGCTCAAGCGATGATTCGTGAAGGTTTAAAGAACGTTACAGCTGGTGCGAACCCAATGGGTATCCGCAAAGGGATTGAAAAAGCAGTTGCTACAGCTGTTGAAGAATTAAAAGCGATCTCTAAACCTATCGAAAGCAAAGCTTCTATCGCACAAGTTGCGGCGATCTCTGCTGCTGACGAAGAAGTAGGTCAATTGATTGCAGAAGCAATGGAACGTGTTGGTAACGACGGCGTTATCACCATCGAAGAATCTAAAGGCTTCACAACTGAGTTAGATGTAGTTGAAGGTATGCAATTTGACCGTGGTTATGTATCTGCCTACATGGTTACAAACACTGACAAAATGGAAGCTGTTTTAGATAACCCATATATCTTAATCACAGACAAAAAGATTTCTAGCATTCAAGAAATCCTTCCAGTCCTTGAGCAAGTAGTACAACAAGGCAAGCCATTATTACTTGTTGCTGAAGATATCGAAGGTGAAGCACTATCTACATTAGTAGTAAACAAACTTCGCGGAACATTCAATGCGGTTGCTGTTAAAGCTCCAGGCTTTGGTGATCGTCGTAAAGCGATGCTTGAAGATATCGCTGCATTAACTGGCGGTGAAGTAATCACTGAAGAGCTTGGCCGTGACCTTAAGTCTGCAACGATTTCTTCTTTAGGCCGTGCCGCTAAAGTTGTTGTAACAAAAGAAAATACAACAATTGTTGAAGGTGCTGGTGCAACAGAAGAGATTCAAGCTCGTGTAAACCAAATCCGTACTCAATTAGAAGAAACTACTTCTGAATTTGACCGTGAAAAATTACAAGAACGCTTAGCTAAATTAGCTGGCGGTGTAGCAGTTATCAAAGTCGGTGCAGCTACTGAAACTGAATTAAAAGAGCGCAAACTTCGTATCGAAGACGCATTGAACTCAACTCGTGCAGCAGTTGAAGAAGGTATCGTATCCGGTGGTGGTGTAGCCCTTCTTAACGTGTACAGCCGTGTTGCTGAGCTTCAAGAAGAAGGCGATATCGCAACAGGTATCAACATTGTTCTACGTGCAATGGAAGAGCCAGTTCGCACAATCGCACACAATGCTGGACTTGAAGGATCTGTTATCGTTGACCGCTTAAAGCGTGAAGAAGTTGGAACAGGCTTCAACGCAGCTAACGGCGAGTGGGTAAACATGATCGAAGCTGGTATCGTTGACCCAACTAAGGTTACTCGTTCAGCTCTTCAAAACGCAGCTTCTGTTGCAGCTATGTTCTTAACAACTGAAGCTGTTGTGGCTGACAAGCCAGAACCAGCTGGTGCTGCTGGAATGCCTGACATGGGCGGCATGGGTGGAATGGGCGGCATGATGTAATTAGGGTTTTAAAACCTCGTTACATCAACGTCTAAAATGATAATATGCTTTTCTTATCATCGGATTTGTCCTTGTTTTATAAAATACGGCAACCTATGATATAAAAGCTAACTATAGGAGAAGGTCTTTCATCAGTTTGCTAAACTGTTGGGAGGCCTTTTCTTCCATATTGGCGGTCATATGAGCATAGATATTCATTGTAGTATTAATATCTGTATGTCCGATTCATTCTTGTATTTCCTTTGATGCTAACTCCAGCTTCAATCAATAATGAAGTGTGGGTATGTCTAAATGAGTGTGGAGTAATGTTCTTGTACAATCCGAAAATAATGCATAACTTTTAAGGATGAAATCGAATTGGTTCCATCCTCTTTATTGTTAATTTTTGTACTCAATGAAGACTTATAAAATTAAGTTAGATGTTTTTTTATTACTCCTATAGCACCCATGTAAAGGGAAGGGGATGATCAAAATTATGTAATTGGAATAGCCTTTGTCATTTAAGAAGAAAGTGGTATCTGCTTGATATTCCTCTACCAAAGTTATGAACTGTTGAAGCCTTCTTATCCCAGCTTGCGCTCTTGGAACAGTTAGTAGTTTGTTGCCATAAATTTCATTTAATTCCTTTCCACATCTTTATGAACGAAAGCTCCTTTTAATTGATCTTTTTGAAAATTTCCATCAAGTATAAAATATATGCCAAAATACCTAGAGGAGTTACTTAGAAAAAATCGAATTAATTTAAGTTGGAAAAAAATGATAATTTTCAAGAAGAGACTATATTTTTAAAATGAGGGGGATGAGAAATGAGAAAAAAACTAATGTACATGCTATTAATAATTGTATGTATCCTGGGTGTATCAAACGGTCCTGTAAACGCCGCTGCACCAACCAAAGCCAAAGCAGATGTGGTAAAGGGGACGATTAAAGAGCACGGCCAACCGTTAAAGAATACCCAAGTTATGATTAAGGAACAAGGAACGTTAAAGTGGATTCAGACGATTACAGACACAAACGGAGCCTTTAAAACAAAGTTGGCTGACGGTACATATACGGTAAAAGGGATCAAGGACAAAAGTAATTCATGGTATAGTACAAACCAAAGTTTTGTCGTAAGTAAAGGTAAGATTCAAGGTTCAACCGGAGGGGAAATCAACCTTTCCAAAACGAAAAAGGGAAAAACTCCTTCAGAAACATCCGGTAACTTCAACGGTGTTATAAAGGAAGGAAAAAAGGGCTTAAAAGCAAATTTAATTATCTCAAAATATAATGAATATCAAGAAGATATTTATACAGTATCTTCAAAAGGCAATGGAAGCTTTTCAGCTTCATTACCAGATGGGCAATATTTTCTGTTTGACATAGAAGTGGATCATGGCTCTTATCGCTATCAGTTAGCATTCACAGTCAATGATGGCAAGGTATATGTTGGAGATGAACAGCAAACGAGTATATCCATCACCATCCCTGTCAACAAAATAGCAGGGAAGGCAGCAGACTCTAGTACTCCATTAACTGAGGCTACGATTCTTGTAGAAAAACGCCTGGAAGATGATATTCAATTTATTCAAAGTGTGTTAACAAACAAAAAAGGGGAATTTTCGTTAAGGGAATTAGCGGATGGAACCTATAGCATTAGTGTTTATCACCCAACCTATATTTCAGTAGATCCTATCACCGTTGAAATCGTAGACGGAGCTATTTATATCAATGGGAAGAAGACTTCATTACTTACCATTACTGTACCCGATATTAACGTAAAAGGAACAGTCTCTGATGGTGTGCAGTCCCTGACGAATGCGTATGTCAATTTTGAATGGCAGAAGTCCGAGACAGATTTTTATATGTTCGGGACACCTGTTGACGCAAATGGGAACTTTGAGTATCGATTCCCGGACGGCCAGTATACAATTAGGACTATTGATGAACAAAACCGATTTAATAGGGTTGACATTCCATTTGAAATACGGGATGGAAAACTCCTTCGAAATGGAGAACCAGCTTCAACTTTAGACATTAACCTGCCGCCTGTTTCCTTCCAAGGGAAGCTTGTTGAATCAGGGAATGCCCTTCAAGGTGCTATTAATGTTGAAAAAATTTCTGAAGACGGTACTACGGAGTACAATGATGGCGTAACAGATGAAAATGGAATCTACTCGATGCGCTTAAAGGATGGCAGCTATCAAATCACGAACGCATTTCTATTTGATGAAGGCGAAAACCTTCAATTCAATAAGAAGTTTGATATTGTTAACGGCAAGCTAATCATCGATGGTAAAGAGCAATCCTTACTAGAGTTGCAGATTCCGCCAGTTACTGTGCATGGAAGAGTGAAAGATGGAGATGCTGCTGTTTCATATGGCTTCATGTGGATTAGTTCATCAGACGGAAGTTACTCTAATGGGAAGAGCCTGAACGCGGACGGAACCTTCTCCCTGCGTTTAGCAGATGGAGTTTATTCAGTAAAAGAAATTAGTTTAGATGATGGAACCACTGCGTCTATGGATTTCGCTTTTTCAGTTGTGGACGGGAAGACATATGTGAATGGTCAGGTAACGGATTTGCTTGAGGTTACTGTACCTGCGGTCACGGTGACAGGAACGTTAACGGAAAATGGAAATCCGATCATGGGGAACATGTACATCATGGAAACTAGCGATGCAGATAATCCTGTTCAAGCGGGGGGCTTAACCACTGAGGATGGCAGATTCCAATTCCGCCTGCCAGATGGCACATACAAAGTCTATGATATCTATCTTAATGATGGCACAGCTTACAGTCCTGGCACAGAATTCACTATCGAATCTGGACAGCTATATGTAAATGGTGAACAAGCGGAGCAGCTTGACATTGCCGTTGCCCCTGTAACCTTATCAGGTACTGTGTATAATGGGGAAAACCTTGTTACCGATGGTTACGTTGCAATCACTTCTTTGGATGGAAACTGGACAGCCGGTTATCCTAGCTGGATTCAAAACGGCCTTTATCAAGGTCGCCTTCCCGATGGGCAATACGAGATTTCAGCAGTGGAAGATTTCCAAAATGGTACGTATTACTTAAATAAACAGTTTACCATCTCAGATGGGAAACTTTTCGTAGATGGCAATGAAGTAAGTTCATTAGATCTAAACCTGGCCGATGGCTGGCAATAAACCACTTCGATGTGGGTTTTGTCCTCAATAGCTCTTATTGAGGACATTTTTTTCTGGTTTTTAAGGTGATTTCGTCCTCAATAGTCCTAATTATGGTGTGTTCTTCAAAGTCTATGACGCTGTGGAGTAGCAAGCTGGAACAATAATTATTTTTTCCCCGGCATTCCAAACCAAGCATCACAAAAGATATGGGTGAAAAAGAGCATAAACCTGAAAAATTGGAGACCCCCAGATTCACGTGATGAAAATTGGAGAATTGTACCTTTAGTGATTCAAGAGGCAAGTATGACAATGCTTTCTCAAAGAAAAGTATGGTATAGTAATTTTAAATATTAATGATTGCTGCTGAGGAATGAAAGGCGGTGTACTGTGGGAGATAACATTTTTACAGGTATTAAATATTCGAGAGTATATGAACAAATTGTGGATCAAATTAGAGAACTGATTCAAGAAGGAAAGATACTTCCCGGCGATCGGCTTCCTGGCGAGCGGGAACTTTCTACTTTGCTTGGATGTAGTAGAACCTCATTGAGAGAAGCACTTCGGGTACTAGAGGCTGAAGGAGTTGTTATTGCAAAACCAGGTGGCGGTCGGTACGTGCAACATGTTGACCAGCGTCTCGTTATGGAATACAGCTTTGACCCTGTTGATCTTATGAAGACAACATCTATTATTTATTTTTTAGAAGTTCGTGAAATGATTGAACCTAATATTGCAGCGCTTGCTTGTGAAAGAGCTACTGAAGAAGATATTTTAAAAATGGAAAGAGCCTTGTTGAAAGTAGAAGCAGAACGAAAGGATTTTAACGAAAAGCTAGTGAGAGATAGTATGTTTCATTTGGCGCTGGCAGAAGCAACTCAAAATTTCGTGCTTGTGACTACACTGGAAACAAATTTAAATATGCTCCAGCAAATAAGGATGAAAACCTTGTTATCACCTGAAAGGCTAGAACGTTCAAATGCAGAACATCGAGCTATTTTTAATGCAGTGAAAAATCGGAAACCAAAAGAAGCATCGGAAGCAATGGCAGCACACTTGCAGCGATTGCGAGAAAGAATTTTAAATAATCTATAATATTTTCTTTGACCCTATCGTTTACAGATGGGGTTTTAATATTCAAAAAATATTGACGATTTAAAAAAAATGACGCATAATAAACCTAACTGGTCCAACCAGTGTACCATAAGACCAGTTGTAAGATTGGAGGTAATAATGACATGCAAAATTTTGGCCCATTAACAGGATTAAAAATTATTGATGTCTCAAGCGTCATTGCTGCACCTTTTGCAGCTTGCCTGCTTGGAGATTTGGGAGCTGAAGTTATAAAAGTTGAACTACCAGGCAAAGGAGATGCTTCCAGAGGACTTGGGCCTTGGAAAGGGGAAGAGTCGTTAAGATGGCCTGGCCTTTCAAGAAATAAACGCTCTTTAACACTTGATATCCGTACAGAAGAAGGAAAAGAAATTTTCAAGGAACTAGTCAGAACAGCAGATGCGGTTATCGAAAATTTTCGTCCAGGTACATTGGAAAAGTGGGGTCTCGGATACGAGGTATTGAAGGAAGTAAACCCTGATATCGTTTTAACGAGACAATCCGGTTATGGTCAGACAGGTCCTTATGCAGAGAAAGCAGGTTTTGGAACTCCGTGCACTGCTTTTTCAGGTTATACCTATTTGCAGGGATTTTCAGACAGACCTCCTGTAAGCCCTGCTTTTTCATTGTTGGATTATATTTCGGGGATTTTTGTGGCTTTTGGAACTGTAAGCGCTCTCTACCATAGGGATAAAAACAATGCAGAAGGACAAGTAGTTGAATTGGGATTATACGAAGCTATGTTCCGAATGATGGAGTTCCTAATTGCTGAGTATGATCAATTGGGGAAAGTAAGAGAAAGAAGCCCAATGTTAGCAGGACACTCCAGTCCGGCGGGTACATACCAGACAAAAGACGGGAAATGGGTTGTACTTGTCTGTAGTACAGAAAAAACCTGGATCAGATTGGCGAAATCAATGGGGAGAGCAGATTTAATAGATAACCCACGGTATAAAACAAATATGGAACGGATGCAAAATGATGAAGATTTGCAAAAGATTGTGAGAGCATTTATTGGAAGTCTTAATAATGATGAGCTTATTGTAAAAATGGATACTGATGGTGTGCCAATTTCTCCAATTTTAAGTATTGAAGATATTTTCAATAACCCACAGTACAAAGCACGGGAAAACATTTTAGAAGTAGAACATCCTCGTCTTGGATCTGTAAAAGTGCCAGGAATCGTGCCCAAGTTTTCTGCCACTCCAGGGAGAATTAGGCACCGAGCTCCAGAGCTTGGAGAACACAACGAAGAAATTCTTAAAAACGAAATTGGCTTAACTGATGAACAAATTGAAAAATTATATGAAAAAGGAGTGATTTAACTTGATAGAAAACATATTGAAGCTGCCAGAAAAAGCAACAATTTGGGAAGTATGTCCCCGGGATGGTTTCCAAATGGAACGTAAATGGATTCCAACGGAAGAAAAGATTAGCCTTATTCATAGTTTTTCTGAAACAGGTATTAAGCATATTGAAGTTACCTCGTTTGTTCACCCAAAAGCAATCCCGCAGTTGAAGGATGCAGAAGAAGTTGTAAAAAGCGTTCAAGGATTAACAGACGTGAAATTTCGTGCCTTAATTCCGAATGTGAAGGGTGCAGAACGAGCCATAGGTGCGGGCGTAAAAAAGCTGAAATTGTTGCTTTCTGCAACGGATTCTCATAGTTTATCAAATTCTAACGCCACGGTTGAAGATGCGCAAGCAAATCTCCTTCCAATTGTTGATCTGGCCAATAAAAGCAATGTCGAAGTCAGTGGGTCAATCTCTGTTGCTTTTGGGTGTCCTTTTGAAGGAAAAGTTCCTGTAGACCAATTATTATCAATCCTTGAAGACTACCGTAAAATGGGGATCACTGAGATTTCTTTAGCGGATACAAGCGGTACAGGTGACCCGAAACAAATTTATGATTATTTAGGTATAATGAAACAAGAGTTTCCAGAATTCATATTTTCTATGCATCTTCATAACACAAGGGGGATGGCATTTGCGAATGCAGTTGCAGCACTCCAACAAGGTGTTACAATTTTTGATAGTTCAACAGCAGGTCTTGGAGGATGTCCTTATGCACCAAATGCATCAGGCAATATTGCAACTGAAGATATCGTTCATGCATTTCATGAAATGGGTATCGAGACTGGAATTGATTTAGATAAATTACTTGAGGCAGCAAAAGAGGTAAAGAAAACAATAGGACATGACGGGGGAAGTTTTCTGTTGAAAGCTGGTCCAAATTCACAGCTCCACTGTAAACCAGAACGGCAGGAAAAGCTAGGATGAGAAAGGGTTTAGGGGACCTTTTCTTATCTATTTGATGTAAGCGTTATCTAAAAAGAGGGGTGAGGAAATTGTTAACGGTTTTAGGGTTCTTAATGATTGTAGTTTTTATGTATTTAATTATGAGTAATAAAATGAACGCTCTGAATGCTCTAATATTGATTCCAACAGTATTTGCTCTTTTTGCAGGTTTTACAGATGTAGGCAAAATGATTTTAAGTGGAGCTGAAACGGTAGCTTCAACCGCTATCATGGTGACTTTTGCCATATTGTATTTTGGAACTTTGATTGATGCGGGTATGTTTGACCCATTAGTCAATAAAGTGATTAAAATTTCAAAAGGTGACCCTCTGAAAATAACAATTGGAACGGCTATTCTTTCTTTACTTGTAGGTTTAGATGGCGATGGAACCATTACGTACCTAATTGTTGTCACCGCATTTTTACCCCTCTATGAACGTTTAGGCATGAACAAACTGATCCTCGCATGTTTACCTGCGATGTCGATGGGGATTATGAATGTTCTTCCATGGGGTGGGCCAACTGCACGTGTTATGTCTGTTTTTAAATATGATGTTACGACAGTACTTGACCCACTGATTCCTTCCATTATCGCAGCGGCCCTTTATGTAATAGGCATTGGCGTTTTCTTTGGTCTGAAAGAAAGAAAAAGGCTGGGCATTCAAAAGACTCTTGTCGATCCGAATGTGGAAAATGAAATTGCAGTAACTGTGCTGGATGTGTCAGTTGAATCATTAAAAAGACCTAAACTATTTTGGTTTAATTTGGTCATAACCATTTTATTAATTGCGGGGTTATTAACAGCTGTTCTTCCATTACCTGCTTTGTTTATGCTTGGATTCGTTATCGTGTCCGCAGTCAATTATCCAAACTTACGCGATCAAAAAGAAAGAATAGAAGCACACGCTGGGAATGTTTTGACTGTTGTCTCGCTTATTTTTGCTGGGGGAGCATTTGCCGGAATATTAGAAGGTACTGGAATGGTAGATGCTATGGCAAACTCTATAGTTAATGTGACTCCTGATTTCCTTGCTCCTCAACTTCCATTACTTGTGGGTTTAACGAGCATGCCTTTCACTTTCTTTATGGCAAACGATCCTTACTATTTTGGTATTGTTCCTATTCTAGCTGAAACTGCTTCCCATATTGGAATCCATAAACTAGAAATTGCACAAGCATCACTCCTTGGACAGCCTCTCCATTTGTTAAGCCCGCTTGTTGGCTCTGTTTATGTATTAATTGGTCTTGTTGGTATAAATTTTCGTGATCATATTAAATTTTCTACTAAATATGCAGTCGGCAGCGCCCTTGTAATGATTGTTGTTGCGATCCTCACAGGTGTACTGTCCCTTTAATAGGATTTGCCTTCTGAAAATTTAGATTTCCAAACACAAATACTTTATCCATTTATTAAAGCCCTTCATTTTAGAAGGGCCTTTTATGCTTTCAATAAGGAAGAAAGGAAACCAAGGAAGAAAGCCGCAACAGGCCAGCATCATTTTGAATAATAAGAGTTTAGTAGAAGAAGTATTTTCACCTCTGGACGGCGAAATTGTTTCATTATCAGAGGTGCCGGATCCAGTCTTTGCACAGAAACTAATAGGGGATGGGGTTGTCATTGTACCCAAGAGCGGAAAAATGGTTTCGCCTGTAAACGGTCAAGTAATTCAGGTTTTTCCTACTAAACACGCAATTGGAATTAAGACAAAAAGCGGGCTAGAAATACTTATCCATATTGGATTGGAAACCGTTGAATTAAACGGGGAAGGTTTTGAAGTACTGGTTGGCAGCGTTCAACTATTAAAATTGGCGAACCACTGGTGAATTTAGATTTAGAGTATTTAAGAAGCAAAAACAAAGAAATTATTACTCCTATCATAATTACAAATATGGACAAAGTTTTGGAAATCAACCCAACTCATAACGAGCCGGAAACGACCTGGGGGGATGGATTGTTTACTTGTAAAATTAAATAAATAATATGCAGCCGAATGGCTCAAGACTTAACTGAGCCATTTTTTTTGAAGTTCAAATGTTTTCGAAAAGAAGGGATAGAGTGGTCTTAGGGCCAGGGAAAGCTGATGCGATAAGTCAAACGACAATATTCTACATTGTTACACGTGAAACATGTCGTTATTTTATGAAAATCCACGAATTTCAAGTAAGTCCAATCAGCTGAGCATTTCCTTATACAGATTCCAACTGCATTAAGCGTGCTTTAATAAGAAAGAACAAACCTAGGGGTAACACCTCTAGGTTTTTTGCATTTTGCCGGTAATCCCAACCAACCAGTTTTATTATTTCCACTTTATCTGGACAGAGGTTACATTTACAAAAATTATTGATAAATTTTCAGAAAATTTACAATCCCGTAAAAGAAGGTCAACGTTTTTATCTTATATTGTTAATTGGATGAAAGAGGAGGGAACATAGGTGATTCGTCAAAAAATTTATTTCATGGTAGATGGCTTAGTTTTTGAAGTCGATGAAACAGAAATTTCCTTGGAGCAATTGAGAGGATCGGATACAGACGAACCGATGGAATTTAGAAAATTAAAAAGGAATGACCATGATTCATTTAAAGTCGAACGTGATTAATATTCTCTCTGAAACTTGATAGTGTCCGCGTAAAGAAGGGGTTCTTTATGGAAGAGCCTAATAATGAAAGGGATGTGATCAGTTGAGTATTACTGTTGTTATACCTACTTACAACCGAGCAAGCACGATAAAAAAGTCAATTGATAGTGTCTTGGAACAAACATATCCCGTCGATGAAATCATCATTGTTGATGACTTTTCAACGGACCAAACAGAACAAGTAGTTCGGTCGTTTAATAGTGAAAAAATAAAATATGTAGTCAACTCATTTAAAAAAGGAGCAAATGGTGCAAGAAATACGGGGATTATGTTGGCTAGTGGACAATATATCGCCTTTCAGGACAGTGATGATAGATGGTTACCTGAAAAAATAGCAAAACAATATCAATATATGATTGAACATCCAAGTGTTGATCTGTGTTTCTGCAGCATGGATCTTATAGGAAGTAAAATTGGAATTGTGCCCAAGCGACAAGTGAAACCTACAGAAATGGCCATTCAGCTTGAGAAAGGAAATTTTATTAGTACCCAAACCATTTTCACGAAAAATAATGTGGCAAAAAGCATTCTATTCGACGAAGACCTGAAACGATTTCAAGATTGGGATTTTGTTTTGAGAGTGGCGAGAGACTATAGCATTCACCATTTAAATGAAGTTCTTGTAGAGGTAGAAGTCCAAGAAGATAGTATTAGTAAAACAATAAAAGAGGTAGAAGCACTTAAGGAATTTTTCACTAAACATCCTTATTTGACCAAAACACACTTGGTCAATAAATGCCGTTATTCCAAAATCCTCGTTCATGATTATATAGGTCAGGAACAAGCCATTAAGGCAATTATGAGTTTATTGAGATATAACTTTTATAGGTTTTTTAATAAGGTGATGAATCGGAAACTGGTGTAGGTGGTGAAAGAATAATGGTTAAGCTGCAAAAGGATTTGCAGTACTCAGTTTGTACAAGTGAATAAAGAGAATATAAAAAACCACATCAATTGAGGACAACAAAGTCATGATCGGTTCTTTGAGATTGTTAGGAAGGATGTAAAATGGAAAAAGTCGATATATTGCTGCCGATTTACAATTCAGTCTCTGAAACTCGAAACTGCATCGAAAGCATTTTGGAGAATACACCACAAGATAAATTTAATTTATTCTTATTGGATGATAAAAGTACGGATGTTCAGATCGAATACTTAACAAACTACTATTCGGAAAAACACCCGAAAAACATCTTTGCGATTCGAAATAACAAGAATCTCGGTTTTCCAGGGAACGTTAATAATGGGTTTGCGATCACGAAAAATGATGTGATCATCCTGAATAGTGATACATTGGTTACTGAAAATTGGCTGGAAATCCTGGCTGGGGTAGCCTGCAGCGATGAATCAATCGCCGCGATTAATCCCATGAGTAACTACGGCGTTTTAGCAGGACTGCCCACTCCCAATAGTACTGTAAATGAGCTATTTTCATTTGAAGAGCTTGTAACGGCGTTCCAAAAAAGTAAAGAATCTGGATATATTGAATCACCTCTGTTAGTCGGTTTTTGTATGTATATGAAAAGAACGGCATTAAAAACGGTTGGGGTGTTTGATGCAGCGGCGTTTAAACGCGGATATGGAGAAGAAACGGACTGGTGCATGAGGGCCAGACAAAATGAATATAAACTTGTGGTGGCAAAGGCTGCCTATGTTCACCACATTGGCGGAAGTTCATTTGGAGCGGAAAAAGAGCAGCTGCAAAAAAGGTCGAAGGAAATTTTACTGCAGCGTTATCCGCATATTGATGCTGAAATAGAACAGTTTGTAAAAGAAAACCACTTTAAAGCGGTGAGAAGGAACATGATGAGTAGTCTGCCGTTTTTTCAAAAGAAAGCCGGGAGCAAGCTAAAAATAAAAATGATTAAACATTTTGTTTCGAACCGTATCTAGCAACTAAAAAGGAGTTAAAAAATGTAGTGGGTAAACTTGTTTCGAATTATTTTTTCACCGTCCTGTATCAGTTGTTATTAATGTTAACCCCATTTATTACAACTCCATATATAGCAAGAATTTTGAAGGCTGAAGGAGTCGGGACGGATGCCTATGTATTATCGGTAGTACAGATTTTCATAGTTTTTATTGTTTTAAGTTTGCCGATGTATGGAAGCAGGCAAATCGCAATAAAAAAAAATCAGGAAGAAACTTCGGTTGAATTTTGGTCTATATTTACCTTCCAACTCATTGTTTCTATTTTAAACCTAATCGTTTACTTGATTTTTATTCAGACTGTTTCGTCTCATAAAGAACTGTATTATATTCATATTTCAACTCTATTATCCTATAGCTTGGATATATCCTGGTATTTTATCGGCAAAGAGCAGATTAAAATGATTGCTATTCGAAATATGATTATTAAGATAGCAGGCATTTTTTTGATTTTTACTTTCGTAAAGCATTCTCAGGACCTGCCATTATATGTTGCCATTAATGGCGGCACGCTGTTAATCGGGCAATTAATTATGTGGAGGCCATTATTTAAGGAAATTAAATTTGTGAAGCTTTCATTAAAAGACATGAAAGAACATATTCGTCCCATTTTTATCTTGTTTATTCCGCAATTAATGATCCAAGTGTATGCATTGATTAATAGGATTGTTCTGGGAAATATTTCTGGTGAGATACAGGTGGGGTATTACAATCAGGCATCTAAAGTGGCGAAAATAGCAATTGGCATAATCAGTTCACTAGGAACCGTCTTACTGCCAAGAATGGCTTCAGAGTTTTCCAAGGGAAACAAAGAACAATTGAAAAGGTACACTGACTATACACTGCAGTTTGTATTGATGATTACGTTACCGATGACGTTAGGCCTAATGGCGATTTCACCCAATTTTGTAGGATGGTTTTTAGGAACAGAATTCACAAGTGTTACAAACACTTTGATTCTGATGTGTCCGGATATCATTTTTGTGGGATTGGCTAATGTATTTGGTATTCAAATATTGGTTGCAACACAACAGCAAAATAAATACACCATTTCGGTCACGGTTGGCGCTTTTTTGAGTTTACTTATTAATTTGCTATTGGTCCATTCATATGGAAGCATCGGGACAACGATTGCGTTATTGGTCGCTGAGGGAGTTGGAGCAGTGCTTCAAATGTATTATGCAAGGAACTATTTTCACTTTAAAAACTTTTTACTGTTATTTAGTAAGTATCTGATTCTCAGTGTGTTTGTTTTCATCCTGGCAGTCTATTTAGGGAAGGTTTTATCGGTTCCTCCCATGCTGTTAACGGTGATCCAGTTGATCGCTGGTGCATTCATCTATTTGGTGGGATTACTGGTTATAGGGGATTCCCTTCTGATTAAAACTGTTAGAGGTTTTTACAATAAGATGTCCTTAAAAACAAGACATTAGACGTAGCGGAGATGTATTGAAAATGAAAATTACCATTGCAGGAACCGGCTATGTAGGATTATCCAATGCGATCCTTTTAGCCCAACATAATGAGGTCATAGCACTTGATATTATTCAAGAGAAAGTAGATATGATTAATAATAAAAGATCTCCTATTATTGATCAAGAGATTGAGGAATTCTTAGCAACAGAAGAACTTAACTTAACCGCAACAACAGATAACTATAAAGCCTTTAAAGATGCGGAATATGTTATTATATCAACTCCGACAAACTATGACCCTGAGAAGAATTATTTTAACACAAGGACAGTTGAAGCGGTGATTGCCAATGTTCTTTCCCTAAACCCAGATGCTGTCATGGTGATTAAATCTACCGTTCCCGTAGGTTACACGGATAAAGTAAAAGAGAAGTTTGAAACCGACAATATTATTTTTTTACCGGAGTTTTTAAGGGAAGGAAAAGCTCTTTACGATAACTTGTATCCTTCCAGAATTGTGGTTGGTGAACAATCAGAAAGAGCGAAAATATTTGCTGATTTATTGGCGGAAGGTGCCATAAAAGAGGATATTCCTGTTTTGTTTACGAATTCAACGGAAGCGGAAGCTATTAAACTATTTGCTAACACTTACCTGGCAATGAGGGTTGCTTTTTTCAATGAACTGGATTCCTATGCAGAGGTCAGAGGATTAGATACCAAACAGATTATCGATGGTGTTAGCCTCGACCCACGGATAGGGAACCATTACAATAATCCTTCCTTTGGATATGGCGGCTATTGCCTGCCGAAAGATACCAAGCAGTTACTAGCCAACTATGCTGATGTACCTAATAACATCATGACGGCTATTGTGGATGCCAATAGAACGAGGAAAGATCATATTGCCGACATGATAATCAAGAGAAATCCTCAAATAGTTGGGATTTATAGATTAACGATGAAAATGGATTCGGACAACTTCAGACAATCAGCTATTCAAGGGGTCATAAAGCGCATTAAGGCAAAGGGCATTGAAGTAGTTGTATACGAACCAGCTTTACGTGAAGAGAAATTCTATAATTCTAGGGTAATTAATGAAACGGCAGAGTTTAAAAGATTAAGTGATGTTATTGTTGCTAATCGATTATCGGATGAATTACTTGATGTTGAGGATAAAGTGTATACAAGGGATATATTTAGTAGAGATTAAAATTTCAACAGTCTTATAAAATTAAGCATATATTAACGTCTAAAATGATAATATCATTTTTTTGTCCTCGGATTTGTCCTCGTTTTCTATAAAACATCGAATCTATGACAAAAAAAGCAAACTATAGGAGAAGGTCTTTCAACAGTTTACTAAACTGTTGGGAGGCCTTTTCTTCCATATTGGCGGTCATATGAGCTCACCTGAGTTAATCCATAATTCAAATAAATTATTAGGAAGTTTTCCATTCCAATTTTCTGGTATGGTATCAACAGCTGAAGGAAACATAATCTCATCCTTTGAAACGTTAACTACAGTAATCATGTTAAATGTTTCACTTGGGATTGCACACTCGTGGAGGATAGTTGTCCCTACTTGTAGTGACCACCTTTTAATTTCTTTTATTCTTGGAAGTAACCAAATTCTATCTTCTCCAAGCTAATTCCTTTGTACTGGTTCAACATCTCTATTAAAAGATGGAATATCCCAACTTACATGTAATATAGGAAGCGATAGTTAGATTGGTTCACATTCGCTCCCTCCTTCCTCTAAATGTCGCACATTTGTCTCAAGGTTTTTTCCTATGTAAACTATATTACCATGAATTTGTAGTGATAAGGTAAAAAATGGAGGGAATGAGGTTAGGACCCTATTAGAATATCTTCGTAAGGAAAAAGGGCTACCCATTTTTTAAAAATTAAGCACTTTCATAAGAAATTCAACCACTCTCATTTATTGCTTGTCTCATAGAATACATAAGTTCAATGAAAGGGGTTGAAAAAATTTGAGGGGAGAAAAGAGCAACTCAAAAGGTCGACATGAAGATTGTACATCCAATCACAAAAAATGTCGAGAATGTGGGAATAAAGATTGTAAATGCAA
>NZ_JBALNF010000076.1:28988-29168 GCF_036962465.1 Neobacillus vireti
AATGCAAGGACAAAAAGTGCCGAGAATGTGGGCATAAAGATTGTAAATGCAAGGACAAAAAATGCCGAGAATGTGGGCATAGTGATTGCAGTTGCAATGTAAAGCAAGAGGTAAATATTAAAATAAATGTACCTACAGGCGCAGCGGGACCAGCGGGAGCAACAGGACCAGCAGGACCAG
>NZ_JBALNF010000077.1:0-40097 GCF_036962465.1 Neobacillus vireti
TAATCATAAGGTTAATGTTGTAAATATAATTATTTTTAAAGGTTTAAGGTGGTTAATCATGAGTCAAGAATATAGAGTACTACTTTATTATAAATATGTAACAATTGAGAATTCTGAGGAATGCGCAAATGAGCACCGTCAAGTTTGTAACGACTTAGGCTTAAAAGGCCGGATTATTATTGCCGCTGAAGGAATCAATGGTACGGTGTCAGGCACCATTGAACAAACAGATGCTTATATGAAATACATGGACGAGCATCCGTTGTTTAATGGAACGTGGTTCAAAGTGGATGAAGCATCAGAACATGCTTTCAAAAAAATGAAGGTTCGTTATCGCTCAGAGCTTGTTACCTTGCGTTTGGAAGATGATATTGACCCGAATAAAGTAACTGGAAAGCATTTAAAACCAAAAGAATTTTTCGAGGCCATGCAAAGAGAGGATACAGTTGTGATCGATGCCCGTAATGATTACGAGTATGACCTTGGCCATTTCAGAGGAGCAGTCCGTCCGGATATTCTAAACTTCCGCGATCTCCCAGACTGGATTAGAGAGAATAAACAAGAATTTGAAGGCAAAAAAATTCTTACTTATTGTACAGGCGGGATACGTTGTGAAAAATTCTCAGGCTGGCTTCTTAAAGAAGGATTTGAAGATGTATCACAGCTTGAAGGCGGAATTGTCACTTACGGAAAAGACCCAGAAGTTCAAGGGGACCTATGGGATGGGCAGCTTTACGTGTTCGATGAGCGCATTAGTGTTCCAGTTAACCACAAAGAGCATGTCGTTGTCGGCAAGGATTATTTTTCTGGCGAGCCATGTGAGCGTTACGTAAACTGCGCGAACCCTGAATGTAATAAAAAAATTCTTTGCTCAGAAGAAAACGAACACAAGCACTTACGAAGCTGTTCCCATGAATGCCGCGTTCACCCACGAAACCGCTATGTTGCTGAACATGGTTTAAGTGAAGAAGAAGTAAATGAACGACTTATGGTGTTAAGTCATAACTAATAATAATGGAAGCAGGTCATCATGATGGCCTGCTTTTGCTATATAAAACTGAATTTAACATAAAAAAGGATAATCGTTGATACATATGGAATATACTTGTGAAGTCTTTTCTAATTAAAAAACAAAATATACCTGAAAACCTTGAAGGGAGTTTACCCATGATGCCATATAAAAATAGAAATGAAGTCCCCATCCAAGAAAAGTGGAATTTAGACGATATCTATCCAACGAATAGTAAATGGGAACAAGATTACCAATTAATAGAGAACATTGGCGCCAGCCTAAAACAATTTGATGGAAAAATAAACGATGGCCATTCCTTATATGAATACCTAAAAAACAGAGAAGAGCTGTCCTTCCATTTCAATAAAGTCTATGCCTATGCGATGTTGAAGGTCGACGAAAATACACGGGAAACACTCCCGCAGTCTTACTTAGACAAGGCAAAGCAGCTTAGTGTCAAAATCAGTGCGGCCACTTCCTTTTTTATGCCATTTTTACTGAACTTAGACGAAGAAACATTAACCGGTTATATTAAAGAAGAGGAAAAACTAAAATACTTTGAGGAAGACTTGCTTGACTCGTTTCGTTACAAAAAGCATGTCTTAAGTAAGGACCAAGAAGAGATTCTATCTCAATTAGGGGAAGCCTTGTCGGTTCCAAGTCACACCTTTGGAATGATTAATAACGCCGATATTAAATTTGGAGAAGTAACGACAGAAAATGGTGACCGGGTAGAATTAACACGTGGAATGTATTCTAAATTAATTGAAGATGAAGACCGTGATAAGCGAAGAGAGGCATACAAAGCATATTATCAACCGTATGTACAATTAAAGAATTCCATCGCCGCCACCCTTTCCGCTGCCATCAAAAATAACGTAACTTTAGCGAAAATTCGTCAATATCCAAGCGCGCTTGAAAAAGCACTATTTGGTGATAAAGTACCGCGAGAAGTTTATGAGAATCTGATTCAAGCAACAAAAGACAATATCGGGCCCATGCACAAGTATACAAGGTTACGCAAAGAGAAATTAAATATCGATGAAATCCGACAGTACGATATGAGCGTTCCGCTGGTCAGCGGGGTAAAACAAGTGATTTCCTATGAGGATGCCTTTGAAACCATGCTGAAGGCTCTCGCTCCGTTAGGTGAGGATTATTTAACGATATTGAAGGAGTTTAAGGACGGCCGTTATATTGATGTCCGTGAAACACCAGGAAAACGGTCCGGGGCCTATAACTTAGGTGTGTATGGTGTCCACCCGTATATTCTCTTAAACCACCAGGATGATTTAGATAGTTTATTTACCCTTGTCCACGAATGCGGTCACGGTGTTCACAGCAAGTTAAGCTCTCAGTATCAGCCGCAAATTACGGCCGGTTACAGTATTTTTGTGGCAGAAGTAGCCTCGACTGTGAACGAGGTCCTCTTAATTAACGACTTATTAAAAAATGAAAAAAATCCTGAGATTCACCATCATTTGCTCAATCATTTCATAGATCAATTCAAAGGAACCTTTTTTACACAAGTCATGTTTGCTGAGTTTGAGATGAAAACACATGACATGGCCGAAAAGGGGATCCCTCTGAATGTGGAAGTATTTAACCAAACGTATGAAACGTTGTTTAGGGAATACAATGGAGAAGAAATCGTCTTTGACGAAGAAGTCAAATATGGCTGGTCAAGAATTCCCCACTTTTACCGCCCATTTTATGTGTATAAGTACGCGACAGGCTTTGCTTCTGCGATCCATTTGGCGACAAAAATCTTGGATGGAGATCAAGACACCATCCACTCTTATTTAGAATTCTTAAAAAGCGGCAGCTCCGATTATCCGCTTGAGCTGTTAAAAAAGACTGGAGTTGATTTAACTACACCAGCACCAATCGAAAATGCGCTTAAACGATTTGGGGAGCTTGTCGAAGAGTTTGCAAAAATCTAATAAGAAAGTGTCAGTGCCCTGAAGATGGATAATTTTTAAAATAAATCCTTTTACTTCATAAACTTTAAAAATGGACCCGAGGAAATCAAATTCCTCGGGTTTATTCATGATTTTAAGTACTGGATTACAATTTTGGAGTTTGGCCATTTTTTGTTTATTTTTACAACTTTTTACTCTGAAGATTTGTTAGAATATATGGTATAAACAAATTTTAGGAGGATAATAAATTGGATTCTAAATTTACAAAACCAAAAGGGTTTGGAGAAATATTAGATCATACCTTTAGTTTGAGTAAGAATCGCTTTAAGGAATTTTTTATGATTTTAATTGTTTTTATGGGGCCTGTTTATTTACTTCAAGCCATCATTCAAATGGCCACGGGGACCAGTTTTTTTCGGGAAAATGGGAGTGGCGGGCAATGGTATGAGCAAATACTCTCGAATTTGGACAATTCCGGCTCGTTCGATTCTAGCAGTTTGCGAGCTGATATTGGCTTAATTATCGTTGGGTTATTAAGTTTTCTGCTATTTCCAGTTGCCGAGGCGGCCATTTTATTTACGATCCAGCATATTCAGAAAAAGGAAGAATATACGGTGAGTTCTGTCATTAAGGAAGCATTCCACCGATTCTGGCCCATCCTTGGCAGTTCGATTTTATTTGGCCTGATTGTTGTAGGGATTTTCTTGATTCCCATCTTGTTGGTGGCTTTTACAGGCGTTGCATTAGCAACTGCTGTCCATCCAGCTGTAGGGATTTTGGTCGGACTTCTATTATTTATAGGGTTTGCAATTGGTGCAGGACTGCTAATTACGCGCTGGAGCTTCTATTTTGGCTCAGTGGTTCTTGATAAGGTTTCACCCGGTTTTGGCAGGAGCTGGAGGTTGTCTCGGAAAAGAACATGGGTATTGTTTGGCCTCTATATAGTATTTTACTTAATTGTTTCCATTATAAGCTTTGCTGTCCAATTGACTTTTGGCGCACTTTTAGGGGACAGTGTATTATTGGGATTGATTACAAATCTGGTATCATTATTTACAACGATGATTTTCTCAGTTGGCTATGGGATTATGTATCTTGATTTAAAAACAAGAAACGGTGCAGAGGATTTAAAGGAATTGATAGATGATTATCAGTCTATCTAAATACCTAAAAGGTGATGGCGATGTTAAATGCAAACAAAGCACGAGACAATATTGAAGAGATTCTAAAAAAACAGGAGTATCAAGTTTATAACGCTCAGTCTAAAGGGTTAATCGAAACCTGGTGGGAAATGGCCAAAGAATGGATTGCCGTACAGCTGGATAAATTGTTTCCGTCTATTAAAAATGCCAGCAATGCATCAAGCGCTATTTTAATTGCTGTTATTGTAATCGTGATTTTATTGTTAGCTTGGGCAGCGTTTATTCTCGTCCGTAATATACGCAGAAATCGATTACTGCGGAAACAGAAGCCCCTTCAATCATTAAAGAATTGGAATTGGACATACCTGCAGCATTTGGAAGAAGCGGAGAAACTTGAATCCCTCGGTGAATATACAGAATCAATCAGACATCTTTTCTTAGCCATGCTGCTCTTTTATCATGAGAAGGCATGGCTGGAGGCAAGGATATGGAAAACGAATTGGGATTACTATGAGGAACTAAAAATAGTAAATCAGCAAAATGCTGACCAATTTAATGAGCTTGCCCACTTTTTTGAGGATGTGGCCTATGGGGAACATAAGGTAGGCCCTGAAGAATATCAGCCATTCCAAACCAAAATAAACAAAATACTGGGAGGCAGGGGGGTGGAAAGTATTCAATGATTCAGGCAAAAAGACGTGGATGGATTTGGTTTGCCGTACTCTTCTTGCTCTTTATAGGAGTGAGTTATCTTTCCTTCACACCAAAACCTAAAATATACCCGAATTATGTAACCGCCTCACCATCTCCTACTGGGGTGAAGGCATTATATACATATTTAGAAAAGGAAAAAGACGTAAAGAGCTGGAACCATTCGCCCGCGTTACTTCCAAATGGGGACCAAAACCAAATGCTTATAATGGTTGAACCAGCTTTTACACCAGAAAAAAAATTGATGCAGGCCTATGTCGATTATATGAAGGCTGGAAACACGATTTTATTATTTCAAACGAATCCAAAAGGGATGTTTACAATCGATGCGGATTTTATTGAAAAGGATCCTTCTCAAAACGTATTATCGACTATGGTTAAGGATCAGAACGGTAAATTAAAAAAAGCGGAAGTGAAATCAGATGTTCGAATCCGCCCGGTGAAAAGCGATGAACTCTTGCTGTCTGATCAGGCTGGACCAATTGCAGTAAAGAGAACCATAGGGAAGGGACATCTTATTGTTGCCATTACCCCAGAGTGGTTGACCAATTCTAAACTATTGAAAAAAGATCATTTACTCCTTAGTTTTAAACTTTTAAACGAAGGAAATCCTAACACATTGTTGTTTGATGAGTATACACATGTTGGTGAGAACGAGCCTAGCCTCTTAACCGTTTATCCAATCTGGTTCTTGGTTTTTCTTTTCCAAGGAATCCTTTTCATAGTGCTCTGGTTGTGGTATAAGGGAAAACGATTTGGTCCTTTGCTAAGCGAACGGGAAGAGTGGGTCCGCTTTAGCGATGAAGGGATCCAGGCAATTGCCGCCTGGTATGTAAAGGGCAGACGTTATCATGATTCACTTCAGATTCAAGCAGATTATGTTAAACTGCTGCTGCAGGAACGCTGGAATATTCCTTATAGTAAGGAATGGCAGGAATTAACCCCTTATGTTGAAAGAAAATGGCTAAAAATATCTATACCTGAAATGAAAGCTTTCCTTAACGGTTTAGCCGCAATTTTAAACCAAGAAAAGATTAATAAACAAGAATACCTTTTATGGTCAAGAAAACTAGAGGAATTACGAAACGAGGTTGAATCATGAAAACAGAATTAACAGCTTTCATTGAAAAATATGAGGAGCGGATCTTAGGTCAGAGCCTTAATATTAGGCTCCTTCTTTCTGCCATCCTTTCTGGTGGACATGTCCTGTTGGAAGGAGTGCCAGGCACTGGTAAAACGCAGATGGTCCGAACGCTTGCCGATCTGCTTGGTGGAAGATTTAATCGGATTCAGTTTACACCGGACTTACTGCCAAGTGATATTACCGGCAGCATGATTTTTAATATGAAAGAAGGCACGTTTCAAACCCTAAAGGGTCCGATTTTTACCAATATCCTGTTAGCAGATGAAATCAACCGAACACCTGCTAAGACACAAGCAGCCCTTTTAGAGGCGATGGAAGAAAAGCAGGTGACCATCCAAGGGGAAACCTATCAATTGCCTGATGTATTTTTCGTGGTAGCGACCCAAAACCCGATTGAATTTGAAGGTACCTATCCACTTCCGGAAGCGCAGCAAGACCGGTTTTTATTTAAACTTTATATTGATTTTCCTTCTTTTGAAGAGGAAAAGAATGTCTTAAAGCTAGTCATTGAAAACAGTTTTACAGAAAACCCGCTCTCCGCCATCCTGGATATCGGAACCTTTATGGAAATAAGAAAGGAAATTGAAAAGGTTACGGTGAGTGAGACGGTGCTTGGCTATATATTACAGATCGTGAGAAAAACACGTGAGGCAGAATCGATTCGCTTTGGGGCAAGTACAAGGGCAGGGATTTCGATCGGTAAAGCCGCTCAGGCGTGGGCGTATCTATTAGGAAGGGACTACGTAACACCAGATGATATTAAAAAGGTTGCTAAACCAGCCTTACGTCACCGGATTCAAGTCTCTCCACATATAGAATTGGAGGGAGTAACCGTTGACCAAATCATTGAAGAGCTTGTGGGCTCGGTTCCTGTTCCAAGATAGAGGAATCTTACCTGCCAAACGGCTATTGGTCTTCTATTTGATTTTAACTTTAGTTTTCATGATAGGTGCGATCATCGGTTTGTCTTGGGCTTATGTCATTACCATTAATCTCTTGATTCTATGTCTTAGTTTAGTGGACTTACTTTTTACACCCTCTAAACAGGAGCTCTCTTTTACCCGGGTGCTGCCTAAAGAAATGGAAAGAGGGCTCTCTTATCAGATCGAGATAGAGGTTAGTAATTCTTCTTCGTATTCTATCATGTATCGATTATTGGACGGATTGCCGCAGTCCTTTGACAGGCCGTTTCCACTGACGGGATCTATCCCAAAGAATTCTGTTGTAGTGGTTACCTATCATTCCACTGCTGCTGTCCGAGGAGACTATGAGGTTCAAAAATTGTATTTCCGCTATCGCAGCCGTTTTGGTTTCTGGGAAAAACAAACAACCGTTTCCTTACCGGAATCGGTGAAAGTGATTCCTGATTTAACCGAGACAAAGCAATTCTTAGAAAATGCTCAAAGCTTTTTAAAGTATGAAGGGTTACACATCCGGAGACAGCGAAGTGGTGTAGGGGATTTTTCAAAAATACGCGAGTTTGTAGTCGGTGATGATCCGCGGAAGATTAACTGGCGCCAAACGGCCAAACTGCGGGAAGTCATGACCAATGACTATGAACCGGAGCATGGCAAATATGTTACGATTCTAATTGATTGCGGGCGAATGATGGGAGCCGAATTGAAAAAAGGAAATCGGCTGGAAAAGGCATTAGAAGCAGCCCTGACTGTTACGGCAGCTGCGTTAAAAAAAGGCGATTATGTTTCTGTTTTAGCTTTTTCAAAAGAAATCCACGTATTTGTTCCCCCTGCTAAAGGAATGGCGCACTTACAGACCATTTTACACGCCATTTACAATCTAAAGGTAGACGCAGCTGAGTCCAATTATAGCTCCGTCTTTCGGTATTTAGAGACGGTGCAAAAGAAACGAAGTCTGCTGCTTTTATTTAGTGATGTCCGAACTTTTTTACACGAGGAAAGTGCTTTGGCTTATTTACAACGGCTTCGTCAGCGCCATTTGTTTTTGATGATTGGGGTAGAAGATCAAACCTTACTTAAGAGAGTAAACGAAGTCCCTGAAACAGTCCAGCAAGCCATGGTGAAAAGTATTGCCCAGCAGCAATTGCTTATAAAAAAGCGGGAAAAGAACAAATGGGAAAAACAAGGCCTCCAGATGATTGAGGCCCGTGAGGAAAAGTTGGCGGTCACTGCTGTCTCTCATTATATCGAGATTATGAATCAAAATCTTTTATAATCTGCGCTTTGGCTAGCTTTAATTTGCCTATTAAAACATAGAGGATAAGGCCGGCAACTGTTAGCACTGCGACGATATATTTTGCTTCTAGCGAAATCTTTGCCGGTGTAATAAAGCCTTCAATAATACCAGCAATCACGAATAATGGTATCGTACCAAGCAGCAGCTGAACAGACCGTTTGGCCTGCCGCTTTAGTTGCCAGCCTCTTGTGTATTGTCCCGGAACAAAGAGCTTATAGCCCATTAAAAGACCAGCACCTCCGGCGATAAAAATAGCTGTAAGTTCGATCATTCCATGAGGAACAATATAGGCCCAAAAATCATAGGATTTGCCGTGATGCCAAAAAAGTGCGGCCAGTGCTCCAATAATAATTCCGTTGTAAACCATTAAATAAACGGTTACGAGCCCAAAGGTAATGCCTCCGGCGAAGGCAAAAATGCCTACTTTAATATTATTCGTCATAATACTCGCTGACATGAGCGAAGAATCCACGGCACTTGTGCCCTTCCCGAGTTTGCTGGGATCGATGCCTTGTGAAATCTCCGGCGGAAGGATCGAATAAATATGGAGCGGATCATTCATAACTGAAAGAAAGCTTCCAATTGCTCCTATTAAAAATAATATCATTGCCGCTGCGACAAATTTCCACTGCTCTAGCAATAAACCAATAAATTTTGTACTAAAGAAATATCGAATCTGTTTTATGCTCGACACCTGGTCTTTGTATAGGAGGTTATGTGCTTTCGACACAAGGCCGTTTAAATAGGGTGTGACCTCATCATTTGGAAAATAGGTTTGACTGTATGAAAGATTTTGCGCTGCTTTTTGATATAAGCGATAAAACTGTGTAATGGTTTCATCTGTATAGTCCTTTTTTTGTTTGCTTAATTGGCTAATGTATTGTTCCAATTGCTTCCATTCTTCACGGTGCATCTTTACAAATTGCTTGAGATTCACTTTGACACCTCTTTTACGGAGCTATGTAAATTTTTATACTTTTCTCCTTATTATAGAAAATTAATAGGAAAATAGAAACCATAACAGAGAAAATCAACAAGATTTAAGGGGGGAATTTGATGAAAGATGATCATTTAGATATTAAAACACCAGAGTATGTAGCCATTCAGTTTCAGATTGCGGGGTTAGGAAGCAGGGCAGCAGCCTTTATTATAGACCAAGTCCTGTTAATGCTTGTAAATATACTGATCATAGTGGCCCTTTTTTTTGTTATGGATGGGATCGAACAGATGCCTTTGTTTCTTGCCAGTAGTTCTTTTCCAATCGCGGTTGTCGTTATTGGCTTGTTTGTCCTAAATTGGGGTTACTTCTTTTTCTTTGAGTTTTTTTCTGGAGGCCGCACCCTTGGAAAAAAAATAGTCGGAATCCGTGTCATTCAGGATAATGGGCATAGCATTACCTTACTTTCTAGTTTTATTCGAAATCTTGTTCGTCTGATTGATTCGCTGCCAACTGCCTATTTTCTCGGTATCCTAATGATCTTTTTCCATTCCAAACATAAACGGCTAGGCGATCTGGTCGCTGGCACGATTGTTGTTCATGAACGAAAGGCAAAAAAGAAAAAAAAGCTTACTTCGATTGAAAAAGAAATCAATTTAAGAGGACTCGACGTGAGGGATTTTGAAATGGAAGAATGGACTTTAAAATCCTTTTCAGCTAAGGACTGGAAGTTAATCAGCACCTATGCAAATCGCTTTGATCAGCTACCCCTCGACGAACGAATTCAGCTGACAAACCAGATTGCTGGCTTGCTGCTGCCTAAGACTGGTATCGACGTGAACGGAAAAAATAATACTGAATTAGAAAATGATCTCCTAGTTCTTTACTTAATTCTTAAGGATGAATGGGAGTTTGAGCTTTAAGTTTAAAGGGTAAATACATTAGAATGTGTATCGTCCGTATGAGATTCAGTGAAGAGCAAATACTTCCTAATGTATTCATCAATTTTGGAAAGGAGTAGCCGATGCATTGGTATGAAAAATTAAATCAATATTTTCCAATCGAAGAAATGAAATCAAAAGAGCATATGGAGACTTTACTTAAAGAGCGTTCTGAAATCTATTATAAAGATGAGGGACCCAATCATGTTTTAATGTATGTAGAACTTGAAAATTTTATATTTATCGATTATCTCTTCGTTTCAAAAAATGCTCGCGGCCAAGGGCTTGGTAATAAACTACTAGAAAAAATGAAGCGGAAGGGAAAGCCAATTATTCTCGAAGTAGAACCAGTAAACTATGAAGACAGCGATACTGAAAAGCGGCTTCGTTTTTATAAGCGAGTAGGATTTGAACATGCAGAGTCCATCGGATATGAAAGAAGATCACTTGCAACAAATCAGATTAATAAAATGGAGATACTATATTGGGCACCAAATCATGAGTCTGAAGAAATGATATTTGAAGCGATGAAAAAAACATACAACTTAATTCATACTTATAAAGACAAGCACTTCTATGGAAAATCTTATCAACCTGTTGAAGAGGTCCTAACCTTTGACCACGAAACTGAAAATAGTAATATCCTTGAAGATTTATAAAGTCTTTGTTTCTCAAACCCAGTACTTTTAAAAGGTGCTGGGATTTTTATTCCACTTCCCAATTTGACTGAAATGAGGAGAGTTTTGGAACCGCCTAAAACAAACAGCCTGGCCACCCATTCTTAAGGCCAGACTGTTTATCTTATTTCATAAATAACTTGATTTTTTCTAGTCCGTTCTTCACATTTGGATAGCGGAACGGGATATCAAACTTGGTCGTTTGTTTAAGAACGCTTTTTAGATGGGAGAACGTGTCAAAATTTCCTTTGCCATGATAGGCTCCGATCCCGCTGGTGCCGACACCTCCAAATGGAAGGTAGGGCGAAACAAAGTGATAAACGGTATCATTGACGCAACCGCCGCCGAAGGAAACTTTATTTAACACTTCTTCTTGAATGTGATGATCTTCCGTGAAAATATAGAGAGCAAGTGGTTTTGGATGACGATGAATCCCCTCAACTACCTCCGATAAATCATCAAATTCCAGAACAGGGAGGAGAGGCCCAAATATTTCATCCTGCATAATGGAATCTTCCCAACTGATGTCCGTTAATACCGTAGGCTCAATGGTTAAACGATCTTGATCCACATTTCCTCCCGTAAATAAATGCCCATTATCTAAAAAAGACGTCAGTCTTGTAAAATGTCTTTTACTGACAATCCGCGTAAAATCCGGATTATTTAACGGTTCTTTTCCATACAGTTCTGTTATTGTATCCTTAAATAGCTGCAGGAATGGTTCTTTAACCTTTTTATGAACGTACAAATAATCAGGGGCGATGCATGTTTGTCCGGCATTGGTAAACTTTCCCCAGGCAATGCGTTTCGCAGCCAGCTTAAGATTGGCATCCTCATGGACGATACAAGGGCTTTTGCCACCCAATTCTAATGTTACCGGCGTTAAATGTTTCGCAGCCGCTTCCATGATGATTTTTCCTACCGGAACACTTCCTGTAAAGAAAATATAATCGAGCTGTTCATTCAGCAGACCCTGACTTGTTTCAACACCGCCTTGGACAACGGCAATATACTCCTCTGGGAAAAGATCCAGTATCAGTGTTCCCAATACTTCAGAAGTTCTTGGCGTCAGTTCTGATGGTTTGATTATCGCACAATTTCCGGCGGCAATTGCACCGATTAACGGGGCAACTGCCAATTGAAACGGATAATTCCAGGGAGCGATGATTAACGATACACCGTATGGTTCAGGATAGATATAACTAGTTGAACCAATATGGGTAACGGGTGTTTTGACCTTTTTAGGTGCTGCCCATGACCTTAGATGCTTAATCGTAAAGCGTAATTCCTCTAAAACAAATCCAATTTCAGAGGTATACGCATCAAATTCTGATTTATTTAAGTCCTTTCTTAAGGCCTCCATTAGTACTAGTTCATTCTTTTTAATGGCAGTGCGTAACTTCTGAAGGGCTTCAAGTCGGAAGGAAATATTTTTGGTTTTTTCCGTTTTGAAAAATGATTTTTGCTTGGATATGAGAGAACGATAAGTCTCCATTTCTCAACTACCTTTCTTTAATGTATCCAGGAAAAGATGCTATTCCTTTATCAATTGGTAGAGTTGGAACAGGTCTTCCCTAAAGAGAATTCGCGGGACAGGATAAAGGGGATTTGCTTCGGCAAATGCCCGTTCCACCATAAGGGGAATATCTCGATCAACAATGCCACTGACCTTTTTGGGGATATTCAACCTGTCATTTAAATGTTTGATTTCCTCAATGAATTTTTCGGCATTTTGTTTGGTACTGTCAGCAGGATCGGCAATGCCGACTATTTCAGCCAGTTCGGCTAAAGGCAGGTGGACGGATTCACCGTAATACTCTAGGACATAGGGTAAGATAATAGCATTTGCCAGCCCATGGGGAACCGAATAGAATCCACCTAAGGTATGGGCAATGGCATGCACATAACCAACATACGCCCTAGTAAAAGCCATACCAGCTAAATAGGCTGCCTTTTGCATATTTGAGCGTGCCGTAAGATTAGTCCCGTTTAAATAAACTTCCTCAAGATTTTTAAATATTAGTTGAATCGCCTCAATACTGTATTGCGTTGTATTCTTCGTATTACTCCTCCCGATATAGGCTTCAACTGCATGTGTCAAAGCATCAATTCCCGTTGCTGCGGTGATAGGAGGGGGGAGCTTGACGGTTAACAAGGGATCTAAAACAGCAAAATGCGGGATGAGGGATGGGTCCATTATCGCATATTTTTCATGGGTTTCGCTATTAGAGACTACGGCAGCGAGTGTGGCTTCACTGCCTGTACCAGCTGTGGTAGGAACCGCAAAGAGGGGAGGAAGCTTTTTTAAAATCTTTAATACACCTTTCATTTGTGGAAGTGATTTATTTGGCTTTGCAACTCGAGCGCCTACCCCCTTCGCACAATCCATCGGGGAACCACCGCCAAACGCGATAATCCCTTGACAATTATGCTTCGAGTACATTTGTAATGCTTCTTCAATATTTTCAATTGTGGGATTTGGGACTGTTTTGTCATAAATAACGAATGAAATCTTTTCATTTTTCAGGTCCTCCAGAAATTCATCCATCAGTCCAACTGAAACAATTCCCTGATCGGTGACGATTAAAACGCTCTCAATTCCTTGTTTTTTAATGAGATTGGCCAGTTTTCGTAAACTATTTTCGCCTTCTAACAGCTCGGGTTCCCGCCAGGGCAGAAAGGAGGAGGTTGCTTTCATAACCCCTTGAAACGTCCTGCAATAAGCTTTGTACATAACATAACCTCACTTTACCTAAGATTTGGCTTCCTTCTAAAAATATTTCATGAGGGAAACAGTCAATCTACCGAAATACAAGCGGACTATTTAGGAAAAAGTTTTATACCGATGATGTATACACATTATATAGCGTATTTAATTTGGAAAAGTCAAGTTAGTTTTATGAATATAATTAAAATTCTGAAAATATAACTCATTTATGCAAAAAAAGATTATTCTGCTATTTTATTAGCAGCTTAAATTTCAGCGAAAGAGGGACAGTGGATCGGGGAAACAAAAAAGCCTAGATCACTAGGCTTTCTCTTTAGTATGGGAATTGGGAAGAATAATTGTTAAATTGTTGATAGGCTTGGTCAATTTTTTGCTGCTCTTCTGCCTCCAGCTTATACCAGCCATGCTGGAACATTAAGTTATAAAGCTCACGGCAGCTTTGGTGTGTTTCATTAAGCATTTGCAGTAAATCTTGATGCAGCTGTTCATGGCTTGCTTCGCGGACAGCAATGTTCATGCTGTCTGTTAAATATTTGCAAGTACTCAACGCATCATTAATAAAGTCACGATCATTCATTTCAGGACTTTTTACTTTTGGCAATTCACCTGTTTGTGGATTGGCAATTTGATTTTTGTTTTGGTTTTGTTGGGATTGTTGATTTTGCATCACGTTTCCTCCATTTTGTTTACTGTAGTTGTGTATTAGGTAAGCTTGCTAAGGCTGCATTATTATCAACTTGTAGATGAGTTAGAATTTTTTGGAAGTGTTTTTGGTGCATTTGCCCTGCATTGTCAAGTGCTTCTTTAAATTGTGGATTTTGTACTTGCTGTGCCATAGCGTGAAATTTCTTAAAAGTTAGCAGTTCCCATGACATTGCATCCTTTAAATACAAAAGATCCTTAGTCGTGATGGCTCGCGGTGGATTTGGAATTGGCGGCTGATTCATTTGCATAAGAAAAACTCCTTTTATGTTTAATATTAATCACCTATAGAATTTACTAAAGGGAGTCATTTTATGAAAAATAGAAAACGAAGAAACATTTCACATTAAAGAAAAAAAACGTTGGTTATTACTAACCGACGCTTTTATCACTAGAAAAATAAACATGTGATTTTTGTATGTTGTTACCCAATATCCAGTATATATTCAATTTAGTGTTGTTCTCGAATAAATCTGACAGCATTTAAACCAATCATTTGTGCTGCTAAGGCTGTGTTACCATCAGGTAAAATGGGGGAGATGGAAAGATCGGCAACTTTTAGGTTTTGGGTCCCAAATACATTTAAATAACCATCTACCACTGCTTCATCGATATTCCTGCCCATCCTGCATTGTCCTCCATAGTGATTAAGGACGTTATAGGATGCCTTGGCAAAATTAGCAAGCAGGGTTCGTTTCTTTTGCTCATCTTTTAAATTAAATATATTTTCCGAAGGATAAACCACCCTGTATATCCCCTCAGGATCCAATAATCGTGCTCGTTTTATTACATTGTAGGTTTCAATATAATGGTTAACCATAAAATCTAAATCATCTGGGTTCTCTAAGGGATTAAAGTCAACAGAGGGATAGGCTTCAGGGTCGCTATGTGCTGCCAAAATGGTCCCTTTACTTTTTGGTTTTAGATCGACAATTCCAATACTCATGATATTACTCGGTTTATCTTCGTTAAAATCCCAATTGTTAATCTGAACATCTTGAACCGGAATAAATCTTGGGAATACATTACCTAATAATTGGAGGCGACGCCCTGACTTCCGTCCTTCTTCATCGTCTTTTTTAAAGGCACCTAATGGTATAGGTTGATCAGGGTCAGATGACATGACCATTAATAGGCGGGTAGTTTCCACTTCCACCCCCATACCAACAGCATAATGTGTATGAAAATTGTATCCAACATTTGGGCTTTCGACTATTGTTGATATTCCGGCTTTAGATAAATCTGAAGATCTTCCGATTCCTGATCGTTGTAAAATAACAGAGGAGAAATTCCCCGCAGAGACTATTATCCCTTTGCTTGCAAAGGCTCTTTGTGATTTACCGTTTCTAACAAATTCAACCCCGACAGCAATTTGAATTTGTCTGTCTTGTTCAAAGAGAATTTTATTCACGGTAGACTTTGCAATTACTGCCAGTCTTCTTTGACCAACTCCAAACTCATCAGGGCTCCATTCATCCCCAGGGGTAACAATATGTTTATTTAAATAACCAGTGGCAGTAGAAGAACGAACGAATTTCCCTGTATTCAATTCTTTTTGGGTAAATTGGGACTTAAAGAATGTACAATCTCTTATCCCCGTATTATAATCCTCCACAATGGGAATTCCTAACACTTCAGATGTTGCTTTTGCTAAAATAGTCGTAAGACCAGCTTTCGGTATCTTTTGCTGTCGTATAAAGATGGGACCATTGGTTCCTCTTTCTTTAGGATTCTGTGTCCAGCCAATATATGTTTCATTTTCTTGAAATAATTGACGGATATTTTCATAACTCCATTGAGGACCTGAAAGACTTGCCCATTCATCATAAAGATGACGACTTCCTCGAACAGCAAGCATTGCGTTGTGCTCAGAACTCCCGCCTATTACTCTGCCGCCTGATAATAAAAGCTGACGGCCGATCGATTGTTCCAATTTAGATAGAATATTAAAGGAATACTTATTATCAGTAGCTAAGTTTATTGCAGTACCACCACTAGGGCTGCTTAGCGCTTTTGTCATATTGGTTCCTTCTTCAAGGACAAGTACAGATGTTGATTTATCATCTGTTAATTCTTTTGCAATTACTCCACCTGCGGTTCCAGCACCTATTACAATATAATCAAATGTATTTTTTGGGGACATGTGAACCTACCTCTCCATACCCTTACCTATGATTTAATGAATACTATCATATATATGTGAACAGCTTTCTTGTGTGAGTGTCCCTGTTACACAGTGGTTTTGATTAAATAAATCCTAAAAAAATCAGGTGATGTAAGTTTCAAGTTTGTCCTTAATTTGAATCTAGTGAAAACGCCCTTCCCATTTTCATCTACTTTACATAGATTGTAATGAAAATACCTAAAGGAGGGCTCAAAATGTTTGGTTATGGTGGTTTTGGAGGTTACGGTGGTTGTTGTGGAGGTTATGGTTACGGAGGAGGATTCGGCTGCGGCGGTGGTTTTGCTTTAATTGTTGTATTGTTCATCTTATTAATCATCGTTGGAGCAGTAATCTGTTTCTAAGAAATTCGACTAATTTTCAGACCAATTAAAAGCCCTTTTTGGGCTTTTTTGAGTTACTTAATTAACTTAAACCTCCCAAAAAAATGATAAACAGTTACACCGTAGAATGAAAATTAGCTTACATGCGCATAATAAATATATATAAGGAATAAAGGATGAATTCCTATGATATTTATTTACCATGATTACGCTGGAACTCATACAACCTCTATGGCAGCGGCCTATCATTTAAACCAATTACCACAATCGGAAAGAAAACTAACTAGAGATGAAATATTGAATGTAAAATATTTTAATAAACTTACGAGAAAAGATTTTGGAAAGCTTCTTTATCATGGGGAGGATGAGGAGGGCAATTCGGTTTATACGATTGGATGCAAACGGGATAAACTTGCTGTCCCGGCAATGAAAGAACTGACGTTGATGCTTAAAGGCAAATTTCATTTTAATGAGAAAATAATTTTCTCCCATACTTCTCCAACCGTTCCATTACCAATGTCGCTTGGAGGATTTTTTTCGAGAGGTTTGAGAATCGACTTTATTGGTGTCCCATTGTTAGTGATTGGAGCAAAACAATGCTGTGATAATATTTTTCGGCTGGTTGAAAACACGAAGCAGGTAGGGCGTAAGTCATTTGAGGAACCAGTTATTATTTTAGAAAATGAAATGTACAAATAAATAGCATCATATTTTTTTGCAATCCAATGATCTTTCATTGGATTTTTCCATTTGGATTAATGGGAAGCCACAGATGATAATTTTTCACATGTCTTATCAATTTGCCAAGATTTTGTGAATAAAAATAAAAAAAGGGGGTTAAAATTTGAAAAAACTCGCTCATTTATTAGTTGCATTTATCGCTATTTTCGGTTTAACTGCATGTAATCACCAACAAGATAAAACGATTAATCAAGAAAAATCAACTTCACATGTACAAAAGGGAACAACAAATCCAGAACAACCAGCCACACCTGAAGAAGAGGGTACAAAAGGACCAGAGGCACCAGCTGCACCAGAAAAAGATGGAACAAAAGAACCGGATCAACCAACTGCACCTGTACCGGAGACAAACGTCTACGAAAACAACGTATTTAAAGAGGTAGTAGTAAAAGAGACAGGGGACAAAATCATCGTCACGGGAAAAGCTCAGGTATTTGAAGGGGTCTTTCAATATGCTCTTCATGACGGAGAAAAAGTGGTGCTTGAAAATAATTACCAAACAGCCGGGGCACCTGCTTGGGGAAAATTTGAAATATCGTTTGAAAAAGGGTTAGTAGCATCGAATCATGTTAAACTCGAATTATATGTTTACTCAGCAAAAGATGGTTCAAAGGTAAACACGTTAGAAATTCCCATCCCAAAACCTAACTGACTTCGATAAAAATTTAGTACCCGTATTATTAACGCTACGGGTACTTTACTGTGTTCGAAAAATGGTGCACTAACTCAATTACCTATTCATAATTCGTGGTCGATCTTCCATTTGCGGCGGCTCCTCAAACCATCCATTATTCATCATCAGTTCAAGTCCTTCTTGCCCATATAAAAAGACATCTTTTGATAGCAATGACATTTTCATGGATATATCGTTTCGGAGAGTAAACATAGCTCCAAAGCTGCCGCCTACTAGCCCAAATCCATTAAATAGGCATATACAATACAACATCATTTTATCAGAAAAGGGTGCAACGGTTGAAGTGGTTACAATACTGCCGGAAGTTGTAGAAAAGTGAACATTTGCTTCTAATAATATTTCTTCGATTGTTTGTATTTGTTTTTTTGCAAGTTCTAATCCTTTTACAAAGTATTTTCTGACCTTTTTGTTTTCAGCACATTGGGCAAACCCAGTAATCAGCTGCATGCCTACATTATTGGTCTCAATTCCATGATGAAGGATTCCTACTTCGAGGCCACTTAATGATCTTTTATCGCCAAAAGGCTTGAAACCTTTCATATATCGATCACTTTTGACAAACTCAACTGTTTTAGGCATTGTCATATTTGGCGGAAGAGTTAAAATTCCTTTATTCAGTAAATAAATAGTAGAAAGTTTATAAATCTTTTGAGTGACGGCAGTGAGTCCTTCATAAATTGCTATCACATCTTTTCGATAGGCCATATTTATATTGATTGTATATAACCCCATACTTAACTCTTTGAGGATCCGAAGAAACATAATATCAAATCCATTATCGTATAGTTTTGGCGCTTCCATGTTTACATCTTCTTTTCTAAATCCTAATGGAATGACCATACCTTCTTTTTCAAAAATGGATTTGATTTCAATCACATAAAAGTGTAATTCCTGCCATAAACCACCCATTATATTCTTGGCCTCTTGGTCATCACTCTTCACCATAAAATATTCTAAGATTCTAAGGATCATGGTTTTTTCCTGAAAGGTGAGCCAAAGTGTCCCGATTTCCGAGGCACTTAAAGGGTTAATTCTTTCCAAAATTTTTACCTCCAGACACCTATGTCATAATAACTAATGTTCCCATTTTATTATTTAGTATGAGAAATAACCTGCTATTCTCATGTATGGTATTTTGATAAAGAGGGAAACTATGTAAAAAGCAGTGGAAAGGATAGAAGGTAATGCATCTTGCTATTACGATTCTAACCATTTTGGCTTCCTTAAGGTGGGCTGATTGGCAAAACTGGAGAGACTACCATGCTAGTATGTTTTTTATTTCCACTGGCGGTATGATGTATGAATATATTGTCCAAGAAAATACTTTATGGAAGTTTCATCCTGATTTCTTATATGGACATGAAATGGTTGTCTTAGTTTATGCTATTATAACCATGCCCATTAGTATCTTGATCTATCTTTCCCATTTCCCGGAAACCTGGATGAAGCGGCTGCTTTATATTATCGTTTGGTCTGGAATTTATATTTTTATGGAGTGGATCTTACTAATGTTTGGAAGAATCTCTTATCAGAACGGATGGAAGTTTTGGTATTCGTTTTACTTTGATATTTTGATGTTCTCCGTTATTGCCCTCCATCAGCACAAACCTTTCCGAGCTTATATGATCTCGTTACCTGTCATCCTTTTCTTAATCTTTTATTTTGATATTCCTTTTAAGTTCGGAAAGTAGCTCAAAAAGCCATTCACTAGGGAATGGTTTTTTAAGTGTGTTTAAGGCTTCCAAAAAAATAAGGAAACCAAGGGTGCAGTGCACCGGAGTTTCCTTCAAGAAAGGTATTAGGCAAATTTATTATAGATTGAATGACTCCCTAATCCAAGGAACTTGTCAGATTATCTAACATGATTTTTCTGATTTGCTATGATTGAAAATCAGAGGAATCGGTGTAATCGTAGCGAATCCCATCTCTTTGAGCATCCGTCATTTCTTTTACCTGCTCATTATTTGTTGAGTATTGAGCCTCTCCGTTAGGTTTTGATTGATGGTTTTGTTGTCGTTTATTTGACTTTGGCAATGATAGCCCTCCTATGTCGTATTCTCATACCTATTGTCTCAAGAAAATAACTTATTATTCCAAGATAAGTAGCTGCATTTACTATTCAAGCATAGACGCTGATTACTACCCCAAACGAAGCTAAACACCTGGTACTTTATTAAATAAATTATCCTGTTTCTTATTTAGGTCATTTTGTAAATATTCGTTTTGATTTTCTTTTATTAACTTCAATAGCTCCTCACGAGTAATCGGTTGCGCATGTTCCATCAGTTCATACCCTAATTCACCATCCGACTCAATCGTAGCCGTATTTACATTTGAAATAAATGAGATCCCTTTTTGCCGAAGTTTCATTTCTAACTGTTGAGTTGTCATTCGTAATTTTTTTAAGTTAGCACCGATAATTTGACCATTCCTTATAACCACCGTTGCATTTCCAGTTAAATAGCGTTGGATTGTATTAGATTTTATTTGAAGATATTGAAGAAAAATTAAATAAAGAATAAAAAAAGTTAAAATGAGAATAATTTGCCAGAATTTATGTTCCTTTATGGTGGCGTGCCCCATTGTGGTACCGATGGCTAAGATGATTACTACCTCCAGATTAGACATTTTAGCCATCGATTTTTTGCCAGCAATCCTCAATAACAGGGTACTTATAAAAAGTAGACCTAATGTTTCCAAAAGAAATGTAAAATTCATACTTCACCTCGAACAGTTTAACTTCTATGAATTATTTGCTGAACCTGAAAACAAGTTATCTATATTGTTTCCAGTTTTCCCAAAAAAACAGCCAATTTTCTTTTGTTAAGGTAAGTTAACAAATTTTTATAACGTCAGTGAGGATTCGGTCATTCGACAAATTCTTAGAATTTATTCTTTAAAACGACATCTGAAGGTGTGAAGGATATTCTTTTTGGGTAAATAAAAGTATGTAATATGGCAAAGGGGATAAATTAACCCTTTCATTATCTTCTTAACCTAAAAAACAGCCAGTATTTTGCAGGAGGTCACTTTCAAGTGGAAAATTTACTAAATAATGTAGGCCAATATAAAAAACAATACCTTATAAAAAGATTGATTCAATCGGGTGTCTATAAGAAAAATAACAAGCATTTGTATGAATGGACATTAACAGAATTAGAGGAAGAGTACTTCAGCTTAAAAAAAGAAAAAATTAATTCCTAAATAAGATGAAGGGATTAGTGGATTCCGAGGAATTTCTTAGTATTCTGCGGGATTTCAAGAAAATCCCGCTTAAACTTAAATTAATTTCGTGAACTTTAAAGATAATCACGCGCAACTTTGAGATAACTCCGCGAAACAATTAGTTCTCAATTTATTGGTACAAATGCCCTGCCCACATCCCGATAAATGCAAGGAAAATCCCCAAAGTGTAACTAATGGCTAAATAGAGGCCAAGCACTTTCCATTTTCGCTGAACGAATAATTGAACATTTTCCAGCTTAAAGGTAGAAAAAGTCGTAAAAGCCCCCATAAATCCAGTACCTACGAGCAAGCTCCAAGAACGACCGACATTTGCACCAAAAAGGAAGCCAAGCAAAAAAGAACCTAGTAAATTAATAATCAAAGTAGCAAGGGGAAAGGTTGTTGGGTGCCTGCCCTTAATAAGGTTACTGAGACCAAAACGCGACATGGCTCCGAAAAAACCTCCGACAGCCACCAGAATGATATTCAACTTCATCAATTTTCCACCTCTACTTTTCGTTCCATCCCCAATCGAAAGCCGAACCATGAGAATAAAAGACCGCCCCATAAACTAAGAAGAATATAAAAAATAGCTGTCCCCCATCTAGCCGAATTAAGCAAATGGACGGTCTCCACACTGAAGGTAGAAAAAGTAGTAAAAGAACCGATTAGTCCTGTTCCTAAAGCAGTGAGGACATGGGGATGAAGTGATTTAAATCTTGGTAAGAAATTTGTCAGCCAACCTAAGATAAAACTGCCAAGCATGTTTGTCATAAAGGTCGCTAATGGAAAGGCATGAAACCACCACTGGTTAAAATAAACGCCGATTAAATAACGTAAAATCGCTCCAATAATTCCGGCGATCCCAACTACAAAATATTTCAATTTTCCTCACTCCAATGTTCACTACCTAAAATAAAGGAACTCCCACCAGTATTTTCTGGCAGGAGTCATTACTCTTTCAACAATTTTGATATACTCCATTGCTTATTTGCATTTTATATGTGTATTTTAACAAAAGGAGTAGAGGCTGCCAAACCTTTTAATAGGAAAGGAAATAGCAAGTTGCGTGATTTCCAGTATAAACCACAAGACAAATGTAACCGCTTCCATTATAATAGGTAGTAATAATAGGAGAGGGGATACAGCAAATGGAACTTTTAATCGAACAATGTGAGCATAACCAGGCAGAAGAACCATGTGAAAAATGTACTCCGAACAATGACCGGGAAGAAACTATTGATATCTCAGAATATGATTATCATAAAAGATTGTGGTTTTGATTAACACATTAGTAGTGTCTTCCTTAAATACCATACCATATTAGCTTTCTCGATAAATGCATTCATAATTGAACGTGAGTGGCCTGTTTCCAAGGTTTCCTTTGGTACAGGCTTTTTTCTATTATTGACCTTGATCCCATATATGCTTAGTTTTAAAAGAAATTAAAGAATATATTTACAGCATAAGAAAATAATAATAATAAAAATTTTGGAGCTGGTGTAGATGGGGTTTGCCTTTTATTTCTTTGTCGCTTGGCTTATCACGGTTATTTTTACAGTTATGAAAAAAAGGCTTACATTTGTTGAGAACTCATTTGTATTTTTACTGATTCTTATAATTAGTATAAATTTCTCCTGGATTATTTCCTCAGAATTAATACTAGTTAAACTGTCAACGGAACCGTTAGATTATACAGCTTTTATGATTAACCGAAGCATCGGAATTCCATTTATTATTGTTGTAACGCTTAATCTTATGAAGAGTATTAATTCTATCGGAAAATCCTTATTAATTATGATTTGTTCCATTTTGATACAGGTAATCTTGGTGAAATTGGGAACAAATTTTGACGTTACGAATCGGGAGAATTGGAATATTATGTACGACATTATCTACTTTGCTCTACTTCACCTTTTTGCAGTTTATTCCTTAAAATTTTATCAGAAGCTTAAACAAAGTGAGGCGATTAGCTAATGAGAATGTGGGAGGTTTTTGATAAAAATGAGATATCCTTATTGATCATTTTGGTAGTTGCCTATATAGCCTATTTTCTACTGAATAAAAGGGTTAACCGACAAGTTAGAATACTGGGGTTGCTTTGGGGTATAACGATTGGGATTTTATTTGATTTTACAATCGGCGGTGGATTACTGGATTTCTATAGGATTAATGATTCGAACCATTATGAAGTGTTCGATATTTTTTATTATCTAGACTTTGGACCTTTTGGGTTTTTCTTTTTTTATTTCTATGAGCTCTTGCACATTAATAAAAAGACCTTTATTTTATTCACAGTTGCAGGGGCACTTGTTGGTGTAGGTGCTCAGTGGCTATTCACATGGCTAGATATCATAACACTGCAGAAAGGGTACCATCTAGTCTATTCCTTTCCCGTTTTTCTAGTTGTACTAACTGCTACAGGTGCTTTTTTTGAACAAGTAAGGAAAAGAGAACAAATTCTAGTGAAAAATTAATATTGTCGACCAAATTGAAAAGCTGCCATTGACAGCTTTTGTTCTCTTTAATTTGCGGAAAATGAAAAAGCAATGCAGCTACGGTCTGCATTGCTTTTTTTGAATGTAGTCAGTTACGCGCTGACTTTATGTTTTGCGTTACCAGCATCTTTTTTAGCCATTTTTCTGAAGAATGGAACCACCCAGCGGTCTAAACCGATTCTACCAGCGTTGTAGCCTGCTGTTAAGATGATAAAACCTAGGAAGATGTCTCTAGGGTTATGAGAAACTGTTCCTGCTAGGAAGAAAGAGAAGTTCATCACAAGTCCGAAGAACATGGCAGTAGTTGTTAAGCATCCTAAGATTAAGCCTAAGCCAATTAAAGTTTCACCTACAGGTACCACCACGTTGAAGATGTCAACGTTTGGCAATGCAATGTGCTTTAAGAAGTCGACATACCAGCCAAATACAACAGCGCCGTCTGGACCTTTTACAGGGTTAGCGATCGCTCCTTTTAAGAATCCAGAAGCATCAAATCCACCGCTAGTTAATTTTCCAATTCCTGCTGTGATCCAAGAATAACCAAGATATAAGCGTAAAACAGTTAGAATGACTGCTGAAATTTTATTCTCTCTTAAAAATTTGTTAAACATAAATGATTCCGCCCTTCGTTTTTTTGTTTTGTTCTTTATGGTTATAATATATACCTTTCCGTAGTAAATAACATGGCTATAGTAATAAGTTCACAGTTTGTTAGAAATGTTTTGACTGAAATTTGAACAAGGCTATTCCTCGTCAAACTACACATTATATTTTGAAAAATCTGGGAGTGATTTAAAAATTCTCTTTATTTTTTTTATATTTTTTCATGCTTCTCCTAACAATAGTAAAAAAGGAATATTGGGGGAATGTGTAATGGGTGGTCCGTTAGAAAGGGATCAGGTCGTTCTGATTGTAACATCGATCATTATTGGAACGTTGGCGCGTATTATCACAATCAAAGAAGATTTCAGACAGTATCCGAGTTATCCGAATGGCTACTTAATCCATTTAGTCTTAGGGTTTGTGGCGGCAGCTTTAGGCGCGGTTGCTATTCCAGCATTAATGACAAAAAATTTTATTGCTGTAACGTTTTTAACATTGGCCATCCAACAGTTTAGGGATGTCAGGAAATCGGAACGGGAGAGCTTAAAAGACTTAGAAAACACAGAATTTGCCTACCGTGGTGACGCCTATATTGATGGAATTTCCAAAACCTTTGAATCAAGAAATTATTTTTCCTTATTGGTTGCTTTAGGTACGGCCATCACCATTCAACTCGTAGACAGCAAATCAAGTTTAATTAATATTGTTTCTGGTTCGATTGTTGGTTTTATTCTTATTTATGCCTTAAAACGTTTTTCAAAAGGGAAGACAATTGGAGATATTGCTGAGGTAAAAGAAGGGAAAATTGAAGTTAAAAATCATGAGCTGTTTGTAGATGGAATCTATGTATCCAACCTCCTTGGGACAGAGAATGCTTCCAAGTTGTTTCAAGAGGAAGGGAGAGCTGTGGTGATCTATCCGAATAAGGAGCATGTACGTGTAACACTAGAGAATTTTGGTCAACGGCAGGCAGCCCTTTTTGAAGCTACTAAAACATTAGGCGTTAAGCGGTACCATTTTACGCGTAGAGATTTCAATGATGGACGGGTGGTCATTGCGTTAGTTCCGATTATTAATGACATTGATGGGTTAATTGAGGTAGTGAAGAAGACGCCGTTGCTTGAAAGCAGCAAGAAAAGTCCGGCTGTCATGAAGACCAATATGATGGGGAGGGAATAACGTTGGGAAGTGAAGCAGGCACAAAAGTGAATTATGATATCCTCGCACTTGTAACCTTGAATAAGGAACGAATCCTAGGAGGAAAACAGCTAACCTTGTTGGCGGGCGATGAACAGGAGCAGCAAACGATGACGGCGGATATTGCCAAAGCACTGAAGGCGGATGTGGTGAAAATGACGTCAGGTGATTATCTTGTTATAAGAGGATAAAGCGTTGTAATGAAGCCTTTATCGTGGTGGATGTGAGATAAAGGCTTTATTATGAATACATATATGGATATGTCAAAATTTTAATCAAAAAGCCTGCGTGAAGCTGATCTATGCAGGCTGAATTCATGATTCGACATCTAGAATGCTTCAGTGAGTTCTTCTTGTCTATCAGAATTCTATCCTTTCCGGGGAATGATATATCCATTTGTAACTTTATCAAATCCTATATGAGGATAATATTCCATCGCAGTTGGAGAGGCCAATAACAATAAGGTCACTTCCTCGCCAATTTGTTCTTGAACCAGTCTAACTAATTCCCTGCCAATGCTTTGATTCTGATACTCCTTATCAACCGCCAAGTCAGATAAATAACAGCAGTAGCTGAAATCGGTAATCGCTCGAGCGACCCCCACAAGTTTTTCATTTTCCCAAGCTGTAATAAGAAGGTCTGCCTTCTCAATCATTTTTTCTAAACGAGGTAAATCTTCATATGGTCTTTTAAGCCCTGATGTTCGAAAAATAGCAGATAATTCTTCCGGTGAAATCATTGCATTCACCTGAAATTTGATTGTTTCCATGTGTCCGTTCATCCCCTTTATTCTTTATACAAAAATTATATTTTATTGCTGATATGCCTAAAAGTGTCAGTTATAATATATTTAACCATGCCAGTTTCTTGTGGGAAGGAGGACGCAGATGCTTGAAGTTACCGTAGTATTAGAGAACAAAAGTAGTGAACCTTTATATCTACAACTTTACAACTATTTTAAACAGGAAATCCAAAATGGCACCATTAAACCTAGGGAAATGCTGCCATCGAAACGAAAACTTTCTCTGCACCTTGGAATTAGTCAAAATACAGTTGAAACCGCGTATCAACAATTATTGGCAGAAGGGTATGTGGACAGCGTTCCGCGAAAAGGAATCTTTGCAAATGAAATAAATACGGATTTGATTTTAAAACCCAGTATTGACTCATCAAAAAATTCGGAGGTTCTCAAAGAGGAAAGTGAGTCCTACCTCGTCGACTTTAGCCATGGACGAATCGCTCTTGAACATTTTCCATATACCATTTGGCGAAGGTTAACCATTGAAACTCTTTATGAAGATCAGAGTACCTTTTTTTTAAACGGAGATTGCCAAGGAGAGTTACCGCTTCGCGAGCAAATTGCTGCTTACTTATTTCAATCAAGAGGGGTAAAGTGTTCACCTGAACAGATTATCGTCGGGGCGGGAACACAATACTTAATTGGATTATTAACGATGATAATTGGCAGAGATGCCATTTTTTCGATGGAAGACCCTGGGTATCATCGAACAAGGGAGGCCTTTAAAGACCAAGGAGTGAACGTAATCCCCATCCCACTGGATGATGACGGGATAAGCATGAAACATTTATATGAAAGTAAAGCACAAATAACCTATGTCACGCCTTCCCATCAATTTCCGATTGGAATGGTCATGCCGATTACAAGAAGAATGGAATTGTTAAAATGGGCGGAGGAAAAGGACGGGTACATAATCGAAGACGATTATGATGGCGAATTCCGTTATAGAGGTAAACCGATTTCCTCCCTGCAAGGGTTAGACCCCAATGGAAAGGTTATTTATTTAGGGACCTTTTCTAAATCCTTGATTCCCTCGATTCGGATTAACTATATGGTGTTACCAATGACATTACTTAAAACGTATAACAATCATTTTTCCCTTTATAAGCAGACGGTGTCCCGCTTACATCAACACACATTATGGAATTTTATGAAAGAGGGGCATTGGGAAAGGCATCTAAATAAAATGCGAACGGCTTATCGTAAAAAACAACAGACATTAATCAGCTCCATTAAGAAAAATTTAGGTGACCAAGTCAGAATTATTGGGGATGATTCAGGGCTGCACATATTATTAAGTGTTCAAAATGCTATGTTAGAAAAAGAATTAATCGTAAAAGCAAAAAAGGAAAAAGTAAAAGTCTATCCATCTTCTGTTTATTACCAGGATTTGAACTCAAACAAACGACCAATGGTCTTATTAGGTTTTGGCGGACTATCTGAAAGTGAAATTGAACAAGGTATTTTATTATTAAAAAGGGCTTGGAAATTATAACTCGATTCCAAGCCCGACTATTCATTTATTGCCTGAAGTTCGTTTACGGTAACAAATTGGTAACCTTTATTTGATAGTGACTGTAAAATTCCTTTAATCGTTTTTAATTCTTCACCGGACTTATCATACATAGGGTGAAGCAAGATAATGGAACCAGGCTTCACATTTTTCTCCACATAATTTACTTTATCCATTGTGGAAGAATAGTAACTGTCTGGTTCCATACTCCAAGTAATAGTGTCTCTATTATGTTTGTTTAAGTAGTAGGGTAATCCTACAAGTTTCTTGCCATTAGGAGGGCGGAAATCAATTTCACCTTGAAAGCCTGCTTGTCGGATTAATTGGTCTGTTTTTCTAATTTCCACTTGAATGTAAGAAGGGGATTTAAAAACCATTCGCTTATGAGAATAAGAATGATTTCCAATTTGATGTCCCGCAGCAGCGATTCTTTTCGCTTCAGCAGGATTTTTATTGATTTCATTTCCGATTAAAAAAAAGGTCGCTTTTGCGTTGTATGCTTTTAATATGGGTAGAATGTCTTCTACATTTTTTGTTGGCCCATCATCAAAAGTTAAAGCAACAACCTTTTGCTTAGTGCATACCTGATAGGTTAGTCCCCCGAACAACTGAATGGTTCTGGAATTCATTAATTTATAGGTTCCAAATAATAAAAAGACAACAAACACGACGATTAAGCCGATTACTGCTGATTTCTTTTTCATAGTTCACCGTTTCTTTTTCAATATAATTTAATTAGGGAAAAAGGCTTGGATATCATTTGATATTATCGCGGTTTCATTGGGAAACCAGTAATAGGTATAACCATCATACTGCAGGTTTTGCAAGCAAGCAATTGCTTCACCTGTGTAAAAGACCACTTGGTAAAAAAGGGGATCACCCTTTTCAGTATTCGGCTCGAAGTTGGGGGATTCTTTACTGTTCTTAAAGAACTGAATAAAGTGAGATATTTGTACTGAATTGTTTAGTTCAGTTAAGCGTCCCTTGGTGTTTGCTGGCTTGAGTTGGTAGATTTCAATTTTATTCACCTTTTCGACCGGCATATCTTGAAAAAGCCACCGATATTTTTTGCTTTCTCTGGAATAGTAAACACTATACCCATTGATGGAATCTGAAGATTTTAGGGCAATTATATTTGGTTCTCCTTTAATTGAATAAATAGGTGTGCCTTTCTCGTGAAAAGCAGCATCACCATCTTTTGTTTTATATTCAGGATCGGAAACATGATCGGCTACCTGAAACTTTACCTCACCGATTTTCTTATCAAGAAAACGTTTATCTGCTAATACCCCGTTAAAAATCCCATCATACTCTACTCCATTCCACTTCACAAAGTCCACCCAGTCAATAACGGTGTCTTGGTGGAGGGGAGAACGGCAGCCTGTTAAGCTCAACATTAACAGTAGACAAACACTAAGCAATTTTCGCACTTTATCACCTCTTATCTTTATTGACGGATTTTAGGGGTTTTGGTTCCATTTTTTTACTAGTTATTTTCATGGGCATCCTAATATTCCTTTTCTTAATAATGGATTAATAATCCCTTAAAATCCGAAATATGTTCCTTTTCTGTGATACATTGTTTAAGAGAAACAAGGGAGGGTAAGTAAAACATTAGTAGCCCTTTTTGGTAACTTGGAGGCATTTAAATGTCATATTTAATCACATTATTTGAACAACACAGTTATTTAATCACAATATTTGAACAACACAGTTATTTGATCTTATTTTTGGGGATTTTTTTAGAACTGATGGCCGTTCCTATATCAGGTGAATTTTTGATGAGCTATGCAGGCTATTTTGTCTATCAGGGAAAAATGAATTATCTTTTGGCCCTTCTAACCGTCCTGGTATCGGGTGGAGTCGGGATTACGGCTACTTATTGGATTGGACGAGCAGGAGGATATAGGCTTATTGAAAAATACGGCAAGTATATTCATCTTGGTCCCGAACGGTATAAAAAAACAGCTGCCTGGTTCGAACGGTCAGGGAGTAAATTATTAATTTTTGCTTATTTCATTCCAGGCATCAGGCATTTCACCGGGTATATTTCTGGGATTTCGCGAATGTCATTTCGCAAATTTATTATTCCAGCCTATCTGGGTTCGTTTTTATGGGGAATCTGTTTTATCACATTAGGAACAGTATTAGGACCACGCTGGGAGGTTTTTCACCAAGCGGCAAGAAGGTATTTCATTATTTTTATTATTGTTTTTGCAATATTGATGGTAGGATTTCTCGCTTTCCGATTTTATAAAAATAGCATTAAGGAATTCTTTATTCGCTTTTTATCTAGTTTGGTGCATCGCCTTAAGACAATTAGAAACACGGAGATTTTTCTCATTTTTCTGACGATCGCCTTAATTGGGTTGATCGTTCTTATGCTGGGGTTGGCTCAAGACTATTTAAATGATGAGTTTACACAGTTCAATGATCTGGCTGAATATCTGGTTCATACTACTGTTTATAGGGGCTGGCTCAAGGTATTTTTAATTTTTCAATCACCTTATGCAGTAGGAGTAATGATCGCTGCAGCTGTTTTCCGTATCTGGCAAAATGACAGGAATCGGATCCTAGAATACCTTCTTCTAATTGTTTCGATTTTAGGAGTTAGGATCTTTCATGAAACCATCATGCGAATATTTTTAAAGCTGGAAATAACAGGGTTTGTAGGGAAATTCCATTCGGCTAATTTTCCAGATATTAATGCTGCTCTATTAATCGTTTTGTATGGAACCACCATATTCTTATTGGTCCGTCATTCGAAAAAGAATTACATTCCTATCAGTATTCTGATGATTGGCGTCACCTTAATAATTGGTATTGCTGGAGCCAATATTGAAACAACCCATGTCCTCCCGAGTGATATCATGGGTGGATATGTCTATGGCGGAGCTTGGATGTTTTTTAACTTTTTGTTATTTGAAATGTTTCGGCTTATGGTTTAAAAATAATGTAATATTATTATTTGTATTAAAATCTCCGCCTAAAGTGGAGATTTTTCCTTTTACTTTGTTTTCCCCTGATTTAGTAGAATGAAAATTTTATAAAAATGGAATCGTTATCAATGCGTTAGTAACAGGACTTTTCGATGTTTTAGAAACTTAAAGCAATAAAATAGCATGATAGAAAACCTTCCAAACTTATGTTAATAAAACTTTCATCGTGATATAAAAAACACATGCAAAGTTTAGGGAGGGAATTTCACTTGATCAAACAAAAACTTATACTTATTGGAAATGGTATGGCAGGGGTTCGAGCCATTGAAGAAGTGTTGAAAATTAAAATGGACGAATTTGAAATAACGATTTTTGGAAGTGAACCACATCCAAACTATAACCGAATTCAGTTATCAACGGTTTTACAAGGAGGTACTTCCGTTAAGGATATCACATTAAATGACAATCAGTGGTATGAGGACAACGGAATCACTCTTTTTACAGGGGAAACGGTTGTATCTATTGATAAGGAAAGACAAGTGGTCATGACTGATAAAGGAAGAATCGAACCGTATGACAAATTAATCATTGCAACCGGATCGAATCCGTTCATGCTGCCGTTACCTGGGGCAGATAAAGAAGGTGTGACGGCCTTCCGAAATATCAAGGACTGCGAAAAAATGATTGAATATTCGAAACAATATAAAAAGGCTGCCGTTATTGGTGGCGGACTACTTGGACTTGAAGCCGCTCGTGGATTATTAAATCTAGGGATGGAAGTCGACGTCATTCACATCTTTGACTACTTGATGGAACGACAATTAGACCGAACTGCAGGGAAACTTTTACAAACGGAACTGGAAAAGCAGGGAATGAATTTTCTGCTAGAAAAACATACCGCTGAGATCCTCGGAAAGAAACATGTAACAGGCATTAAATTTAAAGATGGCAGTAAGATTAAAGCCGATTTAGTTGTCATGGCGGTTGGGATTAAACCCAATATTGAATTAGCTCAAAAAGCCGGACTATCGGTTAACCGCGGAATTATCGTGAATGATTATTTAGAAACGGATACTCCTGATATTTATGCAGTTGGGGAATGTGCTGAACATCGAGGCACTGCCTATGGCTTAGTGGCACCCCTATATCAGCAGGCACAAGTGTTAGCGAAGCGAATTTGTGGAATAGATAATGACGGTTATCACGGTTCCGTCCTTTCTACTCAGTTAAAAGTGTCCGGCGTTGATGTATTTTCATCAGGAAAAATAAATGAGGATGAGGGCACAAAAGTATATAAAATGTACGATGATTGGAGCGGGGTTTATAAAAAAGTTCTAATTGAAAATGGGAAAATTGCTGGTGCCGTCCTGTTCGGCGAGACAAAGGATGGAAACCAACTCTTAAGTCTTATTAAAATAGGCGCAAGTATTGAGGATTATTTAGTAACCTCCAAAAGTCAGCCGTCAGAAGGTAGCCTTGTGGCTGAGATGGCAGATGAAGAAATCATTTGCGGCTGTAATGGTGTCAGCAAAGGTACCATTGTTGAAGCGATTCGAACTCAAGGTCTTACTTCGGTCGACCAAGTAAAGGGCTGCACCAATGCTTCCCGTTCATGCGGCGGTTGTAAATCATTAGTGAACGATTTATTAGCTTGTACGCTCGGGGATGATTTTAAGGCGAATGAAAAAGAAGCCATTTGTGGCTGTACGACCTTATCCAGAGATGAACTAGTTGAGGAAATTCATGCAAAGCGATTGACACATATCCGTGAAGTGATGAATGTGCTGGGATGGAAAACAGATGGATGTTCCAAGTGTAAGCCGGCACTTAATTACTATCTGGGGATGATTTATCCAACGGAGTATCAGGATGAGAAAGAAGCCCGCTTTGTAAATGAAAGGCTCCATGCCAATATCCAAAAAGATGGTACTTACTCGGTTGTGCCAAGGATGTATGGCGGAGTAACGACGTCTGAGGACTTGCGAAAAATTGCGGACGTTGCCGATAAATACCAAGTTGGCACCATAAAAGTGACGGGCGGCCAGCGAATTGATTTACTTGGTGTGAAAAAGGATGATTTACCGAAGATTTGGGCCGAACTGGATATGCCATCTGGATCTGCTTATGCGAAAGGTTTGCGTACTGTCAAAACATGTGTCGGTGAAAGTTATTGCCGCTTTGGTACACAAGATTCGATTGGCTTAGGAATCCGATTGGAAAAGAAATTTGAAGGATTAAACACTCCGCATAAAGTCAAAATGGCGGTCTCCGCTTGTCCGAGAAACTGTGCCGAAAGCGGGATTAAAGACGTTGGCGTTGTTGGCACTGATGGGGCATGGGAAATGTATGTAGGCGGAAATGGCGGTACCCATCTTCGTGCAGCTGATTTGTTATTCAAGTTCAAAACGGATGATGGGCTTGTCGAAATGATCGGGGCATACCTCCAGTATTATCGTGAAACGGCCAATTATTTAGAAAGAACTTCTGCCTGGGTAGACCGCCTTGGACTTGATCATATTAAGGAAGTCCTATCGGATGCTGAAACGGTAAAAATGTTGAACTTCCGTATGGAAGAGGCACTTTCGATTGTTCAAGATCCATGGAAGGAAGCCATTGAAAATAAAACACTTTTAAGAGACTTATATGAAACGGTAAAAATTCCAACAGGTGTTAAATAAAAGGGGAGTGGCGTTCATGGAAGAGACAATTAAACGCGTTTTAATAGGAAGTACAGCAGATATGCCGAGAAAGTTAGGAAAAACAGCTGTTATCGGCAACACGGAAATTGCCGTTTTTCGATTAGAGAATGGAGACATTCGCGCAATTGAAAATCGCTGCCCTCATAAAGGAGGCGTTCTGGCAGAAGGAATTGTGAGTGGAGAGTTTGTTTTTTGCCCGATGCATGATTGGAAAATCTGCGTGACAGATGGGAGGGTTCAAGCACCTGATACAGGTTGTGTGAAATCTTTTCCGGTAGAGGTTATGGATGACCAAGTATTTATTTTAATAGGTGATGAGTGAGTTCTCTCTTCACGGACCTGTCCTTGTTTTTAACTCAGAGAAAAGTAGAGTCAAAGGCATTTATAGAGAACAAAATCAACAAAGGCAGCAGCGAGTCGATAATCGTCAGGAGGCGGAAGAATGGGGAAGGCCTATATTGTGGGAGCAGGTCCTGGTGACCCGGAATTAATTACAGTAAAGGCATTAAAGTGTATTCGAATGGCAGACGTCATTCTTTATGACCGCCTTGTCAATCGTGAGTTGCTTAATGAAGCAAAACGGAGTTGTGAGATTATCTTTTGTGGTAAACAACCCACACTGCACACGATGAAACAAGAAATCATTAATGATTTGTTAGTTCAATTTACGAGCCAAGGAAAAACAGTTGTTCGCCTGAAGGGTGGAGATCCATTTGTGTTTGGCAGGGGCGGGGAAGAGGCTGCAGCTTTAGCGAAACATGGACTTCCGTTTGAAGTAGTACCAGGTATTACAGCGGGAATTGCGGCCCCAGCCTATGCAGGGATTCCGATTACACACCGGGAGTATGGCAATTCGTTTGCAGTTGTAACAGGCCATTGCGCCAAAGGAAAACCTACTGACATTGATTGGGAAAGTTTGGGAAAGGCCGTTGATACAATTGCAATATATATGGGGATTGGCAACCTTTCATATATATGTCAGCAGCTGATTAGCCATGGGAAAATAGAGTATACACCTGTGGCGGTAATTGAGCAGGGGACACTGGCAGAACAGCGAACGGTTACAGGTACCTTGAGTTCTATTACAGCTATTGTTGAAAAAGAAGGCGTGCAGAACCCGGCCATGATTGTGGTAGGTGAGGTGGTACGATTCAGAGAGAAATTGCTTTCGTTTCAAGACAAGGCTTCGGTTCCTGATATGATAACAAATGAAGAAGTACTTGCATTGTAATTTTGGTAGGTAGAGGAGAGAATCTAAATTGGGTTTTCTCTTCTATTTTTGTAAGGTAAATCATACTTATTTGACTTTAGGTTAACTTAACAGAGGGTTAAAGCAAAACATCCACATATAGTTTTTGGGAAAATTAACAAAAAACAGGAATTATATTTTTTCATTGAATTACTATAAAAAACACCCTGCACCAATAAAGTGGTGTATTTATTAAATTGGAATACTGAACCGTTTCATCCCAATTTCTAAAAGTTAAATCAACCTGCAGAAATGTGGGTTTTTTAAGTTAATCAACTTTTCTTTCAAATTCTTCTTGTTGGAGAAAATTATGGTAAAAGATTTAATCCAGAAAGATTAAATTTCCATTAAACTGTCATTTATGTGTTATATGTCCACTATATTATATGAAATAATCGCATTGATAAATATGAGGAACAATAGTCACAGTTAAAAAGGGGATGGCGTAAATGGTGATTGAAAGTATATGTCCTAAATGTGGAGAGATTAATCAAGTAAAGGAGACTGGCGAAAAACTGCTTTTCGTAAAGTGCAAAAACAACCATTTTTATGACCACGTTGTAATCCCTTACTCCAGAATGGCAGAACTGAAAGATGATAAACGGAGGAAGCTCGAAGAAATGATTGTTGAGAGGAAGTTTCATCGCATGAGCGATAAGTCAACTATATGTCTGTTAATCTTTGAAAATGGTTATGAAGTGGAAGGACGCTCAACGGTCCGAGATAAAGCTGATTTTCGTATGGTCATTGGCAAGGATAAAGCCTATGAACAAGCATTAAAAAAGGCCATGGTAGCACTAGGTGCTTTTTTAGTATAAAGGCCAAGTGTTTTCTTTTTTAAAAATTGAAGATCAGAATAATATAGATAAATGGTAAGTAAATTGGAAAACTTATAAAAAGGGGGTGACCTAAAAGTATTCATTTGGGACACCTTCTTCATGTGTTTAAATGATCTTTCAGCCCTTCGGCATGTCCGTGGTTGTTATCAATCACTTCTTTTGCTAACTGGCGGATCACTGGGTCTAGGTCACCTCTAACTAATTCCTCCGAATATTGATTACCGCATTTTTTCATTCCGTGGATTGCATCTTCCATAATTGGATTCGTCTTATGCGAAATAATTGATTTATACATAGAGCTCATTAGTCATTTCTTCCCTCCTATAGAGTTGTTGAATCTTTTGTATTCGAAAAAATTAGATTAATAAATCTATAAATATACTAACAAATAAGTTACTATAATAGTAAAAGCGTGCAAAGGAGAAGTTGATTGAAAACAATCCCTCATTTACAACCATTACTTAGAAGTTTTGTTGAAAAAGGACCAGTGGGATGTGCATGTGCTGTCTTTCATCAAAATGAACAAGTCTTTGAAGACTATGTCGGTTATGCCGATCTCGAAACAAAGAAACCGATTACCCCTGATACCATTTATCGAATTTATTCGATGAGTAAAGTAGTTACTTGTGCTGCCGCGTTAATGCTATATGAAAGAGGATTATTTCTATTAGAGGATCCGCTCGAGGAATACCTTCCTGAGTTTAAAAACCCTCAAGTGTATCGTGAGGGTGAAAATGGAGAAATTTTTGTAACACCTGCTGCCCATTCAATTCGTGTCAAAGACTTGTTCACCATGACTTCCGGGTTAACGTATGAAGGTGAAGCGACTGAAACAGAACGACAAGTCAAAAAGGCGATGAAAACGTTACAAAAAGAGGGTACTTTCTCTGTTAGAGCGTTATCGAGAGCTTTAGCCGATATTCCGTTAGCTTTCGATCCAGGATCACAATGGCGATACGGGCTAAGTCACGATGTGCTGGGGGCATTCATTGAAGCGGTGTCAGGAAAATCTTTTGGGCAATTTTTACGAGACGAAATTTTTCAACCGCTTTCAATGGAAAATACTTTTTTCAAGATTCCTGAAGATAAAAAGAATCGTTTATCCAGTTTATATAATTGGAAGGAACCAGGCGTTTTGCAGAAAAATAATCAAATGGACGCAGAATTTCAACTAGGCACGCAATTTGAAAGCGGGGGCGGAGGTCTGTTGTCGACTTTGAATGATTATAGTCGCTTTGCTCATATGCTGGCCAACGGTGGGACACTCGACGGTGAACGAATCCTCGGAGCTAAAACGGTCGAATTAATGGGCATGAATCATCTTCATCCGCAGCAAGTCTCTACGTTCAATTGGGAGCACTTAAAGGGCTATGGCTATGGTTTAGGGGTAAGGGTGATGATGGACCCGGCCCTTGCGGGAAGCAATAGTTCCATTGGGGAATTCGGGTGGATGGGAATGGCAGGAACCTGGGTCATGATTGATCCAAAAGAGCAGCTTTCTGCTGTTTATATGCATCAGCTATTGCCCAATTTTGAAACCTATACTCAGCCTAGACTGCGTAATGTCATTTATGGAGCGTTGTAAACCTGGTTATTAACATTATTTCCGAATAATTTTGTAAGAAATTGGTAAGCATAGGCTTATAACTGGTAAAGGAAGAATGTTATGGAGCCAACCCGTATTCAACTTACTGCATCTGAAATATCAAGTCTTTGGACTCAATATATGTTTGATTCTATGTCTATTTGTTTTATTAAGTATGCATTAGAACATCTAGAAGACCAAGATATTATTGAGATCTACGAATTATCTCTAAAGTTTTCCGAACGACATGTCCAAAAAGCCAAGGAGTTTTTTAATGGTGAAAATTATCCGATTCCACAGGGGTTTTCAGATAAGGATGTAAACATTAAGGCCCCACGTTTGTTTTTGGACCCTTTCTACCTTTATTATATGTATATTATGTCATTGCAGGGCCTGACAGGATATGCCCTTTCTGTTGGAACTTCCATCAGAGCGGACCTGCGAAAATATTATATCGAATGTAATATTGAAACCATGAATCTATTTGAAAAAACAATTGATACGATGCTGACAAAAGGAATTTACTCGCGACCGCCCATTTTGCCTGCACCTGAATCGGTTGATTATGTCAAACATCAAAGTTTTTTAACAGGCTGGTTCGGACAACGCCGTCCACTTACAGGCATGGAAATTGGCGATATCACCTTTAATATGAATAAGATGCATATGCATGTTGCCCTTAAGGTGGGGTTTAGTCAAGTAGTGGAATCTAAAAAGGTGCGCCAATTTGTCAAAAGAGGTGCGGAAATTTCCAATAAGCACATTGCCACTTTTGAACAAATATTTCGGGAAGAAAAACTGAATTCACCTATCTCATGGCAATCCTATGTGACAAATTCAACCGTTTCTCCTTTTTCCGATAAATGGGTTATGTATCAAATCCTGCTATCTACGCAAATTGCCATTGCCTTCTATGGATCGGCTTTAAGTGTAACAAATAGAAGGGACCTTGCTGAAAAATATATAGGACTGTCGAGCGAATTAATCAGACTTGCAGAAGACGGGATGAGTTTGATGATTGAGCTAGGTTGGTTGGAAGAGCCGCCTAAAGCATCTGACCGCCGGGCACTCACTCAAGGAAAAAAGGAAGGCATTGACGGTTAAATATGTAGAGAATAAAGACCCATCATGAGCGTTTGTACTCTGATGGGCCTTCTTATTTATTCAGCTAATTGTTTACGATAGCTATTTCTTTTAATTTTTACACTTACATTTACAACGGCTGCGAGCCAAAGGACGGTAAGGAATAGGTATGTGACTAGGCTTACTGTGTGAGAAGCTTGTAAGGCTCCTAAAAGCGTTCTGATATTAGTGATAATAATAATTCCGCCCACTAGCGTTCCTAACAAATTCGTTGGAATAATCTTTACTAAAAATGCGGCGATAGGAGCTGCGATAATACCGCCGATCATTAAGGCTATCACCCATTGAATATTAATTTGAGTCCAGCCTAACGTTAATAAGAACCCTAATGTCGAGGAAATCGCAATTGCAAATTCACTTGTATCGACTGAACCAATGACTTTTCTTGGCTCCATTTCGCTGCTGGTTAACAAGACCGGTGTGGCAATAGGTCCCCAGCCCCCTCCGCCTGTGGCATCAAAAAATCCAGCGATAAAGCCTAAAGGAATCAATTGTTTTTTTCCTAATTTTTTCCCCGACAATTTATTGGTTGGATTAAATTTAAACAAAAACCGATAAATCACATAAACACCTAACATAAATAGAAAAATGGAAACATAAGGCTTTATAATATCCCCTGGGATACTGCCCAGAAAACAAGCACCGATAAAGGCTCCGATTGAGCCAGGGATTATTAATTTGTAGACAACGCTTTTATCTACGTTTCCAAATCGAATGTGAGATACACCTGATGCTGCCGTTGTTACCACCTCTGCCATGTGGACTGAGGCTGAAGCAACAGCTGGGGCAATTCCAAACATAAGCAATAAAGAAGTGGACGTAACTCCATAGGCCATCCCGAGAGATCCATCTACTAACTGCGCGGCTAACCCAATTAGGGCAAGTACGACTAACCTCCTCATAAAAAAGCTCTCCTTTTTATATATTTCCTGAATAGACTAGTTAAGAAGAATAATAAGACAATTGTAATTGTCGACTAATCCAATCAAGTTTCTAACTTACGATATGAACGGACAAAATTTTGGGTTCTTTTTAATAGTAAAAATGGGTAATTGCCTAGATATAGAAGGAGAGAGGTAAAATGAAAATTTCTAGTCGCGGAGAATATGCCTTAAGGGCACTGATTTGTTTGGGGAAAAATGAACATGACCTAACTTCCATTGGGGATATATCAGAACAGACTTTAGTGCCGATGAATTACTTAGAACAACTTCTGCTTCAGTTGAAGAGAAATGGTTACGTTCAAAGCAAACGAGGGGTGAACGGGGGATATAAGCTGAGTAAAGCTCCTAGTGAAATTATCATTGGTGAAGTGATTCGTAATTTAGAAGGCCCCTTGGCTCCAATGGGTTGTGTAAGTATTACCTCCTATGAGAGCTGCCCCCTTGAGGAGGGGTGTCATTTAAAACCTTTATGGGCGCTTGTTCGGGATACAGTGGCGAAGCTATTGGATCAAACGACGTTAAAGGATTTATTGGACGGGAATGGGTACGCGCCTGATAAACTAGTTTAGCAGGTTAAAAGAATCTTAAAATAACATTATAAAGTTCAGATGACCGTTAAAAACAAAAGGAAGAACGCTTGCCACCGAGTAAAATCTAACGGTAAAATGGATTGAATCTAGTATTATTGTTCAATCTTGGAGGAAAAAAGAATGGTACAAATACGAAATGTTAAAAAAAAGGATTTAGCTGATTTAATCATTTTAGAAAATAGTTGCTTCTTAAAAGCTGAGGCA
>NZ_JBALNF010000078.1:0-17264 GCF_036962465.1 Neobacillus vireti
AAAAAGAAAAAGAAAAAGAAAGGAGCGTTAAACACTCTGTTATTTATTATTGCTTTCGTGGTGTTTGCGTATTGTTTTACTATTATTTTTGGTAAATCACCTTGTTTCCACATTAAGACATCAAAAGTAAATGTTCAAATGGCTACTTCGGAATGTAATGTTCCAAAGGACAAATAACAACCATCGAAGCAGCACCGTCTCTGACGGTGTTCTTTTTTATTAACTTATTAACTCTAATTATAAAAATTACTCAGCCTCTTTACTTCTTAGTATTTAGTCAGATTTAGCAAAAAAACTCCATATTAATAAGATAAAGAGGGCTCTCGATTAATGTAAAAGCCCTCTGGCAACAAGGTTAATTATTATACCAACACATTTCGCCATGTTTTAAATCGTTTACTTGGTCCCTATGAGATCCGTCCCAGTTCAGTGCAACCAGTTTTTCAAGGTCTCTGATATTACCGTCAATTATATAGGCATCAACTGCTCGCATTTTTAACTGTACAGTATCGATCTGATTTACATTTTTGTATAAATAGATATCGATTTTGCTTTCAAACCTCCATTTACTGCGAATAATTAAGGAATATTTATTATTAAATACACGTTTAATGTAAAATCCTATATTATCCTTTTCAACACGGTAAGCTTTTTCATCAGTGAATAGGTTTAGGTTTCTGACAATGTGGTTTAAATGTTCATTAGGTTTTTTCATCTTAATTTCCTCCAAGAGTTTATTTGAATATTAGGACACTTGGACACTTCGGACACTGAATTTATTAACTTTCAATATATATCAATTTTATATATCAAAAATGTTAAAATGTTTAGTGTCCTAAGTGTCCTAAGTGTCCAAAAATGAATCATTGAACTTTCTCAAAAGCCATTCCTTTGCCATATCCTTTGATGGTTGTTCGACCACTTATCGGAACATAGTCTTTATGATTCTCAATGATGGCGTTGATTCGCTTGATATCAGAAATTTTAAGGTCTTTTAGCTCACGAATTAAGACCATATCCCAAACCATCTTTGCACTAATGCGGTCACCGACTTTCCAACCACAAGCGTTTGAATCTAAAGCCTCAACAATATCACCCTCGTAAACTCCCAACATTGTATTTTCACGTTGGATTACATTTGCTTGTTTTTCTAAATGAGATGGTAACGCTAATGTACCCTTGTTAGCTTTCATTTCACGGTAAAGGTGTAATGCTTCTGCCCATAATTGTTGAATATCGATTTTGCCTAATACCTTTTCTTGTTCAAACCACTTCATTGTGGCTTCCATTACCCACCATCTTCGACCACCGGTTTCGTCTTTGATTGGCAGATCGTCGTTTGTAGTACCAATGAAGGCACATCTACGAGGATTTGTAACATCGTGTCTACCATAACTTGGACGGTATTTGTCGACTTGACGAGTTAAAAATCCTTTGACTTTTTCAGCTTCTTTCTTTGACATGGCAGATAGTTCGGCAAACTCAACAATTAATTTGCCTACCAAGGACTGCATAGCATCTTTACCTTCTACTGATTCAATACTATCCGTATACCAATCTGCTGATGGAGTAATATATCGACAAAATGAAGATTTACCCAATCCTTGATTACCTTTGAATAAAACAATGTAATCCCATTTACACCCTGGTTCAAATGTACGAGATACCACGGCTTTAAAGAATAGTTTTGTTTGCTCACGAATCAATTCAGTATCTTCCACACCCATATAATCTATGAACAACGTTTCTACACGTTTTACACCATCCCATTGTGGTAAACCGTTGAAATAGTCTTTTACAGGGTCAAACGAGTGTTCATATGCAGTTACGTTTGCTACATCATTAATAGCATCCCTTGGTGAAATACCATAAGTTTCGTCAAGGTATACACGTAACCCTGCATCGTCCGAATCCTCCCATTTATTAGTCCCAGCTACACGCTTCCAAGGAACATCACCAATGATTTCAATTTGTTTAGTAAACTGGTTATAAGCAAAACGACCAATTAATTTAGGGTCATTGTTTAGAATGAGTTTTAAATTTGTACGTGAGGGCAAAATCTTAGAATATTGGTCAACGGTTAAGCTGCGTTCCCAACTACCTAACCAATTATTATCGACACATACTTTTGCTATCTCGTTAATACCATTTTTCTTCATAACATTAACAATATGACCGTATGAGATATTTAAGTTTTCCCCTTTTAAACGTTCATATTTATCATGAGTGGATTCATCACCGCAATCAATTAAAGTACAAATAGATTTTCCTTGATTATCTGTGATTCGTTCCTCTTTGACCATGGTGACAATGCCACCGATAAAAGAAAACCAATTATGATAGTTACCACCCTCGTCAAGATAGCCATTATCTTTTAACTGTTTGGTACATTGATAGAATGAATCGAATTCAAATGTACCATTGAATTTAACAATTTCCATTGGAGGTGACACTATTTTAACGGTACGTTCACTGATAAATAAATTAGGTAGAACCAAGCGTTTACCCTCATTAGAAATATTGCGTAATTTACCGTTTTGTTTTATCGTCACAGATTGAGTACTTTTAATATGCTTAAACTCGATGTCCAACGGAGTAGAACCAATTTGTACTGTTGCTTCTTTAACAAACTTTGTATCAGCAGCTAATCTATCATAGGCAAAGTAAACGTGATAGCCATGTTCAGTTTCCACTATTTGCGTATCAAATTGTTTTATAAAATCAAAGACTTGTTCTTTCGTTAAATGCTTATTTGATTCATTTTTAACGTCAATATCAATAACCACTTCACCTTCTTTCAAAAGATAACCACAGTCTGTAAATATTTCATGTGATTCGGATTGTTTACCATTTGATCTGGCAAATTTTTGACCATTTACATATTCTATATACATTTTATTGCTCTCCTTTTTCCTCATTTTTTTGAATAATTGGTAATTTACGAATTTCTATTTGCTATATCCTTAAAAATTTCTTGGAATCGGTAACTGCTTGTCCCTTGTGGCTTTCAATGGAAGTTCGGCTCTTCCATTCTGACATTCCCAAGTGAACGATAAATTTAAAGCGTGGTTTAAGTATTCTCTGGTTACGATAAAACCTGCATCGTATCCCCCACCATTAAAAGCTACCGTCAAACCGTCCAAATAGACATACTGTGGTACTCCTTTGCTACACTTATTGACTCGTTTCCAGGCTCGCTTGCGTTGTGCTGCCATACGTAAACTAAGTACCTCTGGAACTATAAATCTATCAAGTAGCTTACTTTTACAGTGAAGTCCCACCGTGAGTTGTAGGTTGACTAACGCAAAGAACTTTACAAGCAAATTCTTGATTGTTTGTCGTGTGGTTTTCAACAGTTTCCCAATGGCAGTTAAGGTCATCTCTTTGTTGACCCATAATTCATATGCCAGTGCCATATTTTCGGTAACATCCTCTTTGCTCCCATTAGAATTGCCACCACTATTGAAAAACCATTTCACTTGAAAACGAATATGTTCAAATACTGTTACCTTATTAGCCAAACAGCCTAATGAACCTTGGACATTATTAATACGAATCCAGTCCAGATCCACTTTTCCCCCCCAAGTACAAAGAGATTTTTCTCTCTTGTAGTTTGTTGTTCCTAGTTTCCCTGCTATCTGCACGGCTTGTTGCTCCAATGCTTTGTCGATTCCTTTTTTGATTGCCACTCCTGTTCCATGGTATTTGTATAAATAATCATTTCTCACCTTTTTCACCTCCCTTACAAAGTAGATATCGTAATAGGTAGTTGAAATTTCACGATGGGGTTAGCAAAAAGTTGATTTCTAAACTTAAACCCATTAATTTGGTGTGAATTCACTTGCCTTACACCCTTGTATCGTAAGAAGTAGTTGAAATTCACAAATCGTTTTTAAAAAATGTTTTCAAGTGATATTTGATTATTAATTTTTGATGGCAACATTATTTGCTTAAAAAAATAACCCTTCCGAAATAGAAGAGTTACTTAGAAAAAAGTATTTTTGAGTTATCTACAAAAGGTGGTTACTATTTGCACTTTTTTGGGACATATATGTAAGGGGGGGGCGAGTGACTTTTACATTCTTCCTTTCTTTGCTAGGCATCTAATCAAACGCTTACTGGGATGTGTTGTATTTAGCTTATAGCTATTTATTAAATCCCAGCTCTTCCTGTGATCTGTTACGGAAATAACATGTCATACGAGTTTTCTATTTTGCTTTCCATAGACTGTCGTGAGATAGCCCAAATACCTCCTTTGAGAAATAAAGATTTCAGTTTCCTAGTCTGTAAGGTTACCAGGAAAATCGTATCCGTCATTTGACACTGAGGATTCCACTTTCATTTTTGGGACAGTGAGGCCGGACAAGGTGAAAGGCTTGTCATACTATTTGACCGAAAGGGGGGAGCAACATGGGGTTAAAAGAAACGAGGATTTACGAATATGAACCTGATATTGAAGTTCGAACAGTTATAAAAGGTGGAAAAAGGTTCTTTTATAATTATCGAGACAATGTGCTAATTAAAAAAGTTCTTGATATGGATTTAAGAGAAAATCAGAAATTGAAAGAAGCGGAAGCATATCTAAAACAAACCAAAATTCAACAAAAGAAATACAAAAAGTAGTTCAAGTGTTTTAGAGGGTGTGAAGCCTGTCGAGATTAGGCTCTCGGCACACCCTTTAAAGCATTTGATGATTATCTAAACACAAATTAACTATCAAGGGGAAATGAACATAATGAAAATTACTCACGCTGGATTTAAAGAAGAAAAAGAAGTATTAAACATCCCAAAATCAAACCTAAAGGAATTATATATATCTAGGATTCCTAAAGTAATGAATAATAAATCAGCAGCTGCAGTTGTTGAAAAACTCACTAATCATATTGACCGTGTACAGAATATTCAACATGAATTGATAGAAAAGAAAAACGAGGTAATCGATCTGCAAAAACAGTCCGCAACATTAGAGGGACAATATCAGAAGAGTATGGATAGGAAGATTCTTCGTGCAAAAATGGAATGTGATGCTGAAATTGACATTCTTGAAAAAGAAATCAAAACGTTATCCATGAAGACTCAAAATTTACCTTCGTGGAAGTTAGATATTCCAGAAAGCGACTTAGATGTTCTTGCTTCAGCATATAATCCGTTAGCTGAACGTGAAATGCAACTATATGAAGCTGTTATTAGGGCACACAAAGAATTTGTTCAAGCACGTAATACTTTCATTGCAGAATACAAAGCCAATCAAGAAATGTATGGAACAATATTAGAACTTGCTTCACGAGGTTCAGGTCAACTAATAGAGCATAAACTGGATAGGATACCATCACATAAGATTAATGAATTAAGTTAAACCATTCGCAATGATTATTACACTAAAAATTAGTAAAGGTACACCACTTTATTCTTAGTGATGTACCTCTTTTATAACTGTAAATAAACTAAATATTAAAATTAAATCCAATATTATAAGGTCAAATTAAGACTGAATTTTCAGCTGGTACAGAATTAAATTTGCCTTGTAATAACCAACTTGTTGATTCATGTTTTTCGAACTTTCCTCCAATGCCTAACCCATATTTTAATACTTTGGCGTTAAAATCAGCGTTAACATTAAAGTCTTCTTTATATTCTAATTGAAGGGAAAATTTATCCAAATTAAATTTTAATCGACCACGAACTATTTCCTTCCATGTGTTCTCATGTTCATACCAAACTAAATTGTCTGGTAACTGTGGTGTTACCTTATTATTTGGAAGATGGAATTCACTAATAATACCACTAGCTGAGTTTTGTTTAGAATCGAAATTCACTTTAGAATTAATAGGTACACCATCAACAGAGAAATTACCATTCATATTACTAGCAAAATCTCTTTTCCAACCTGTCTTATGTACAACTTTTATTTCGGTTGCCCCTAAATGAAGTAATAGATTAATAGCTTCTGCCCACTTGTGTTCAAAGGTTAGCCTATGAAAATTAGCAAATGGAAAGTAGGTATCCTTCTCTACTGGATGTGCAACATAAACTGTGTTTTCCAATGGATGACCAACTTGGAATTTTAGTTTCGACTGCTCTTCTAAAACGATAGGTTTAATATCCTCATTTTCCCAAACATTATCCATTGTCAAGTCTTTCCCATTTGATTTTTCCTTGATGTTTCCAAAAACATTAGTTACAAGATTTACTGAAGGTGCTAATGTCATCTTCGTCCACTTTTTTTGTTTAAAATTATCAACTATTCTCGAAGGATTGAATGAATCGTGAAAGGTTTCTTTTAGCGAATCAAATACCACATCTGCAGTATCCTCAAGAAAATTACCATCTTTTTTTGATTTTAAATCGTTGTATCCATTCACTATATAAATAAATTGTCTTTGACGGTATGGCAGTGATAATAGTTTTTCTTCTCTGCTCATAAAACAGCTCCTAGTTTTTTGTTAAATTTTATCATATTACCATGATTATAGTACTACTCTCATTGAAATTACATAATTATTTTCTACTAGCTAAATTTCAAAATAAATAGCGATTATTTAAGTTTTGTAAAAGCAATCCTTGCGTCTACAGGGATTTCATGAAAACTACCATCTTGGTTCCTAATAAAGGATACACACTTCTTTTCTTTAGATGAGTATATACTTTCAAAATCAATTTCGTAAAAGTGCGATAAATAATAGTGTAAAAGTTTTGCATATACAAGTTCGTCCCAATCATCATAATAATAAGATGATGACATACTATAAACTTTCAAAGGTCCATTTCCTTCGGTAATAGCATGAAATATATAAGTAGGAGAATGTTGTAACAAATAACTGCTATATATTAACTTGGTCGCAATCTCTAAAAATTGAATGTTATGAAGTTTACAGCCTTGAAGCTTGTTAAAATAATCTTCTTTTTCTGCTTGATGAATGCCATTGTCTTGTAAATGGGCAAATATTATAACCTTTCCTAAATTTATAGAGAAAGTTAAAGTAACTAGTCCATCTACATAATTGAAAATTCCTTTTGTCTCGGATTCCTGCCCTTCAACAATGTGAATAGACCAAGGTTGAAATTCTTCAAATTCAATTGGAAACCTAACTGATTGAAGAAAAGTATGTGACATTCTGAATTGTTTTAAAAGCTCTGGTGTTGTGATTGTACCAACTGAAGGGTTTCTTCTATCACTTACTAAAGACAATTCTTTAAATAACAGTCCATAAAAAATCTTAGAAATCCATTGAAATATTATCTTATTATCAATCTTTGAAAAACCTTCATATCCATCTTCTAGACCTTGTCTAACTATATTTTCAATTCTTGATAAGTGTTCATTGTTACATTCATTACAACAAGGAATCCTTAGCATCCTATAAGGGATAAGCGTTCCATTTAATAAGGTAATTGTACTATTCCAAAGATTAAATTTTTCTAAAAGCCACTTTGGAAAAATGTGTTCTTCAGATTCATTTTGATTTGTTAAAGGTGTACCGCATAAAAAACAACAGTCATATGAAAAGCTCATTCTTTCAAAAGGATTATAATACTCTATTTCATTTTGTGCCTCCATGTAATCACCCCAATTTAGTTTTATATAAATAGAAGGAATTTTGCAACAACATTTTTTTGTTCTTATTGAGATTCAAAATCTAGATTTTAATTAAGTTCTCATTCTAGTGTTTCTTTTTCAAATCTTCTATATTTTTGTTAATATGTCAAAACCCAGCCTCGCTCAACTTTACTAGTAGTTCTTGGACACTTTTCTTTTTCTTCTTTAGGGTTTGCTCTTCCTTCACAGATAGTTTTGAATAATAGTCCTTTGAATCCTCGAACCAATCAGGAATAACCTCAGTCCTGATCACTTTCTTACTCCACTTTTGACCATTAAATTGATTCAATTTTAGATACTCATTGTAATCCTGCTTTTGACTTATATTGGACTTATTTTCCTTCTTTGATTCAATTACATCATCTACATTTTCAACCATCTCTTTTACCTTAGATACTACTAGTCGAGCCTTGTTTTTAACCTCCCTTACACCCTCAATGATAACCTTTTTGACTTTCTTTAAAGGAGTGAAAGGTAAAAGTTGGATTAGGTTAGTAGTTTGACGAATTTTCCCAGTTAATTCATCAAGTTCCTTTCTCGGAGAAACTGCAAATATATTTAATTGCTCCGCTTTCTTAACAGTATTTTGAACAGTACGGACTGAACACCCTACAGCCTGTGCAATTGTTGAGTTTGATTCAAAGAATGAACCGTGGTATTTACGTAACTTAGAGATTATGTATTTGATTACTGCTTTTCCTTGTGAGCCGAAGGAACGAAGTTTTTCCATCATATGTTTGTTGCCGTGTTCGAAGATTAGTTCGGAGGATATTATGACTGTCATAGTGTTCACCTCGTTTCTATGATATAATGGTTGTATCAAAGTGGCGTAACCACTTATTAAATTCATATTACATCAAAGTGGCGTAACTGTAAAGGAATAGTTACTCCTGTTTATAAATTATTAGAGGTGAAATAAATGGCATACATTAACAAGCAGAAATTAAATATAGGTGTCACAAAAGAGGTTTCAGAATGGGTAAAAGAAAAGGCAAAAAGTAGAGGTATGTCAGCAAGTGTTTATATTGAACAACTGATAAGATCAGAAATGGAAAAGGATACAAAGAAGGATAGTCAATAAGGGCTGTTCTTTTTTTATTATCTTTCCTTTTTAAAACATTCTTTTTTTTAAAACTCTATTTTTGGTTGAAAAGATGGGTGCAAGGTTTAGTATGCAGACCCCTATGAAAGTAGATGAACAATTCAGAAATATTAAACGTCAAAAAAAGACCGCTCCATCAACAGGAACGTTATTATTATTCTATTCTATTCTATTATATGTAAACCCTATCCATACTATCTATAATAAATTTACCAAATGGACTTATTCCAAATTCCTTTTCAAGAAATATTCCTATCTTATCATGAATGAGACTACATACTTCAGCATATTTTTTCCTATTCTCAGCGTAATCTTTATGTTTAACTACATACATCCACATTCGTCCATAATCCTTTAAACGTTTTATCCCATATTTTCTCTCATATCCTTTGACTGGGATATTAATTATGTCTATGCATACTACCTTGTTTAAATAAACATAATCAAGGTACTCAATCTCGAAGCGTTTTTCTAAGAGGTTAGGTAGTGCTTTTGTTTCACCTTGTTCCCTAATTTGGACACCATTTACTGTTTGAAACATATATTTCCCCCCCCTAACAAAATGAAAAAGATACAATGAAAGTATATCATTACTATAACTGTAAATTTTTTTAGAATGATTACGATTCTGTGTACAAAGCCAAATAAACTTCCCAAGATGGACGATCTGTTGTTATTAAGGGTTCTTTTTTTGATTTTGACAATATTATCAAAAAGAGACTATAATAAAACTGTAATGGTTGAACGAAAACCGTATCAGAACTAACAAAAAGTCCGTATTGGTAGAAATATATTTGGTGATTTAGAAAGGTTTTGGAAAGGGAATGGGGTACTGGTGTCCTCCACAGTCTTCAAAACTGCTTGAGACCTGCGTGCCAGGTCTGGTGGGTTCGATTCCCACGCAGTCCCGCCAAAATAACCTTTTCAATCATTTACATAACCTCTCACCTCTACAGTCTTTTGTTGATTTTAAATGAAACCTTGTGTAACCGAGGACTAAAGACTAGGAATGTTCAGACCTTCAAATTATTATATTTGGAGGTTTTTTGTATGTGTAAAAGTGTGAGAAAGCTTGAGAACGGTGTTTGAAAGATTTACAATGTTTAAGATGTTTGAGGGGTATATGTGCTTTAAACAATATGAGGGTTTAGCACCCCGGGCCATTAAGGATCATGGGATTCGTTTTTTAATAGAACTTAAAACAAAAAAAGCAGCTGGCTCCGCTGCCTTTTATTCATGTATGGCTTTTGCTTGCCCGTTTTTAAATTGTTTAGGAGTGACTCCAGTAAACTTCTTAAATATCTTAATAAAATAACTTTGATCATTGAAATTAAGTAGAGAGCAAATTTCCGGGAGTGTATGGGTTGAATCTTTTAATAGTTTTTTCGCTTCTTCCACTTTCTCTCTTTGAATATAGTCGCCAAGAGGCGTCCCTAACTCCTTTTTGAATAATCGGGACAAATAAGCCGGATTGAGATAAACCATTTCCGCTAGATCAGCAATAATAATTTTCTCGTAAATATGCTTAAAGATATAATCTTGGCAGACCAATACTGGCTTTGAGTATTGATGTTGTTTCCTCTTTTGGACCCGGTCGCAAAACTCGATAAATGCCTTTCCCATTAAACCATTTATTTCACTAACTGCAGATAATTCTTCTACCTTTTGAATGTATAGATCACTCATGGTATAGGCTAATTCTGGCTGAAGTCCCCCTTCTATCGCTGCCCTTGTATAGAGGGCGATTCCACAGATAGCCAAATTTTTTTCGTTTCTTAATTGACTTTTCTTTGATAAGACACCCATTCCTTCGGGAGGGTTTAAAGCAACATATTCAGTTAATATTTCTTTCCGTCCTTCTTTGATTGCTTGAAGGAAAAGATTTTCAAAAGAAGGATCATGATGAAACGAGATATTTTGACGATTCACAGTCATATGGGATTCGACGTTCCTTGAATCTTCATTATTATTTTCAATTATCGCATTCTGATGGAGGACCTCTCCGATATCAAGTTTCTTTTGGAAAATTAAGTAATAAAGCAACAAACCTGTATGTATGAATTTTAATGAATTCATAACAGGTAGTTCCTGGTAGTATGAAATTAACTCATTTTTATAAATATATGAAATCTTATAGTCGTTCATTATACCGGAGATGACATCTTCTGACATCCTGTTATATAGACAAGGTCCTGCAATGATTGAGCCAGTTTCAAGAGTGATTATTAAGTAATTTTCTAAATAATTGGTTGTCTTGATCACGGGAAAATCCAAAGGAACATCTGTATATAGGAGCTGTGATAACAGCTCTTTTTTATTCGAATTAATCGGGTTTTGAATAAAAGGTGTTGGAAACTCTATTTTAATTTCACTATTAGTATCTAGAAAAGTAACAGGAATTTTACAGGATTCAAAAACTAATCTGCTAATATACTCCAATTCGTCGAATTTCATCACAGGCACCCCAATTTTTTAAAAAGATATACAAATAATGCGATTTTTGTACAAATCGTAACATAAAAACGGTTTCAAAAGCAATACAATAATTTCAACTCGAGGACCATGATGTAAAGGAGAGAAAAGCATTTTGCAAAGAAATATTAAACAACTAATTTCAAAAATGACACTGGAAGAGAAAGCGAGCTTGTGTTCGGGTCTTAGTTTCTGGCGTACTAAAGGGATTGAAAGATTAGGTATTCCATCCATCGTTTTAACAGATGGTCCCCATGGTCTAAGGAAACAAAAAGAAGGTGCAGATCATTTAGGATTAAACGAAAGTGTTCCAGCTACCTGTTTTCCTTCAGCTGCTGGATTAGCTTGTTCATGGGATAGAAATTTGATAGAAAAGGTTGGTGTCGCATTAGGGGAAGAATGCCAAGCAGAGGATGTAGCCATTTTACTTGGGCCTGGTGCAAACATAAAGCGTTCCCCGTTATGTGGCAGAAACTTTGAATATTTTTCAGAAGATCCCTATTTATCATCTGAACTCGCCGCAAGCCATATTAATGGCGTACAGAGTCAAGGAGTAGGGACTTCCTTAAAGCATTTCGCTGCCAATAACCAAGAACACCGTAGAATGTCGGTTGATTCGGTTGTTGATGAAAGAACATTACGAGAGATTTATCTTGCGAGCTTTGAAGGGGCTGTTAAGAAAGCGCAACCGTGGACCGTTATGAGTGCTTACAACAAGGTAAATGGTACTTATGCATCAGAAAACGAATATTTGTTAACTACTATTTTAAAAGAAGAATGGGGACATGAAGGGTTCGTTGTTACTGACTGGGGAGCGGTTGATAATCGTGTTAACGGTTTGGCTGCCGGGCTTGAACTTGAAATGCCGCCAACAGGAGGATTGAGCGACCAGCAAATTGTAGAAGCCGTAGTGAATGGTCAAGTTTCGGAGGAAAAGTTAGACCAGGCAGTAGAACGATTATTAACGGTTATCTTTAAAGCAGTTGACAATAAAAAAGAAAACGCAGTTTATGATATAGAAAACCATCACCATCTGGCAAGGCAAGTTGCAAGTGAGAGCATGATTCTCTTGAAAAATGAAGAATGTATTCTTCCACTAAAAAAAGAAGGAACGATTGCCGTCATTGGAGCCTTCGCAAAATCTCCGAGATACCAAGGGGGGGGGAGTTCTCACATTAACCCTACTAAACTTGATAATATCTTTGAAGAGATTGAAAAATCAGCTGGCAGTGACTCAAAAGTGATTTATGCACAAGGTTATGATTTAAATATGGATGATACTAACAACCAACTTCTGCAAGAAGCAAGGGAAGCGGCACGTCAATCCTCCGTTACGGTTATATTTGTCGGGCTACCCGATCGATACGAATCTGAAGGTTATGACAGAGAGCATTTACGAATTCCTAAAAATCAGTCAAGACTAATTGAAGCAGTTGCTGAAGAGCAAAAGAACCTAGTAGTTGTTCTAAGCAATGGCGCGCCAATTGAAATGCCTTGGATCGACAGTGTAAAAGGATTGCTTGAAGGTTATTTAGGAGGTCAGGCATTAGGAGGAGCAATTGCTGATTTATTATTTGGTGATACAAATCCTTCTGGCAAATTAGCAGAAACCTTTCCCGTTCGTTTAAAAGATAATCCTTCTTTCCTAAATTTTCCTGGAGAAGGCGATAAAGTTGAATATAAAGAAGGATTGTTCGTTGGATACCGCTATTATGATACTAAGGAAGTAAAACCATTATTCCCATTTGGTTATGGACTGAGCTATACCAATTTTGAATACTCCAACTTGTCGTTAAGTAAAAAGGAAATGAAAGATACAGAAACGCTTACCGTTTCTGTTAATGTAAAAAACATCGGCCAAGCAGCAGGTAAAGAAATCGTTCAGTTGTATGTAAGAGATGTAGAAAGCAGTGTTATTAGACCTGAAAAAGAGTTAAAAGGTTTTGAGAAAGTATTTCTTCAACCAGGTGAGGAAAAGACAGTAACGTTTGAATTAAACAAAAGGGCCTTTGCTTATTATAATGTCTCCTTAAAGGATTGGCATGTAGAGAACGGCGAATATGAAATTTTAATTGGAAAGTCATCACAAGAGATTGTTGTAAAAGAAGTTATTAATGTTGTCTCCACTGTTCAAGTCAGAAAGGTCTTTACCCAAAACACTCCAATGGGGGATATGATGACAGACCCCATCGCTGGTCCAATCATTATGGATTTCCTTTCAAGCCTAGGTCAAAGTATGGGAGCACCACAGTCAGCAAATGAACAATCAGATATGATTAATGCGATGATGAAATACATGCCATTGCGTGCATTGGTTTCATTTAGTAGTGGTGCTTTCACATATGACATGCTAAATGGATTACTACTTCACTTAAACCAGGTTTCGGAAAATAAAGATCTAACCTCAGAGGTTATTTAAATATATTACTTTTCCCCCGCTTCATTTAATGCAGGCGGGGTTTTTAAAGTAAATAGGTTAACGTTGTATAAAGAATTTCTATATCAATAGTTCTATATAAAGGAAGGGACTTTGGTTTTATATAAAATAGTCGCATATTAATTTGTAGAATGTTTTAGTAAAGGATGGTATTGTGATTCCGATTGATAAATTACAAGAAAATGAGTTGAATAAGCCACTTAAGCATCAAAAATTGCTGCTTGCTGGTTTATTTATTGCGATGTTATTTGGAGCATTAGATGGGACCATTGTGGGAACAGCTATGCCGCGGATTGTCGGAGAATTAGGAGGCCTTGGATTAATGGCTTGGTTAACAACCTCCTACATGTTAACCTCAACAGTTATTGTCCCAATCGCGGGTAAATTATCAGATTTAATAGGAAGAAAGGTTGTGTATGTTTCAGGTCTGGTACTATTTATAATTGGTTCAGCACTTTGTGGGATTGCTCAGGGGATGAACGAGCTAATTATATATCGTGCCTTCCAAGGGCTAGGTGGCGGAATAATGATGCCGATGGCTTTTATTATCGTAGGTGATATGTTTCAAGGGCCACAAAGAGCAAAGTGGCAGGGGATATTTGGTTCACTTTATGGTGTGGCTAGTATCATTGGTCCTCAAGCAGGCGGGTGGATTGTAGATTCATGGAACTGGAGATGGGTCTTTTATATTAATCTTCCTGTTGGAATAGTTGCAACCTTTTTAATAGCCTATGGCTTGCCTAAACACCGAAAGGCTGGCAAAGTAATCTTTGATATTCCAGGGATTATTTCCATGGTGGTAGGAGTTGTGGGATTCCTCCTTGCCTTAACATTTGGAGGTAAGGAGTATGCTTGGTCTTCATGGCAGATTATTGGTCTATTGTTTGTCTCTATTATTGCTCTGATAGCTTTTGTTTTCATCGAAAATAAGGCTGTGGAACCTATCCTACCGATAAGCCTATTTAAGAGTAAAATTTTTACCGTTACCAACATGATTGGCTTTTTGGTAAGTATAGGAATGTTTGGTGCTATGATGTTTGTTCCTTTATTTATGCAAGGGATTGTTGGCGTAAGTGCATCCGCGTCAGGAACCATTATGATGCCGATGACGGTAACCATGATTATAGCCAGTATAATTAGCGGTTTGTTTATTCACAAAACTGGTGTACGAGTACAAATGACAGCCGGTCTTATCCTTATGGCAGCAGGGTTTATATTTCTTTCCGTGATGGGTATGAATACCACGAAATTAGCTGCCTCTTTATATAGTTTGATAATAGGAATTGGATTAGGGCTTATCATGCCGAGTTTGACGTTAGTCTTACAAGAGAGCTTTCCTGATTCAGAGCTAGGAGTTGTTACATCATCAAGCACATTCTTTAGGCAAATTGGCGGTACTTTTGGGATGACGTTCCTTGGAGCTGTGATGAATCAAAGGTCAGGCCAATATTTAATCGATCACCTATATCCTGTTTTGAATCAGTTACCAAAGGAAGCTGCACCTTTAAAAACACAAATTATAACTGAAATAAATAAAGATCCGCAGAGCCTATTTTCAGCACTTCTTAGCCCAGAAGCTATAGCTAAATTACCGAATGTGATGATAGAAAAAATTGTACCTATCATGAAAGCTGCACTTGTTGATTCTCTTCATACGGTATTTATCTATAGTGTGGGATTCGTTTTATTAGGATTAATTTTAGTTCCATTTATGGGGAAGATTCAAATCTCAACTCAAGTAAAATCTAAAAATAAAGTACCTCAGGTTCATTAGATCTATCATGATGGCGGACGCCTCATGGTCTCAAATAAAATTTAAAAAAACAATTTTTCGAAACGCATATAACAATAAAATGATAAAAAACGGTAGGATCTATATCCTATCGTTTTTTTAAAGATTGAAAATTAAAAAAATAAAAAAATAGTATAAGGTATGCATATAATACTATTTTTGTACAAATCACAATATAAAACCGCTTACAAGTCCTATAAGATTAGTATTAACAACAGGAGGGAAATCACTGACCGGTCTGTTTCCTTCTTGTTAGAATTAATTATAAGCTGATAGGATTAAATCACGAGGAGACGGTATGATGAAAGCTGAAAAAGAGGTCTTAAATCCGAATATGCCATCTATAAAAAAGAAAAAAGAACTTGGGCTTGATTCTCAAGGGATACAAAAAACAATGAGATTACGTCATTATCTTGGTGACGGAGCAGGCCAGATCGCCTTAAATTCTCTCAATGGTTTAATAGGAATCCTTACTTATTTCTATACAGACAAGGTTGGTATAGCCGCAGCAACAGTTGGTACTATTATGCTGGTAACAAAAATCCTTGATGCCATAGCAGATCTTGTCATGGGGAAAGTTGTTGATACAACAAAGTCCAAATATGGGAAGGCACGTCCTTGGATGTTATGGACAGCAATCCCTACTCTTTTGGCTATTATTTTACTTTTTACCGTACCATCTCATGCATCTGGTGCTACTAAAAATATGTATGCTTTTGCAACCGTTATCTTTGCGAATCTTTTGATCACTGCTATTGCCATCCCATATGGCGGTTTAATGGCAATGCGTACTAGGAGTTCGGAAGAGCGTGGGAAAATTGGGATTACACGTGCTATTTTTGGCTACCTTATTGGAATGATAATTGCTATTATTTTAATACCATTAACAAACATGCTAGGTGGCGGACAAGTTGCTTGGATAGAAGTTGCAGTGGTATTAGGTGTATTATCCAGCATATCTTTGTTTCTAACATTCCTTTCTTCAAAGGAGGATAATAAAGAAGTATCTTTAAGTGAGAAGGAAGATAGTGTACCGTTTTTGGAGAGTATTAGATTATTGTTTAAGAATAAATATTGGGTAATGATGCTGTTTGCGCAGTTATTCGCTAATATGCTGATTACACTTACTGGCTCATCAGGAATTTATTATACAAAATATATTCTTGGTAATGAAAATCTCGTTGGTATTATGGGTGCGGTTGGACTTATCCCCGTAGTATTAGGATTTGTTGCAGTTGGCCCAATGATTAAAAAGTTTGGCCTTGCAAAAACCACTAGGATTGGTTTTATTTTAGGGATAATCGCTTCAGTGGTTCGCTGCTTTATGCCTTACAATTTTATAGCAGCATTAGTTCTAGGAAGTATTACTACCTTTGCCACAATTCCTATGATGGCAGTGGGAGGAGTATTAGTTAATAATACAGTCGAATATGGTGAATGGAAGTTTGGTAAAAGATTAGTGGGTATGGCTAACAGTGCAAACAGTTTTGGAGTGAAAGTAGGGACTGGTTTAGCTGCAGCTATGGTTGGTTGGATTCTTGCATTTGGTAAGTACGATGGAAGTTTAGCAACACAGCCTCATTCTGCTATAACTAGTATTTTAGTTCTAACTATATATCTTCCATTGGCTTTGCAAGTCATCACTTATGTGCTTCTTCAAAAGTATGATTTAGATGGGAAATATCCGCAGATTGTAAAAGAGTTAGAGGATAGAAAAGCAAATAAATTGAATTAATAGTAAAGTTAACACGAAAGAGAACATTTGGATTGATTTCTAAAATGTTCTCTTTTTTATTGATACCTAGTGATATTCTTTAAATAAATTTCTATTGCTAAAAAGGAAATTATTAATTTAATTAAAAGA
>NZ_JBALNF010000079.1:0-1132 GCF_036962465.1 Neobacillus vireti
TAGTTCTCCACCCTTTGCCCACCAAAGAACCTCATCATCCCTATGAAACGTTTCTCCATGAGTACAGTATCCACCCAGTACCATAACAGTCCAAAATCTGTGAACCATTTCAAAGCCCGAAATATTTCCCCAACTTGGTTCAATGTTTCCTTCATATTTACACTCATCAATCAAAACGGGCTTTTTATATTGATCTCTGAACATTTTTGTTTTTTGAACACTATTTGTCTGAATAGAGCAGTGGGTAATCCATGATTTCGATGCATCGTAGACTTTTAGGCAGTTATGGTTGGATAACAAATGGTGATAAGGATCTTCACTACTAATAAACTTGCCGAAGGACTCCCAATCTTCTTCATTCTTATTAAAAACCAAATCATACTCATTGGCTAAACTCCACCAAATGTTTCTGAAGGCTGCCAACCTTCTTACACAATAGTCAAGATACGTCAGATTATCCTCTCGGCTTAAGTTCGCAAACCCCCATCTGTCATATGGATGGAATAAAATTAAATCAGCCTCAATACCTAAATGTAAAAGTGCTGTTAATTGATTCTCTAAATGTTCCCAGAATGCATTGTTTGGCAGGTTTACGTCCCAATTGCCTGCTCCATCTTTCTCGAAAGGAAATAGTTCAGGATCATTATTGTTATACATAAAACTTTTAGGAAACACACACATACGTACCTTATTAAATGGACTTCGGGACAGTGTTTCGATTGTCTTTTCGATAAGATTCGTTGGTTGATGAATCCAAGAATATAATGTCGTTCCGATTGGAATATATCTGGTAGTGTCGGCATAATGAAAATTCATACCATTGACCATCACAGGCCCATGATTATTTGCTGTTTCCCTAATACATTCAAAATCCCCAGATTCTCTAATTTCTTCTGAAGCTTTGAGGCTTAATTCATAATGCCAGATACCTTCTTCGTCAGGCATAAAGCGAACTAAATATTCACCATTGCCATTGTAGAATCCCTTAATGTTAACCTCTTTGTCCTCTTTTATAAAGGTTCCAGTAAAATCCACCTTAACTTTGGTAGTAGATGGCTCCGGGCCTTTAATACTTCTCTCAAATATATTATATTTTTCTATTTGTCTCATATAATGCTCTCCTCTCTATTTT
>NZ_JBALNF010000080.1:0-28115 GCF_036962465.1 Neobacillus vireti
GGGACGGTTCTCTTGCTTCAAAAGGAGCAAGAGAACCGTCCCCGCGCTTTTATTTTGCATAGAAATTTTCTGTATAGTAGGGTTGGGATTCGGTGTTAAAGGCGACGCCAACACCTAAATACTTGTAGCCTTGACGTAATATATTTTCCCGATGCCCGAGAGAATTCATTAAGCCTTCATGGGCAAAAATACTGCTAAACTGTCCATATGCCAGGTTTTCTCCGGCTAACTGAAATACGATATGATCTGCTGCCATCCGGTCAAACGGAGATTGGCCCTTGAGATTGGTGTGATTAAAATAATGATTCACGGCCATATCTGTACTATGCTTGCGGGCGGTCGCTTGAACATGTTGATCCCATGTGAGAACAGGAAGCTGGTGCTGAACCCGGGCGGCATTGGTTAAATCAAATAATTGATATTCAAAGCCCTCTTTTAATTGCGAACTTGCTTTCGGATAAATATCGAGCTTCTTATTTTCTAGATTCTTGCTAATCAATTGGACCGCTGTAACGGTATCTCCTTGATGTTTATCATAAAAAATGGTGATATAGTCATTACCACGCAGGAAAACGTCATAGTCTTCCTGATCTGATAGTTTATACAGAACGAGCCCTTTTTGAATCGTCGTAAGCGGTGTACCTAGTAAGTTGCGAACGGTTTGTTTAGGGGTCCCTAATTTAATCCCATTTTTAGAGGCTATTAAATCTTGGTCCGTATATAGGCCGGCTACTTTATGATTATCATCATACATAACCATAAAAAAATTGCGATAATGGTCATGATAGGTATTCCACGTGGTTCCATAATCATTTAGGGTAGAACGGATTGGAGTACCCAGATTTTCAATTGTGTCATCCCGGCTATTGCCAAGCTCAATATTAAAAATAGAAAATTCTTGTTGTGCTGGTGTAGTTAATTCTATTTTCGACTCTTTTTGTGATTCGATTGGCTGTTGGTTCTCTTGACGGTTATTTACTAGAACTTTAAGCTGTTTCAGGGTTGCCTGAACTTCACGATAAATAGTTTGGATGGTCTCCGAAATGTTTGGATTATCCTTCAGTGTATTCAATTCAGAAATGTCTTTGGTAAGACTTGTATGATTAAATTGTTTTTCTAAGAAAGGCCAAGATGAGTGGATTAAAAATAATGCAACAATAATCATTAGAAAACGAACCATCAATTTCCCTCCATTCTATTAGAATTTTAACCAATATTCTTTAAATATATAAGTAATATGCTTATAGAAGAATAAAGCGCAAACCAATATATTAATATAATGTTATATTTGAAAACGTTTACAAATCTGATGTTCCAAACAATACTACTCTATCTGATAAACAGCCTATTTGGTGCTTTTGAACTACTGATAGTAAAAGTATCCAATTGTTCAAAGTTTGTTCAATATTTCACAAACTATTATCGTTTTTTCGTGTTATGATGTAACCATAAAGAAACAAGGAGTGATAAGACATGATGATTTGTGAATGGCAAACCTTCTCAACAGATGCTGAAACTTATACCCAAGAAATCTTCGAAGAATTAGTGGGTGACCCATTTGAAGCAATGCTTAAGAAAGAAAATGAAGAGATCCCAAGTTATATCTGGACAGTTAATTATGTAGTTATTGTTAAAAAATACTCCAAAGTGCTTACCGAAATTTTATTTGAAAAAATCCCACGCAATCCAGTGTGTGAATAAACAAATTTTTGCTTTCTTATTTACTCATTTTTGTGAAATCTTTCACAAAAATAACAATGAATAGATGCTAGTCCGAAATCTAATTTTTTTATACTGATATGTGAAATTATTCACATATATTATAATTGGAGGGAATAACATGGCAGTAGTAGAAAAGCAAGTAAAAGGCAAACAAGATGTAACAAGCATGATTAATGGCTTGGTTGAAAAAGGGTTAAAAGCTTTAGAGGAATTTAGAGGTTTTGACCAAGAGACGATTGATGAGATTGTTAAGCAGATGGCACTAGCAGGACTTGATCAGCACATGCCTCTAGCCAAACTCGCTGTCGAAGAAACTGGAAGAGGCGTTTACGAGGATAAAATCATTAAAAATATGTTTGCAACAGAATATGTCTATCACAATATTAAATATAACAAAACAGTTGGCGTTATCAACGAAAATGAACATGAAGGCATGATTGAAATTGCTGAGCCTGTGGGTGTTGTGGCAGGAGTAACACCTGTGACCAATCCAACATCAACTACCATGTTTAAATCACTCATTTCCATTAAGACCCGTAATCCAATCATCTTTGCGTTCCACCCATCCGCACAAAAGTGCAGCAGTGAAGCAGCCAGGGTGTTAAGGGATGCAGCCATTAAAGCAGGCGCACCAGAGAATTGTATTCAATGGATTGAAACACCATCTTTAGAAGCGACACAAGCATTAATGAATCATAATAAAATTTCAATGATTCTGGCCACTGGCGGTGCGGGCATGGTGAAATCCGCTTATAGCTCAGGCAAACCAGCTCTAGGAGTTGGACCCGGAAACGTTCCATGCTACATTGAAAAAACAGCTAATCTTAAACAAGCGGTGAACGACTTAATTCTTTCAAAAACATTCGATAATGGTATGATTTGTGCGTCTGAACAAGCTGTTATTATTGATAAAGAAATTTATCAAGATGTTAAAAATGAAATGATTGCTAACAACTGCTATTTCTTAAGTGAAGAAGAAAAAGAAAAGGTAGAAAAATTAGTCATTAACGAACATTCTTGTGCGGTTAACCCTGATATTGTCGGTATGCCTGCATTTAAAATTGCTGAAAAGGCTGGAGTGGCGGTTCCAGAAGGTACAAAAATCCTTATAGCGGAATTGAAGGGTGTTGGTCCTAAGTATCCGCTGTCTAGGGAAAAATTAAGTCCAGTTTTAGCTTGCTATAAAGTGAATTCAACCGACGAAGGCCTAAAAAGGGCAGAAGAAATGCTTGAATTTGGCGGTTTAGGACACTCAGCCGTTATTCATACAAATGATCAAAATGTTATTAGACAGTATGGTTTACGTATGAAGGCAGGACGAATCATTGTCAATGCTCCATCTTCACAAGGTGCTATCGGAGATATCTATAATGCTTATATGCCATCTTTAACACTTGGCTGTGGAACATATGGTGGCAACTCAGTATCAACAAACGTAGGTGCAGTTCATTTAATTAATATTAAGAAAGTAGCCAAGAGGAACGTCAATATGCAGTGGTTCAAGGTACCATCTAAAATCTATTTTGAGAAAAATTCAACTCAATATTTAGCAAAAATGCCGAAGATTTCTAAAGCTTTTATTGTTACCGACCCTGGCATGGTGAAATTAGGCTATGTAGACAGAGTCCTTTACTACTTACGTAAGCGTCCAGATTATGTACATTGTGAAATTTTCTCTGCTGTAGAACCAGATCCATCCATCGAAACAGTTATGAAAGGTGCCGAAATGATGGCTAACTTCCAGCCAGATGTGATTATAGCGCTAGGCGGCGGGTCTGCAATGGATGCAGCGAAAGGAATGTGGTTATTCTACGAATATCCAGATGCTGAATTCTTTGGCTTAAAACAAAAATTCCTTGATATTCGTAAACGGATTGTGAAATATCCTCATTTAGGTCAAAGAGCACAGTTTGTTGCGATTCCAACAACATCTGGAACAGGTTCTGAAGTCACATCTTTCTCTGTTATTACCGATAAAGAAGCTAATATCAAATATCCTTTAGCTGACTATGAGTTAACACCGGATGTTGCGATTATCGATCCGCAGTTTGTTATGACGGTTCCGAAACATATCACTGCTGATACAGGTCTTGACGTCTTGACACATGCAATTGAAGCCTATGTATCTTGTATGGCAAATGATTTCACTGATGGACTAGCGATGAAAGCTATTCAGCTAGTATTTGAATACCTGCCAAGAGCTTATCGAAATGGCCATGATGAAGAAGCCCGTGAGAAAGTGCATAACGCATCTACCATTGCTGGCATGGCCTTTGCGAACGCGTTCTTAGGTATTAACCACAGCTTGGCACATAAATTGGGAGCGGAGTTCCATATCGCCCATGGACGTGCAAATGCTGTTCTCTTACCGCATGTTATTCGTTATAATGCAACAAAACCTAAGAAGTTTACGGCGTTCCCTAAGTATAATCACTTCAAGGCCGACAAGCGCTATGCTGAGATTGCAAGAACGTTAGGTTTACCAGCCGCTACTACTGAAGAAGGGGTAGAAAGCTTGGTTCAAGCGATTATCCGCTTAGCTCAAGAATTAGAAGTTCCAATGAGTCTTGCCGCAAATGGAATTGATCAAGCAGAATTTGAAAGTAAGATTGACTTACTATCCGATCGAGCTTTCGAAGATCAATGTACAACAGCAAACCCTAAGCTTCCGTTGGTAACTGAATTAGCTGAAATCTATCGCTTAGCATACAAAGGAATATAATGAAGTACAAAAAACTCAAGCCAAATTGGTTTGAGTTTTTTGTTTATAAAAGCTCCTCAGAAAAACGATTTTACAATATCTTCATGCTTATTACATTCCGTACAAGTATACTCGATTGCAAGGGCGTCTTCTCGAACCATGTGTTCTGTTTCCTTTTGGCATTGCTCACAATAAAGGGTTCTTGGGATTTCGATCAATTTTCATCATCCTTTTTTTCTAGCATCGGTTATTATAAGATTAATATTCCAGTTATTAGTTGAAAAATTCTTTAGGACTGATAAAATTTAAAACGTTTAGGATTTGATCATACACTTGAACGAATTGAAAACAGACACCAGGGAGGTAAGAACATGGACAAGAATACGATGGACTCTTGTACCAAGATAATAAAAGATGCCAAGAATATGGTTGTTTTGACTGGTGCTGGCATTAGCACGGAATCGGGTATCAAGGACTTTCGGTCGCGAACAGGGATTTATAAACTGGCACCTGAATACATCCTTTCTCTCGATTATTTTTATAAATACCCGAAAGAATTTTATCAGTTTGCGATAGAAAATTTGTACCACCCTGAGGCCGTTCCAAATAAAGGTCATCAAATCCTAGCAAAGTGGGAGAGAGAAGGAAAGGTAAGCTCGATTATTACCCAAAATATAGACGGACTTCATCAGAAAGCAGGCAGCCATAATGTAATTGAGTTTCATGGAACAATCAGAACAGCTACTTGTCAAAACTGCGGAAAAACTTATTCTACTAGTGAGATGATGACTCGGTTAGATACAATGGAGGATTTTTATGTATGTAGTCATTGTAAAACAAAGCGGAAAGAAGACCAGTTCATTAAACCGGATGTAGTTTTGTTTGGAGATACTGGTGAATGGTTCTCAACCGAAGGGTTTAACTACATTCTTAACCTACTTCGCAAGGCAGACTGTTTATTAGTACTAGGAACCAGTTTAAAGGTAACGCCTTTCTCCACCTTTCCGCAATATAAAAGTGCCGGGGTCCCGGTTATTATAATTAATAAGGGAGATACTCCATACGACTTTGCACCGAATACCTTTGTTATTAAAGAATCAATAGGAACAACTCTTGCGAGGATGGATGAAAATATTAATTGACTATTAAGCTCGGGGGACATACTGTATGTTGGGTAGTCCTCCTTTTATCCGCGAGTATGTAAATTCTCTTTGTCTTTTGGGATGGAGATGATATACTTTAATTGCCAAAATTTGGCCTGTAATGAGTCGGATTAATGAATCGGAGGAGAGTATCTATGTTTACTTCTATTAATGAATTCAGCCAGGAATGGAACCAGGAAGCTGGGTCTACCCAAAAGGTTTTAGATGCCTTAACGGACGAGTCGCTTCAGCAATCAGTATCTTCAGAGGATCGAACATTAGGCAGAATCGCCTGGCACATTGTTACCAGTACACCTGGGATGATAAATGAGTTTGGGATTACGATTACCAATGTTAAAAACGCTGACAGTACTCCTTCATCTGCACGGGAAATTGCTGACACTTTTAGAAAGGTCAGTGCTGATGTTGTGGAACAAGTACAAAAGCAATGGACAGATGAGTCATTAACAGACGTACAGAATGTGTTTGGGATGAATATGCCAAAGGCAGCCACACTTTCCCTTCTAATTAAACATATTATTCATCATCGCGGACAGATGACCGTATTAATGCGTCAAGCAGGGTTGAAGGTTCCTGGGATATATGGTCCGGCAAGAGAAGAGTGGAGCCAAATTGGAATGGAAGCACCAGCATTATAAAAAAGTGAAGAATTCATAATAAGTTTATTTAGATAACAATAAAAATATTATGTCAACTAAAACCGAACACACAAAAAGGATGCCTGGTTTATATTAAGCAAACCAGACATCCTTTTTGTCGTTTATCTTTTAGCCTGTTTATATAATTCAATTGTTTTATAGCCTTCGCCTAAAACCGTCTCCATTTCAAGCTGGCGTTTTTCCTGTGTTTCTTTTCTTTTTGCGCTATAGATATAGCGGGCCCAATCCTTTTGATAGCCGGGAGTTAATTCATTATATTTTTTTAATAGTTCCTCATTTTTCTGGAGGTACTGTTTAATATCATCAATATTATTAATGTAGTCATCCACACATTGACTGCTTTTGCTGCTGTCCGATTTTTTCGGTTTTTTTGGGGTGGATTTTAAACCAACAATGGTAAACACATCGTTTAGGCTTACCATTCTGGCAAACTTGATGTTGCTGTTTAGCACATATCCGTCCTCATCGGAAGGGAGCGCACTGATAAAACTGTCACGGTCTATGTATTCTTTATATACTTTGTTATTCTTTTTTGGATAAGCGAAGTATAAATAGCCATTGTCCTCTAGCAATTTTTTCTCGATTACATTTTGAAGTTCACTTGTGAATTCCTCTAGGCTAAAAATAAAATTAAAGATAAGATCATAGTTGTCTTTTTTAATAGAAGAGTCATACTCTAGTTCTTGGAAGTCATCGACTTGTTCAGGTTTATGGAGGATAAGTTTGTTAGCATATTTCTCCAAGTTTAATTTATCCACTACACTTTTTGTGGCAGCCATGATTTTACTCCTTCACATATATAATTTAAGCGAGCTCTTTCTCATCTTAGTTTAGCACTTCAGGATTAATCAAGTTTTTAGGACGCTTGCCCGTTAACCCTGCAAGTAAATTTCCGACGGCAAGTTCAGCCATTTTCAGTTCTGTTTCATAAGTTGACGAGCCGATATGTGGTGTAGTGACAACATTTGGGAACTGAAGCAGTGGATGGTCCTTTTTTACAGGCTCTATTTGATAAACGTCCAAGGCAGCACCATGAATTTCTTTCTGCTTTAAGGCATCTATTAAGGCTGCTTCATCAACCGTTTTACCACGGGAACCATTTACAAATATACAAGACTTCTTCATCAACTTAAATTCCCGTTCGCCGATTAAATTCTCCGTTTCACGGGTCAAAGGCGTCATCAAGCAGACAAAATCGGATTCCTTTAGTAATGTATCAAGGTTACAGTAGGTGGCATGATACTTTTCTTCTGCCTCTATATTACGGTTCCGATTATGGTACAAGATGTCCATATCAAAGCCTAAGTGTGCCCGTTTAGCGATGGCGGAACCGATTTTACCCATTCCGATTATTCCAAGCGTTTTATGGTGTACATCTATCGCATATTCCGCGGTGGTTAAATGTCCTTGCCAATTTCCAGATTTCACAAAGTGATCCAATTCGGCAATACGGCGGGCAGAAGCTAGGAGGATTCCGAAAATGGCATCCGCTGTCGTATCTTCAAGGACGCCGGGCGTATTCGTTCCCATCACGCCGCGTTTGGTCATCTCCTCAATGGAAAGATTATTATAGCCGGTGGAATTATTTGATACTATCTTCAATTTCGGTGCTCGATCAAGTAGTTCCTGATCGACCGGAAGTGCTAGTCCGACAATCCCTTCAACATCTTTGAGTGCCTCTAAAAAAGCCCGATCGGTTTTTGGATTAATACTATCAAAAATTTGTATTTCAAATTGATTGTTTAGTCTTTCAAGTGCATCGGTTAATTCAAGATTATAGGCAATGACTTTTCGTTTCACTTTACCATTCTCCTCATAAATTGGAAATCTAATGTATGCCTCTATAAATTGACATAAAGCTTGATAGGTGTCAACAATTCTGAAAACGAACTGATCGTTTTAGAAAAAATGAAGATTTTGTGTATGAAGGCAATTTCTTACACCGAACACATGCTTACTATACTATAATAAGGTAAAGAGTATGTGAAGGAGTGAGCAAACTATGGTTACTGAAAAAAAGAAGGTAGTTATTTTGGGTGGAGGTTATGCAGGATTAATGACAGCTGTTTCCCTGCAGAAAAAAGTCCATCCTTCTAGAATAGACGTATATTTGGTAAATAAACATGATTATCATTATTTCACTACTAAGGTTCATGAAATGGGTGCAGGTACAGTAGACCCCGAGTCCATTAAGCTGCCAATCAAAGACATTATTGATCCTAATTTTGTCACGTTTATTCAAGATGAAGTTACAAACTTAAATCTTGATAGAAAGGTAGTAGAATGTAAAGAGCATACGTTACCATATGATTATGTAGTCGTTGGAATTGGCGGTGCACCAAAAAATAATGAAATTCCTGGATTAAAAGAGCATGGCTTTTTCTTATTTGATTGGGAAGGCTCGTACCGGCTTAGGGAGCATATCGAAAAGCAATTTTTAGAATATGGTCAAAATCCAAGCGGACCATTAAATATGGTTATAGGAGGTACCGGGTTCACGAGTATGGAATTTATCCATGAATTGAAGGAAAGAATTCCTCAGCTCTGTAATTTGTATGGAGTCGAAAGTGAGGATGTTCACATCCTGATTATTGAACCTGGAGAGAAAATACTCCAAGGCTACCCTGAGGTAATAGTGGCCGATGCAACTAAATCATTGAAAAAAATGAACTGTGAGTTTATAACAGGAGTTTCAGTTTCACAGGTGGAATCTGATCAGATTAGATTAGCAGACGGAACGGTAATCCCAACGAAAACGTTTATTTGGGCCGGAGGAGTTCAAGGGAATCCTATTCTCCAAATCGAGGAATTTGAGCAAATGGACGCTCGTGTCAGGTTAAATGAGTTTTGTGAAGTACCTAATTACCCTGATGTGTATGTCTTAGGCGATGCTTCTGTAAGCTATAATGAAAAGGGAGAACCGTATCCTCCCACAGCACAGCTCGCCATTCAACAAGGCCAATATTGTGCTTATAATATTGCCATGAAAATATACGGGCAGCCGGCAAAACCATTTCACTATATTTATAGAGGGATGGTGATGTCGCTGGGCAGTAAGAATGCATCAGGTATTGTTTATCATCGTCATATTAATGGCAGGTTTGGCTCGTTCATGAAATGGTTAATCGAAATGCGGTATTATTTTATGCTCGGAGGAATGCGCTTAGTTCGAAAAGAATGGAAGAACGCTGAGTAAATAGATGTGGTCATAAATGGATGAAAATAGACCACAGGACGAAATAAGGTCAAAATAGCTAGAAATAGACCCTCATCATTGAGGGTTTTTTTGATTTTTTTTATTGAAATGAATACGTGGCACTATACAAACAAGCCTATTATTTTGCTAAAATAGTAAGTAATAAGTTTGGGAAAAAAGTACTTTTTATGATAAAGTTAATTTTCTGAATAATGAAGTTATGATTGGTTTAGGAGGAGAAGCGAATGTGGGATATGGACATGAATATAGATCAAATTGCGAGAATAAAAGTGATTGGTGTTGGCGGCGGGGGAAATAACGCGGTTAATCGGATGATTGAAGATGGAATTCAGGGCGTAGAATTTATTGCTGTGAATACAGATGCTCAGGCTTTGAATCTTTCTAAAGCGGAAATTAAAATGCAAATTGGTGCCACCCTTACAAGAGGTCTTGGAGCGGGTGCCAATCCTGAAGTCGGCAGACGAGCAGTAGAAGAGAGCAGAAAGCAGCTGCAAGAAGTATTAGACGGAGCTGATATGGTATTTGTAACCGCAGGGATGGGCGGAGGTACTGGGACAGGGGCCGCACCAGCTATCGCAGAAATTGCCCGTGAACTGGGTGCCCTGACGATTGGGGTTGTCACACGTCCGTTTGGCTTTGAAGGCAAAAAACGTGCAGTTAATGCTGCCAGCGGAATTGAATTAATGAGAGAAGCGGTAGATACTCTCATTATTATTCCGAATGACCGCCTGCTTCAAATTGTTGACAAAAAAACCCCAATGTTAGAAGCATTCCGTGAGGCAGATAATGTTCTTCGTCAGGGTGTTCAAGGTATCTCTGACTTAATAGCTGTTCCAGGTCTCATTAACTTGGATTTTGCAGATGTTAAAACGATTATGACGAATCAGGGAACTGCGTTAATGGGTATTGGTGTGGCGAAAGGGCCAGATCGTGCCGTTGAAGCAGCAAAAAAAGCGATCTCTAGTCCGTTGCTTGAAACCTCTATAGATGGAGCACAAGGTGTTTTAATGAACATTACTGGCGGCAGTAATTTAAGTCTTTATGAAGTACAGGAAGCAGCCGACTTAGTCGCATCCGCCTCCGATCATGAATTAAATATGATCTTTGGTTCCATTATTAACGACAATTTAAAAGACGAAATTATGATCACAGTCATTGCAACAGGGTTTATGAATAGCGAAAACGAATTACATAGACCGTCTGCCGCTCCTGTAACTGAAGCCCCTGCTCAGCCAAAACGAGAGGAAAGTTTTAAGCATAATGTCCATGAGCACGAAGAACAAAGGCAGCATCAGGAGGAACAAATATATGAATACAATCGCTCCTATCAGAGTCAAGAGGAATCGCTTGATATTCCAACTTTTTTACGAAATCGGAACAGAAGACGATAATCTCCAGATAACACTCCTATTCACTGTTTTTGAATGGGAGTGTTTTTTTATCTGAGTAAGTTCTTCCTCCTTGTTTTTTGCCGCAACTTTATTTCTTATTATCCATTTTTAAAAGGACGATTAATAATTCAGTTTTTGATGAAAAATAGTTTTAAGTTAAGTGTTGATTAGGGTATTTAATAAATAGAGCTGCAGAAATTTGGACTCCTTGTATAAAAAAGTTGATTAAGTGGTTTTGTATTTATAAAAACTCATTATTTATGAGTATTTTTCCATTGCAATACTTGAACCAAAGGTATAAGATATACTTTATGCGAATTTAACGTACAAATACAAACAAAGCTTCCAAGGGGGAAACTAAATGGAACAAACCAAAAAGCATGCGGATCGTCCACCTTATGGTGTTATAGCGATTTTAATGGTCGGTGCCTTTATCTCATTTTTAAATAATACGTTACTAAACATTGCGCTGCCTTCTATAATGAAAGACTTAAATATTGAGGCATCTACTGTTCAGTGGCTGACAACAGGCTTTATGCTAGTAAATGGAATTTTAATTCCGATAAGTGCCTACTTAATACAAAAGTTTTCCGTTCGAAATATTTTTCTAGCAGCTATAGGCTTATTTACTGCCGGTACTATTCTTGCTGGATTTGCCCATGTATTTCCGCTGCTGCTGGCAGGACGGATGCTCCAGGCTTCTGGTTCAGCAATCTTAATGCCATTGTTAATGAACGTTATGCTGGTAAGCTTTCCTATTGAAAAAAGGGGAATGGCAATGGGCGTGTTTGGACTCATTCTAATGTTTGCTCCAGCGATCGGACCTACTTTATCAGGATGGATTGTAGAGCATTATGACTGGAGAATGCTTTTCCATTTTATTACACCAATCGCCATCGTTGTTCTCTTGATTGGTTTGTTTTTGCTTAAGGATAAAAAGGAAAAAGTTAATCTTCGTCTCGATTTTTTATCAGTTATTCTGTCAAGTGTTGGATTTGGGGGTATCCTTTACGGCTTTAGTTCGGCCGGTAGTAAAGGATGGGACAGCCCAGAAGTTTACGGAACGATTATGATCGGTATTATCTCATTGTTCCTATTTGTTTACCGTCAAATTAAACAAGAAGCACCACTATTGAATTTCCGGGTCTATCGATATCCTATGTTTGCCTTATCCTCATGCATCTCTATGGTCGTAAATATGGCCTTATTTTCCGGGATGATTCTCCTGCCTATTTATACGCAAAACCTACGTGGTATTTCGCCAATGGATGCAGGATTATTGCTCATGCCAGGGGCAGTCCTGATGGCCTTTATGTCACCACTGACTGGGAAACTGTTTGATAAAATTGGCGGTAGAATTCTTGCTGTAACGGGTTTAACCATTATTGTGGTCACAACGTATGCTTTTAGTAGATTAACGCTGCATACTACTTATACACATCTCATTATGATCTATTCTGTTCGTTCAATTGGAATGGCGATGGTTATGATGCCGGTATCAACAAATGGTTTAAATCAGCTTCCAAAACGTCTGTACCCACATGGAACGGCTATGAACAATACCTTAAACCAGGTTGCTGGAGCGATTGGGACAGCCTTAATGGTTACAATTATGTCAAACCGTGCGGAATCACACGCTAAAGAACTTGGTAAGGCAGCAATGCAGCATTTAACTGCGCCGCCAACAAAGGCAGCTCTAGCGCAGATGAAACAACAAATCATGATGCAATCGATGTTAGAAGGAATCAATTTCTCCTTCCTAATCGCTACTTTTATTGCAGCAATTGCGCTTGTCCTATCCTTCTTTATTAAACGCTCCAAACAAGCAGAAGATCTAGAAGGAAAAAGCCAAACAAAACCTAGCGAGAAGAAAATCTCTTCAAAGCTAGCAGAAAACTAAGGTGCCTGTCACCATTTGTTATCTAAATAAGTTGATTAAGCTCATTTCTTTTCGGAGAGATGAGCTTTTTTCTTTTAGTTGGTTTGTTCGTCTCGCAAAGCTAGTCTGGAATAATGATTAGCAGGAAATGATTGCGCTTTATTTCGAAAAATTCGCAAAATAAATTTTATTGAAAGCGTATGCTATAATGAAAATAAAAATGATCAGCAAGGGGAAATTGCAATGTTGAAGGATCTTTTCATGGAGTTATCTCAAAATCAATTTTTAAATAATGCTGCTAAAAAGTATGGCTTAAAAATGGGGGCACAGAGTGTTGTTGCGGGAACTAATATCCCAGAAGTAATCAAAAGTATTAAGGAACTTAACGCGCAAGGGATTTCTTGCACAGTCGACAATTTAGGGGAGTTTGTCTTTAAAGAAGAAGAAGCTATTACTGCCAAGGAACAAATTCTACAGGTGATTGAGGCCATCCATGAAAATCAGGTGGATGCACATATTTCATTAAAACCCACTCAAGTCGGATTGGATATTGATTATACCTTTTGTTTAACGAATATTAGAGAGATTGTCCACTTGGCTAGCCAATATGATATGTTTGTCAACATTGATATGGAAGACTTTAAACATTTAGAGTTAACCTTCCAGCTATTAGACGAACTTTCACTTGAATATGATAATGTGGGTACGGTGATTCAGGCATATTTTCATAAAGCCTTAGAGTATCTCGAAAGATATAAAAACCATAGAATCCGCATCGTAAAGGGTGCCTATAAAGAGTCCGCCGAAATTGCTTATCAAGATAAAAAGGATATCGATGCGAATTATATTAAATTAATTGAATGGCATCTTCTGAACGGGAAATTTACTTCGATTGCCACACATGACCATCGAATTATTAATCATGTAAAATCATTTGTAAAAGAAAATCATATTCCAAATGATCAGTTTGAGTTCCAAATGCTGTATGGATTTAGGAAAGAGCTGCAATTAAGTTTAGCAAATGAAGGATATAATTTCTGTACGTATGTTCCATTTGGCAATGACTGGTATGGATACTTTATGAGAAGATTAGCAGAAAGGCCGCAAAATATAAATCTAGTGGCGAAACAGGTTTTCAATAAGAAAACTAACACTTTCATCGGTGTCGCAGCAGGTGCATTTTTACTAGGTAGATTAACTAAATCGAATCATAAGAAGAAAAAATAATAAACACATCGAAAAATCAAAAGAGCCAGGAATCCATTCATAATTGAAATGGAACCTGGCTCTATTTTTTTTGTGTCATTTTTGGTGTCAGGCACCATTTGTAACAGCGCTGTAGGAGTAATTACTGTCGTCCCATCGGTAAATTCCTTCTTGGAGTTTGATGATGGTGTCAAAAGGGCGGTTGACATGGGTGGTATTTTCTACTAAATCAGTTTCTGGGTCCTGTTGGTAGTGTTGTTTATTTTCGATTAGATGTTGTTTGAAGGTGAGCATATCGGCTTTGGATGCAATGCGGATGATTTTATCTAGTGTGATTTTCTTTTCGCTGATGCCATAGCTGTTACATATGCTTGTTTGAAAGCTTTTGTTATATTGAATCATCATGTGTAGGTCATTTATACATGCAACTCCAAATACTTCTTTTATAACATCTTCATAACGAAGCTGTGTGCCGGTCGCAAATTTAATAATGTTTTTCTCAGGATTTTCTAAACGATAAACCGTCTCAATCGTATTTTCCATGTTAACACATCCATTCAATTAATATGACTATATCATGAAACCAACGCAAATAGGATTAAGCGAGGGTGATAAGTGTTTTACTAGTGAAATTAACACATGTAAATATTATAACATATAATTTATCGCAAAATGTGACACGGAATTTAGCTTTGTGTAAAATTTGTCGAATGGAAGCGCTCTAAAAACATTAAAGAAATATTCACAGGTTTTCACATGAAAATATTATAAAATAAAACTATGTTAAATATTTCACAAATAAAGAGAAAAGAAAATGAGGGTGTAATGATTATGGGGTTTAGTAAACCGGATCAAATTATGGCCATAACAGTCGAAAACGGAGTAAAAAAAACCAAGTATGCACCACTTCAAACAATCCTCCTTGGTTTTGAAGCAGGAGCGTTTATAGCCCTGGGTTACCTGCTATTTATCCGTGTAACCGCTACGTTAACCGGAAATTTAGAAGGATTAGGCAGTTTAATTGGGGCAAGTGTCTTTCCGGTGGGTCTAATTCTCACGTTATTGGCAGGCGGTGAATTACTAACTGGGAATATGATGGCGGTGCCTCTTGCTAGAATGGCAAAAAGGGTCAGTACCGGAAAGGTACTAACTAACTGGTTCCTCGTTACCATTAGTAATTTTTTAGGTGCTATTTTTGTAGCCTATTTTTTTGGACACCTAGTAGGTCTAACTGAAGCTACGCCATTTTTAGAAAAAACAATTAGTATCGCAGACCATAAACTTGAAGCAACTTTTCTCCAAGCCTTTCTTTCCGGAATTGGCTGCAATTGGCTGGTTGCCTCTGCGGTTTGGCTATCATATGGGGCTAATGATATGTCTGGAAAAATCCTTGGCATCTGGTTCCCAACGATGGCATTTGTTGCGATTGGCTTCCAACACGTTGTAGCGAATATGTTTGTCATCCCTGCCGCGATCTTTGCCGGTCATTTTACATGGATGGACTATCTTCAAAATTTTATCCCAGTCTTTTTAGGTAATGCCGTGGGCGGGACGGTATTTATTGGGATGGCCTATTGGCATACCTATAAAAAATATCTGCCTGTCTTAACAGAGGCAAAAGTCGTGAAACCGATTGCGAAAACAGGAACCAGATAAATAATTGTCTTAACAGCCTTGAACCGTTTGTTCAGGCTGTTTTTTGTCGCTATTCACCTTAACTATCCATTTTCTAAGTCATATTGCGTACTGCAAGAGAATAAAATGAGTGAATGGAGGCAATCCATGCTGGCAATATGCACTGGATTGTATGACATTCACTTAAGAGGAGTAGTTGGGGACATGGTGAAGCGAAGATGGACAATTTCAGTTTTATTAATGGGGAGTTTACTAGCTTTAGCAGGCTGTAATGAGAAGCCGGCCACAAATAAACCGGTCCATGAAAAGGAGAAGGTAACCGAACCAGAAAAGCAGCCGAGTCAAAAGCCACAGGAACAACCGCCTAAGGAAGAAGAAAAGACACCAGTGGTTGTCAATGTTATTGATCCCAATACCAAAAGTATTATTAAAACTTTTTTACCCGAAGAATTAGGGTTTGCAAGTAATCAAGATTCATATAAACAGGAAATAGAACAATGGGCCAAAGACCTAGCCAGAGGAACAAATAAAACGGCTGGTTATGATCAACGGATGGTCCTTGATAAAATTGCTCCAAATGGGCAAATCATTAAAGGCAAGCCCTTAATTATATTAGATGAAACGGAATTAGTGAATCGAGTGATGACAGCATCTGCTGAAGGCGGCGAAATTGAACTGCCAATCACGGTTACAGAAAGCGGCTATAAGCCGGAAGACCCTGCCCATTTAAGTGAAGTGGTAGTGGGTTCCTTCACAACTTATTTTAACAGCGGGGTAGTAGGCCGTTCAAGAAACATTGAGCTGTCAGCGATTGCCATTAATAATGTAATTGTGGGCAAACAGGATATTTTTTCGTTTAATACAACGGTTGGACCAAGTGATGCTGCTCATGGTTACCAGCCGGCAAAGGAAATTGTCAATAAGAAAATGGTGATGGGAATTGGCGGTGGAATTTGTCAGACATCCTCGACATTGTTTAATTCCGTTGACCAGGTTGGGGTAAGTTATATCGAAAAACATCATCATTCCTTATCTGTCGGCTATGTTCCGCAAGGAAGAGATGCGACAGTTTCCTATGGCGGTCCAGATTTTCGCTTTCAAAATACAACAGGTGTTCCATTATTAATTAGAACAATTTATGCAAAAGGAAAGCTTACGGTTGAAGTTAGAACATCAGCGGCCTACAAAGGTCTCATAAAAAAATAAAAGGGTGTCAGCAACGATTTGCTGCATCCTTTTATATTATTGTCTGTACGAGCTTTAGCGGCACTTTGCCTGATTGCTTCCGGGTTTAACTCTGTTATCAAACATGTTATAATTTTCTGAAAAGGAGGTTTTGCAATGGAAGAAAAGGTATTACATGCCATTCAAGATGATTATCCTGATGATTTTGCCTGGTGTTATGGCTGTGGCCGTTTAAATGAAACAGGCCATCATTTCCGAACCGGCTGGGAGGAAGACCAAACCGTAACCGTTTATACACCTAAACCGGAACATACGGCCTTACCTGGATTTGTCTATGGAGGTTTGATTGCTTCACTGATTGATTGTCATGGAACAGGTTCCGCTTCACTAGCTTTACACCGGAAAAATGGCTTTGAACCAGGTGATGGCAAGGGGGCGCCAAGATTTGTAACCGCTTCCTTGAATGTTAACTTTCTTAAGCCGACTCCACATGGTGTCCAATTAAAAGCAGTCGGAAGAGTTGAGGAGATACATCCTAAGAAATTTAAAGTGGCAGCAGAAGTGTTTGCCGATGATATTTTATGTGCACGCGGTGAAGTGATAGCCGTTGTCATGCCAAGCAGTTTTTTAAAAGAAGGGTAATGAATCATAGGTTAGGATCCACTCTAGTAGTTGAGTGGATTTTTTGTAAACAAATTGTAATACTGCCAATTGAAACCAAAAGCACCCTTGAATCGTCATAATTAATGAAGGTTTTACAAGGGGGGAAACAGGTGAACTGGTTGAAAAAAATACTGATCACGATCATCATCGGTTTTACATTTGCTTTTGGCTTCATCATCTTGGTCATAGGACCAGCTTTATTCCAAGAAGGAAACCCCGTACCGCTGCTGATATCAATCGTGAAATTAAAAATGACGGATACTGACTACGTTCGGTTTTTAAATACAGAAAACAAGAGTCGATATTTGTCTAGCAATACAGGTCAAAATCCTCTTAATAAGGTAAAAGATGTGATGAATGCGAAGGGTTGGGCTTTCGAGGAACAAATGGGGTCTGGATTAATTTTTCTAAAAGACGAAAAAGAAGCAATCGTTTTGACGAGACAGTATTCGAAATATTTTGTAATTTGGGATGTTTCTAAAAGTGTCGATAGATAATATAACTACATAATTCTAATTCCCCCTAATCGATATGACTAGGGGATTTCATTTATTTATTTCTTCTGTTGCGTAAAATAAAGTTATCTTCATCCATTTGCTTTTTTAATAAAGTGGATTAATATATTAGTACAAGCAGGCCAATAGGAGGATTAAAATGTTAAAAGAAAAGATCAAACAGTACATAGAAGAAAACGATCGTCAGTCCGCTGCCGAAGGAGTGGTTCTTTTTAAAGAAGAAATTGAATACGCAAAACAACATCAGCTGGCTAGTGAAGGAGGATGGGTCGAAAAGGATGACAATACCCGTTTTGCCGATGCCTATATTGAACGTTGTGATAAAGAATCGGAAAACATGTTAAAGAATGAAAGCTCTGTGTTTTTGTCGGAACCCGTTAGCTATCTTAAAAAGCATAAAAATGAATTTATTTACCTCGAATCGAAATGGTTCGATTTGGTGAATGTTGAGGCAATTTCTCTTGAAGTAGATGATGTCTTTGGGACCTATGACGTCATGCTGGGGCTGAAGTTACAAAAGAAGTATGACAAGCAGCTTAGAGAATATTTAAATGCAAATTTAAACGGTGAGGAAGCCAAATTTGATTTAATGTTTACGCTTGACGATGGGTTATGGAACTTGAACTTTGTCCTAAATTATGTAGAAGGATTCCGGGAGGACTTGTCGATGGGAGAGGCCTTTCAGCTAATCTATCATTTCTTATTTAAATTAGTGGAAGCAGTTGAAAAAGCACAATAAGAGTGAAAAATCCTAATCAGCGAACAAGCTGGTTAGGATTTTTTTATAAATGAAGCACGTGGCTTCTAACTTAACTTAACTTAACTTAACTTAACTTAATTCCTGCTCTGTTATGGAAATCGGCGAGCCAGAGGAAGTGTGCTCGTTCACCCAGCCGAGTGATGTTTCTGACACAGCGCTCCAATTCGGTATTTCATCCTTATGCTGTTCCACCCAGCTCATACAGTACTGAGGATCGAGATTATATTCCATACATTGAGACAGGAACGACTGAATCGTATTTTGATTACAATTTTGCCAGGAACCACATGTGTAACTAAATACATTTTCCATTTTTCCTTGAATAAATACTTCATCTATAAAATTACTGAATTGACCTTCCACCTGAGTTCCCTCCTGACGAATAATGAATTACATCCTTCAGTATGTCCAATCTTAAAATAATCAAGCCAATTTACCGAGAGAAACGGAATATTTTTCAATTAATGGTGCAAATTATAAAAAGCCAATTTTAGGCAATCAACGCAAATTCTCAGGTATGATTGTCTAAGAACACAGCCAGAAAAAATTTATACAATCGGAGTTTTTCGATGAAAAAATTCAAAAAACTACTTATTGATGACCAAAAGTCATTGCCTGCTGAAAAAACGGATAAACAGATCGATTCGAATTTATCGATTAACATTGACCGATTGAAGCAGCTTTTTAACGACTGTTCAGATATTGTCTTTCGGCAGATTATTGCAGGAGAGGTGGAAGCCTATTTATTGTTTGTGGATGGGCTCATTGATACGAACAGCATCCAGCTTCATGGAATCAACCAAATTCTGAAGGAAGTAGAAAAAGAGCGAGTTACGTCTGACTACTTAATTGAAAGAATTATTTCAGTCAGTTCTGTTAAAGAAATTACTAAACTTGACGATGCTGTATTAAATGTTCTAAAAGGGAATACCGTACTTTTAGTTGATCGAGTGAATACAGGAATTGTCATCGATGCAAAGGGTGGACAACGAAGAAGTGTCTCCGAACCGGAAACTGAGTCTGTTGTTCGTGGCCCACGTGAAGGTTTTACTGAGAGTCTTAGAGTAAATACAGCCCTTGTGAGACAGAAAATCCGTTCTAACCGCCTAAAGACGATTGCCAAAGACGTTGGCGAAGAAACCAAAACCGGCATTGCCATTATGTACATCGATGGTTTGGTTGACCCAGATCTTTTAAAAGAAGTTCAATCACGGCTGGACGGGATTAAAATTGATGGTGTTTTGGAAAGCGGTTATATAGAAGAATTAATTGAGGATAATCCTTGGAGTGTATTTCCCCAAATCCAAAATACCGAACGTCCGGATACGATTGCGGCCAATTTGTTAGAAGGAAGAGTAGCCGTTATTATTGATGGTACACCGCTTGCTCTTGTCATGCCGGCCACCTTTTGGCAGTTCCTTCAGGCAAGCGAGGATTATTATCATCGTTACCACATATCTATTTTTCTTCGTCTGCTTCGAATCATCTTTGTATTTATTGCGCTTACCTTACCAAGTATTTATGTAGCGGTTACTACTTATCACCAAGAAATGATTCCGACAAACCTGCTGTTCAGTATCGCATCTGCGAGAGAAGCCATCCCGTTTCCAGCCTTTGTTGAAGCCATGATAATGGAAATTTCTTTTGAAGCACTGCGGGAAGCGGGGGTACGGCTGCCTAAAATTGTTGGTCAAGCTGTAAGTATCCTCGGTGCACTTGTAATTGGGCAGGCCGCTGTTGAGGCAGGAATTGTTTCTGCTCCCATGGTTATTGTCGTTTCCTTAACAGGTATCGCTTCATTTACTATCCCAAGATTTAATATGGCAATTTCTGTCCGGCTTCTGCGTTTTCCATTTATTGTTCTTGCAGGAGTGTTCGGTTTATTTGGGATTGTTCTAGGTCTCTTGATTATCTTAACACATTTATCCAAATTAAGGTCCTTTGGTATTCCTTATTTGTCTCCCGTGTCTCCAATGTCCATGAAGGGACTAAAGGATGTATTCATACGGGTTCCATGGTGGTCGATGAATCAACGCCCTAGTCAAACTGTTAAAGGGGATATGGTACGAGAAGGAGAAGGCTTAAAGCCAAGTCCTGGAAAAGGCAGTGAAGAGGGGAATGAGTCATGAAATTTATCCGTCCGATATTTATATGCCTAAGCGCCCTCACTTTATTGACAGGCTGTTGGGACCGCTCAGAGATTAACGATATTGCCTTTGTTGTTGCCACTGGAGTAGATAAAGGGAAAAAGAACAAATTCCTTTATTCCGTACAGATTCCGCTCCCAAGCTCTATGGGTGGAGCAGGGTCAAGCGGCGGAGGCGGGGGAACAAGCGGTGAAGGGCCCTTCTTAGTCGCTCAAGGAACGGGCGGGAATGAACGGCAAGGGATTGAGGAAATCCAAACTAAGTTGTCCAGGAGGATTTATTTAGGACATAGAAGAGTTCATATAATCGGGGATTCGCTTGCTAAAGAAGGGATAAAGAAGTCCTTAAATGCCATTTTTACACAGCCCCGGTCAAGGATTTCAACCTTTTTGCTCATCTCTAAAGGTGACGCCGTGAAACTATTGAAGACGCAGCCGAGAATGGAACAATATTCGGGTGAAGGAATGAGAGAGATGTCTAAAAACAGTATTAATATGACAGCTCGAGAAGCCTTACAAGATTTGAATCGGGATGGGAAGGACATGGTCATTCCGCTTGTTAACACTGCTGGTACTACTAAGGACGATAAAAACAAAAAAGAAGTTCAAATGGAAAGCTTTGCTGTTTTTAAAGATGATAAGCTTGCCTTTTCTTCAAATAGCAATGAAAGTGAAGGCATATTATGGTTATTTGAAAAAATGGAAAAAAAGTCAGCATCTTTTCCGGTCGCTAAAGATGAGGAATTGTCGGTCCAAATATTTGAAAATCAAACAGAACCAACTTTAAAGATCGTTGATGGAAAACCCACCTTTCTCCTGACAGTCAGGGCTGCGGGTGTATTATTTGAAAATGAGCCAAACTATCGAATCGAGGATCCCAAAACCTATCGATTGATCATTAGTAAAATGGAAACCCAGATTAAAGAACAAATCCAAGCAGTTTTAAAGCATGCTCACTCACAGGGTATAGATGTTTTTGGATTTGGCTGGTACCTTTATAAAAATAAACATCTGGCGTGGGAACAAAATTGGAGGAATGAATGGCGAAAAACCCTGCCAAACTTAAAAGTAACTGTCAAGGTAGATGCAGATATCCAAAGAACAACGAATATAGGAATCATTGAAAAGGAATGACAGTATGAAAATAGGGATGATTGTTATCTGGTTATGTCTCATGCTCTATGTTTTATTTGTCTTTAAAAAACAAATTATCAGTAAAAAAGAACGAAAATGGGTTTACCTCTGGGTAGGGATAGCTTTTGCTATGTCCATCTTGGATTTATTTCACTTATCACTCAGTACCGTCACTACATTTTTAAATGTTACATTTGAAGGCATTTCGAGAATGGTGGTGAAATTATGAAACAAAAAATATCTGATGTCCAATTGGTCCTCTTGGTTGCCAATTTAATCTTTGCCGGGCCTGTCATCAGCCTGCCACAAATTATTTTACAACAAGGTGATCAAAATGCCTGGGTTGTGCCGATTATCATGTATCCTATCTTAATATCTCTGGTTTTTATTGTTTTTGGGAAAAACAAAAATATAGAATGGTTACAAAACGTTCTTTTAATTGGCAGCAAAAGTAAATGGATTGAAAAGGCCTTTATCATGCTTTTCCTTCTGTTTGTTATTTTCACCATCGTCAGGGATTTAAGAGGTATGATCGACTTTGTTGCGACCGTCCTTTTACCAACGACACCAAATGATATCTTAATGGTTCTTTCCATGTTAGTAATTGTTTATATCGCTATATCTGGGCTTGAGGTGGTAGCTAGAGTCACCGGGATCACTTTTTCGATATTATTTATCATTGTGGCCATGCTGCCGTTCTTACTAATGAATGAATGGAATTTCGGCAATCTGCAGCCTCTGTTCGGATGGGAATCTATTCCGGCAATTCTAAGAGCCTTTTATGTCACCTTCTCTTGGATGGGGGAGATTTTCTTTTTTTTAATCATTATTTCTAATATCAATCCAGCAAAAAAAGCACGACGAGCTGTCATTATTGGAACAGGGCTTGGATTATTTCTTTTCTTTGTGGTCCTGTTTTCGTCTTTGGCGGTTTTAGGAACAAGAATCATCCGTGAATCTACCTATCCAAGTCTTATGCTTATTCAACAAATTAATATTACCGATTTTCTCGATCGGCTTGATTTAGTCATCACTGTTGCGTGGCTCCCAACTATTTTTACAAAGGTTGCTTTTCTTCTTTATGCAATCAATCACTGTTTTAGCTATCTTTACAAAGGAAATACGAATAAGTTCTTATTTCCTATTTCCTTTATAATCGGGTATTTATCGATCCTCATGTTTAAGAATACTATGGACCTTTTACGTTTTTCTTTCTATACTTGGAATATTATCGGTCTTATTTTACAGCTGATGTTACTCTTTATCTTTCTTTTTGTTAAAAGAAATGTAAAAATGAGGGTAGAACACAATGAGGCTAAAACGTAGAAATTTTAAGTTATGGGTATCTGATTACTAGTCGAAGAAAAAATGAGGGAGAGCCACTTCTCCTTCATTTTTTATGTTACATTATAATAAAAAATGTGAGGTACAGGAAATGGAAAAGGGTCTATCAGGAAAACGAATTGTGGTTGGCGGTACACGCAAACTTGACGAAATCAGTACATTAATTGAGAAACAAGGCGGTATACCTGTTATACGTTCTCTGCAGGGGACCGTATTTTTAGCTGAAAAGGAAGTAGAGCCGGGGCTGCTTGAATTTATCGAAAGGGGTACCGATTGGGTTATTTTTACAACGGGAATCGGGATCGACACCCTGATTAATATTGCAGCAAAGCTGGGATTAGAAGAAGCTTTTATCAATAAAATCCGCAATGCTATGGTTGCTTCTCGGGGATATAAAACGCTGGCAGCCCTAAAAAAATTAGCGATCAAACCGATTGCTGTATCTGATGATGGGACAACAAAAGGTCTAGTTCGTGCCTTTGAAGGAATTGACTTTAGCGGAAAACGAGTCATGGTTCAGCTTCATGGAGAAACGGCACCGGTTCTAACTCAATTCCTTGAAGACCAAGGTGCAGTGGTTCAAAAAATACTGCCATATCAACATATTGAACCAGAAGTGGAAACGGTAAAGACTTTATGCCAGGAACTTATCGCCGATGAGTGTGATGCCGTTTGTTTTACAACCGCTGTTCAGGTTCGTTCCCTTTTCGATTATGCTAGGAAAACGAATAGTTATAAAGATATCGTTAAAGCTTTTAAGGATCAAACACTAGCCGTTGCAGTTGGAAAAGTAACTTTAGAAGCCCTTAAAGAAGAAGGAATCGACCGTGTTCTAGCACCAGAAAACGAACGAATGGGTGCGATGATCATTACTCTGGCGAATTATTATTTGAAGGCTGACAGTTAACTTATAATCTAGCAAAGCATTCGTTTTGGATTCGGATGCTTTTTTCTTTTTCAAACGAACGTGCTATAGTATCTAAAGGAATTGCCCTTAAAGGAAGAGAAATAATGACAACAGTAATTTCTTATTTAAAGGAGTGGCAGCAAGCCCTCCAGAATGAAATCAATTATTTAAAAAGGTTCGGCAGCAACAAATTCTTGGTTAGCAATGGTCGTCTGTTATCAACGGAAGGTTCTTTTTCTTATTATTTTGAAACATCGACTTCATTACGGATACCAGTTGGTTCTACCATTAGACTCGAGTGGGGTGGGATGTCACAAAATGGACGGATCCTGTCTTCTGAAGGAATCGGGGTTATCATAGCGCTGGAACAATCGTTTGGCGACTTAATATCAGAAGCCACTTTGTACCATGATCCGTGGGAATTGCTTGAGCAGCTAATAGAACGACTTGATGAAATCAAGAAAGATAAACAAAAGCGGCTGCGGATCAAGAAATTAATGGATCCATCGATGTCGGCACAACATCCTGTTGAAAAAATAAAGAGCACTGTTCATGAGCTAGTGCTGCGTTCAAAATATAATCCGGTTACCTTTGTCTGGGGTCCGCCCGGTACAGGTAAAACCTATACGCTCGCGAGAACGGCAGCCAATAAATACTTTCAAGAAAAGCGCGTCCTTATTCTTTCACACAGTAACCAGGCTGTGGACGTTCTGATTGGTGAACTTTACGATTTTATTAAAAAGAAAAATCGGTTCCGTGAAGGCGATGTCCTTCGCTATGGATTTGGTACAAGTGAACAGCTTGCCGATCGGGAAGCGGTTACGACAAGCGAATTACTTGAAAAGCAAGATCCGGGTCTTGCCGAAGAAAAGGTGATTTTATTCGAAGAGCGGAAGCATTTAAAGCAGGACATTGCACGCTCATTCAGTAAGAGAGATACCAATCAGCTATTAGAGCTTGAAACGAAGATTGCCAGAGTATTGGATAAGATACGTCAAAAGGAGATTCAATTTGTTGAAGATGCCTTTGTAGTCGGAACCACGCTCGCCAAGGCAGCAAGTGATCCGGCTATTTATGAAAAAAACTTTGATCTCGTGATTGTCGATGAAGCGAGTATGGCTTATGTGCCACAAGCGGCATTTGCTGCGGCACTTGGCAAACGGGTGATTGTCTGCGGCGATTTTAAGCAGTTGCCGCCAATCGCTGCCTCAAGAGACCCTTTAGTGATGAAGTGGTTGAAAGAAGATATTTTTCACCGCGCCGGTGTGGTGGACTGGGTAAATGACGGCAAACTGCATCCTCATCTCTTCTTACTAAAAAAACAACGGCGGATGCATCCGGATATCTCGGCCTTCACGAATCATTATATTTATCATTCACTCGTGGGAGACCATGAGAGTGTTTGGAAAAGCAGGAATCAAATTGTTGAAAGTGCCCCATTTCCGGGGCGTTCATCCATTCTTGTTGATACCAGTTTTACAGGAGCTCACTGTCTAACGGAACGGACCTCGCAATCGAGAATAAATATCTGGCAGGCGTTATTATCGTTTCAGCTTATCCATGAATCCTATTTAAGTGGGCTGAGGTCGATTGGCTATGTGACGCCATACCGGGCCCAAGCCCAATTAATGGAGTTGATCCTGGATGATTTATATGAAAAGGAACGGATCACAGCCGATATTATTGCTGCCACGGTTCATCGTTTTCAGGGCAGCGAGCGAGATGTAATGGTCTTTGATACAGTCGAGGGCGGGCCCCAAACTCGGGCTGGTATGTTAGTTACTGGCAAGGATAGTGAACGGTTAATTAATGTGGCGATCACGAGAACCAAGGGGAAGTTTATCCATGTAAGTAATCAAGTCTATATCAGGCGGCACGTTTTTCAAGGGAAGACCTTGAGGCAGCTTGTGGACCATCAGGTGAAAAAACAGCAAATGGTGGAAACGAAAGATATTGGAACGTGGATTAGACATCATCATTCTAAATTGCAATGGATGCATGCCAGAAAACTAGAAAAGGTATTTCAGGATATTGATTCTGCTCGAAGGTCGATTGTCATATCGTTACCTGCCCAAACTAGATTGACCAAAGAATGGATAGAGAAGGTAAAAAATCGAAACAAATCTCTAAAACTAACCGTGGTATCTGAAGATGACTGGCTCGAGCTGCATCCTGATCAACGGGTTGCTGAGTGTTTGTCGTTTCCATTTATCATGTTAGACGAGCAAGTGTTGTGGCTGGGAATCCCTGTAGAAGGAGCAAAAGAAGTCCAGCCGCCTTACGTAGCGGCAAGACTAGAGTCAGAAAAGGTTTCTGAGTATCTTTTAAGTCAAATCATAACGCAACAGTAAATGCTAGCAGGATGTCTTCCTGCTAGTTTCTGTTTTACTAAGGTTTTAACTTTGGTAAACTTAGGGAGGAAAACAGTCGGACAAAAAGGAGAATGGAGCAAGTTGAAGCGTGATCAAGCAATCATTATCGGCGGGGGAATGGCAGGAAAGTTAATTGCCGCGGCAATATCGCCCTATTTTCATAGTGTTCTAATTTTAGAGAAAGACCCAAAGCCGGAAAATAAGAACACCGTTAGGAAAGGAATTCCGCAAGCAAACCACATTCATGCTCTCCTTCATGCAGGAGACCAGGCATTAGAAAGACTATTTCCCGGCTTTCAAAATGATATGGTCAACCGGGGATCGATTAAAATAGATTCACTAAAGGATTTGGCTTGGTTCCATCATGGGGTTTGGAAACTTCGGTTTCCCAGCGAGGATTCGACTCTACTACAAACAAGACCCTTGCTTGAATCGTATGTGGAGGAGAAGGTAGGTGAAATTGAAAATGTCACTTATACATACGGAATAAAGGTAGAATCGTTTATTTTAACGGACGATCACAGCGGAGTCCGCGGAGTAGAAATTCTTCAGGAAAACAAAACTAAAACGATCTTTGGAGATTTAGTAATTGATACAAGTGGTACCGCCTCGTTTACGAAAGGCTGGCTCGCAAAGCTGGGGGAATTGGTACCAGAGGAAAAAGTTGACATAGGTCTTTGTTATGCCACCAGGAAATTCACATTACCAGAGGCTCCGAAGGACTTTAAAATTAAAATCATTTACCCCGACCCAGCTGCTAAGGAGACAATGGGGGGAACCTTGTCATTGGTCGAAAACAATCAATGTTTTGTAACGCTAAATGGTTATTTACAAACATTAAATCCTGCTGAGGTGAAAGACGCTGAAGGCTTTATAAATAAAACGTCATGTTTACCGCTTCCTGATATATTTGAAGAGATACAAGCAGGAACCTCTGAAACGGAAACAGCCATATACCAAGTTCCGCAAATTAGGTGGTGCCACTTTGAACGCGTGAGTTTACCTGATGGATTACTAGTGGCGGGTGATTCACTGTGCCGCATCGATCCGGTGTTTGGACAAGGGATGAGTATAGCCGCATTAGAAGCCCTGGCAATTGGCGATTACTTCGCTGCCGCTTCACCAATGGGCGATATGAAAAAATTACAGAAAAAATTAGCGAAAATCATTGCTCCTGTTTGGTTAATGGTCATTAGTGAGGATTTTCGATATGAAGGGGTTAAAGGGAAAAAACCAATTGGCTTAAAGGTGTTGCAATGGTATGTTAAACAGATTTTCTTATTATCAGCAAAAAATAAAACAATTTATAAAGATTTAGTAAAAGTGACAAATCTAGTACGTCCGCCAACCATTCTATTTAAACCATCAACAATAAAGGAAGTTTTAAAACATAAATAAATGATGAGAGAATAGGTAGATTCATAATAGTTAGAAAACATCCTGCTTTTTCTGTTTTTCCATCTTGACAATTTGCCCATTTCTATAGATAATCAAATAAATAAAAATAGTAAATGGT
>NZ_JBALNF010000081.1:0-11367 GCF_036962465.1 Neobacillus vireti
TGTTGAGGAAGAGCTGATGGCGGTGGAGATGTTGGTGGTCCAGCTTCTAGATCATGATGGCCCGATGGTGGTGCAGTCGGTGGATGATGACCTGGCGGTGGAGCAGACGGCGGTTGAAACCCGCCAAATTGTCTTGAATCAAAATTCGAATAGAAATCTGCTTGGTATGGAGTTGTTGTTAGATAGACATCTTGACTATACGGAACGTTATAGTACTGATGAAAAGAACTAGGATACATAAAATACTCTCCCTGCAATTTATTTTCACATCATCATATTCAATAGATATAGACCTATCAACTTGTTCCATTAAAAAAATGTTTTTTTGGATCAAAAAAAGAGCTGCAGTCGCAACTCAATCATGAATATGAATCGATCATATCTTGATCTTCAATGTTATAATTTAACGTATAAGAATTTTAGGAACGAGTACTTCCTTTGTAATGATAGTCCGAGTAATGTTAAAGGAGGCCAGATGTAGAAAAATCGTTTAGCTTATTGCTTTTTCACATATTCTATAGTTTTCTTCTATTACCCTAGTGGTTCTTCTCCAAATTTTCCCCATAAAACAGGAAATAACTCTTCTAAATCATCTTCCTCCCAATCAAATTCAATGTCAGGTGTAGGCAGTAATCCCTTTTTGTCAAGAGCTTCTAATAGCTCATCATATATATTGTCATCCCATTCAATATCACCCGTCTTTATCAGGGTATATGCATCTAATCCCACCGAGAGCAATTCTTCATTTTGCGGATATCCTTCATCATCAAGGTTATCTTCACTTATGTATGCTGCTAAGAATTCAGGATCTTTCATAACCTTATTAAATATCTCTTCTCCCTGTCCAATTAGCCATCCCCGGAAATAATCAAAGGCATCGTCAGAACAGCCTCCCATTAAAACAAATGCTGCTCCCCATAAACGAGATTTATAACTGGCGTTCATTAATTGTTGTAATAAAAATTCAAAATCTAAAGCCTCTTCTAATCCTTTTTGAACTAGTACATCGGTTAACCATTCCGCTTGATCATCAGTTTCTCTGGACTTTTCTATTAAGCTCCAAAATTCTTTCTGTTCCATTACATCCACCCTTTTCATAAAGAATTTATATATAAAATTCGACATAAATCTACTGCTTCCTTCTTCAAGTTATCTCATGGATCGTTCAAAAACATTTATTTTTTTATGCATAACAAAAAGCCTCCAAATGTTGTAATTTGAAGGCTAAATAAACAATTATTTTACAACCACAATTTCAAACGACTTACTATAACGTAATCCACTTTTATCTAACATGTTATTTAAAATGCAGGGCGTGACATACACCTTTAAAAGTGCTCTCGTACCATTTCAATAAAATATTTCATGATTCGGGTATCTTCTGTTAGTTCTGGATGAAAGGAACAACCTAAAAATTGACCTTCGCGGGCTAGAACAATACGATCTTCATGTTTTGCGAGAATTTCAACATTTTCACCTGCTGCTACGATATGCGGGGCCCGGATAAAAACAGCAGGAATGTCATCCCCTATTTTTCGAGTGGATAGCTCTACTTCAAAACTATCAACCTGGCGCCCAAAAGAATTCCGTTCAACCACGACATCCATTAATCCCAGATGCGGCGTGTCAGAGCCGACGATTTCTTTTGCCATTAAAATCAGACCAGCACATGTTCCAAACATCGGAATTCCCGCATCGGCTAAAGCACGAATGGGTTCAAGCAACTCGTATCGGTCCAGCAGTTTCCGCATGGTTGTACTTTCTCCGCCAGGCAGTACAAGACCATTCAATTCTTTAAGATCATCAGCCGATTTGACTGAAATGGCTCTACAGCCAAGCTCTTCAATTTGTCTTATATGCTCTCTGACTGCACCTTGTAATGCAAGTATCCCAATTTTCAGCATATTACCAACCACGTTCCTGCATACGTTCACTTGCATTTAGCGTTGCAATATCAATACCTTTCATCGGTGTCCCCAGCTCTTTTGAAATTTCAGCAATGAGTTTATAGTCCTGATAGTGCGTCGTTGCTTCTACAATTGCACGTGCGAATTTTTCTGGGTTATCAGATTTGAAAATACCTGATCCAACAAATACACCATCTGCTCCAAGTTCCATCATTAAAGCGGCATCTGCAGGTGTTGCCACCCCACCCGCAGCAAAATTTACAACTGGTAAGCGCCCTAATTTTTTAATTTCTAATAATAATTCAAATGGTGCACCTAAAATCTTTGCTTCTGTCATTAATTCATCTGCGCTCATACCAACAACGCGTCTTACCTGTGAATTAACTTTACGAATATGGCGAACAGCTTCGACAATATTTCCTGTTCCCGGTTCACCTTTCGTACGTAACATGGAAGCTCCTTCTCCAATACGACGAGCAGCTTCCCCTAAATCGCGGCATCCACATACAAAAGGTACGGTGTAGTCGCTTTTTAATAAATGGAATTCCTCATCAGCAGGTGTTAATACTTCACTTTCATCTATGTAATCAACGCCCATTGATTCTAAAACACGTGCTTCGACAATATGACCAATACGTGCTTTTGCCATTACTGGAATGGTTACAGCGTTCAATACTTCCTCTACAATCCGAGGATCTGCCATACGAGCTACACCACCAGCTTTTCGAATATCGGATGGTACCCGTTCTAAAGCCATAACAGCAACTGCACCTGCAGCCTCTGCTATTTTTGCCTGCTCGGCATTAATGACGTCCATAATCACTCCGCCTTTTTGCATTTCCGCCATGCCGCGTTTTACTCTATCAGTTCCAACCTGTTTCATTAAAAAACCCTCCATTCCTTTAATAATTACTAGTATAATAGAAATTGACTTTGTGAAAAGGTTCAATTTTTAAAAAATTTATGTGGTCAGTTGGAGGAATTGCAGATGGACATGCTGATGTTTAAATTGGATAAAAATACAGCCAAACCATTGTATGAACAGCTTTATATCGGAATCAAAGATGCCATTATCGATAAACAAATTGAAGTCGGCACCAAATTACCTTCCAAAAAAAAATTGGCTGACTTTTTAAATATCAGCCAAACTACCATTGAAATTGCCTATGCGCAGTTGATGGCTGAAGGTTTTGTTGGTTCGAAACCCCGGATTGGTTTTTTTGTAGAAGAGATCGATGAATTACCTTATCTTGAAAAAGAACCGTTAACCATGCCAATTGAAATGGCAACGAATAAAACCTATCAATTTGACTTTCATCCAGGGAAAATTGATACCGATTCATTCCCGTTTTCAATATGGCGAAAATATGCCAAAAACTTGTATGATCAAAGTTCAAAAGAGTTGTTGCAAATTGGGGACCCGCAAGGAGAATTCGCATTAAGAGCGGAAATTTCCAATTATCTTTATCAATCTAGAGGGATTGCCTGTAAGCCTGAACAGATTGTCATCGGCTCAGGAACGGAACAACTGCTGCCTATGATTCTACGATTACTGGGAGATGATTCAAAATTTGCCCTTGAAAATCCCGGCTATTCAGCCATCCCAAGAATCCAATTGGAAAATAAAGCCCTGCCCATTCCGGTTGATGATGATGGCTTAATGGTGGATGAGCTTGAAAGGACAAATGCCAATATTGTTTATATTACACCTTCCCACCAATTCCCTACGGGTGCGGTTCTTTCAGCAACAAGAAGAACGCAGCTATTAAACTGGGCGGCAAAAGATGAAAATCGCTATATTATTGAAGATGATTATGATAGTGAGTTTCGCTATAAAGGAAAACCCATTCCCGCTTTACAAGGTATGGACCAAAATAATAAAGTTATTTATCTCAGCACGTTTACCAAATCGTTAATGCCTTCACTGCGTGTTGCTTATTTTGTGCTGCCATTACCATTGTTGACAAAGTACAAACAGTCATTCAATTTTTATTCCGCAACCGTACCGAGATTTGATCAACATCTTTTAGCTGACTTTATGAAAGATGGCTATTTTTCTAAACACTTAAACCGGATGCGGAAAATTTATCGAAAAAAACATGAAAAATTAACCGAGGTATTTGAAACGTTTTATCCGCTTGTTTCCATCACCGGTGACAAAGCCGGAATGCACATTCTAATTTCTGTCCCCTTGACAAAAAGTGAAGGTGAGTTAAAAGCGATAGCGGAGAAAAACACGATTGCCATTTATCCAGTAAGTGATTATCTGTTAAGTCCAATCGAATTGAAATTCCCAACATTTCTTTTGGGCTTTGGCGGGATTCCATTGGACCATATTGAAGAAGGGGTTCACCAATTAATGAAGTGTTGGGGAATTTCTAAATCATTAAGGTGATGGAAAATTAATAGTTCTAAATTTGAAGGGACTTTTAGGGAGTTCGTCCTTTGGACCGTTCTTCTCATTTATTGTAATTGTAGCCTTGGGAGTAGATTACAGGATTTCCTTGATGATGCGTATGAAGGAATACCCAGGTATGTCTACTGAAGACGCAATTGTCTTGGCTTCCAAACAAATTGGTTATGTCATAATGCAGCCGTTGTTATTCTTGGAGGAACATTCGAAACACTCATGCCTTCCGGAATACTTCTAATAGCTGAATTGGCTATAGCTGTTATTACTGGGTTGGTGGTACTTTCCTTTATACTGCTTCCATTCTTTGTACTGGCATTGAGGCTCTTCAAGAAGCAATGGCTAATTTATTCTCAAGGAAAAAGGAAAAAGTAACTCTGGAAAGATAAATAGTATAAAAATAATAAGCCGAATCTCATTCCAGAACTTCGGAGAGAGATTCGGCTTTATGATTGAGTTAAGATTTGTCCTCTTTTTATGATTATGATGCTTCTTCAAATTGACTGTTATACAACTCTGCATAGAACCCATTTTGCTTCAACAGTTCTTCATGGGTTCCTGTCTCAATAATGTCGCCATCCTTCATGACGAGAATCATGTCAGCATTTTTAATGGTCGATAGCCTGTGGGCTATGACAAATGATGTCTTTCCAACTGTCAATTTATCCATAGCTTGTTGGATGAGCATTTCAGTTCGTGTATCGACCGAACTTGTGGCCTCATCTAATATAAGCAATGGCGCCGTTTTCACCATCGCACGTGCAATGGTAATCAGCTGTTTCTGGCCTGCGGACAAACTTGCTTTATCATCAAGAATTGTATCGTATCCACTAGGCAAGGTTTTAAAAAAGTGATGCAGCCCGACTGCTTTGCAGGCTGACTCCAGCTCTTCCTCACTAACTCCCTTGCTGGAATAAAGAATATTTTCACGGATCGTGCCTTCAAATAACCATGTATCCTGAAGGACCATACAGAACAAATCATGAAGATTTTCTCTGGTAAGCTGGCTAATTGGCACACCATCAATCAAGATTTCCCCGTCATTTACTTCATAGAAACGCATCAACAGATTGACCAGGGTTGTTTTGCCCGCTCCGGTAGGGCCAACAATCGCCACTTTTTGCCCTGCCTTAACGTTTACCGAGAAGTTTTTGATGACTGGTTTTTTTTCGTTATAGCCAAAGCGGACATTTCTGAATTCTACATCTCCGGTAACCGTTTTGAGAGTATCTTTCTTTTCACTTTCATCTGCAAGTTCTTTTTCATTCAGAAATTCAAAGACACGCCCACTGGCCGCGGCTGTTGACTGCAGCTGTGTGGCTCCTTGAGCAATCTGAGTGAGTGGCTGAGTGAAAAGACGAATGTACAACATAAAGGAAACAATGACTCCGAATGAGATATTGCCATTGACTGCAAGGGCCGCTCCTACAATACAAACCACGACATAGCCAAGGTTTCCGACAAACATCATAAATGGCATCATCAGACCGGATAGGAATTGCGATTTCCAGGCGCTGTCATACAACCCAGTGTTGATCTCCTGAAAAGTTGCCTTGGCCATCTTTTCTCCATTATAAGCTTTCACCACATTGTGTCCTGAATAGGTCTCTTCAATATACCCGTTCAATTTGCCAAGCTGTTTTTGCTGATGTCCAAAGAAGACCTGTGACTTGGAAATCAAAAAAGACATTAACGCAAAACCAATGAATGTGGATAATACAGCAGCAATCGCCATGATCCAATTCGTCCAGAACATCATAACCAACGAACCCATGAATAACGTGATGGCTGAAGTCAATCCGCTTATACTCTGGTTCAGCGTTTGACCAACTATATCCACATCATTAGTCACACGGCTAAGAACATCACCAGTACTTGTTGAGTCAAAGTATTTTAACGGCAATCGATTCATTTTTTTTGATAGATCATTTCTTAAAGACTTTGAAATCCGCTGTGTGGCTGTCGCCATGATAAAACCTTGGACATATTGAAACACGAACATTAATGCATAAAAAATGACAAGAATAGTAGCCACGTGGACAACGGAATCCAGATCAATTTTTGTCATCATACCTTCGGTGATTGTATCGGTTATATCTCCAAGCATATGAGGACCAACGATATTAAAGATGGAGCCCGCCATTGAAAGGATCAGGGCCACAATAATCGCCGGTACATACGCACGAGAATAAGTGAATAATTGTTTAAAGCTTTTCGAAATGTTAGTGCCTTGCCCCTTTTGGAAGCCTCTTCGGCGTCCTTTTGGGCGAGGCCCTTTGGAATTTTCTGCTTCCTGGCGACCATGATTAGCAAACTCTGTTTCAGCCAACTTCAAGCTCCTCCTTTGACAATTGCGAGTAAGCAATTTCTTGATAAACGTTACATGTTCTCATAAGCTCCTTGTGTGTACCGATGCCTGTCACCTCGCCCTGATCAAGGACAATAATACGGTCCGCATCAATAATGGTCCCAATCCGCTGGGCAACAATGATGGAGGTTGCATCTTTAATCTCTTTTTTAAGACCTGAACGCAGGATTCGGTCGGTCTTATAATCTAAGGCCGAAAACGAATCATCGAACAGATAGATTTCAGGGTTTTTATAGATGGCACGGGCAATGGATAATCTCTGTTTCTGCCCGCCGGAAATATTGGTTCCGCCTTGGGCAATTTCAGCCTCATATTGTCCTTCCATCTTTTCCACAAACTCTTTCCCTTGCGCAATTTCAACCGCTCTCTCAATTGCATGGACTGGTTTATTCTCTTCTTCACCGAACGCCACATTCGAACCAACGCTGCCGCTGAACATGATCGCTTTTTGGGATACATATCCCAGCTTATTTCTTAAGGCTTCCAGGGAGTATTTCTTCACATCAACACCGTCAATTAGCACTTCTCCTTCAGAAGTATCCATGAACCGTGGAATCAAGTTTAGGAGCGTGCTTTTTCCACTGCCCGTAGAGCCGATGATGGCTACTGTTTCTCCCTGGTGAGCTTTGAAACTTACATTTTTTAAAACATAATCCTCTGCGTCAGGATATTTAAAGCTAACATTGCGGAATTCAATTTCTCCAGAGAATGTGCCGTTTTCTGTATCCTTCGCAATTCCATCGCCAATTTTGACCTCAGTATCCAGGACCTCATTAATCCTTTTTGCCGATACGGCTGCACGCGGCATCATGATAAATACCATCGATAGCATCATAAAGGACATGATAATTTGCATGGCGTAAGAGGAGAAGACGACCATGTCGGAAAATCGGGATAATCGATCCATCATCGGGGCATTGTTAATTAAGACGGCCCCAATCCAATAGATGGCAAGGTTCATCCCAGACATCATGAGCCCGATTACCGGGAACAAGATTGCCATCGTCCGACCTGTGAATAAATTTGTCTTGGTCAATACATCATTTGCCTGTTCAAATTTTTCTTCCTGATACCCTTCCGCATTGTAGGCACGGACCACACGAATGCCCGATAAATTCTCCCGTGTAACACGGTTTAATTGGTCCGTTAAGGATTGAATAACCCTGAACTTTGGTAATACCACCAAGACTACGATGGCAATCAACACACATAGGAAGGCAACCGCAATACCTGTCGCAGCAGTCCATTCCCAAGCCTTCCCTGTTATTTTCAAAATAGCCCACACAGCCATAATCGGAGCACGAATTACAATCTGCAATCCCATAATAATTAACATCTGGACTTGCATGATGTCATTTGTGGAACGCGTAATTAGGCTGGCAGTGGAAAAACGACTGATTTCCTCCATTGAGAAAGACAATGTCTTATCAAACACCATGCCTCGCAAACGGACTGAAAAACCGGCTGCCACTCTCGCTGCCAAAAATACAGTTACCATCGACGCCAGCATACTACCAATAGCACATAACAGCATATAGCTGCCTTGGGTAAGAACGTCGCTGATCTTGCTTCCGTCTGTCTGCACAAGCTTGGTAATTTCCGTCATATAATCAGGAATCTTTAAATCAAGCCATACTTGTGTCACGATGGAAACCAAGCTGCACAAAACCAACAGCCAATCTAACTTTTGAAAATATTTAAAGATTTTCAGCATGAATGAATCCCTCCCCGGGTCTTGTTTATAAATCATCTCTTGGGAACAATAAAATATCGAATGACTCCATGTCGCCCATTCCATCCTTTTCCATTTTTTCTTTTACAGCCGTGATGAACAACCGCATTCCTTTTTCAACAGTTTCCTGCTCGTTAGGTGTTAAAAAGCTTAATGCATCTCTTACTGCCTTATTTACTGGTTCTGATGAGATCTCTTTTATTGCATTCAATGTTTCATTAGTAACGGAGATGTTGACAGACCGTTTGTCGTTTGGGTTGGGGGTTTTTAATAATATCCCTTTTGCAGTAAGTCGTTCCACAATATCCGAAACTGTGCTTTGCGTCATTCTTAGGTTTTGAGTCAATTGTTTGATGGTGATGGACTCATTGACTAACACTTCTCCCATAACCCTCATTTGAGGAACGGTGAAACCATGTCCTTCAGCAAATTTCTGTATGCTTTTTACCAAATAACGATGTAAAAATTCAATTGATTCACGGATAAATTCAGCACTATCCTTCATGTTTACTCTCCTTTCAAATAACATCCCGTCCGATATATCTTATACGATATATCCCATACGATATATATTATGCTGACATACTACATCTGTCAATGGGTTCCTGCACATAAAAAGTTGATCTATTTATTTTCCTTTTAAAAAATGAAAAAGGATGACTCCATAAACCAGAGCCATCTTTCTTAAGTTTATTTTTTTATCGCATGCTTTTCTAAAACTTCATTCTTCAAACTGCTTTAAGAAAGTTAAGAGCATTTCCATCCAATAAATATTATGTTCTGATTGGCTAAAGGCGTGTTCACTAATAAATTGAACTGCCCGCTGTTGTTTTTCATCAAGTGATTCCATTCGGTCTTTGAATTCCTCTTTATCTTTAGCCCGTTTAAATTTATCCCATTGGTTCTTTTCTTTTTTGATCGTTTCCTCAAGAAAAAAAGCTGCTCTGGCTGGATCAATGAATTTTAACAGGTAGATGGATATGTATAGATCTTCTATCTTTGAGACTTTCTTAAAGCTGTTATAAATCTCTTGCTCAAGGAAACGACTTCCCTCACGTGTAATACCGTACAGTGTTTTGTTGGGACGGTTAACTATTTGAATGGTTTCGACTGGTTCAATGAGTCCCTTTTTTTGCAGCGCTTCAAAATTATAGTAAAATTTTCCTTCACTTATTTTTATAGGAATGACATCTAGCAATGCTTTCTTTAATTGATAGGGGTTGCTATTTTCATTAGCCAAACTCCCGAGTATAAATAGCGAAAGAGACATAAAGGATTCTCCTTTCTAAATTAGTTCTTAACCCTTTTTTAATCTTATCATAAGAGCCATTATCCACCATACCGCCTCGTCTTCACACTTACCAATTAATCCTTTTTATAATACAAGTGCAATAAAGCCCATTTATCTAGCTTTTTCAGAAGATTAAAAATAAACCTTTTAGTACCATTTACTCTACAAAAACTACTCTGATTAGAGTAATTTAAATAAGTAAGATTCATTTTTTAAAGGAGGAAGAAAATTATGAGTCAAGAAGTCATTCCCATGAATGAAATCACAAATTTCCAATCACGTTCTGAAGAGTTTTTTCCTATTAATTGGTACAAAGAAATGCTTCACAATCACCCTGTTTACTATCATGAAAAAACAAATACATGGAATGTGTTTAAGTATGAACATGTTAAACAGGTGTTAAGTAACTATGAATATTTTTCAAGTGTAGGTCCTAGAACGACAATCTTTGTTGGAGCTAAAGACAAACAAAAAGAAACTTCACCTATTATGAATATTACTCTTATAGACCCGCCTCAGCATCGGAAAGCACGCTCCTTGTTAGCATCGGCATTCACTCCGCGAAGTTTAAAGAACTGGGAACCGCGTATTCAACAGATTGCGACTGAACTTGTGGATACCATACAAGAAAACTCGACTGTTAATATTGTCGAAGCCTTGGCTGCACCGCTGCCAAGTATGGTCATAACCGATTTATTTGGGGTACCGGTACAAGATCAGCATCAATTCAAAAGATGGGTTGATATTCTTTTCCAACCTTATGACAAGGAAAGGCTGGAGGATATTGAACTGGCAAAGCAACAGGCTGCAAAAGAATATTTCCAATACCTTTATCCGATTGTCGTCCAAAAACGTTCGAACCTTGCTGATGATATTATTTCCGATTTAATCCGTGCCGAGGTAGATGGTGAAAGGTTTACGGATGAGCAGATTGTTCAGACTACCATGCTGCTTTTAGGTGCCGGGGTTGAAACCACAAGTCATGCGATTGCCAATTCTTTCTATTCCTTGCTGTATGATAACCAGGCATTATACGAAGAACTAAGAGAACATATAGAATTGGTCCCAAACGCAGTCGAGGAAATGCTCCGCTATCGTTTTCAAATGTCAAGGAGAGATCGTACTGTTAAACAAGACAATAATTTATTAGGCATTGACATGAAAAAAGGGGATGTAGTCATTGCGTGGATGAGTGCTTGTAATATGGATGAAGATATGTTTGAAGACCCATTTTCATTAAATATTCATCGTTCCAATAATAAAAGGCATTTGACCTTCGGAAATGGTCCACATATCTGTTTAGGTGCACCACTTGCACGCTTAGAGATGAAAATTGCTTTAGAGGCATTCTTACTGAAGTTTGCTCGGATTGAACCTGTAGAAGGGTTCAATTTAGAAGAGAATTTAACTGCTTCAGCTACAGGGCAGTCTTTAACTAATCTACCGATGAAGGTTTATAAGTAAAGATTTGGGTTTGGGAACACCTAATTACTCGGGTTGTTCCTTTTTTTGTTTGCTTTCTTGTTCTATTGGATGTTCCCCTTTAGGAAGCCTAATGGACAAATCTCTTTAGGATTTCTTAACATTGTCTTTTAGAGAGACCCTATTGGACAGTTTTACTATGAGATTCGATGATTTTTTCGAATAGAAAGGTTCTAA
>NZ_JBALNF010000081.1:11535-19628 GCF_036962465.1 Neobacillus vireti
TGTGAGATTCGATGTTTCTGTCGTATAGAAAGGTTCTAATAGACAGTTTTACTATGAGATTCGATGATTTTGTCCAATAGAAAGGTTCTAATAGACAGTTTTACTATGAGATTCGATGATTTTGTCCAATAGAAAGGTTCTATTGGGCAGACTAACAAAGAATCTTATTGACGACCGCAACGGGAAATCATGCAGAGCTGTCAGAAGTTATTTGTGATTTACAATTCTCACCAAGGTGAATCGTCTGTGTTACTGTTCTCCAATCTTCACCATCCGTTACGTCAAATACAAAATTTCTTGGAATATCACTTCCGGTTAAAAACAATTGTGGTTCTTGCCTATATTTTGTTTGTAACTTTTGGTTCACCTGATACGCATTGATATCTTCAACGGAAAGTAACGATTCATTTTCCCAGTTTTTCAATATCCCGACGACATAGCTCAGCTTTCGCTTGTTATTTGCACAAGCAATAATCATCGCTTTTAAAATCATTTCTTTCGGCTGTAAAAAACTTGAATGATCCAACCAAGATAACAGCTGCTTTTTCGCATGTACGTTCTCAAAACCAAATCCATTAGCATCCCAAAACTCGATAATTTCATTGACATCCTGTTGATGATTCTCTAAACGAATATCTATGTCTGGATTTCCCTCTCTGTCCGGAGAATCTTGTTGTTGGTGGTTTTCTTTTCCACTAAGCAAATAACTAGTAACAATTACATCGGCAAGTTCTCCAATTCCAGAGTCTTCATATGTATTGTATTCATCTTGATTCATATCTTCCTTTACAATTAACTTCCTTTCTTGCTTACAAAAAGATTCATATAAACTACGAATTTCCTGTTTCTGAATTCTCACTGAAACATAATGAATAAGTGAAGTATCTTCAACTTCCTTTAGTTCAGAATAAATACAATCCATGACTGGTCTTCCTGCTTTATGCAGATTGTTTTTACCCCAGTTTTTAATGGCGAGTTCCCTCGTCTCTGGATTGTAACGGATCAGCTTGTGATGAGTGATGAATCGTTCCATTAAAGAATGAACCCCCTCTATCGAATAGCCCAAATCAAAAGCAATTTGTTTTTTTGTAATCTTATAGATTCCAATTTGAGTGGTATTTGGATTTGTAAGAAGATAAAGATAAAAAAATTTGTCCTCTGGTGTCATCTCTTCCAGAACAATCGGGTTCTTCCAAAAATCAGTACGTACCATTCTATACTTTGTCATCTTCCATCCCAAACCTTTCTGCAAATAAAATTGATCACATAGACCTATATATAGAAAATAAAAGAAAACGGATAGGTTGGTTTTCAAGTAGATGCGAATTATTATTGAATAGAAAACAACAAGGTTTCTAAGACCTCTATTTTAAAATCTGGAGACCTTGTAAAATAAAGATAAGATAATTTTCACTGATTTGGAATTTCCTCTATACTTGGCTAAAGAACTTGTTGTTGTTTTTGTTTTTCTTTTTCTTTTTTTTATTCTTTTTCTTTTTGTCCACGTATCGTAAAACGTCCATGAACGTACCGAAAATAAAAACAGACTAATTCATATAATATGAGTTAGTCTGTCCTTAAGATTCCCTGATTACCAATTTGCTTATTACACAACTTAAATCAATAGAAAAAGAGCAACCGGAAGTCCTCACTTCCAAATTGCCCTTAAAAAGAGTTAGATGTAAAGCCAACTATTTTACAATAACTATTAAAAACCTCCCAGAAAATTCAAAACACCAGTTATGATAGCCATATCAATTTATTTAACTGTGAACCTTTCATTACTGATTGTTTGGATTTTTACTACTGTTGTTGGATCTTTAAGGCCTTTGATGTCTCTTCGTCAGCTTCACAGCATCCTCTTCACTTCCGAATATTACATTATCAAACTCTATAAACGATTTCTTTTTTTATATCTATTATTTCCATACCTGCTGGCAATTCATAATTTAGATTAATTTTTCCCGCTTCACTATTTCTCCTCCAAGAAACTTTTACCATTCCTTTTGGTGTGATGACCTCACCCTCTGCCCATTCAAAGTGACCTACCATAGGTGATATTTCTATTCTACTAAATCCAGACTCTACAGGTCTTATTCCAAGTACGACTGCTGGGATTTCATAAAGAATGAGCGCACCCCAGGCATGGCAGTCACTTCGTTGGTTGACATGATCTTCCACACAAGTAGTGAGATTATTCTCGACCATTGCACGTCATAAATCCCATAGGCCATTGGTTCTTTCGTACATTCCTGCTTTTTCTATCGCTCGGAAAAAATAAAACGACATAGCTACAGAGCATTTGGTATAAGATTCATCATCTAGAACCGTGCTTAAAAGACAAGCCTCCGCTCTTTATCAATGGTGTCTATTAAAATCGCAAATACTTGACAGTGCCGGCTATACTCATCTACACCTGGACCATCCTGATATAATCCATTTGTACTTGCAGCACCTGTAATAATGGAAACTTTGTTTGCTAAACGTCCCATCAAGCATCCTCCATATTTTTGATTAGTAACTTTCATAGAGTGCAAACTTATCCCCTATTAAAAAGCAACAGGTAAAGAGGTTAATCCCTGTGAGGCAAGCTTGAATTGCCAGCTAACGTTCTCCCGAGGGATCCTTAGATGAAGATTTGGCATTCTCTTAAGCAGGGTAGTAAACGCAATGTCCCCTTCAATCCGTGCGAGAGGTGCCCCTAAACACATATGAATGCCATGGCCAAAGGCAAGATGCCGTTTGATTTTGCGTGTAATATCAAGTTCCTCTGAATGTGAAAACTGAAGTTCGTCTCGATTGGCTGATTTCATTAAAGGGAGAATGACATCTCCTTTTTTGATTTGCTGCCCGCCAAGCTCGGTATCTTCTAGAGCATAACGCGGTCCAGCAATCGTGGATGGACCATTAAATCGCAGCAGCTCTTCAACTGCGGAAGGAACCAAACTATGATCGGACTTAAGCAACTCCCATTGTTCTGGATGATCAAAGAGTATTAAAGTACCAGTGGAGATCAGGGTCGAGGTCGTTTCGTGTCCAGCAAAGATTAATAGCTGTATCATCGAGATCAATTCCGATTCGTTCAGCCGATCTCCCTCCTCCTCAATGGCCACTAATTGGCTGATTAAATCATCACCAGGATATTGACGTTTTTCGACGACAAGCTGCTTAATGTAATCGCCGAAATCTTGCAGGCCTTTGGTAACCTCCGGATCCAACCTTCCCAAACCAAGACCATTAGCTATTTTCTCAGACCACTCATGTATCTTTGAACGATCAGATTTTGGCACACCGATCATTTCAGAAATAAGGTTGATCGGTAATGGATTGGCATAGTCTTTGACTAGATCCATCTCCCCTTTTGCTTGGACCTGATCGAGTAATTCGTCTGCAACCTCTTGTACTCGCGGGCGTAAGCTTTCCATATATTTTGGCGTGAAAGCTTTGGACACCAAGGTACGTAGTCGTTTATGATCAGGCTCATCGATTGCATTTAAGGAATTGGACAGGAAAAGAGGAGGACCAGATTCCTCTGGATTCCCGATTAAGGATTGCTGAACGTGATTGTTATCTGCAAGTTTTCGACTGTCAACCGTATAGCGTGCATGATCCTTCAGCACCTGCATGACCGCTTCCATCCGTGTAACCAACCAAACTTGGTTATCCGCTCCCCCCATTGGCAATTGAATAGGAAACACAGAGCCCATTTCCCGCAATTGAGCAAATAATGGAAACGGTTCTTCAGTGTTGTGACCACCTAGTAGGCCGAGTACTCTTGCTTGAATGATTTGTTCCGAATTTTTCATTTTGAACTTCCTTTCTCATCTTTAATTTTTTTTAGGCTTTGAATTAACTTAACCTATCTCTATTGCAGTTTTTATTATTGAAAACTCTTACCTTTTTATTTTATAAAACATGAAAATATTAGAAATCGGCCTTTTGGGCATGTTTGGATGTACGCTCAGGCAGATTTTTTTATTTATTGTTTTTGATCCTACTAACCTTTATAAAAAGAAAATCCCTGATATCATCACTCCTATTGGATTAATGGTATCATGGATCCTTCATTGTTAGTTATTAGTACTCAAAAGTGCTTAATGCGCCTAGTGAACCTCAACACGAACCCGGTCCAGATTCTGAACCCTTGCGAAAGGCGTGTTTGGGTCCCCTTCACGATGGGAGGTCACCCTTATAGAAGGGAAGTAGGTACCTGGCGAGATGTAGGTGAAAGTAGTCTTCACCTCTGCCACAGATTCAAGATTTCCTATAGGGGTTGCCGTAAAATCGCCCGTACCGAGGAAGTCCCATTCAGTGCACACAATCTTACAAGCCATTGATGGAACCTGGATTTCAGCTTCAAAGTTGACTGTTTGACCGCAAGGGATATCGATCCGTGTGAGCCCTTTTGCTTTCAGGTCAACTACAGGCTGAATACCTTGGCGCTCTTCAGCATTCTTAGGTACTTTAATCTGGCCGTCAACCATTTCGTAAATGGTCGATTTTGGAGGTTCAACTCCCCTCTCTGCCCAGGCACTCACGTCCCTAAGTGCCTGCTGAAGAATCCCGTCGTACTGCACGAGACGAGGGGTGCGGGGACCGATATGATCCGCGTTGTCGTTATACCAAAGCCGGAAATTATCGTAGTAACACTCTCCTAGGGACTCCTTCACCCTTGCCCTATACCAGTCTCCATGCCATGGATAAGCATCGTTATCAATCAGGTTAGTAACCATAATAACCTTGCCTTGAATCATGCCAGTGTGCGTGCCGCTACCCGTCACACCAAGCGATATCATTGGTCCAATCTCTATTGGCCGTTGAGGGTACAATGGCGTTCCGTCGAACCCTCTAAGATGATTCCAGGCATCGTAACCCTGCCGCTGTGGTACCTGATGACGATGGTACGGGAGCAAGGCGAGGAACCACCGATTGTCGATCTTCAGTTTGGTGCCTTCATCGATCACATTCAGCACACTCTCAGGGGCTTCACTTCCAATAGTGAAAACCTTCGTGACCAGGTCCAGTGAACCCGCAAGAGTTTCGACCATTGGCGTACCTTCGGCTGCATAGAGAGTGTATTCGAGCCCGGTTGTTGTCAGGTCAGCAGGCACGCTATTAAGAACTAGACTAATTGGTTCATTCTGTTCGTTTCGGTTGACCTTGATGATAGTAGCATAGTGGTCAATCTTGGCTTTACGGAAAAGTTCACCGAGAGCTGATTGCTCCGTGCCCAGGTAACCAGACTTACTCCAAAAGTCATTCACATAGTTAGGATCAGTGCTGCGAACTACTCCACCAAAACCAAGGAGACCTTGAGGGTCGTTCAAACCGAGCAAATAAGTGTAATCTTCCCATGCTTGAAGTGGAACGCCCAGTTTTGTCACCTCGTCTAGCACCGCCCGTTCTGCCTCATTGAGCCCTATGTACGGATCTCCACGGCCTCCTGGACTCACCGCGTTTGCTATCTGCTGTGCCTTCTCCTCTAACACGAAGCGTGCAAAGGCCCGGGCAAAGAAGTTATTCGGGATGGAGGTTGGTACGCCTGGAATGAATGGCACAGCGCCGTCCCATACCCCGGTGGTGTTCTCAATGGCACCTATGGTCTGAAAGGAGCCACCGCTGCCGCCATAGATATAGCCATAAATCCGTTCGGAAGAGCCATAATAGCTCGCAGCAACCGTCCTAGAAAACTTGGCCGCAGCTGCGTCTACCCGATAACCACTCCCGCCGTTCGTCTGCACCGTGTATGCCCCGCTGTCCGCACCGAAGCTTAATGTTTCATCGGTCGCGTTCTCGTCTATGAGCGGGTACACCAAATGAAAAAATCGTCCCTTCCACTGACTCTTCAATGGAAAGTAGAAGTTGAACCTCTTATCAGTTCCCTCAAAGTGACCCGATACCTTGTGGTGAGGTACCGGAGTGGTGTGATCGGATTCGCTGTCGATGACCGGACGGTTGTATAGCGGGTCCTCACAATCAGCGGTGATCCACATAGGTCCTTCTTCGGCTGTTAATGAATTTGATTTCTTAGAAGCAGTCATAATTACACTCCCATTATTTTGGTTTTCTAAAAACTATTAAAAATACAATTCATGTTTATACATAGAAAGTTAGTAAAAGCTTTTTTGATGCTTTTTTGCCCTTTTATTTTGTTAGTCCCATTTGATTACGTCTTTCCTCATTTTCCTTACGAATCTGTGGAACGAGTTTATCCAGTTTGTAGAATTTTAATGTAAGGGCTACCAAAATATAAAGTACCAGTGGGATAATACTGAATAACATGCGAATCATAAAATCCGCTGACTCGGGCTGTGTTGCCGCATTCCCGGTATATCCTGACATGCTAAGCAAGACACCCATTACACCTGAACCGATCGCTGCCCCTATTTTACTAGTAAAGCCTGTTACACTTCCAAGAGTACCTTCCGCACGAGGTCTCCCTTGCCACTCGTTATAGTCCGCACAATCGATAATCATCAAAGCACTTAACATAGCGATTGGGACTGTACCAGCTCCAGTTAATATGCCGCCAAGGGCCAAAAGGGGGAAGTTATCCACTGCAATAAAATTAACTACATAACCTAAGATGGTGATGAAAATACCTGCAATAATCAGCTTTGTCGTAGAGAATTTCCTGATAATCATTGGAAACAAAAACACTAATGGTAAAATTACTACTTGGGTCAGGGCAAGAGGACCCATCAGCCCGACATTTTTTACAATATAGGTGAAGTAATATACACCAACTCCCATATTCGTAACAAAGTTAAATACGAATAACATGATGGCAATCGTATAAATATAACGATTGGTTTTTAATACAGACATTAATTCCTTGAAATTTACCTTTTCACCAGAAACCGTATCGACATTGTTCGTTTCCTTGATGAAAAAGAAGCGTAATAATCCAATTAATAAAAAGGGAACCGCATAGATGGCAATCAAAGTCTTCCATCCTCCTGGAGAGGTAGCCATTTTAGCCATCAACATTGGAAAACTAACATTAATCGCAATTGCGCCCAGAAAAACAATAATAGATCCATAAGAACTTATGGCAATATAATGCTCTTGCTTTGAAAAGGCACGTACCATATAAACCGTATTGCTTGCATTTAGGAGAGTTGAGAAAATGGAATCAACAAAAATAAACATCGAAAATACCCAAACTGCTTTTGCAGCCATACTGAATTCAGGAGGACAAGCAAACATCAGCCATGTACATAGCCACACCCCGATAATACTCAACTCATACGGTCGGGCACGCCCAATTTTTGTATTGGTTCTATCCACAATGACACCCGCTAATAAATTGGTAATACCATCTAATAGTTTAGTAGCCATTAACAGTGTTCCTACTAAAGCAGCCGGTATTTTTAGTGTATCAGTACAATAAATCGATAGAAATCCTAAAATTAGCACATTGCCCGATATTGATAGTGCGCGGCTTTGCCAGGCAAACATTCTCCAAGCCCCAACTTTGTCCTTGGATGCTTTTTTCAAGGGTGCTTGTTCTACTAGTACTTCTGCTTCCATTGGATAACCTCCATATGAATAAATTTTTTTCTCCCTTTTAATAAAAATACGGTCCCCCTTGAATTTGTTAGATTAAGATAATAGCGTTTTTTTATTTACCAAAGACCTTAAAAGATTAAATATTTCCTAGTTCGATAGTTTCACCTCCTTTCATGTAAAGGTTTTCATTTGTTTTTTTTGAAAATTAAATCTTTTTATTATTTTTTCATATGAACACTTTTCTTGTATTTCAATTTTTCTACTTATTTTATAAAATTTCTACAATATTTAATGGGGGTGTTGTGAATCGCCATATCGTTAAAAATAAAAGGGGGATTTCCCCTGAAAAGGAGATAATCCCTTCTGCCGTCATTTGTTCTTAGCCGCAATAACCCCTATCCCTTCTTTTCCTGGTAAATTAACCCTTACCTTTCCTTTTGCTCTCTCAAGCACTGTTTCACGCGTCATTTCCCAAATATCTATTACTTCGATTGAATACTCTTCACCGTTTTCAGGCAGCTCAATTTCAGTGAAGCAACGACATTCCCTTCCCAAATATTTGATCATGTATTTGTCATCAT
>NZ_JBALNF010000082.1:0-16840 GCF_036962465.1 Neobacillus vireti
GCTTTGAAATTTTACAATTAAATATTTTAATATAAAGCAGGTGAGTCAAAAGACTGGGATTTGACTGCACCCAATGGCTCGGTTTTTACCAGGCTGTAGGACTTTTCTTTGAATTCAAATTCAATAAGTAAAATCGGACTAGTTCTATCGTATTAAAAAATATATCACAAAAATTTTATTTTACCTGTTTAAAGTGAAAAAAACCACCAAAGTTTAACTTTTCTCTACTTTATTCTCCAAATCCAGTTGGGGAGTTAATTGTCGTTTGTATTCGAAAAAAAGAGAAAATAATGTCGAAAATCGAAAGAAATAGAATGTTTTGTCTACTTTTGCGATTGTATTTACTTTTAAAGAATTTCTTGTCATAATTCTTCAAGTAGTCTACTTTTTGAGTAGTTTAAAGTAAGTGTGTAAGGTAGGAGGATAAAAATTGTACGAGGATAGTAATTATCAATCTGAAATGATTGAAAAGATAAAAGCGAAAAGAGAATTAATGATTAATAGTGCAAATAGGCACGGTTTTACAAGTGAACAAACCATTAAATACAGCCAGGAACTAGATGAGCTAATCAATCACTATCAAAAAGTGGTCGGACAAACTTCTAAGTTAAATGAAGAAGTAAAATTTGCTTTTAAACACATGATTATGATTTGGCCAAAGGTTCTTGTTTAAAATATGAAGGTCTTCAGTAACTAATTATATACCTATTTAACCGGAAGGCCTTCCAGTGTTTTTTTTTTCTCCAAAATGGGAATCCAAACCCCAATATATGCTCAAACGGCCTTAACGAACACTAGATAAAATCCCCCAAAAAATTCTTATTATTATATCCAATATTCGCCATTATAGCGTCATGCTGTGATTTTTATCATTGTTTATATCGTCATATTTAATATAGTTATATTAATAGTATTTTGTTGTAACTTCACAGAAAACTTCACCGATTTTCTGCAACTAGTAATTCACCATGAGTCCGTTAATTAAAAAACTTCCTAGAATCCACATCGTTTCTACTCATTATTTTTACTTTTAAAAAGAGATAAGAAAAACTCGTTCGTTTGGTACTATGCTTGTGTTGCGATACATATATCGTTAATAAAAGCATTTTTAATAACCAAAGAAAGCAAACGCTTTCAACTACTATAGTTCATATGGAGGAGGGAAAGTCCTACATGCACATTGTCGTTTGTATCAAACAAGTACCTGATACAAAAATTATCAAAATTAACCCAAAAACAAACACACTTGACCGTCGGAGTGCACCAGCCATTTTGAATCCTTATGATGCCCATGCGGTTCAAGAGGCTGTCAAAATTAAGGAAAAAACGGGCGGGACTATTTCGGTTCTGTCAATGGGGCCGCCGCAAGCAACAGCAATTATTAAAAAAAGCATTGAAATAGGGGCAGATAGAGGATATTTAATTACAGACCGTGCTTTCGCGGGGGCAGATACACTAGCCACTAGTTACGCATTATCAAAGGCTTTAGAACGAATTGGCAAGGAACTCCCTGTGGATATGGTTATTTGCGGAAAACATGCTATAGATGGGGATACAGGTCAGGTTGGACCTGGGATAGCAAGAAGAATGGATATCCCGCCAGTAACAAATGTGATTGAGGTAGCAGAGGTCAATCAAGAGGAAAAGACGGTTTTAATCAAACGAAAATTAACCAATGGATATGAATTAATTCAATCTGAGATTCCATGCCTGTTGACCGTTGAAAAGGAAATAAACCAAATAGAATATTCACCAATGCCTAACATGATTAGAGCTGCAAGATACGAACCAATTATCTGGGCAGTCAGCGATCTTGAAGATGTTGACCGGACTCAGCTTGGTTTAAAAGGCTCACCAACAATCGTAGGTAAAATGTTTACACCACCCCGTCCTGAAGGCGGTAAAAGACTAGAAGGGTCAGCACATGAGCAAGTAAAACAGCTTATGGAAGTTTTATTAGATAAAAAGGACCTATTTACGATTCAGTCAGCTAAATAATCAAAGTTATTTTTCTGCTTTAGGGAGGGGTTAATATGAATCTTGATGATTATCGGGGAGTCTGGGTATTTATTGAGCAAAACGGTAGTAAAATTGAGGGAGTTTCACTTGAATTGCTTGGTGCAGGGAGAAAATTAGCGGATAAATTACAAGTTCCATTAGCAGGTTTTTTACTGGGACATGGGGTTAAGCAAATGGTCAACCAAATAATTTCTTACGGTGCTGATGAAGTTTATGTTATTGATCAGCCTATCTTAACACATTACCGAACAGAATCTTATATGCAGGGCGTTATGCTGCTGGCAAGGAAATATAAACCGGAAATTATCCTATATGGGGCCACACCGAACGGGAAGGATTTAGCGAGTGCAGTTGCAACCGATTTATCGACAGGGTTGACGGCAGATACGACCATGCTGGATGTTGATGTATCAAACCGATTACTTGAGGCAAGCAGGCCGGCGTTTGGTGGAAATATCATGGCAACCATTCTATGCAAGAAGCATCGGCCGCAAATGGCCACCGTTCGGCCAAAAGTAATGAAAGCATTAGAGCCGGATACAGCAAGACTTGGTAAGGTAATTGAAGAGAAGATTGATTTAAAAGAAGAAGATATGCGTACAAAAGTGCTGCAAATTGTGAATGACGTAACAAAAAAGGCTAGCCTTGCTGAGGCACATGTGATTGTTTGCGGTGGTAAGGGTATGGGAGATTTGCAAAACTTTCAACTTATTCATGAGTTAGCTGAAACCATTGGTGCCAGTGTAGGCGGTACTCGCGATGTTGTGGAAGCAGGCTGGCTTCCCCACGAACAACAGGTTGGTCAAACCGGAGAAACGGTCACACCAAAGATTTATTTTGCGATTGGAATCTCTGGGGCAATCCAGCATGTGGTTGGGATGAAAAACTCAGAGTTTATTATCGCCATTAATAAAGATCCAAATGCACCTATTTTTGATGTCGCAACATATGGGATTGTAGGAGACGCGATGGAAATTGTCCCTAAGTTAATACAGCAATTTAAACAGCTCAAGACGGAAAAGGGCGGTGAAATTAGTTATGCCTGAAAAATTTGATGTGATCGTGGTTGGAGCCGGGCCTTCTGGTACAGCATGTGCCCTCACTTGTGCACGAAATGGCCTGAAAACCTTACTAATTGAAAGAGGTGAATACCCAGGGGCAAAAAACGTTATGGGCGGTGTTTTGTACCGCAAGCAGATGGAAGAACTTATTCCGGAGTTTTGGAAGGAGGCCCCTCTTGAGCGACCCGTCATCGAGCAGCGTTTTTGGATGATGGATAAGGAATCGGTTGTTTCTTTTGGTTATAAAGGTCTTGAATGGGCAGCGGAACCATATAATAATTTCACGGTACTGAGGGCCCAGTTCGACCAATGGTTTGCCGGGAAGGCGGTTGAGGCCGGAGCTCTGCTAATCAATGAAACTGTAGTAATCGAGTGTATTGTTGAAAATGGCAAGGTTGTAGGCGTTCGGACGGATCGTCCAGATGGGGAAGTTTATGCAGATGTTGTCGTACTGGCAGATGGGGTAAACTCCCTTCTATCCAAACAAATAGGTTTTCATAAAGAATTTCGACCTGATGAAGTAGCCTTAACCGTTATGGAGGTTATTAATCTTCCAAAAGAAAAAATTAATGACCGTTTTAATTTAGAGGATAATCAAGGCTGTACGATAGAGATATTTGGAGATTCGACAAAAGGCAACCTGGGAACAGCTTTTCTCTATACGAATAAGGATAGTTTAAATATCGGGGTCGGAACAACGCTATCTAGTATGATTAAAGCAAAATTGAAACCATACGATCTATTAGATTATTTGAAAAATCATCCGATGGTAAAACCGTTGATTGCCGGCGGGGAATCTGCAGAATATTTAGCCCATCTAATTCCTGAAGGCGGCTACCGTTCTGTTCCTAAAGTTGCAGGTAATGGAGTTATTGTTGTTGGCGATGCCGCTCAGTTAGTCAATGCCATCCATCGTGAGGGCTCCAATATGGCAATGCATTCAGGTTTATTAGCAGCTGAAACTGTTATAGAAGCAAAGACGAGAGGTGATTTCTCAGAGTCCACCTTAAATCTTTACCGTGAAAAGCTGTATGATAGTTTTATTATCAAAGACTTAGAAAAATACAAGGATGCTGCCCACACCTTTGAGAAATATCCGCAATACTTTAATGAATATGTTCCAATGATGAATAAGGCAATGAGTAAATTCTTTACAGTCGACGGAACACCGAAACGGGAAAAACAAAAACAAATCATGAAGAGTGTGACGGCAGAAAAAGGAACTATTCGGGTTATTCAGGATATTTATCGTGCTTGGAAGGCGGTGAAATAATGTCAACGAAGAATATCGAGGAAAAACAGTACCTGCTTAGGTTCAAGTGTGATACCAAGTCCCATTTAACGGTGCTCGATCACGACATCTGCATGACCAAATGTCCCGATAAAATTTGCACAGTATTTTGCCCTGCTGAAGTATATAAGTGGGAAGGAACAAGAATGCAAGTAGGTTATGAAGGCTGCCATGAGTGCGGCAGCTGCCGGATCGGCTGCCCATATCAAAATATAAAATGGGAATATCCTAAAGGCGGTCACGGAATTGTTTTCCGGTTAGCCTAAAAATAAAAAGAAGTGCTGGTTTCAACCAGCACTTCTTTTTATGTGGAGAAAAGTAATTTACCCACTTTGGGATTGGTGGTTAAAGGCATATGCACTTTTATTACAATATGTAAGTTTTTTCACAAATGGGAGTAAAAAAGAGGTGAAGCAGAAGGTTATACTGAAGAGGATTTAACTGATTTTCTCTAAAAGAGTGGCGGAGGAGAGTTCATCCTTTTTGCTTGATTGAACGAATGAGGAAGCCAATGTATTCGCATAATCAATTAATTCCAATTGAGGTGAGCAATAGTAGGGTGCTTTCCAATTAAAGTCGCCCTCATCTGTTGCCGGATAAATACTAACTTTCCAGTGATAATATATTTTGGGTTGGGGCAGCTGAACTCCTTCAACTGCTATCAGCCAATGGGTAAAGGGTTGATCAGGACAATAAGCCTCGGTACTTTTTAACGACTGCAGGTCATTAAATCCGATTGGAATTAAAGCCTTTTCATAAAAATCATGATAATTTGGAGTTTTCATCTATATCACCCTCCCGAATTAGGTATATCTATATTATATGAAACAATAACCCCTTAATTGTGTGATAATTGTTAAAACTTTTCAAAAAATTTTTAACTTCCTCATTAAAATTTCACAATTACTCCAGTTTATAAATAATGGTTTATTAAAGTGACCTCTGTCACTACATGGTTAAGCGGATGTTTATATACTTAAGTCACAGAAACGATATAGAGGTGAATGGAATATGAGTAGCTGCATGAGTGGTTTTGGCGGCATGAGCCAAGGGGAGTTAAGTGAAGGTCTTGCCCGTTTAAAAGGTGAGCATCCTGCCTTAAGAGCTCAAATGGAAGGATTGTATAGTTTAACACAAAAAATGGACCAAGAAATTGATGTGGAAGAAAATTTTAAAGAATTAATCATAAAGGTCAAAGAATTTAAAGATGCCTTAGATCCGCACTCTGAGCGAGAAGAAGGTGTTCTATTTCCTATGATGGGCGTTTATATTGGTACCACTTCTGGGCCCATTGCCGTAATGGAATACGAACATGATCAAGCAAAATCACATATCGGTGCCTTTCTTCAAAAAGCAGAAGTTGGGGAATCGACTACTGAGGAAAAAGTGAAATTAGCTGAACTAGTTCAAAATGCTTACTTTATTTTAACTGACCATTTTAACAAAGAGGAAAATGTTTTATTCCCAATGGCTGAAAGGATGCTGTCAGATGAGGAAAAAACGGAATTATTACGGAAAATAAAAGAAATATAAACGAAAAAAGGATGGGCAGCGCCCCTCCTTTTTTCGTTTATACTTAAGAAAATTACCCTTGTTGATTCCATTCCGAGATCTTTTGATCACTTGGAAGCAGGAAGGCGATAAGACCAAGCAGTGGAAGGACACCGAGCCAAGTGATCATGGATTGCAAGCCAATCCAGTCAGCAATCGATCCAAGACCAACAGAACCTATTGCTCCCATCCCGAACGCAAGGCCGACAGTTAACCCGGACATAGTACCAATCTTTCCTGGAACTAACTCCTGGGCATATACAACCGTCACTGAAAAACTTGTCATTAAAATAAACCCTGAAAGAATAAGAAAGAAAAAGGCGAATGTTGGTGGTATATGCGGAATAAGAATCGAAAAAGGAACAGTCGCTAACATCGAAAAGGAGATGATGGTTTTCTTTCCAAATCGATCTGAGAGCGGTCCACCAAAAAAAGTCCCAACCGCACCTGCTACTAAGAACGCAAATAAAAATAGCTGAGATTCTTTAATAGTTAATTCATATTCTTTAATAGCATAGAAGGTATAGAAGTTTGTCATCCCTGACGTATACCAGGTTCTTGCAAAAATTAACAGTAAAATGAATGCGAGCGTGTATTTAACTTCTTTCGACAATCCCTCGCCCACACTTGCACTAGTTTCCTTTTTCACGGCGCGAGGGACAATTAGTAATCTTTGTTGATACCAATTTGCGATATATATGAGTAATATAACCGCTATTGCAGCAACAATGGTAAACCATGATGCGCCAATTTGCCCAAGTGGAACCAATATTAGTGCAGTAATAACGGGTGCCAATGCCTGCCCTGTATTACCTCCTACTTGATAGATAGATTGTGCAAGTCCCCGTCTGCTCCCTGCGGCCATATAAGCCACCCTGGAACCTTCAGGATGGAAAACGGCAGAGCCAAGTCCAATGAAAATAACGGATACCACAATCAGTGCAAAATTACCCGCAAATCCTAATCCAAGAATTCCAACGAGTGTAAAAGTAAGACCGATTGGCAGGGCAAATGGCATTGGTTTCTTGTCTGTAACAAAACCGACGAACGGCTGCATAACGGATGAAACCATATTTAACGAAAAGGCTATGATACCTAACTGGGTAAAACTTAATCCCATTGATTTTTCTAAAATGGGGAACATCGCAGGTACAACCGCTTGGATGGCATCATTCAATAAATGGCAAAGGCCGATGATAAGCAGAATTTTAAACATTGTTGATTCTGAAGCCTTCGAAGCCTTTGCTGATAAAGCAGCTGGTTGATTCATATTATCCCTTCTTTTTTATATTGTTTTTCCTATCTTACTACTTATTTACTAAAATAAAAAACAATTATTTCTATTTTCGAAATTTAAAATTAAGTATATATTCAAGAATGATCTAAAGGGGGGGAACCGTTAAAGTTGCGAAATTATAAATTAAGGGAATTTGACAGAGATAAAAAATTTTTTTATAATTAATTTTGAAATCAAGATAATTTTCTTAATTGAATCCTTCCAGATTTTATTAAAACTTAAAAGGATGAGTTTTTTATGGACAATGAATCAGTAGAAAAGTCACTAAAGTTATTTATAGTACTTTCTAGAGCATATAAAGCGATTAATGAACATGTAAATAAAGCTATTCAAACAAAAGGCTTGAATCCTACGGAATTTGCAGTGTTAGAGCTTCTATATCATAAAGGTGATCAGCCTATGCAGCAGATTGGCGGAAAAATTCTACTTGCTAGCGGCAGTATTACCTATGTAGTTGACAAGCTTGAACAAAAGGGACTACTTAGACGAATTGCTTGTCCGAATGACCGTCGAGTCACATATGCCCAAATAACAGAACAAGGAAAAACATTTATAGAAGAAATTTTTCCTGAACATGCCAAACAAATTGATACACTGATGTCTAGTCTGTCCGATACGGAAAAAACGTTAGCAATCGACTTACTGAAAAAATTAGGTATTCCGGCAGGGAAATTTTAATACGGCCAATGGTCGTATTTTTTTTATTAGAGGAATAATATTAGTAAGTGTCGAAATCATAGATTTGAAAAATGGAAAGGGGTTCTGAAATGAGCTTTGAAAATTATACATATGTAAGACCAAATCTCAACGAAGTTACGGCCAAGTTTGATGAATTATTAGAGGGCTTTAAAAATGCGGATACGGTTGAGGAACAAAGCGGGTTTATGAACAAAATTAATCAACTTCGAAATGATCTAGGCACAATGTTTAATCTTTGTTATATTCGCCACTCCATTGATACCACTAATGAGTTTTATAAGGAAGAACAAGATTATATGGATGAAGTTCAACCTGAAGTGGAGGGCTTGGTGACTAGATATTACCAAGAATTGGTTAACTCGAAGTTTCGCACTGAGTTAGAAGAAAAGTGGGGGAGCCAACTTTTTGCCTTAGCAGAGGGACAGTTAAAAACCTTTAAGCCTGAAATTGTTTCCTTGCTACAAAAGGAAAACCGCCTGTCAACGGAATACACAAAACTGCTCGCCTCAGCGAAGATAATTTTTGAAGGGGAGGAAAGAACACTTGCCCAATTAGACCCATTCACCGAATCTAGGGATCGTGAAATGAGAAAAAGAGCAAGTGAAGCAAAATTTGGATTTTTTACTGAACATGAAGAACAATTAGACCGAATTTATGATGATTTGGTCAAAGTAAGAACAGAGATTGCCCAACGGTTAGGGTTTAAAAACTTTGTTGAACTTGCGTATTATCGAATGATGAGGACCGATTATGATGCAAAAATGGTAGCCAATTTTCGTAATCAGGTTAAGGACTATATTGTTCCAATAGCTACCAGGTTAAAAGAAAGACAGCAAGAAAGAATTGGTGTAGACCAATTGAAATACTATGATGAAGGTTATAATTTTCAATCCGGGAATGCTGTTCCAAAAGGTGATCCCGAATGGATTATTGAAAACGGCCAACAAATGTACGAAGACCTTTCTAAAGAGACAGGAGTTTTCTTTAGCTATATGCAGGAGAATCATTTAATGGATCTTGTTGCTAAAAAGGGAAAAGCTGGCGGAGGTTATTGTACATTCATTGAGAATTACAAGGCTCCATTCATATTTTCAAATTTTAACGGAACATCTGGCGATATAGATGTCTTAACACATGAAGCTGGTCATGCCTTCCAAGTGTATTCCAGCCGTCATTTTGAAATTCCTGAATATTACTGGCCAACATATGAATCCGCAGAGATCCATTCCATGAGTATGGAATTTTTCACATGGCCATGGATGGAGTTATTCTTTAAAGAAGATACCGATAAATATAAGTTTACCCACTTAAGCAGCGCTTTGTTATTCCTTCCATACGGGGTCTCTGTAGATGAATTTCAGCACTGGGTATATGAAAATCCTTCTGCTGCACCTGCAGAACGAAAAAAGCAGTGGCGGGAAATTGAGAAAAAGTATTCACCACATAAAGATTATGATGGCAATGTCTATTTAGAGAACGGCGGCTTTTGGCAGCGTCAGGGTCATATTTATAACTCACCCTTCTATTATATTGACTATACACTTGCGCAAATTTGTGCCTTCCAATTCTGGAAGCGTTCAATCGAAAACAGCGCAGAGGCATGGGCTGATTATGTTAAGCTTTGTAAGCTTGGCGGCAGTCTATCCTTTACAAAACTGGTCAAGGCAGCTAACTTAATTTCGCCTTTTGAAGACGGCTGCGTAGAGTCGGTTGTAGGTGTAATTGAGGAATGGTTAAACTCTGTTGAAGATCATAATCTATAAAAAAAAGCGAAGCCGCTAAAATTACGGCTTCGCTTTTTTTATGATTGACATGAGACCGGTTCAGAAACAACCATTAATTCCCCGTTATCAAGGATGGCGACTAAATTTTTTGCCTCAGGTTCTTCTAAAATAAAGTCAGCAATCTTATCTTCAAGCTGCTCTTGAATTACCCTGCGAAGTGGACGTGCGCCAAAAGCTGGGTGATAGCCTAGCTCAGCTAGTTTTTCTTTTGTCTCACTCGTAATACTGAATTCAATGTTTTGCTCTTTCAATGTTTCCTCTAATTCTTTTACCATTAAATTGACGATTGATAAGATATGCTCCTTATCAAGGGCATTAAATTCAATAATGCTGTCGAATCGGTTTAAGAATTCTGGCTTAAAGAAGCTGCCAAGGGAGTCAAGGATGCTTGCTTCTTCAATTGCATCACTAGCTCCAAACCCTACGTGAATAGTTTTGTGACTTACTCCTGCATTACTTGTCATAATAATGACTGTGTCTTTAAAGCTTACCACTCTACCCTGACTGTCTGTAAGACGACCATCTTCAAGTATTTGCAAGAACATATGCTGAACATCTGGATGGGCCTTTTCAATTTCATCTAATAAAATGATGCTATAAGGGTTCCTGCGGACCTTTTCTGTTAGCTGTCCTGCCTCATCATGGCCAATATAACCCGGAGGTGAACCGATTAATTTAGATACGCTGTGTTTTTCCATATATTCACTCATATCGAGACGAATCATGGCATCCTTACTGCCAAATAATTCTTGGGCAAGTGTTTTAGTTAGCTCAGTTTTACCAACACCTGTCGGACCAACAAACAGGAAGGATCCAATTGGACGATACTTCGATTTTAAGCCAGCACGGCTTCTTCGGATAGCTTTCGCTACTTTATTTACCGCTTTTTCTTGACCGATAACCTTTTTATTGAGATTTCCTTCTAATTCTCGCATTTTAAGCTGTTCGTCTTGCTGTAGTTTTCCGACTGGAATATTCGTTTTTTCTTCAATGATTTCTTGAATATGAGCAATCGTAACAACAGGTCTGTTTCCAGTTGGGTCGGCATTTACTGTTTTTTCTAGTTTTGCTTCCTCATCACGGAGTACAGCTGCCTTTTCGTATTGTTCATTTTTGAGTGCTTCTTCTTTTTCGTACGCAATCTCTTTTAAACGTTTTTCAACTTGTTCCGTATTTTTGTCATCTAAAGTAAGATTTAATTTCGAGCCTGCTTCGTCAAGTAAATCAATGGCTTTGTCCGGTAAGAAGCGGTCATGTATATAACGTTGGGACAACTGTACACAAGCTTGAATGGCTTCCTCAGAATAAGTAACACCGTGATAGTCTTCGTATTTCTTTTGAATACCTTTTAAAATTTCAATTGCTGCTTCTGGTGTAGGCTCAAGAACATGAACAGGCTGGAAGCGGCGTTCCAGGGCAGAGTCTTTTTCAATTTGACGGTATTCTTTTAACGTGGTAGCACCGACTACTTGTAACTCGCCTCTTGCAAGAGCGGGCTTTAAAATATTCCCTGCGTCCATGGAACCTTCAGCTGAACCGGCACCAACAAGTAGATGAATCTCATCAATAAAGAGAATGATATTTTTTCGATTCTGCAGTTCTGAGATTAACTGTTTCATTCTTTCCTCAAATTGACCACGGATACCGGTATTTGCTACAAGTGAGGCAACATCTAATAAGTAAATTTCTTTATTCCGTAATTTACCAGGGACATCTCCGCTTGCAATTTTTAACGCTAAACCCTCGGCAATTGCCGTTTTTCCGACACCTGGTTCACCAATTAAGACAGGATTATTTTTATTTCTTCTATTTAGAATTTCAATTACGCGGTTAATTTCTTCATCACGACCAATGACAGGATCAATTAAACCTGCTTTAGCCATTGTGCTAAGATTTCTTCCAAACTGATCGATAAAACCATTATGGTTTTTATGGATGTCCCCGTCAGGAGTTGGCTGGTCCGTCATCGCATCCTTTTGTGGGAATCCTTTAGCGATAAAAAAGTTGTCAAATGGGAAGTTAGAAAATGAATTCATATTTGAACCAAATCCTGATCCAAGGGATTGCTTTTCTTTTGCATAGCATTCGTGACAGAGTTTCATTTCCTTACGTTGTCCATTGAAATTTAAGTTTAATTGTACATTGGCCTGATTTTGCTGGCATTGTTGACAAAGCATAAGCAAATTACCTCCTAGTATCTATAAATTATTTTATTATTTGACTTTGACTATATTTGACCTTATGAACATAGTATACTCTGACCTTTTTTGACTTTCAAGTAGTTTGTTTATAGAAATGATTACCAAAGATAACGTAAATCTCTTTCTTAAAACAAGAAAAAGCTCGTCTTTGTTTGTCCTTTGTCTCATATATTGATGATAAGGGGGAGATGGGGTGAAAAAGAATTGGACTCAAGCTTTTCAAATTGCTGCAGTTTATGTGGGAACTGTAGTAGGGGCCGGATTTGCTACAGGAAAAGAAATTGTTGAGTTTTTTTCACGATTTGGCTTCTTCGGTCTACTGAGTATAATCATGAGCGGATATCTGTTCATAGCTTTGGGTTCAAAGCTTATGAGGATGGCCGCCTATATAGATGCAAAATCCTATCAAGAGTTTAATGCGTACTTATTTGGTAAATGGCCAAGCCGAATTATCAATGTTTTTATGCTCTTTATGTTACTTGGTGTTAGCGCTGTGATGCTCTCAGGCGCAGGTGCGGTGTTTGAAGAACAACTGGGTCTATCGAAGAACGTCGGTGTGTTTCTGACGATTATCCTTTCGATACTGGTGATGTTAGTAGGTACAAAAGGGCTATTTGCGGTTAATACGTTCGTAGTTCCTTTAATGATTAGTTTTAGTTTAATCCTTATGGTCTTTTCAATACAGTTACCGAATTTTATGGATCAATTATTATTTATTCCTCATGCTGACGATGGCTGGAAAAGTGTAGTAGCGCCCTTTTCTTATGTTGCATTGAATCTTGGGCTTGCTCAGGCCGTGCTAGTACCCATTGCAGCCGAGGTGAAAGAGGATTGGACGATTAAATGGGGGGGGATTCTTGGAGGTGCTGCATTAACGTTAATACTATGTGCGAGTCATTTTACCTTAATCATGCTGCCAAATTTAGACATGTACAATATCCCTATGGCGGTTGTAATGAAAAATTTGGCACCCTTCCTTTATTGGATTTATGTTCTAGTGATTTATGGAGAAATTTTTACATCAGTGATTGGAAATGTCTTTGGGCTCGACCGTCAATTGAAGCAATATTTATCCATTCCTACCATTGTTTCCGTTGCGGCCATTTTTTTAGTTTCCTATCTGATAAGTCTTGTAAACTATGGTACGTTACTATCCTATTTATACCCGTTGTTTGGGTATATCTGCATGACCTTTTTTATTTTACTGTGGATGAAGCCTTTTCACATCGATAAAAAATAAAAACAGCTGTCACCGGACAGCTGTTTACTTCAAAGGCATAATCATAAAAATCATCATATCAAAAATGAGATGTGAGACAATGACAAGCGGCATGCTTTTTTTCCAATAATATAGTCCTCCCCAGGCGGCTCCAGACAGTAAGGCTGCAAAAACCAATAAGAAAGATCCTGAATACATATGAACGGATGCGTAAAGAGCAGCACCGAGTAAAATGCTCCAAATAGGTTTGAAATACTTTAAAAGACTTTTTTGAATAAAGCCGCGCCAGAAAAGTTCTTCACCTGGTGCAGCAACCAAGATAAGGGCAATATACTGCCAAAAAGCGTTCGGGGCATACCAACGGTACAATTTCCTAATGGATTTTTCAAAAGGGAGATCCATTATTTGTATAGTTTTAAATCCAAACCAAAAGATAAAATATAATAAGAACCCTGATAAAGCTCCAAAAAATATATATTTGGCAAATGACGCCTCATCATCCACTTCTCCTTGGAACATGGCATAGGCAATGAGAATAAGGATTGATCCTGAAAAAATATACCAAAATATTGTTTTATCATGAAATGAAAAATAGATAAGTGCATGGGCGATAATGAAACCAAGAATAAGTCGTATATCTAGGAAGCGCTTTTCCATCCTGACTAGCTCCTTTTTTTAAAATCAATAAAATTTATTTTAACAAAGATGTTTTTTAAAAGGAAATGATTTCTTAAAACATTTTATCCAATTTTGCTGATAAGAACGTATCCCCAGGTAAAAAATAATCAGGAAAGGAGTGAGTTAGTTGAGTAAATCTAAAAGCCAACAAGAACGGGAATGGACAGTTCGGAAACAGGATCAGAATCCCCATGGCAAAGTGAAGTCTTTAAAGCAGATTTCTAAAGAAACGGACCAGGGAAGATAAATAAAAAATCTCGCCGTTTAAGCGAGATATCTCATGTTTTATAATCGAAATGGCAGTCAATCGCTGCCATTTCTACCAATCTATTACTTAATAAGCGCTTTCTTTTATCACTTTATAGTTTTTATGATTTACTACTGTACGCTGATCCAATTCAAGGTCACGATAATTATCCATAAGTGTCAGGTCGACTATAACAGAGTTTTCATTTACCTTTTCAACTATCCCTTTCAGGCCACCGCGAAATTCAATGATATTTCCTACTTCTGCTTTTTTCATTAGTCTCTCTCCTTTGCCCTCAAAAACTCTTAGTGAATGTTTATATAACAGTTTGCACTATCTTTTACAATTCGTAAAGGATTTTATATGACAATTATGTTAATTCTTTTAAATTAGTATAGTTTATGAAGTTTCGGCAAAAAAAAGACGCGAAAACGCTTACAAAATCTAAGTGGAGAATAAATTGTATTTCCTTTAAAATATAGGGTAGAGGTGGTGCATGGTGATGAAGGAAGATTTAGTAACAGAAATATTAGATAAGCTTATGAATGGAGAACTTTCTGAGTATTATGTGAGCAAACAAGAGTTTATGGATTTTAGAAAGGTATTAGTAAGAAGGAAGGATTTTAAACATTTCCGTGGAATCGGGCAGCGTGGCGGAGATGTCCTTTATCAATACCTTAAAGAACCAAGAAGTTAGTACGCCCCTAAGGAAGACCTTAATAGGTTATAAGATAAAGAAAAGGGGAGACTGCCAGTGCAAACTTATATTTAGTCATTAGATCAGAGAACAACGAGTTCACGGGCGATTTTATATAATCAACGTGGAGAAATTGTACATACAGCTCAAAAGGAATTCACACAACTTTTTCCTAAACCAGGCTGGGTTGAGCATAACGCGAACGAAATTTAGGGATCAATTTTGTCGGTTATGCAGTTGTTTTATCAGAATCAGCTGTTAAACCAGAACAAATCGCAGGAATTGGGGATTACTAATCAGCGGGAAACAACGGTGGTTTGGGATAAAGAAACGGGAGAACCTATTTATCATGCGGTTGTTTGGCAGTCAAGGCAGACAAGTGATATTTGTGAGGAATTAAAAGCCAAGGGATATAACGATTTATTCCGGCAAAAAACAGGTTTACTCATTGATGCCTACTTTTCCGGTACAAAGGTTAAATGGATTCTCAACCATGTGGAGGGGGCACGTTAAAAGGCGACTCAAGGAAAACTGCTATTTGGAACGATTGATACGTGGCTTTTAATGATGTTCCAAAGTGACATCCTAAATGTCCTTGTTGAAGACCTATCGTGAACGAAACTACTGCTCTTGGTGCCGCCTACTTAGCTGGGCTGGCGCTAGGATTCTGGAGCAGTAAGGAAGAAATAGCGAAACAGTGGGCAATTGACCGAAAATTCATCCCTCAGATGTCAACTAAGGACAGAGGTGCTTTATATAATGGCTGTAAAAAGGCAGTCAAAGCTGCGATGACTTTTAAGTAAATATGAGGGAAGAGTACAAAAGCATCTTTTAATAAGGCAGCATTTTGAGGAACCATGAAATTTTCTAATTTATATCGTGAAGAAAACAGCAGACACTGCAAAGCAATGATTATGATGTTTTAGTTATAGGAGGGGGAATAACAGGTGTTGGAATCCCATTGGATGCTGCTTCAAGGGGAATGAAGACGGCACTGGTGGAGATGCAGGATTTTGCAGCTGGCACCTCGAGCAGGTCAACAAAATTAGTTCATGGCGGATTGCGCTACTTAAAACAATTGGAATTCAAAATTGTTGCCGAAGTAGGGAAGGAACGAGCCATTGTATATGAAAATGGACCCCATGTAACAACCCCGGAGTGGATGCTTCTTCCTATTCATAAAGGCGGAACCTTTGGCATGTTCACAACTTCGCTTGGTCTGCGCCTATATGGTTTCTTGGCAAAGGTAAAAAAATCGGAGCGGCGGAGCATGTTAACAGCAGCAGAAGCAATGATCAAGGAGCCTCTAATTATGGTGCAATTGCTTGTAACTATACTAAAATAGTAGAACTTGTATATAAAAATAATTAAATTTGCGGCGCTTTAGCAAAAGACCTCCATGGGTAGATACGATACGAAAAATGGACCAGTCAAAGGCTGGGAAGACGCTGCGGCTTTCTAAAGGTGTCCATTTGGTAATTGACCAGTCCAGATTCCCTTTAAAACAGGCAGTTTATTTCGACACGACTGATGGCAGAATGATGTTTGCCATTCCCCGTAACGGTAAAACCTATGTTGGAACGACTGACACTTTCTATGACCAAGATATCGTTCATCCCCAAATTACAGCTAATGACCATTACTATATAATCAACGCTATCCGTTTCGAGAGTTAGAAGAAGCTTTAAGGGCTGCGGTATTCCCTGAAGAAAGAAAATAAATTTAGATATATAATAGATATAATTTTTGAGCTGTCGATACTTTCGACAGCTTTCTTCCTTTTCCCAGTTAAAAACATTGGGGAGATACGGATGTTTTTGACAGATTATAAATGATTTTGACGGAATTGTGAACATTTCAAAATCCTAAACATAATTAGTTGTCTGAAAAAGAAGAAAATGTTATTCTTGCATGTATGAAATAATCGCTTATCTAAAATAAAAATACTGTATGATTGTTTTTATATTTGGAAAAATAAAGCGAAATAAACTAAATTTACTTACTAGTCGTTTAAAATCTTAGTTGACTAAATGATTAGAAATGTTTATTTTAGTTAAGGCAAGTTTTATTCTTACTATTTATAAAGTAGTTTGATT
>NZ_JBALNF010000083.1:0-6090 GCF_036962465.1 Neobacillus vireti
GGGCAGTTACGTTCTACCCTGGCTACTGATATAATAAGACCAAAATAAATAAGGTCAACCAGAAATATTTAGCATTCTGGTTAACCTTATAATACGAACGGGGTAGTTTAGGGGAAGAAGGATAATTTAATTTTCAAGTTGAATTATAGTGGTAATGGTTTTGGAGGTGGTAAATTGAGATACCAAGATTTGATGAATTTAAAATACGTTGATTTAATAGGGAGTACAGAACCAACTGTAAACTCACTTAGGCTTTATTTTGAAAGGCGTAAAGTTAGTGAAGTTGTAGAAAAATTTGAATTAGGAGATAGTACGTTTGAAGGAAGTGATGTAATTATTGATGAAAAGTTACCCATCATACAAATGGATTTTGATAACTACATAAGTTACTCGGTAACTAATGAATCTTTTACTGTATGGGATGAATACGAAGAATTTGAAGGAAAAGCCTTTAGAATATATATTAAATCATGCTTTCTTGATTATATTCAAAACTCCACAATTGCATCTGAGGTTTACCCAGGACCTTTTAAACATTATGGGATGGTATGTATTGACCATATTATCAACATTGTTTCGATTTCAGAACCAACCATTATCGAAGTAGAAAGATAAGTTTTTCAAAAATGCTTCTTCAACTAACGGGTGCGATTGTTCAATAAGAGTAATCGCTTTTCTTGTACCGCTAAACCAGCTAATATAGATTTTCCTACAAGAGAGGTTGCCGTGGCTGCATTTTTTTTAATGAACTAACGAAGCAGTATAGTTGTGGTCAGATCGACTAAACCAAAAAATAATAATTTTCTTCTTGAGCTAACGGAGTTTAGTAGAATAAAAATAAATGATATGCTTAATTTGCTGAAAACTTAATTTTTCTAACATAGGAAGGGTAATTATGGAAGATAATATAGAGGATAGAATCGTTACAAGCAAGGCACTGTTAGCTATATTTTTACCGATATTAGTATTGAACATCGCACAAGGAATGGCAAGCCTTATCTATTTAATTCCGATTTCAGAAGTGATTTCACCTGTTCTTTATGCCATTTGTTATGTTGTTCTGGCGTATTGGGGTGTTAAGCTATTAAGTGAAAAGATAATAAAACTATCTTTACAAGAGTGTCGTATTGACAAGCCTCATATTGAAATAAAATGGCTTTCTTGTGCAATTGTTTTGCCTATTGCTGTGATGACAATATTGTTATGCACTCCAGGTGAATTTGTTCATAACGATAGTACTACACATGCAATAGGAATTATTATAACGGCAGTCTTTGTATATGGTATTGGTCCAGGAATCGTCGAAGAAGTAATATTTAGAGGGTTAATTATGAAAGCACTTGAAAAGCGTTGGGGAAAAAGAGTTGCGATTCTAATACCATCTATTATATTCGGATTACTTCATGCAATAGGTGCAAATTTACATTTGATGGATTTGCTGATGTTGTTTGTCGGAGGTACCAGTGTTGGGATTATGTTCTCTTTAATTGTGTATAAAAGTGGGTCTGTTTGGAATAGTGCAATTGTACATGGAATATGGAATATCATTATGATTGGTAATATTTTTCATGTTGGCACTTCTTATAATAAAGCCTCTATTTTTTCTTATAAATTATTATCTCATTCATTTCTACTGACAGGTGGAGCTTTTGGTGTGGAAGTATCAATTGTTGCTATTTTAGGATATTTGTCAGTAATTGCATTAATACAATATTCAATGAAGAAAAAACAAAGGCTTAATGAGCAGCTTGATCGAACTGTCCACTAATTTTAGGAAAGGCATTTTAAATGGACTGCAATTGGTTCGAGGAGTTAAGCCGTGATGAAAAAACGAGATTTAAATAACCTTAAAATCTTAATGTAAAACAAACGGGTTCGATTGCTCAATAACAGCAGTCGCCTTTTTACTAACTGGGCAGGTTAATCAAACTAGATAATGTATAATAATGGTTATAAATACACATGGGGGAGTCAAATGTTAATTAGAGAAATAAAGCCTGATGATGCTGCTAGTTTTATAAATTTAATTAAGCAAGTTGAAAGTGAGTCCCAATTTTTGCTCTTCGAACCAGGAGAAAGAAAAATTAGTCCAGAAGAGCAGATAAAAAGAATAGAAGCAATGCAAAAATTGAGAAACTCGACCATTTTTATTGCAGAAGAAGATAAACAATTAATCGGATACCTCGTTGCGATGGGCGGTAATGCCAAGAGAAACAAATATTCTGTATATCTTGTTATTGGAATATTAGCCGAACATCGAGGGCATGGAATCGGAACAGGACTTTTCGAAAAAGTTGAGAAATGGGCAAAAGAACAATATGTCCATCGTTTAGAATTGACAGTTGTAGCTCAAAATCAAGCAGGTATACAGTTATATAAAAAGATGGGATTTGAAATTGAAGGGACAAAGAGACATTCACTTACATTGACGGCAAATTTGTCGATGAATACTATATGTCTAAACTTTTATAAAAATTACTTGTTCAACTAACGGGTGCGATTGTTCTGTAAAGGCAGTCGTTTTTCTTGTTCCACAAACTCTACAGGTTAGTTATAGAAGTAGAAAGAATATAAAATGTAACTGGAGATGACATTTTATGTTTAATAATATTTGTAAATGTGAGTACGTAAAATCATTTAAAATAGAAGCTGATTATCACGCTGACCCGATTTGGTGCAATGTTTGTGGCTGGAACTTAGATATTGATGAATTTCCCCTGTCAGATAAACTGAAAGATGAATTGTATCAATGGACAAAGCAATACAAAAGAATGCAAATTAAAGAACATAATACGTTTGGGCAAAATCTTACTGAAAAAGTGAAAGAAGAATTAGGTTCACAATATAAAATAATCTTTATAACAGAGAAAGAATAACCAACCCTGCAAGTATCAAAATTGTGAAACTTTGTACTTAGCTAACGGGGGCTTTTGTTTCACAACAAACGCGCTGTTTTGGCAGTCCTTTTTTATTATCGTTCTTTAAATAAAGGGCAGGATTGTTCAATAAGGAGTTTAAATTAAGGATTCAATTTCCATTTGGTAATGTACAATTCAATTATTCAAGGACTAATGTTTGTTAAAAATTATAAAAAATTTGGGGATAAAAATGAAAATAAAAGAAGATTTTTTTCTTGTTCTAGTACCATTAATAGCGTTGGTAGCCATTATCTTGCGTCTTACTCATACTATAAGTAGCAGTGCTTTCGGGACAATTGGTTTTATTTTAGCTATCTTAGGATTTGTACGTTCTGCAAGTTTAGATACTTTAAAAAAAGAAGAACACCCAATCACGGATTTAAAAGAACCGTTTAATTCGATTAAAAAGCGATCTAACTTTGTTGTTGGATGTGTAATATTTATAGGAATTTTTTACTTAGTAATTCTGCTTCTTAGCATTTTTGGTCAATTGTGATTTTTCCTTTTTAAGCTAACGGGTGCATTACTTTAAAAGGTGTTGCAATTCCAGAAAAGTGATGTTTACTTATGATTACTCTGTTAAAAGAACAATTAATGGAAAGCTTGAAACCACTTTTCACTCTTTTTTCATTAGCTTTTGATTGCTTGATTTTGTATTTTTTTAGGGATCCTTACTCCAAATTATTTTACCGGTATGATTTACTTAATATTTGCGTCATCATCTTAGATTTAGGCTATATTAATCCTGATGTTGATATTTACGATAAGAAAACCGCCTCGTTAAAGAGGCGGCTTATTGAGCTATCGTATCCGTCATAATCTTGCTTTAGGAGAAAAGGTCATCTAGCCGTCTGGTAAACGAGGGCTATGGCTCCAGAATCAAATGTCTTGTTTTCAATCAGTTTAAGGTTGATCCTCTCTTTGAGACCTTGGAATAACGGCAACCCGCTGCCAATCAGGACAGGAGAAACCGTAATTTTATACTCATCTATTAAATCAAGCTGCATAAGGTAGTGAGCTAACCTAGGACTGCCGAGGATGACCATATCCTTGCCGGGCTGCTGTTTGAGGTTCTTGATTTCTTCCTCGACATCTTCTTTCACCAGTCTGGAATTGTTCCATTCGACTTTCTCCAACGTCGTGGAAAAAACGATTTTGGGTGTTTTTTCGATCCACTCGGCATGATTTAGTTCATGCTGCGAAGCTGAAGGGTCAGAAGGCACAGATGGCCAGTAACTGTGCATCATCTGATAAGTCTCACGTCCCCATATGACAGTGTCGGCAGTACTCAGAATTTCTTTCGCGTGTTTCTCCAAGTCAGCATCGTATGAAACCCAGCCAATGTCCATTTCACCATTCGGACCTTCTACAAAACCGTCAAGCGATGCGTGCAGAAATAGAACGAGTTTTCTCATTTTTAGTCTCCTTTGTCCAAGAGGATATTTTTTTAATAATTCTTTCCCTCCAATGTAAGTATAACCAATTTTTTATAAATTTTGGTAAGAAAGTTTAATAGGTTACATTAATTAAAATAGAATGGGGGGGTGCCAGCATCAATCTTTAATCAGGACCTGGTTTCCACGGTTTTAAACAACTGAACCAACAACATTTTGCTTGATTAATTGATGATGCCAAACCGATTCCACAAGCAACACTGTTTCAAATGTTGACTTGTAATCTACCGTTTCAGTTGCCTTATGTTCATTTTGGTAGCCTGCTGACAGATTCACTGACGGGATCCTCACGGCAAAGCGTAATATGGCGTACAGTGAGCTAAAAGAGATAGCTACAAATGGTAGTGGGCAGAATGTTAGTGATGATTATATTCGGCAAATAATCAGCCGTCTTTCAAGAGAGTTGCCTTATTGGGACCAAATGATTGAAATGACATCGCTTCAAAATCCGGAAACGGGAAGAAATATGGCGGGTATTAAATTAAGTGAAGGTTATTCGTCCTGTATTTTGTGTCGAGCGGATGATTGTTTACCTGGTATTTAAGGGGAGGTTACTCACTTCACGGTAAATTATAGGGCTTGTGTGAAAAACGAATCTACTCCGGAGCCTAAGAAGTCCGGATACTTTGGAAAAGTAAATGCGCTTATAAACTTTCTTCATTATATTACATTTGTAACTTACGTCCTTGCTAATAACCTTGCTACAATAAATCATATCTATTCCATTAGGAGAGAATTTATTTATGGCTAACACACACACTTTTAGCAAGGGCGAGGAAATTGCGAACTCCATTACTCACGGGATTGGGGCTCTTCTTAGCTTTGCAGCATTAGTAATACTAATTGTATCTTCTTCACTTTCCGGTAACATTTGGAATATTGTTAGTTTCACTCTATTTGGTTCTACCATGTTCTTAATGTATACATCGTCAACTCTGTTACATGCTTTCCCTGAAGGAAGCAAGGTGAAAGATTTATTTGAGATTTTCGATCATTCTTCCATCTATTTTTTTATTGCTGGAACGTACACACCGTACCTGTTTTTAGTGGTAAAAGGTTGGTTAGGATGGACTATTTTCGGGATCGTATGGGGACTGGCAATCGGAGGAACGGTGTTTAAATCCTTTTTTGTAAAGAAGTTTTTATTCACATCGACTGCGTTATACGTAGTAATGGGTTGGTTGATTGTAACTGCTTGGGGACCTTTATCAGAACACTGCCCCATACTGGTTTAACGTATTTAATGATAGGCGGGTTGTTCTATACGTTCGGAGCAGTGTTCTACATTTGGCGAGGATTCACCTATCACCATGCTGTATGGCACCTGTTCGTAATGGCCGGAAGTATCATGCACTTTTTCAGTGTCCTAACACTTTTGCATTGATTTGAATATATCTTCTTTTATTTCTGTTAAATTATTGGAAATTAAGGTTTTTTGCAAGCATCAGGCACTATCCACGCTAAGGATAATGCTTTTTTTATGCATGTTTATCTACTAGAGCGGATTTCAGTTTTATTTTTTGGGGATAAATCTCTTAATTCTACATTGGTACGGTTCGTTCATTTAGTTTAATATCAGCCTTTTCCAAGGAAAAGAAGGAATCAATACCCCTGAAACCATGGACGAATTTAAAGCCATTAAACCTTAACAGATGTCATCTAATGTTTCGCACATACTGCTGGAACGATTTTTTCATGCTTATTTCATGATTTCAAGG
>NZ_JBALNF010000083.1:6113-14139 GCF_036962465.1 Neobacillus vireti
GCCGATATCACTATAAAAAAGTCGGGGGTCCGTTATCGAATAAAATAGCGGCCTAATAAATTGCCAACGAGAAAAACCAGAATCAAAATCAAACTAACTGGGAGGCTGGTGAAGAACAAATGCCAGTCCAACTGTCCATATTCGACTAAAAGATAATAGGTAACGAGGCAGTAAGGGGCAAGGAGGAACAGTGACGTGATGATACCAGGCGTATATCCCCTGAACATAATGGTTTGAACAATATGCATGAATGTCTGCAAAACAAATAAATTAAGAATGGCTGTAAATAAAAGAAAACTCTCTCCCTTAGATGAAAAATGGGCGGTCATCACGGTAGTGAATGAGATAAATAATAAAATCCAGGCGGCCGAAACCGCAAGCTGGGCAGCGGTCGATCCCAGTTTTTCCCTCATTCTTAACGTTAGTTCGATGAAGTGAGTTTGCGGATATTTGTCTTTGTGTGCAGCCATGGAAGATTCAATCGTTATGATCTCTTCTAAGTCATGGAAAATAAAAATGATGGGAAACAACCAAATGAATAGGTTAAGATTCAAAAATTGGTGGAGCAACCCTAGCATCTTTTGCCTACCTCCCTTTAGTTGGCAAGATTTCGCTTTTCTTCAAGATTACGGTCTGTTGTGGTTAGTTCATTTTATGGGACAGGATATAAAAAAATGTCAAAGGTCACTCAAGAGATTTTTTGAAATCCGTTAGGAGCTGTCCACCAGTTAATTTTTGAAAATGGGACAGGGAAAGCAATGGAAAAACATATTCATAACAATGATAATTGATATAAAAGGAACCTGCCATTCCTCTTCCTTTTGGGTAGGTTGTCGTCCAATCTTTTTCCTTCTGATCCACTAAAAATTCAACACCGTTTTCAATTTCAGGGGTAACTACAGGTGCGGCCGAGATGAGTGTGTCAAGGGCCCAAGCGGTATGAGTGCGGGTACTTTCACCTAACGGCACATAACAATTTTTGAGATCACTTTTACAGGATTCTCCCCAGCCCCCGTCCGGATTCTGAATACTCCGCAGCCAGGTTAGCGCCTTTTGAATAGCTGGATGATTCGCGGAAACTCCAACTGCAACCATTCCCGTTACAGCTGCCCATGTACCATAAATATACACACCCCATCGTCCAACCCAGGAACCATCTGAATTTTGCTGCCGCAGCAGCCAACGAACTGCTTCTTTCACCATAGGATGGTGAAGATCCAAATGGGTATAGTTCCCGAAGAACTCTAACGTCCTTCCCGTTAAATCAACCGTCGACGGATCAATCAATAAATCTTTTCCACCCTCTATCGGTAACCATTTCATTACTTTCTTATCCACATTCTTTTCGAATGCCGCCCAACCACCGTCCTTGTTTTGCATGGAAATGAGCCAGTTTATACCACGATCCCATGCCTGCCGGCAATCCACTTGGTTTTTGGCCAAAGTACGTATTGCCCTCAGTGCAACGGTTGTATCGTCAATATCCGGGTGGATCGTGTTCAAGTCCGCAAACCCCCAACCCCCCGGTAACAGGTTCGGTTCGTGAATGACCCAATCCCCATATTTGAGATGCTGACGGGAGAGAATGTAATCATTTGCCTTTTGGATTGTGGTGAATGAATAGGGAACTCCAGATTCTTGCAGAGCATAATTGATTAAAGTCGTATTCCAGACCGTAGCCGTTGTGTATTGACAGTGAAGTTCCCCGTCAATCCGGCAGCACATCGCTTTTAACCCTTGCACGGCACGAGAAATCACCGGATGCGTCGTCGAATACCCCCTCGCCAGTAAGGCGTAAATCATGAGAGAAGTCGTGCTGAAATAATTTAAATAGGTGCCGTCCGGTTCGATTCGATCCAGCATATATTTTTCGGCACGATATAATGCCAATTCGCGAAGGTTTACATGGGATTTCAGACCTTTAATCCCTTGTTTAATCCATTTGATTACCGAGCGGGCCTCTTCGGCTTGTTCCTCTGTAAAAAAACGAACAGCTTTATTTTGAAACAAATCGGAGAGATTGGGCGATCGAGGCGTTCGCTTACGAAAATTCGTATTGGCGAGAATCAAAAAAGGGATAATGTTCGCTCTTCCGTACACGGAGAGGTCAAAAAGATTGATAGGAAAGGAGTCTGGTAAAAGCATCACTTCAATGTTAATGGGGAAGTGCGGCCACGCACATTGTCCTGTTAAAGCCAATAGGATTTTCAAAAACATATGGACTTCCGTGACCCCTCCGTTGGCCATAATAAACTTTCTGGCAGCCTGCATTTCCGGGTCTTTCCGATTCCGGTAACCAGAATAAAGAAGGGCATAATAAGCTTCCACAGTGGATGTCAGATTTCCTTTTTCTTCATCATGAAACAGCTTCCATGATCCATCATCCTGCTGTTTTCCGGCGATACGTTTCACCAATTCTTTTATGAACTCCTCATCATTTATTTCCAATGTCCGTAATAAGATAATCATACTGCAGTCGGATGCGATCCCGGTCTCGAAAGGGTAATGCCAGGCCCCGTCCTCTGATTGGTCCTTAACCAACTGATCAGCAATTCTGTTCATTTCCTGATAGACCCGATCCCTCATATGACCCGTCCTCTCCCATCTTATTCATCTTTGTATTCATATTCGGTGAGCAATATGAATATGCATTCCTTGGATGGGAATGAAGGATCCACTCAAAATGAACGTTGAGAAAGGATGATGCCGTTTTTGCTCGACTCTTTCTCAGAAGTAAAAAAAGAATTAAAAAAAAAGCTGAAAAAGAAATCTTCCGGCCAGCTTCCCAGTTTATCAGAAAATGATAAACAATATATTCGCCTTATCAGAGAACAGACGAGACAGCTTAACCAAAACAATGTCACACGGACGCAGGCTTATTTTCAGTTTTACCTTCAGCACCCTGAAATACATTGGGCCCTTCTTGGACATATGGTATCGCGAAACGTCGGCTGGAACATGACGGATTTAAAAGGGGAATTGCTGACAAAACTTCTGCCGGAAAGAGATCAGAAAGCTATTTTTTCCTTTTTGGAACGTGGCAGTTGGTTGATCTTTCAAGATGTATTTCCTCAATTTTTGGTTTATGATCTGAGTGTGAGGAGTAACCAAGGAATGTTCCATCTTTTACCGTATTTTCATACTTCAACCTTTATGGAAACGATATGGCGTTATTTTTGGCACAGTGGGGATAGCGATACATTGGCGATTGCGACGGTGATCAATGAACAAAGCTATTTGGAAAAAAGATTGATTCAAAACAATCATTTTAAGAAAACTGTAACAGGTACGGTCAGCTTTAAAATGTATGATTTTTTGCGGCTCAATAACATTCTTTTTCCCTACTCTGCAGGGGAAAAAAGCGAAAAGACTTCACTTGCAGGCGCCACCTCACGGTATTTCACATCGCTCCACGAAAGAATATTATTCGGAAAAAAATTATATTCCCTGCTTTTTCAGCATGAAGCAATTCTGGCGGGAGTATTAAAATGGGCACATGAACACCCTCACACGGGTTCACGGAAAGATTATTGGCCCGATTTGTTTAATGATGTAAATGAATCTTTCCCCCGATCCATTTATAAGCGGCGGGTCAAGAATTGCATGTTGAGAAAGGGTGCTAAGCGGCTTTACAGCCCGCCTTTAAAATACGCCTGGCCGAACACCCAGCATGAAGAGGCGAAGAACGATGATTGGTTTGAGGATTGGCATGATTTGGATTATATTCATGAAGAGGTCAGTTTGAATGGAGAGATTTTAACTAATTATTGCAAAACCCTTGAAACCATTGAACTTGCGGTTATGGCGAAGGAAGCCCTTCTGTTACGAGAAGAAGAATAACTTTAACGAGCGGTGGCTGTCATGTGGAATATTTATTTTATAAAAAAAAATCCACCTAACATCATGATAAGTTTTGTTGTATCTAAACGAAAGGTAAGCAAGAAAACCACTAAATAAGAAAAGTAACTGAATACATTAAAACAAAAACGGGCCAGGGTGCTAAGAACTTCTCGTTCCATTGGCACCTGGCACCGTATTATTGGAGAAGAAACACGCTGAAATCTCAGTGTGCTCCTTAATGACTATGTGACATGGTCCTTCTTCTAATACCTATATGATTAATACTGTAAACCCATAAAGCATTGAGCAGTAATAAGGCACTTGTAGTGAAAAACACATAATGGATCCCAAAGAATGCGGCCATTTGCCCGCCTAATACAGATCCTCCGAGCGTACCAATATATTGTGCAGATTGATTATAGCCGAAAACACGGCCAACAATTTCATCTGGTGCACTTTTTCGGACAAGGTTGTTAATCGATGGCAATAATCCAGCTGTCGCAAGTCCAAGACAGAAGCGCAGTCCCATGAGTTCCCATGGTGTTTTCACAAATGCTTGAGGAATAAAAATAATTCCTGCAGTAATAAGAGCTCCGATCAATATTTTTCTTGAACCAATCCGGTCCGCAAGCTTACCTAATCGTGGAGCAGCAATTACATTGGCTAAACCGGCAGCAGCCACCACCATTCCCGCAATCATAGATAAATGGGCTGCATGGGGTGATAATTGTTTTACATAAACCGTAATTAATGGCTGAATGGACATATTGGCAATTTGCAGAATAAATGTGCTAGCAAATAATGAAATGAGCAATCTCGTATCAGGAACTAGGTTCCAAACTTGGCTAAACGCTAACGGTGTTTTATGAACAGGCGTAAATTCTTCTTTTATTAAAAATAGAACGGCAAAGAAGGCGATTAACAATAACACGCTTGTTACAACAAAACAGCTTCGAATTCCAAAGAATTCTGTAATAAATCCCCCCATTAAAGGACCTAGAAGTCCGCCGCTGACGGAGCCTGTTGAAAGGGTACCGAGTGCCCAGCCTGAATTTTTCTTCGGCGTTTGTGTGGCCACTAAAGTAACCGATGCAGAAATGTAACCGGAAACGGCACCCATTAACATCCGTAATGCGAGCAATTCATATACGTTTTGTACAAATGCCATCATAAAAACGACCATGGCCATTCCAAGGCTTGCACGGAGTAACATTAATTTTCTGCCTTTTTTATCAGCAAGTTTTCCCCATATAGGCGAAACAATGGCTGAAATCAAAAAGGTGGACCCAAAAATCAATCCAGACCATTTTTCAATATCTGAAGTTGCGTGTACTCCGAGTTGATCGATATATAAAGGCAGCATAGGGGATATTTGACTCATCCCAGCGGCAGTCACAAATGAACCGAACCAACAAACAAATAAATTTCTTTTCCAATTCTCCATATAAACACCTTTCTTATGATTTAGAATTTATTTCGACTTCCCAAATAATTGATATCCTTAAGGATACTCCAAATCATTGATACCGACTAATATATATATTACTATTTACTTATAGGTCAGGAGCTATCAATAGAGGTGGACAAATGGACTTTTTACAATTAAGGTATTTTCAAACCGTTGCCGAGTTTGAACATATGACAAAGGCTGCCAAAGAGCTTAGAATTGCACAACCATCTCTAAGCCAAACCATTTCTCGTTTAGAGGAAGAGCTGGGTTTTTCCCTTTTCGATCGAGAAGGAAGGAATATTAAACTAAATCAATATGGGGAAATTTTTTTAAAAGGAGTAGATCGGGCATTTTCTGAATTAGATTTTGCCAAGCTTGAGATGGCGGAGCTCGCTGGAGAGAGCCGGAATCAAATTACGCTTTCGGTCATGCATTTTCCATTATTGCCGAATATCATTAGTCAATTTCGCAAGACCTATCCATTCGTCAATTTTCAAGTAAATATGCATTCTCCTTTGCGGCTGGTGGAACAATTGGAAAAAGGGGAAATCGATTTATGTGTTACTTATTTTCCCATTGAGAAAGAAGGAATCAGCTGGATTAATCTTATGGAAGATGAAGTATTCCTCGTAGTCCCGGAAACCCATCATTTGGCTAGGAGAGACAGCATTCAATTAAAGGAAGTGGCAGATGAACAATTTATTCATAGAGAGCCGACGAATCCCTTCAGAATGCTAACAGATGGTTTTTGTAAAAAAGCAGGATTCACACCGAAAATCGCCTTTGAACTCGAAGAACAGGGAACCATTCATAATTATGTAGAGGAGGGATTGGGGATATCCTTTTTAACCGAGCATACCCTTCGCTACTCACACTATGAAAAAATTGTTCCATTGCATATTGAACAGCCTGTCTGTACAAGAACGATCGGAATGGCCTGGAAAACGGAACGGTATACTCCTAAAGTCGTTCGTGAATTTCGGCAATTTATGATTGAATATTTTAAGGAATTAACCTAAATGAAACAAGGGAACGGAGTGGAAGGGATGAAAATTCTCATTGCTGGCGGTTCGGGATTTATTGGACGGATTGTAACTAATCTTCTTCGTGAGGAAGGTCATGATATCACGATTCTGACGCGAAAGGAGAAGGAAGCTGAAAAGAATATTACGTATATACAATGGCTGGGAAAAGACACTTCTCCTGAAACTGAAATAAAAAAGGCGGACGCGGTAATAAACCTGGCGGGCGTTTCCATAAATGCCGGCCGATGGACGGCCAAACATCAAAAGCAAATTTATGAAAGCCGGATGATCGCGACGGAAGAGTTACTAAGAATCGTTGCCGCATTGCCAGAAAAGCCTGCCGTTTTTATCAATGCCAGCGCTATTGGCATTTATCCGTCCTCACAGCAGGCTGTCTATACGGAAAAATCAGTGGAAGTGTCGGATGATTTTCTCGGACGGACTGTGAATGACTGGGAACAAAAGGCGGCCAAAGTAAGCGTACATGGCATACGTCCTGTTTTTATGAGATTTGGGGTGGTTTTGGGGAATGAAGACGGAGCCCTTCCTCTTATGGCGATGCCATATAAATGGTTCGTTGGCGGCAGGGTTGGTTCAGGAAAGCAGTGGGTATCTTGGGTTCACGTGAAAGATGCAGCCAGAGCAATCCTATTTGCTATAACCAATCATCATTTAAATGGACCTGTTAACGTTACAGCACCGGATCCTAAACAAATGGAAGAGTTCGGCAGGACCATAGGTTTTGTTTTGCATCGTCCGCATTGGTTCCCTGCACCCTCAATGATCATGAAATTGGCGCTAGGGAAGAAGAGCTCACTTGTCCTAGAGGGACAACAAGTCGTTCCTGAAGTTTTGATGAGAGAGGGATTTGAATTTGAGTTTCCTACTTTAAAAACTGCTTTAAATGATTTATTAGCCCGGAAGAGCGGTTCATAGAAATTAACTTACTAGGTAGATAAAGAGTGGTTTGGTAACTGTCTATTAGTTTATTTAAAGTGTTGAATACCTATTTTTTTGCTCTTTTTAGAGTCTTATCGATTTCCATGTTTAATTTATGTGACGAAAAAGTTTTAGATTGGAACTTGAAATAACCCTGATATGGTTGAACCACAATTGATTCATGCACCAGGATATACAGCCATTGCAACAACGGTTGGCAGACTGATGAGCGATCTTGGCTCAGTTGGGAAGGCATGAGTAACAATTAAGAATATGATACATTTCTGGCTCACTTAATTTTATTAAGTGGGCTTTTTCATTTATTGTATAATAACTAATTTCTATACTATCGTAAAACTTCTTATATAAAATTTTTAAAAAAAGCGTTGAGCAACTTACCAAGTTAGTACTCCAATATGTTCAAATTTATCATCCACAAATCCCCAAATTTCCTCAAATTTACCCAATTTTTACGTAAATTTGGCAAAAACCTTTGAATTTCTTCCTCTTTTTCCGTTATTATGAAAAAGAGGAAGTTTACTATAATCATATTTTTTTGGAGGAGGAGTAATGGAATCAACAAGAAAAACACGAAGAAAAAAATTATCTCAAGATTATCGTTTTAAGGGTAGTATGGTAAAGAAAGCTATATTACCAACGTTTTGTTTCGCTGTACTCTCCACAGTCGCTTTTGAGAAAGCTGTTTTTGCAGAATCGAATATAACTCAAGTCAGCGCCAATCAGGCAGTTACAAAGTATGTCAATGTCTCCA
>NZ_JBALNF010000084.1:0-31330 GCF_036962465.1 Neobacillus vireti
AGCTGATTGGTCAACCAAAGGCTCCTAAACGCATTTGCGTAGAGGAGCCTTTTTTATTTCTTTATGAGACAAGGACCTTTTTATTACCTTTATGAAAGCAAAAGGGGGATTTGATTTGAATATTGATCATCTTGAAGCATTTATGTATGTCGTTCATTTGGAAAGTATTCATAAAGCAGCGGAAGCACTTTATTTATCTCAGCCAACTGTTACAGCAAGGATTAAAACATTAGAACAGGATCTGGGCATCGAATTATTTTTACGGAAGGGAAGAAGCTTGACCTTATCGGGGGAAGGAAAAGCGTTTATCCCATATGCAGAGCAAATAATCCATACTTATCAACAAGGGAAGAAACTACTGAAAAAAGAAGACCATCTCGAGGAACTGGTCATAGGGGCGAATCTCATTACCTCACAGTATTTTATGCCGTTTGCCCTCCCGCTCTTAAAAAAAGCACATCCAGAGCTGCGATATAAATTTATCTCGGCTCCAAATGAGGTACTGCTTGAAAAATTGCTTCAGAAGCAAGTGGATATCGCCTTCATGAAGGATGTTTCTCATCGGGGGATACAAAAGCAAGAGTTTCTCCATAATTCACTTAAATTAGTCGTTTATCCCGGACACTCATTGCAATTTCAAGAGAAAATCTCTGTTGAGCAAATAGCAACTGAACCGATGGTATTTTTTGAATGTGGGGCTTTTGACTGGAATCGTGTGTATCATCTATTTGAAATGGCCAATATTGAACCAAGAATAGAATTTCTTGTGGATCATCTTGAGGTAGCCAAATCTATTATTCTTAGTAAAAATGGCATTGGATTTTTACCATCCTTAAGTATTAAAGAGGAGCTGCAGAGGGGCGAGCTTATTGAAATTGATGTGTCACATATATTAGAGATGAATCAGCCTATTTTTGTAGCCCATTTACTCAATGGGTTCACACATACGCTGGTCTTGGAAGATATCCTTTTGTCCGTTAAGAAATTTGAGAATCACCATTATCTCGCTTTAAATTGAAGTTTTCGATGAATTAATTAAATTTTTCTATCAGCTAATGTATTGCGGGATCAATCATTACACTGATAGGATAAATCTCAATAAATAACAAATTAGTATTCTTGATGAATAGTGGTAAAAAAGTATTTTAAATCCCACTATTCAAGTTTGGATTCTTGGTATTGGGTATTAGAGGAGGCAAGAAAGTATGAAAGCACAAAATGTATATGATGTAAGCCCATTGTTAAAATCTAAAAAGCAAAACTCCTTTGCAGCATATAACTATCTTAATATGCCAGATTTACAGTTTTTTAATTGGTGTAATCAGCAATTCAAAGTGAATCGAGGTATATACAATACAATTGATCAATGGTTTTATGAATATGGAGTTGTTAACATCTATTCCCGCAGAATCCAGCTTTTAGCATTCTTAGATTCTGTTAAAGATGAGTTAAATGAACCACATTCATCTAAATTTATTCGATTTGGTCATGGAGGTCTTACCAAAAGGCTAAATGACTTTATCCGGGATAGGGGTTAATTTTAATTACACATTAATGATAGATTTTTTTAATCAATAATTGATAATTTCCTATCAGTGAAACTATTGTCAGTTCCTAATTTCCAATGATAGGATAAACAACAACAAACCAAAAACCAACTTATCTGGTTGGTAAAGTCGGAATAAAATTGGAACGGAGGGAACGTAAATGAGTTATAAGTTAAGTATACTGGATCAGAGTCCAATATTCCCTGGTACTACTGCTTCACATGCATTGAAACAAACTGTATTACTAGCTCAAAAAGCAGAAGAATGGGGCTATAGACGTTTCTGGGTATCGGAACATCATAATGCCGAACAATTAGCAGGATCATCGCCAGAAGTATTAATTTCCTATTTATTGGCACAAACCAAGACCATCCAAGTTGGATCAGGTGGAGTGATGCTTCAGCACTACAGTCCATATAAGGTTGCTGAAAACTTCCATGTCTTATCGAACCTTGCACCTGGAAGAGTTGACTTGGGGATTGGGAAAGCACCGGGTGGTCTCCCCCTTTCAACAAAAGCCTTACAGTATGGAACAGTCAATGATGGGAAAGACATTTCAGACCGGCTATCCTTTTTAGTAGACTTAATTGAAAACTCGGTTGACAGCACACATCCGCTTGCGGGAATTCAAGCAACCCCAATTCCTCAGGAGAAGCCTGAAATATTTCTGCTTGGGGCTAGCACAACCAGTGCCCGGCTTGCTGCAGAACTGGGAATATCATTTGTTTTTGCTAAATTTATCAATAGTGATGATCGGGTGCTTGAGAGTGCTGCAAATCATTATCGGGCAGGATTTCCTAATGGAAGATTTATTGTTTCACTAGCTGTTATTGCGGCGCCTACTCAAACAGAAGCAGATCAATTGGCAGGGAACAGAAAAATAGTCAAAGTCCATCTCCAGAGTGGACGTTCGGTTACAGTACAATCTATTGAACAAGCAGAGGTATTTGGAAAGCAATCAGGGGAGCCATATGAAATCACGGAACAGGAAGCTGACATCATTGCGGGAACACCAGATTATGTAACGAAAGTTTTAAGTGAACTTCAAAAAACCTATCGGGTAGATGAATTCATCATACATACACCTATTGAACAAGAAGCAGCGAGATTTCAATCCTTTCAGTTGTTAAGCCCACTAGGTATAACGAATGCTCAGCCGCTAAATAGATAAGGATTCAAAGTTTGCATATTTTTTTAACCCTAAAACCAACTATTCGGGTAGGAATTATAAAAATTACGAGGGATGAAAGGAATGAACATGTGATGACCAATAAAAGACAATTAAAGCTAGGAACGATTATTCATGGGGTTGGAGGGAATATTGCGGCTTGGAGGCATCCTGAAGTATTAACAGATGCCAGTGTGAATTTTGACTTTTATAAGGAACAGGCCCAAAAATCTGAACAGGCTAAATTTGATTTTGTCTTTATTGCGGATGGATTGCATATTAACGAAAAATCATTGCCCCACTTTTTGAATCGGTTTGAGCCACTGACGATTTTATCGGCACTTGCGGCTGTTACCTCACGGATTGGCCTTGCCGGTACCGTATCAACTTCCTATAGTGAACCGTTTAATGTTGCTCGGCAATTTTCCTCCCTTGATCATATTAGTCATGGTCGGTCGGGCTGGAATGTTGTAACTTCACCATTAGAGAAAACGGCCTTAAATTTTAATAAAACAATCGAGGAACATCCTAATCATCCAAAAAGATATCAAATTGCCTCTGAATATCTAGATGTTGCCAAAGGATTATGGGATTCATGGGAAGACGATGCTTTTATTCGCGATAAAGAAACAGGAGTATTCTTTGATCCAGAAAAATTGCACTCATTAAACCACAAAGGGGAATTTTTCTCGGTCCAAGGGCCGTTAAATAGTGCCAGATCAAAGCAAGGACGGCCGATTATCTTCCAAGCCGGATCTTCTGAAGATGGGAAAAACCTTGCTGCGAAAGATGCAGATGCCATCTTCACTGGTCAAGCAACATTGGAAGATGCTCAAAAATTTTACCAAGATGTTAAACGCAGAACAGCTGAATATGGGAGGAATCCAGATCACATTCTTATCTTGCCAGGCATTGAGCCAATTGTTGGAAAAACGGAGGAAGAAGCCGAACAGAAATATCAAGAGATTGCTAATTTAGTATCGATTGAACAGGCACTGAACTATCTTGGAAGATTTTTTGAACATCATGATTTTTCCCAGTATCCACTCGATGAACCATTTCCAGAGCTCGGTGATTTGGGTTCTAACAGCTTTAAAAGTGGAACAGACCGAATTAAACAAGATGCGAAAGAACAAAATTTAACCCTTCGGCAGGTTGCATTAAGAGCGGCAACTCCAAGAACACCGTTTATTGGAACACCTGAAAAAGTAGCAGATTTAATTCAGGAGTGGTTCGAAGGGTTTGGAGCAGATGGGTTTATTATTCACTTTAATCTCCCAAGCACGTTAACAGGATTTATTTATGACGTAGTACCGATCCTAAGGGAACGCGGATTGTTCCGCACAGAATATGAATCTGATACATTACGAGGGAATCTGGGACTCCCATTCCCAACTAATCGTTATGCACAATCTACCGTGAAAAATGGATAAGGGGCGTTTGATATGAGACTAGTTCATCAGACAAAATTATTTACTATTCTATTAGTATTTTTGCTTCTAGTGTCAGGCTGTGCAAACGGTGCAAGTAAAACCAATCAATCAGCTGAAACGAGCGAAAAGAGTAAATCGGAGCCAAAGCAGGGCGGGGAATTAACCTATGCGCTTGCTACATCGCCTGATACATTGGATCCGCACAGGGCCGGGTTAGCTGTAGCAGGCCGTGTATTCAGAAATATCTTTGATAACTTAGTGTTTCAGGCGAAGGATAACACAATCCAACCATGGCTGGCAACAGAATGGACCGTTTCAGATGATGGAAAAAGTTATACATTCAAGCTTCGTAAAGATGTGAAATTTCAAGATGGGACACCTTTTAATGCCGAAGCTGTGAAATATAGTTATGACCGGATCATCGACCCAAAAACAAAATCAGGAAATGCACCAGGGCTTCTCCAGCCATATGTATCATCAGAAGTCATCAATGATTACACCATTAAGATTAACCTAGCAACACCATCTGCAGCATTCTTAAGTAATTTAAGCCAAAATCAACTTGGGATTGTCTCACCAACAGCCGCAAAAAAATATGGAGATCAATTTGGCAAACATCCGGTCGGGACTGGACCTTTTAAATTTGTTAGTTGGTCTGAAAATGCAGACATTCAACTTGAGAAAAATAGTGACTACAATTGGGGACCACCTAACGTTGAGAATAAAGGAAAGCCAAATTTAGATAAACTCACCTTTAAAATCGTTCCAGAAGAGGCAACCCGGATCGGCAGTGTTCAAAGCGGCCAATTGCTTGCAGCTGAAACAGTACCGCCTCAAAATATTGCTTCATTAAAAAATGATCCGAAAACTCAATTACTGACAGTAAATACAATTGGTCTACCATATACGCTCTTTTTCAATCAGAGAAAAGCGCCTTGGACTAATGTTAAAGTTCGTCAAGCGGTTCAGCTTGCAGTGGATGTTGATTCGATCGTAAAGACGTTGTACCTAGGAACGTATCATAGGGCTTGGTCACCGCTAACACCTGGTATTTTTGGTTATGATCAATCTCTCGAAGGCGCCTCTAAAGCCAATATTAAAAAGGCCAATCAAATCCTTGACGAATTAGGCTACAAGAAAGGGTCAGATGGTATACGGGTAAAGGATGGAAAGCCATTTACATTAAACTATGTTGACGGATCACCAAATCGCGAAAAAAGGAATGATATTGCTGTTATCATCCAGCAGCAGTTAAAAAAGGTCGGTATTAAAGTAGAAATTAATATTACAAAAGATATTGCCACAGTGATTTATAAAAATGCTGATTACGATTTGTATGGAAACAGCCAAGTAAATTCTGATCCAAATGCGCTTCGTGCCATCTACCATAGTCGTACACCAGAAGAGGAAGCTGTTTTTAAAGGTTTAACGGGTGCATCTAATCCAGAATTAGATAAATTACTCGAGCAGGGAACGATCGAACCCAATTCGGCGAAACGGGAAGAGATCTATAAAAAAGCCCAGCAAATCATTATCAAAGATGCCTGGATTATCCCAATTTATGTTTTTCCTTATACCGTAGCAGCATCCAAAACAGTAAAAGGACTTTCCTTTGATTCATTAGGCTATCCAGTGTTCAATGATGTAAGTATTGACCAATAACAAGAATAGGGGCTGATACATTGTGGGTTTAGTGAACAAGATCTTTTTAAAAATAGTGACTGCTTTTGTATCTATAATAGGCTCCTTAATCCTTGTCTTTTGCATCATCTATTTGCTTCCGGGGGATCCTGTGCTTTCGATGCTTGATCCCTCTGCTGCAACACCTGAAATGATCGCAAATTTACGCAAGGAGTTGGGGCTCGATCAACCCTTTTACATTCAATTCTTGAACTATTTTATAGGAGTTCTTCATGGTAACTTTGGTCAATCAATCGTTAATAGTGACCAGGTACTTCCTAAAATTTTAGAACATTTTCCTGCCACCCTCGCCCTAACGTTCACAAGCGCAATCGTATCTGTTGTGATTGGTGTTACATTTGGCGTCCTTTCAGCGATTTATCGGAATAAATGGATGGATGTTGTCGCACGATTAATCGGTTTATTTGGGATTTCTATGCCGACATTTTGGTCGGGAATTTTACTTATTCTTATTTTTTCTAACTTTTTAAACTGGTTTCCTGCCATGGGGTCGGATGGCTGGAAAACGCTTGTACTCCCATCCCTTTCCCTTGGCTTTGTAGGTGCAGGGTTAATTATTCGGATGGTCCGTAATAGCATGTTGGAGGTAATAAATGAGCAATTCATTGTTACTCTAAGGGCAAAAGGTCTTTCAGAGCAGGCAGTCATGTATCGTCACGCCTTAAGGAATGCCTTAATACCGGCCATTACTATTATTGGTCTGAATATCGGGGAGCTTATGGCTGGTACAGTTGTAATTGAAACCGTATTTTCCAGACAGGGAATAGGCCGGATTGTAGCTGATGCGATTATGGCGAAAGACGTCCCTGTCATTCAAGGTGTTGTGTTCTTTAGTGCTATTGTTTATGTAATCGTCAATCTTTTAGTTGATTTATCCTACTCACTCATTGATCCTCAGGTACGCCGAGCTAATTAAATGGTACCTGTTAAGGTGAGCAGGTCACTGAGTACTGATAAGAGAGGAGAGTAGCCTGAACGAGAACGATGAGAGAGTTACATGACAAGCGTAAGAAAAATTAAAATTAGGAGGGACTATATAATGAAGGAAGTGGTTAACACCAAAACGGTGCTCCAAGTACCAAAATGGAAGTTTAAAAGATTAAAAACTAACTTCTCCGTTTCAAGCCTCTGTATTTATGCAGCAGGAATGATTGTCTTGTTCATTATCGTCTCTGCATTATTTCCAAAATGGATTGCACCTTTTTCTCCAACCTACATGGATACATCACTTATTTTAAGTGCACCAAGTTCAGCACATTGGTTCGGAACCGATTATTTTGGCAGAGATGTGTTTAGCCTAGTAATCTATGGAAGCCGGGACTCCCTAATCATTGGTCTGGCTTCCGTTCTCATAGGTGGATTGATTGGCGGGACAATCGGAGCAATATCGGGTTATTTTGGCGGAATAATCGATGTAATTTTTATGCGGTGTATTGAAATTTTGATGACCATCCCAGGTGTTCTGTTGGCATTAGCTATTGCTGCTGCACTTGGACCTGGCTTATTTAATATTGTATTAGCTGTTGCAGCAGCTTCTATACCAGGATACGCACGAGTAATGAGAGGGCAGATGCTTTCAATTAAAAAGCGCCAATATGTAGACGCATCTCGCTCAATAGGAACACCTGAATGGAGAATTTTTCTTTGGCATTTATTACCGAACTCCTGGTCCCCGTTGTTAGTCATGGCGACCATTGGTCTTGGGTCCTCTATTTTAATTGGTTCAGGACTAAGCTTTCTTGGCCTGGGTGTCATCAAAGAAATTCCTGATTGGGGCGCACTTCTTTCCCAGGGACGCGGATATTTGACCGTAGGCTGGTGGATTTCTACTTTCCCGGGTTTAGCCATTACCCTTTTTGTTCTTTCTGTTAATATTATTGGCGATAAACTTCGGGATATTTTTGATCCAAAAACAAGCCGTGCGAGCTAAAGGAGGAACTTCAGATGGAAAAGCTGCTCGATATTCAACATTTAAAAGTTGATTTTACAATGAAAGGCCATGATCTTACAGCCATAAAAGATGTATCGCTACATATTAAAGTCGGGGAGACCGTTTGCATTGTTGGGGAATCTGGAAGTGGCAAGAGTGTTACCTCAAAAGCCATCATGCGGCTCATCGATTATGAAAATGGCAAGATTTCTAATGGCAGCATTATATTAGATGGAATGGACCTCACCCAATTGCCGCAAAAAAAGCTCCGTTCGATTCGCGGTAAGAAGGTGGCAATGATTTTTCAGGAGCCGATGGCTGCTTTTGATCCTGTGTTTACGATTGGGAGTCAAATCATTGAAACCATTCTTGAAAATAAACAATCTACTAAATGGCAAGCCAAAGAGCGTGCGCTTTATTTGTTAAATAGGGTTGGCATATCCGATGCGGAAGTACGATTAAAACAATATCCAAACGAGTTATCTGGAGGAATGCTGCAACGGGCAATGATAGCGATGGCGCTAGCCTGCGGTCCTGACCTTCTTATAGCGGATGAACCAACTACAGCACTAGATGTCACCATTCAAGCTCAAATACTACAACTACTTCAAGAGTTGAAAGAAGAGTTTGGTATGTCGATTCTATTAATTACTCATGATATGGGCGTTGCGGCTGAAATGGCGGACCGGATCATTGTCATGTATGCTGGTCGAATTGTTGAGCATGCAACGGCAGCACAATTGTTTGAACTGCCCCATCATCCTTATACACGTGGATTGCTTCAGTCGATCACGACAATGGAGAGCGATCGAAGCAAAAAACTTTATGCTATTAAGGGATCTATTCCAGGATTGGCTGACGCGGTATCGGGCTGTCAGTTTCATCCGCGCTGCCCCTTTGCAACCGATCTCTGTTCAAAGGAGTCGCCGCCACTAATGGAAGTGAATAATCGAGATACGGCTTGCTGGAATGCAAGGGAGATTTTACAGTCCGAAAATGGGAAACAACCTATTGAAGAAATCAAAGCAATCGTACTCTCTGAAAAAGAAGATATCGATCAAAAATCTAGTGAACCTTTGTTTAAGGTTCAGGAATTAAGTAAATATTATCCGATTAGCAAGAACGTTTTTTCTCGAAACCAAGCCTCGATTAGAGCGGTTGACAATGTATCTTTCACCATTGATAAAGGGGAGACATTTGGTCTAGTTGGAGAATCAGGCAGTGGAAAATCGACTTTAGGTCGCATCCTATTACAGCTTGAAAAACAAACCAGTGGAAAAGTCTTTTTCGGCGGGCAGGATTTGTCACTATTAGGGGCAAAAGAATTGCGTGAAAAACGGAAGGACATGCAAGTGATTTATCAAGACCCATATGGTTCTGTAAATCCACGCTGGAAAGTTGGAGATATCATTGGAGAGCCTCTTCAGGTACATGAATCACTTAATGGAAAAGAAAAGACTGAGAGAGTTCAAGAATTATTAGAGGTCGTTGGCCTTAATAAAGGCGGATTTGATCGCTATCCCCATGAGTTTTCAGGAGGTCAGCGTCAGCGGATTGCGATTGCTAGAGCCATTGCGCTAAACCCTCAGTTTATCTTAGCAGATGAAGCGGTCTCGGCATTAGATGTATCAGTTCAGGCTCAAATTGTGAACTTATTGCAAGATTTACAGAGGGAGCGGAACTTAACTTATTTATTTATCGCTCATGGGTTAAATATTGTCCGGCATATCTCAAATCGGATTGGTGTTATGTATTTAGGTCAATTAGTGGAAATGGCCGAGAGTGAAGAATTGTTTTTGCATCCTGCCCACCACTATACAAAAGGTTTAATTGATTCGATTCCAGTGGCAAATCCTGCTTACGCCAGAGAACGAATCTCTATTCAGGGAGAAATACCCTCTCCCGCGAATCCTCCAAGTGGCTGCCGATTTCATACCCGCTGCCCGGCAGCGACTGCACGTTGTCGTGAAGAACAGCCGCTATTCAGGGAAGTAACAAAAGGGCATTGGGCTGCTTGCCATCATCCATTATAAATAAGAGAAGATGAAGGGCAAAACCCATCAGAAACCATGTTCAACTAGCTGCAAAACATGGATGAACAGCCCCGGCCCAATGAATAGATTGAGCAAGGGATTCAACAGGGGGAAATAAAAATGAAATTTGTTTTGTTTGATTTGATGAGTAATCATCCAAACGGTGTGACCGGGGAGATTTTAACAGCACAAGAGAGAATAAACCTAGTAATTAATCAGGCGATTTTTGCGGAAAAACTTGGATTTGATGGCTATGGAGTTGGCGAACGACATGGTGCACCATTTCTATCGTCCTCGCCAGCCGTGATGCTGACGGGCATTGCAGCCAGAACCACAAAGATACGCTTACTGCCAACCGTATCAGTTTTAAGTGTCCTTGATCCAGTGCGAGTAGCAGAAGATTATGCCACACTTGATCATCTGTCTGGTGGAAGATTAGAGATGATGATTGGAAAAGGAAATGATCCGCGCCATTTCCCGTTATTTGGAATTACAGAGGAAGAGCAATGGATTTCACTTGCTGAGCGCTATGATCTGCTGAAACGCTTATGGTCTGAAGAAAATGTCTCATGGGAAGGGACCTACCGTTCTCCATTAAATAATATTACGACAGAACCAAGACCGTACCAAAAACAGATCCCTATTTGGCATGGCAGTGCATCCAGTCCACTTTCTACAGAATTAGCAGCAAAAAATGGCGAACCGATCTTTTCATCTAATGCTTTCCATCCAATGGCCAAATATAAAGAATTAATTGACCATTATCGGGAACGACTAGAGTTTTATGGATATGATTCAACTAAAGCCATTGTCGGTGCTGGTGCTGGCAGTTTGTATTTGGCCAATACAACGGAAGAAGCCATTACCCGTTTTCAGCCCTACTATGATAGTCAAATGACAACAGAAGCAGCAAAACATAATCAGTCTCCATTCAAGGATCTTAGGGATCACATCCAAAACGGCTCTGCTCTAATAGGAAGTCCAGAGTTTGTCATCGAAAAGATCCTTAAATACCATCAAGCGTTTGGACACCAGGTACAAAGTATAAGTGTAGGAGGCATAAGTAAGGAAGAACAATATGAGCAGCTGGAGAGGTTTGCGGTGGAAGTTATCCCCGTGCTTAAACGCGAGATTCCTAGTACAGTTTGGGAAGTGGAGCAGGCAGTGGTGGAATCTTAGCTATTATTTTATCTCACCTAGTCGTGTTCTGATCGAGAGGAGTTATCAATGAGCAATCAAGGACGTACCATGCATTTAAATTTATTTTTATATAATATGGGACATCATGAAGTCTCCTGGCGATATCCAGAATCGTTGTCTCATCGATTGATGGACTTCACTTATTACAAACAATTGGCTCAAAAAGCAGAACAGGCAAAAATGGATTCTATCTTTTTAGCCGATCGTATTTCTACTTCACCAAAGGCTGTTGAACATGGCTCGCTCATTTCTTTTGAACCAACAACTTTATTATCAGCGATAGCAGCTGTTACCAACCGAATTGGATTAATTGGAACTGTTTCAACCAGTTTTAATGAGCCTTATAATGTAGCGCGGAGATTTTCATCCCTTGATTTTTTGAGCAATGGGCGAGCAGGATGGAATATTATTACCTCTGGGTCCGATGATGAAGCGCAAAATTTTAATCTTGCTGGAATTCCTGATCATTCTGAACGTTATAGAAAAGCAAGAGAATTTTTAGAAGTTACCATGAAGCTTTGGGATAGTTGGGAGGATGAAGCTATTTTACTAGATAAGGTGAATGGTATGTTTGCCGATAAACAAAAGGTTCATGAAATTCACCATAACGGAGAATTTTTTAATGTTCGCGGACCGTTAAACCTTCCAAGGTCTCCACAAAAAAGACCCGTTCTCTTTCAAGCAGGAACATCAGAGGACGGAAAGGACTTTTCCGCCCTCTATGCTGATGCCATTTTTACCGCTCAGCAAACCTTTGAAGATGCAAGGGCATTTTATAAAGATGTAAAAGAAAGGATTTCTGGAAATGGCAGGAACCCTGAACAAGTGAAAATATTACCGGGAATTAGTTTTGTGATCGGTAATACAGAAAAAGAGGCCGAAGAACGAGCAGAAGAGTTAGCTGAATTCATGAATTTCGATCATAGTATTGTTCAGCTTTCGAATAGAATGGGGGTGGACCTATCATCCATTTCGTTGGATGATCCGCTTCCCAATCTCTCTGATTTAAAAGAAACACAAGGCCACCAAAGTCGTACAAACTTAATCATTCAATTGGCCCAAAGTGAGAATCTTACCCTTAAACAATTATTGATTCGCTTAGGGGGAGGGAGAGGCCATTATACGATTAGCGGGACACCAAAGTGTATTGCAGATGAGCTTGAATTTTGGTTTCTTAACGGTGCAGCAGATGGATTTAATATCATGCCGCAAATAATGAATCGAGATTTCAACCTGTTTGTCGATTTAGTTATCCCAGAATTACAGCGCAGGCAGCTATTTAGAAGGGATTACTCAGGTTCTACTTTGAGAGATCATTACCAGCTGCCCTTTCCTGTAAATCAATTTGTAACTAGTAGCTGATCTAAAAGAGCTTCAATAATAATCATCGTTTTGGTGTTTTTTTTCTTTTAATTCCTACTAATTCGATTGGTTTAAATGATTTAATTTGAATCAACTATATTATTGATAGATTTTATCAATGTAAACTATAAGTTTTTCTATCAGAGAAAGTATAGAAACGCAACTCTTTCCGTGGTAGGATAAATCGTAATAAAAGTATTCCTATCAAATAACTGAGGATTAAATTTAGAAAAGGAGGAGCTTCAATGTCTAATTCAAAAAAATTGAAATTTGGTGCTATTATACATGGAGTTGGCGGAAATATTGCTGGCTGGAGGCATCCTGCTATCCAATCAGATGCAAGTGTAAGTTTTGATTTTTACTCCAATCAGGCTCAGAAGGCTGAAGAAGGAAAATTCGACTTAGTCTTTATCGCAGATGGCTTGCACATTAATGAGAAATCCATCCCACACTTTTTAAATCGGTTTGAACCACTAACAATTTTGTCAGCTCTTGCTGCTGTGACCTCAAGAATTGGTCTCGTAGGGACACTATCCACTTCCTATAGCGAACCGTTCAATGTGGCAAGGCAGTTTTCATCCCTTGATCATATCAGTCATGGCCGGGCCGGCTGGAATGTGGTTACTTCACCGCTGGAAAAAACGGCTTTAAATTTTAGTAAAACGATTGAAGAACATCCCGACCATGCAAAAAGGTACCGTATTGCAGCTGAATATTTGCAGGTAGCGAAAGGGCTTTGGGATTCTTGGGAGGATGATGCATTTGTTCGGGATAAAGAAACAGGCGTGTTTTTTGATCCAGATAAATTGCATCCATTAAATCACAGAGGGGAGTTTTTCACCGTACAAGGACCACTTAATATCGGCAGATCGAAGCAAGGCAGACCGGTCGTATTTCAAGCAGGTTCTTCAGAGGCAGGAAAAGATCTTGCAGCTAAAGAAGCTGATGCCATCTTTACAGGACATCCAACATTGGAAGCAGCAACAGCATTTTATCGCGATGTAAAAGAGAGAGCAAAAGCTAACGGACGTAATCCAGATGAGCTCGTCATCCTCCCAGGGATCGCACCCATTATTGCTGCCACAGAAGAAGAGGCAGAAAGAAAATATCAAGAAATCGCAAATCTGGTATCCATTGATAAAGCCCTCGATTATCTGGGCCGATATTTCGAGCATCATGATTTCTCACAATATCCGCTTGATGAACCATTTCCAGAGCTGGGGGACTTAGGAAAGAATAGCTTCCAAAGTCATACAAATCGTATTAAACAGCAAGCCAAAGAAGAAAATTTGACACTTCGCCAAGTCGCATTACGAGAGACAACACCAAAACCTGCCTTTCTTGGAACACCGGAAAAAGTAGCGGATCTTATCCAGGAATGGTTTGAAGCGGGTGGAGCTGATGGGTTTATTATTGGTTCAGCTGTTCCCGATGGATTGAATGATTTTGTAGACTATGTCGTGCCGATTTTGCAAAAACGAGGGCTATTTAGAACGGAATACGAGGCTGAAACCTTACGTGGTAATCTTGGAGTTCCTTTTCCAGAAAACCGTTATGCTAATAAGGTGGTAACCCATTGATAATTGAATATAAATACAATCAGTCTATCTGCCGGCTAGTCAACTAGAGGCTCTCTATTTTAAGATGATAAATTCTTGATGGAGAGCTCTTTTTGTTAAAAATATGAAAATAACAGGAGGAATTGAGGATGAGTAAAGAATTATCTGTTGTGGTTTGGGTAAAGGAAGGTTGTCATTATTGTGGGGAGGTAAAACAATATTTAGAGGAAACAGGAGTTAAATATGAAACGGTTGATGTCACACACCACGATGAACGCAGAGATATTTTGGAAATTAAGTATGGTGTGCGTCATGTACCTGTAGTTGAAATCGGCCAAGGAGATGTATATGAGGGTGTAACAAAAGTAGGAATCGAACATATTGAAGCCGTACTGGAGAAATTTAATAAGAGTAGTATTTTAAAGTAATTCCGACTAAATTTATATGTTTACTAGATTAAAAGGGGTATGAGAATGTACTACATAGTACAGCTGCGCTAGTAACTTTAGATAAATAGTTGGAGAAAAATGTGAATAAAGGGTGGAACATTATGAAAAAAAAGAAATCATTTCTATTAATATTGACGCTGATGACTTCATTAGTGGCGGGGGCATGCTCGTCACAAGAAACAAGCAAAACCTCCAAAGCAAGCTCGAATACAGCTAAAGGAGAAACGAAAGTACAAAAAATAATTGTGGGAACAGGTACGCAGTTTCCGAATGTTTGCTTTATCGATAAGAATGGAAAGTTAACCGGTTATGATGTGGAACTAGTTAGAAAAATAGATGAAAAACTGCCAGAGTACAAATTTGAGTTTAAAACAATGGAGTTTTCCAACCTGTTAATCAGCTTAGAAACAAATAAGATCGATTTTATTGCCCACCAGATGGAAGTCAATGAAGAACGGCAAAAGAAGTTTCTTTTTAATAGTGAACCGTATAATATTTTTCCTCTTCATGTAACAGTGAAACAAGATAACAATGAAATTAATTCCATTAAAGATTTAAAAGGAAAAAAGGTTATCGTAAGTCCGACCAGTAACTCAGCTGTCTTTATTGAAAAGTATAACAAGGAACATAACGCAGGTATTCAAATTGTTTATGCAGGTAATGGACCAGATTCTACAATTAATCAAATAAAAACAGGCAGAGCAGATGCCACCATTACGACACCATTTTCAGTGGATTTCCTTAATAAGCAAGTTGATGCTCAAGAAAAAGTAGTTGGTGAACCACTTTTAAATTCAAAAGTTTATTTCCTGCTTAGAAAAGATGAAACACCACTACAAAAGAGAATTGACGAAGCACTTGTTGAGTTGAAAAAAGAAGGGGTCGTTGGCGAATTAAGTAAAAAATGGTTAGGGGCTGACTATACCGTCAACTTTTAAATCGTAGATTGTTAGTGTTTGGAGGTTGTTTATCTATGGGCAAAGCGTTTGATCCTTTATTAATTATTGAGTTTTTGCCAACACTACTGCATTATCTGGGAGTAACTCTTGAGATCTTAGCAGCATCTATTTTTCTAGGACTAATCCTCGGTGTAGCAGCCGCTATACCGAGGTTGTTTAAAATTCCATTCTTAAATCAACTGGTCATTTTATATGTTTCGTTTATTCGCGGGACCCCGATTTTAATCCAATTATTCTTGGTTTTTTACGGTTTACCCGCCGTTCTGATGATGGTTAATATTGATATCTCTAAACTAGAGGCCATTTATTTTGTAATTATTACGTATGCAATAAGTAATGGAGCGGGATTTTCAGAGATTTTTCGTGGAGCCATTCGCGCTGTAGACAAAGGGCAGACGGAAGCAGCCTACTCAGTTGGAATGACCAGTACACAAAACTTCTTTCGAATTGTTTTACCACAGGCATTACGGATTGCGTTTCCGAATCTTGCCAACTCCGTGATTGGATCCTTAAAGGACACTTCCCTTGCTTTTACAATTGGGGTGATGGATATGGTCGGCAGAGGAGATACGCTGATTTCTGCAACCGCGCATGCCTTGGAAGTGTACGTATCCTTATCTATTATCTATTATGCTGTAGTTTTATTGTTTGAAAAAGTCTTTAGTAAACTAGAAAAATATTTCAACCGTTATCAGAAAACTGAATTATCAGCTGCCGCGTAGTAAGGAGGGCTATACATGACAATCGATCTTCCATTTATATGGACTGCTTTTAAAGAAATTATTAAATCTCTTCCCATTACACTTATCTTAACGATTGCTCCCTTATTAGTAGGCTTTTTAATCGGAATGGTGGTTGCATTCGTCAGGATTTATCAAACGAAGTTTTTATATCAGGCAGCAAATGGCTATGTGTCCTTCTTTAGAGGAACTCCCATTATTATGCATATTATGGTCATTTATTATGGAATTCCCTTATTAATAGACCAAGTATCGTTAGAGTTTGATTTAGATATACAATCTAGCAAAATCCCAATTATTTTGTTTGTTTTAACGGCCTTATCATTAGCAGCAGGTGCTTATTTATCAGAAATTATCCGCTCTGGGATTATTAGTGTTTCGACTGGTCAATTGGAAGCTGCCTACTCGGTAGGGATGACGAAACTTCAAGCGATGTTTCGAATTGTCCTGCCCCAGGCGTTGGCACAGTCTATCCCAAATTTCACCAATATTTTTGTGGGATTTTTGCACACTTCGTCGATAGCATTTCTTGTATCAGAAAAAGAAGTGACGGGTGCTGCCAATATTGTGGCTTCAACTAACTTGAAATTTTTAGAGGCCTTTATCGCAGCAGGAATCATCTATTGGGGACTGACAATTATGGTTGAGGGAATTTCCTTATTACTTGAAAAAAGGGTGACATCGTATAGTCGAGGAGGCGTGTCATGATTATTTTAAAAGAAATAAAAAAATCATTTAACAACTTGCCCGTGTTAAAAGGGATTAATCTCAAAATAAATCGTGGTGAGGTGGTGACGATCCTTGGTCCAAGTGGTTCAGGGAAAACAACGTTACTTCGCTGCTTAAATTTTTTAGAAAGACCCGAAGCTGGTATTGTACAAATTGGCAATACTCAGGTCAATACCGTTAAGGCAACGAAAAAGGAAATGCTATCGATCCGAAAACAATCTGCAATGGTCTTTCAACATTATAATTTATTTGCCCATAAAACAGTGGTCGAAAACGTAATGGAAGGCCTAATTGTTGCTAAAAAGGTAAAGAAAAAGGATGCCAAAATTCTAAGTGAACAAGTATTGGAAAAAGTGGGTCTCAGTGATAAATTACATTTTTATCCGTCGCAATTATCAGGTGGTCAGCAGCAAAGAGTAGGGATTGCTAGGGCACTAGCATTAAATCCAGAAGTCATTTTATTTGATGAACCGACATCGGCCTTAGATCCTGAATTAGTTGGAGAAGTGCTTTCCGTTATAAAAGAAATAGCTCAAGAAGGTATTACGATGGTAGTGGTTACACATGAAATGAGTTTTGCGAGAGAAGTGTCTGACCGTGTTTTGTTTATGGATGGCGGAGTAATAGTAGAGGAAGGAACTCCCTTGGAGATATTCCATGCGCCAAAGGAAGAACGGACACGTCGATTTTTACATCGAATTTCAGGTGAATCTTTGTTTACACCGTTAAAAGAGCAGGTTAATTAATAGAGAGATTTATTTTGTGAAAGGGTGATACCGATGGCAATTAACCAAATTATGATAGATGAACTAATAGAAGAAGAAAAAGAGACCGTTCGACAATTATTAGTGGAGAGTTATCAGCAGTATGAGCATGAGTATCAATCTGCTCAAGTTTGGGAGGAGTATTTAACAAATATTAAGGCATCCGTTGAAAATCCTGAGGTAGAAAAAATCTTAATTGCCAAAAGTGAAGATCAAATTCTTGGGACCTTACAGATATTTCTTTCATCAGATAAGGCCTACCAAAGACCAGAATTACAGATTTCCTCACCCGTTATTCGGTTATTGGCTGTTCATCCGAAAGCACGGGGACAGGGCATCGCACAAGCATTAATAAATGCTAGTCTTCAATTTGCAAAATCCCAAGGAGCAAAACATCTGTATTTGCATACAGGTGATAAAATGCAAAAGGCCATCCGCTTGTATGAATGGTTTGGTTTTAAGCGTGATCATTCAAAAGAATTTTATAATCATGATATTTTGGTAAAATGCTATCGATATGATTTATAAGAAAGGACATTGCTATGAATCAACAGGAATTTGAGACATTTTTACGCTCGACTCGCCGTCATTTACATCAATATCCAGAGTTATCGAACCAAGAGTTTGAAACCACTAAATCGATTGAACAATGGTTGCGGGACCTTGATATTACGATTCGAGAAACGGACTTGAAGACAGGTGTATTTGCCGACATAAAAGGAGAAAAACCTGGTCCCACTGTAGCAATTCGTGCAGATATTGATGCACTGCCAATTGAAGAACAAACGGGACTGCCTTATGCTTCTAAAAATAAAGGTGTTATGCATGCCTGCGGTCATGATTTTCATACAGCTGCCCTAATTGGAGCAGCTTATCTGTTAAAGGAGAATCAGTCCACTCTAAATGGCTCTGTCCGTTTGCTTTTTCAACCAGCCGAGGAGTTAGGTGGAGGGGCCAGGCATGTGATAAAGGATGGACAATTGGAAGATGTCAAAGCGATCATTGGACTGCATAATAAACCAGATTTACCTGTTGGTACGATTGGAATAAAAGAAGGACCGCTAATGGCGGCAGTCGACCGTTTTCATATCGGACTCTATGGTAAAGGGAGTCATGCGGCCCTCCCGCAAAATGGAAATGATCCCATTGTAGCTGCCGGACAGTTGATTACAGCCCTCCAGACAATTGTGAGCCGGAATGTGTCCCCGCTGCAAAGCGCTGTTGTGAGTGTGACAAAAATAGCAGGAGGGAGCACGTGGAATGTGATTCCGGGTGATGTCAGCTTGGAAGGGACGGTTCGAACCTTTGACTCCACCGTACGAGAAGAAGTAAAAAAAAGATTTTACACGATTGTCCATTCAATTGCTGCAGCTTTCTCGCAAGAAGTGGAGCTAAACTGGTTTCCGGGTCCTCCACCACTACTAAATCATAAGTCGGTTACAGAGGTGCTTGAAAGAGCTGCCAAAAAACAATCCTTGGAGATTATCCATCCAGAACCATCCACAGCAGGAGAAGATTTTTCTTATTATCTTCAGCAAATTCCAGGATCCTTTGCCTTCTTTGGGACCAACGGGAACGAGGATTGGCATCATCCTGCATTTACAGTTGATGAATCAGCCCTTTTAAAAGCAGCTTATTTCTTATATGAAAGTGCGAGAGAATTATTAGAGCGCTGAATTTGCTAGATTATATTTATAAAAGTGTATGATCCAAACGAAAAACGTTTCATTTATACCTAATTTCATTAATAGGAGTGATTCGGGTGGGGAATATTCTTCGGGACGCTGTTGAAAATAAGCGCAAAAAGTTAATCGATAAACTAATTGCCTTTAATGTATATAAGAAAGAAGATAAACACCTATTTGAATTATCACTAACGGAACTAGAAAATGAATATAAAGCATTTAAATCGATTCAACATCCACATTGTAATTTAGGTTCCATAAAAATAATAAATAAGCAATCGAAATAGAAAATCATTGTAAATATAATAGAAGAAAGGACGATTAACGATGAACAAAGTAACAATCATTTCTGGTAGTCCTACAGAGATAACAAGACTAAATGGAGTGCATCACGAGATATTAAATCATTTTAATGGGATTGGGATAACACCTGAAATCATAAATGTCCGTCAACTCCCATCGGAGGCTTTAATTCAAGCGAAGTTTGATTCGAAAGAAATTATAGAGGCAAATAAAAAAGTGGAGAATGCGAATATTATCGTCATTTTAACTCCAGTCTATAAAGCTTCATTTTCTGGTGTTTTGAAAACTTACCTAGATCTTCTCCCACAAAGTGGTCTAGAAGGGAAAACCATTTTACCAATTGCTGTAGGGGGCACGTTTGGGCACTTATTAATGATTGATTATTCCTTAAAACCAGTTCTTTCAGCTTTAGGAGCAGCCCATATTTTAAAAGGAACGTTTATTTTAGATAATCAAATAAAAAAATTAGAAAATAATCGCTACGAATTAGATTCTGAGGTCAAGAGCCGCTTAGTTTCATCATTAAACAGTATTAAACCTTCCTTATTAACTGTATAAAGTGTTTCTATAGTAATTTAGTGCCAAAAGAGGCAAGTGAGAATTTGCCTCTTTTTTATATGACAACTTTCATACAACATCAGGTAAGATATCGCTTGCTGTTTGTTCTTGATAATTTGACATATTAAGAAGTGGAGGGGAGTAGACATGGAGTGAAATCATTCGTTCGTCCTGAAGATTACTCATTTTATGGATTAACCCTTGAGGCGCGAAAAGACAATCCCCTTTTTGAACAAAAGAGGCAGCAGCTCGTTCAGTTTGATTCTCATTGTTCCGGTATATGGAATTAAGTAGCTTGCCTTCGATAACTATTGCGCAACCAATCGATTTACCATGATCATGGATGGCCGTTTCTACATGTGGAGGGAGATTTATTACAATCACTTCTAATTGGTCATTTAAATAAATTACATTTCTCCCATAGGAAAACTGGTCTGGGTCGGTAATAAAGGGTTGGACTAATTCATAAATATTTGGAATCCCTTGTAAGGCAGATCCTAACTCCTTAAGTGTAGGATTTGTTAATTTTCCTAATTGTTGATGAATACAAGTGAGCAGCTCCATGTATAAATCCTCCTCAAATTCTTCTGAATGTTGATTCAAATAGTCAAGATTACATGACCTTTCTGACATGATATTTACCTAACTTGTCTAATGAGACGGCAAAAGCCCATAATAAATAGACAAAAAAATAAAACCACAAACTAGTGGTTTTTTTATAAAATTTATATATGTAAGGTCTTTCTCAACTACTTGCTTATTTATTTAGAGTTTAATTTATTGCAGTGCCGTTAAAATGACCCCAATAGCGATTAAGGCAACGCCAATTCCATTTACAAGACTAAGCTTTTCCCCAAAAAAGATAATCGCTAAAATGGTCGCAATGACGACACTTAGTTTATCAATAGGCCCAACCTGTGAGACTTTACCTGTTTTTAGGGCTAGAAAGTAAAACAACCAAGAAGTGGCACCGGCTAAACCACTTAAGACGATAAATAGCAATGCTTTTCTTTGCCCGATTATCTCCGGGATTTTGCCCAAATTTCCCTGAACACTAACAACCCCGATTAAAAAGAGTGCCATGATGATGGAACGAATTGCGGTGGCCGTATTAGCATCAATATTTTGTAAGCCGATTTTCCCGAAAATAGAAACTAATGCTGCGGAAACTGCAGATAAAATCGCAAATATCAACCATGACATGATGACACCTTCTTCGCATTTATTAATTTATTTCATTATTGCTCTATGTAGTAATGATGAGTAATCAATTCCTATTTAGTTTGGACTATTTTCGAAATTGAATGAGTAAAAAAGTGGAGTTTTGTTTTGTGGTATCAAAGTAGAATCATAAAAACGCAAAATAGAAATTTATACTTTGCGTTTTTATGCGAACGATTAGGCAGTAAACATTTCTAAAAAGTTCTCAATCGCTATGGAGCTTGCTCCTAAAGCTGGGGCGTTTTTACCTAAGGATGATGTTAATAGTTCGTAACTATTTTCAAGCTGTTGGTAGGTTCTTGATGCCACCGAATTTTTGATTGAGTTTAATACCATTGGCAGGGCTTCGACAATATTGTTTCGGATGATAACGGCTTGGGGATTAAAGGTATTTAGTATGCTCGTTAATCCAATCCCTAAGTAAAAACCAAACTTTTGAAGTGCCGTAAGAATGTCTGGGTTATTTTGGTCAGCGAGATTAATGATATCCTTATTAGATAGTTTCTCTTGTTGATTTTTCGTTAATGATTTCAATAAAGCTTTCTCGGAAGCATATAGCTCCCAGCAGCCCCGATTTCCACAACTGCATTTGAGCCCATTCATGTCAATCGTTAAATGGCCCATTTCTCCAGCGAAACCTCGGACCCCGCGATAAAGCTCATTATCAATAATAATGCCGACTCCTATACCGGTATGAACGCTTACGTAAACTAGGTTTTCGTAATTTTTCGCAGCTCCAAACTCTTTTTCACCGTAAGCCCCGGCGTTTGCTTCATTCTCTAAAAAGACAGGTACGTTAAATTCCTGTTCGATTAAAGGTTTTAAGTCTAGCTGATAATTCCAGTCTAAGTTAGGAGTGAAAATAACTTTTTGCTCTGTCGTTACGAGTCCTGGCACACATAAGCCAATCCCGATAAGCCCATATGGAGATTCCGGCATCTGTGCTAATAAGTTTTTAATTTTTAAAAAAAGAACATCCTGAATATCCTCGGATGACGGACCTTCTAACTGCTGGTAATCTTCAAGAACAATATTTCCTTTTAAGTCTGTTAGTATGCAATTGAGATAATCGACACCAATATCAATACCAATAGAATAACCAGCATTTTTGTTAAAAACCAGCATAACAGGTTTTCTTCCGCCGCTTGATTGTCCTTGTCCAATTTCGAAAATTAGATTTTTTTCAATCAAGGTAGTCACTTGCGATGAAACAGTCGATTTATTTAAACCTGTTGTTTCTGATAGCTTTGCCCGTGAGATAGGGGAATTAGCAACAATTTCATTTAGTATTAGCTTTTGATTGATTTTTTTTACTAGCATTTGATCAGCAGTGATCACTTCTTAACACCTCTTTTAGTATAGCGGCCCAATTAAGTTAGAATTACTTTATATAAGCATTATATCTTATAATACAATGGAAAACGCAAGGTTCTTTAATAAAAAGACCTTCTGTAAAAAATATTTACAGAAGGTCTCTACAAGTTCGGGTTTATGCTGTTCGATTATTTAACTTGGAATGCTTTCTTCCATAACTGAAATAAATGATTAAGCCTATGAATAGCCAAACCAAAAAGCTAATCCAGGTTATACCAGGGAGCTGAAGAACTAGGTATCCACATGATAAAAAAGCAATTAACGGGATCCACGGAACGAGCGGTACTCGGAAGCCTCGTTTTGGTGCTCCTTGTGTCTTGCGCAGATATAAAATTCCAATTGAAACAGACATAAATGCAAATAAAGTGCCAATATTCGTTAATTCTGCCAGCTTTCCAAGCGGAATCAAACCGGAAAAAACAGAAACAAGCAGACAGGTAATCCATGAATTCACCACTGGAATTTGTTTTTTCTGATCAACTTTGGAAAATACTTTAGGAAGCAAACCATCACGGCTGATGGCATAAAATAAACGAGTTTGTCCATAAACCATCACGGTTAAAACAGTGGTAATCCCAGCGATAGCGCCAAGGGAAATGAGGCCTGCAGCCCAATCTTGGTGAATATAGTTTAAAGCAAATGAAACAGGATTTTTTACATCTAGTAATTGATAAGGAACAATCCCCGTTAATACAGCGGAAACGGCTACGTATAAAAGGGTGCAAACGATTAAGGAGGCGATGATCCCGATGGGCATATTCCGCTGCGGGTTTTTCACTTCCTCAGCCGCAGTAGAAACCGCATCAAACCCAATATACGCATAGAACGCTGTCGCGGCACCTGATGCGACTCCTGAAAAGCCAAATGGCATAAAAGGTGTCCAATTATCTGGTTTCACATACCATGCGCCAACAGCTAGGAAAATGACAACTACTGCTAATTTAATAATGACCATGGTGGCATTAAAACGTGCCGAATGTTTAACGCCTCTTGTTAATAAGAAGGTAATTATAAACGTAATTAAAATAGCTGGCACATCCACATAGGTACCGTTCGCCGGATTAAATGCACTAGAGATCGCCTTTGGAATGTGAATGCCAAATCCTGCAATCAGCCCTTGGAAATAGCCGGACCAGCCACTGGCCACCGAGGCACTGGCAAACCCGTATTCGAGAATTAAATCCCATCCCAAAATCCAAGCTATGAATTCTCCGAATGTTGCGTAGCTGTAAGTGTAAGCACTCCCAGATACGGGAACTGTTGATGCGAATTCTGCATAACATAGTGCAGCAAATATACATACTAGTCCTGATAAAATAAACGATAGAATTAAGGCAGGGCCTGCATGTTCGGCTGCTGCCACACCTGTTAGAACAAAAATTCCAGTTCCGACAATCGCTCCTATTCCAAGCATGGCTAAATCAAAGGCTCCAAGCTCTTTTTTTAAGGACCCTTCTTTTTTTTCAGCTTGGTTAAGTAAATCCTCTATGGACTTTTTCCTGAAAATCTCCATAAAAACTTCCCTTCTTTTCATTCCTTGTTAAAATATTGTGAAAATATAAACAATGAGAGTAGTGCAAAATTTGTCGAAAAGAAAATCAACGAGTCTTATAATATAATTTATTTTTAAAAAAATCAATATTCTTGAAAAAGAAATTGTATAAATTCTTTGATTAATCGTTTCTTTTAATAGTTCACAGTATTGACATATTTATTCAAAATTTTTAATTCATATTTCGACAAGACTAGCGAAATTTCTACGAATAACCTTCTAAACCTTCGTTTCGAAGAGGAAATTTAACGTGGATTTTGTAATTTTCAGTTATATACAGTCGACTTTTTGAAATTTCTTTTACAAAATATGTTTGCTACAATAGATACACAGCCACTTCTATCTATGCTTTAGGTTATAAAATGACATGAAAATACATGATCCCTGAGAGGAGAGGTATATTATGGTATTCAAAGCAAGATTATGGAGAATCTTAACTAAGAACCAGAAATTAAGACTACTAAAACAAAAAGCTACTTATAAATCATTTGTTTAGGGCCACTATAAAGGGCTCTTATTTTTTTCCATTAAATACACACTAAATTAACTGGGGAATTTTACTGTCCCTTTATATAAGGTAGTTTCTGATTGTTCTGCACTAAAAAAAGGACTGGCGATTCCAACCTTTTTTCTTAATAAAATGTTAATGAAGAGAATAAAATCTAAAATTAGCGGGGGGATATAGAGGAGGAATAAGTATGAATGAGGTCTTTGATCGGACAGCACGTTTTGAACACCGTTTTTGGCTGCAAATTTTAGGTGATCATTCTCGGTTTATTTATGAGGCCCTTGCACCAGTTCAAGAAGAGGAAATTAAAAAAGCTTCCACTTTTATTCAAGTCTTCGATACTCTTCTGGATCGTGCAAGATCTGCTGATTTACTGTCATTAACTACTGATGCTGAGTCAGCGGTTTTAAATCTGCGGGAATTTAAATTAGAATTAATTAGTCAACATCTGGTAGGTAAAATTAAAATTCACCTTACCCCGACCTTTCTCAATCATATGGTAAATGAATTAGAGGAGTATGTAAGAATATTAACTCACCTTAAGGCTGGTCAATTACCGCCTGTCTACCACGAGCTGCACCATCACCTATTATGGTTATTGGATGCGGCAGGGCATTCTGAGGCGATTTCCTCTAATTTGGATGGTGTTGAAAAGAAATTAAAAGAAAAAAGTCAATTATTTATGAAGGATTTTGAAGGCTTTTATCTTAAAGCTGTTGAATTGGCCGGATATCTAAGGACAGGATTGACTACGTTTCCAGCCTTATCAAAAATGAATGTAGACAGCCAGTTAGAAATAAAGTTATTTCAAAACTTTTTAGCAGAACTTGAAGAACTTGAATTAACTAAGCAGGCCTTGGGTACCTTCGCACCATTAATGGCGGATCATATGTTTCGTGAAGAATGTTATTATTTAATGAAATTGGCAGAATCGGCTAGTCTGGATCCACCAAACTGTGATCCAGCCAAACCTAGATTACAGGATTAAACAATCGAGAAAAAATGTTAAAAATCTCAAATAGTAAAAATTGCCTGCAAAAAGAGGGTCTACCAAAAGGCGAAGTGACTATGGCAGACCCTCTTTTCGAATATTATTATGCGATTTTATCAAACTGACCTTCAACCGAGTTTGCTTTGGATTTGTCTCTTGTAACCCTAATTAAAATTACACCAGAAACCATTATCAAAAATCCGATTAATAGAAAGACCAACTGAATGGTTGCTTGGTGTTTGTCCGTTTGTACTGAGATCGATTGTTCGCTTTCACCTATGTCATTCTTTGCTGTTACGACATATGAATAGCTGCCATCATGTATAGCAGATTCTTTATAGTTTGGAGTGGTTAGATTTGTTGCAATTGGTTTGTAGCGGTTAAATCCTAGGATATTTACCTTTTTACGGTAAACCGTGTAGGATGCTGCTCCAGCAGTTGGATTCCAGGTAAGTGTAACAGTTTCATTATTATTCTTATCTGCCAATACCCAATCTGGTGCAGTTGGAGCTGTTGTCCTTTTGGTATGAAAGGAATAAATTCCTTTTCGTTTTTCGCTTTCACTCTTACCATATGACACTTTCCAATAATATCGAGTATCATATTCAAGGTTATTAATTGTTAAAAAAGCAGAAGAAACCGTTTGGTCGAAAAGAATATTTTTCATTTCGGGATCTTCCGCTACCTGAACATGATAGCTGTCAACTCCGGATTTCGCACTCCAGCTTAACGTTACTTTTGAAGGGAACACCTCGGTTTGACCACTTTTCGGGGAGACGGTAAGGGTAGAAGCAGGGACCACATGAATCATTTGAGATGCATGGCTAGCAAGAGTAGCGATGAACCCAGGTTCCTTACTACCTAGATCTTCATGGCTCCACAAATCATGTACCATTGCTGAACCGTTAAACCCTAAATCTCTCCAATTGACGCGAACTTTTTGTGGTGATAAACCTGTATTAAAAAGACCAATGTTGTACGAACCATCCGGCAATGCTTGATAAAAAACTTGAGAGGCAGGTGTTTTGGTTAAGCGTTTCCCAGCAACTCCACTTTGGTTAACCCCAATCACTTCGTCATTCGTTAGAAGGCTAATTCCATAATTATCTAGTTTCGTTAAATCACTGCCAATCACAAAATGTGAGGCAGCAATGGCCCATAGTGATACATAGGATCGTTTTTCATCAGCTGTTAAACCATCCTTACTGCCGTTTGCCACATTCAGAGAGTCAAAGTCATTCCAGCCGCCTGGTTGAGCATGGGGCTGCCATTTTGCCGCATGATTAAATCTTCTAAAAACATGCTCCCAATCGGTAAGTGTTGGTTTTCCATAACTTTCGACATCATGGTCCGTCCGCCAGCCATTAGATAATTGCTGCCAGGTGGATATATTATCGATATCAAGGTTATTGGATAACTCAAGATGAATGGGTCTTCCTGTCTTCTTCAATGCTTTTGCCCATGCCTCGATATCTGGGATATCCTCGTTTCGGACACCATCAATTTTAAGGTAATCCACCCCATAAGATGCAAATAGTTTAGCCCACGAATCAATGTACTCTTGTGCCCCTGGCTTCGAATAATTAATCGCATACATATTATCGAAATTAAAACTTACCTTTTGACCTTTACTAAGGTCGACAATATCTTTTGCATGGTAGGGTGTTCCTTCGATCGGCGTGTTTTGATCCAACGCCCCTTTCGGTATGCCAAGAGTGACGTACAACCCGAACTTTAATCCTTTTTTGTGAATATAATCCCCAACCGCTTTCATACCATTAGGGAATTTTTTAGGGTCTACTACCCACCTGCCATATTTGTCCACATTAGAAGTCCAATCAAGCTGATAATAATCATCAAGGTTCACATATTTATAACCGTGTGTCTTAAATTTTTCTGCAATAATATCTGCTGCCGCTTTAATGTTTTTTTCTGTTGGTTTTTTACGGATGGAGCTCCAGCTGCTCCAACCCATAAATGGCCGCTCAGCCAAATTATTGTATTCAGATGCTTTCGTTTCCTCTGGATCTATAGAAAATATAAGAACTCCTGAAAGAATAAGGGTGAAGGAGACCATAGTTGAAAATAGTTTCTTAAACATAAAAACCTCCTCTATATAGATAAAATATATATATTTTTATACTAATATAGAAAGCTCTTTATTTTAATGAACAATATGTTCCAATATATTGGTCAAATAGACATTCCTAAGCGAACAATGGACTTATTCTTCACATAATCTAAGAATATCAATGAGTGAGGATGTAATAAAATGAGATACAGTAGGGAAATACCACCTCAACCAATAATTGGTCAAGCGTGGACGGGGAAACATGTTGTTTTGCTACACTGTACAATGGATAATCAGTTTATTCATCTGTATAAAAGTTTTCATGCCCCCATTGAACCGCCGCGGCAAAATTGTGCAGAAACATTATCGCAGCTGCTAAGTATCGGCTACCACATTATCGCTATAACACCACTATCGCCTAGTCAAATTCAATATTTGCTTGTCCTTTAATTAATGAATTAAACATACGATATTAAACGTCAAGACGGAATATCGTGTGTTTTTGTTTTTGTGAAATAGTTAACTTGTTTTCCCACCATAAGATGCAGCTGACCAAATGGCTAAAATAGAACAATAGAGTATTATATTATTCATTGTATTTATTACTAATTATAATGAGTTATAATTGATTATATTTAGTTTAAAGGGGAGAGAGGATTGAAAAAGCTATATCCGTTCTTGTTGACGATGAGCTTGCTTATACTGGTACTTGTTGGATGTTCATCTAAAGAACAAGCTAATATACCGGAAGAAAAGAAACAAACCGCTGCGGTTCAGAAAGTAGAATTAACGGTTTCAGCCGCCGCTAGTCTCCAAGATGTCCTAAATGGCATCAAGACAGATTTCGAGAAGTCACATCCCAATGTGATTGTAAATTATAACTTTGGGGCGTCAGGGGCACTTCAACAACAAATTTCACAGGGAGCGCCTGTGGATCTCTTCTTCTCCGCCGCGGAGGATAAATTTGATCAGTTGGTCAAAGAAGGATTGATTGAAAAAACAAAAGGCAAAGACTTACTCGGAAATGAACTTGTCTTAGTGGTTCCAAATCATTCCAATAAGGGAATTCATTCCTTTGAAGATATCATTAAATCAGATAAACTATCGATTGGAACTCCGGAGGCTGTCCCAGCAGGACAATATGCAAAGGAAACATTAGAAGATTTAAATGTTTGGAATCGAGTAAAAGGAAAAGTAGTATATGCTAAGGATGTTCGTCAAGTGCTTACGTATGTAGAAAGTCAAAATGTTGATGCAGGCGTTGTTTATAAAACTGATGCTTTGAGTTCAAAAAAAGTTAAGATTGCAGCAACGGCAAATGAAAAGACCCATTCACCGATTGTTTATTCTGTTGGTGTAATTAAGAGCAGTACCCATCCAAAAGAGGCACAATTATTTTATGATTATCTGCAAACTAAAAAATCTTTGGAGTCATTTATAGACTATGGCTTTAAAGGATTAGATTAATCATACGATGGCAACGGATTTTTGGTCACCAGTCAAACTTTCCATTGAAGTAGCCGCTGTCTCTGGCGTTTGGGTATTAATCTTAGGGTTGTTTTTTGCAAAGCTGATGGCTAAGACGAAATTCAAAGGGAAAGCTGTTCTGGAGACGGTATTCCTTCTACCATTAGTCTTACCGCCTTCTGTTGTGGGTTTCTTGTTAATTGTATTATTTGGAAGAAATAGTGTTATTGGACAAGTAATTGAAGGGATCTTTAGGCAGCCTGTTATGTTTACTTGGTGGGCTGCTGTGATTGCTTCGACAGTTGTAGCATTTCCCTTAATGTATCAATCTGCCAAAGCGGGATTTGAAGCCATAGATGAAGATATCGAGAATGCAGCCCGAGTAGATGGGGCGAATGAACTGCAATTATTTCTGACCATTTCCATTCCTCTAGCACTAAAAGCAATTATTTCTGGTACCATTCTAAGTTTTGCAAGAGCATTAGGCGAGTTTGGAGCAACTTTAATGTTTGCAGGTAACATCCCAGGGAAAACCCAAACTGTTTCAACCGCCATCTATGTAGCAATGGATGCAGGGGATATGAGTTTAGCCTGGTTGTGGGTAATGTGTTTGGTTGGGATTTCTTTCTCCATGTTAATAGTTATGCAGCTAATGAAATCCTACTAACGGGTATTAAAATATTATATTTGGAGGAACTAAAAAATTGAAAAACCTCTATCTTGATTGTATCTCCGGAATTGCAGGGGACATGACATTGGCTGCTCTGATCGATCTAGGAGCAGATCTCTCCTATATAGTAGAACAGTTGAGAAAATTACCGATAGATCGCTTTGAAATGGTAGTACATACTGTCAATAAATGCGGTATAGCGGCAAAAAAAATGAAAGTCCATTTTCTACCAAGGGATAATGAAAACCACCTACATAGTGACCACGATTATGGACTCCATCATGGCCATACACATCTTCATGGACATCGGAGTGCGAGAGAGATTTTGGCGTTGATTGAGGAAAGTAATCTCCCCAAACGAGTAAAAGAACGCAGTATGGCCATCTTTCAAGAAGTGGCTATAGCTGAAGGAAAGATACAGGGAAGAATTGATTCTAAGGAGGTTCATTTCCATGGGGTGGGGGAAATGGATTCTATCCTAGATATCATTGGGGTATGCTTGGCGCTAGAAAGCCTCGAAATCACAGATATTTATGCCTCCCCAGTACCAACTGGTTATGGGAAAAAGAGGATGGCTAATGGACTTTATCCAATTCCCGCTCCCGCTACAATGGAATTGCTAAAAGGGATACCTCTCGCAGAATTAAACGTTAATGGTGAACTGACCACACCAACAGGGGCAGGGATATTAAGAGCACTCGTCAAAAAGTTCATGCCAATCGGCGGACATACGGTGGAACAGATTGGTTATGGAGCTGGCGAAAAAGACTTTGACCATCCGAATGTACTCAGGGCCTTACTCCTTTCTCCCTCCGATCTTATACAAAACAAGGATGAGCCCAAACAACATCGGGAATCTATTTATGTTATCGAAGCCCAACTTGATGACATGACGGGGGAAGGACTTGGTTATACATTGGAACGACTCTTAGCGGTAGGGGCACTTGATGTATTTTATACGCCGGTCTTCATGAAGAAAAATCGGCCTGGCACCCTTGTTACCGTATTAGTTTCCTTGGAATTAGCCGATGATTGTGAGAAGGTTTTGTTGGAGGAAACTTCTACCCTTGGAGTACGAAGAAGTATGTGGAGCCGTGATATTCTTGAACGAAGATTTATTGAGGTGGAAACTCCGTATGGACACATCAAGGTAAAGCAGGCATTCAGAGATAAAAAAATGCTTCACCAGGCTCCTGAATATGAGGATGTAGCAAAGGCAGCAAGGAAACATGGGGTTCCATTTCAACTTATTTACCAATTTGCGATGAAATTAGCGACAGATTAAGGGTGATCTCTGCGAAGAGATCGCTTTTTTTTTGTTAGGCTGTGTTAAAGGGTATGGTTCTTACGTAAATT
>NZ_JBALNF010000085.1:0-2870 GCF_036962465.1 Neobacillus vireti
GATATATAATCCATAAAAATAAAAAACTATAATAATATTGTAATATAACTGTATATTTATTATAATGGTAAAAAAGCGTTACGGTAGAACACGAACAATTATGACAAAAATCAAGAAATCGTTCAGTTTCCTTCTTCGTTAGGTAATGTCACACTAGTGAAGTAGGCCGATATATAGAGAGTAATTGACAAAGGACTGATGAAAATATTCTACTACTAGGGGGAACCATCTTGAAAAATGTCATCAAAAAATGGAATCAAATTAGTCTGGTCAAGCAAATTATTATCGGTTTGATTATTGGTATCATTCTAGCCGTAATCATGCCAGCGACAGCAAAACCTGTTACAATCCTTGGTTCTTTATTTGTAGGTGCCCTTAAAGCAATTGCACCCGTACTGGTACTTTTCTTGGTTATGTCAGCGATCGCGCAGCACAAAAAGGGTCACCAAACGAACATGAAATCCATTATTTTTCTTTATCTTTCAGGAACCTTTCTAGCAGGGTTAATTGCCGTGATCGTCAGTTTTATCTTTCCTGTCAATATCTCCCTCGCAAAAGGTGCGGAAGATGTAACGGCTCCAGGGGGTGTTGTCGAAGTTCTCAAATCATTATTGTTGAATGTAGTCGATAACCCTGTTAAAGCAATCTATAATGCCAACTATATCGGTATTTTAGCTTGGGCAATCCTTCTTGGGATGGCATTAAAAAATGCCTCTGCTACGACAAAGACGTTGATTGCTAATTTTTCCGATGCAGTTTCCAAAATGGTGACCTGGGTCATTAAATTTGCACCCTTTGGCATTATGGGATTAGTGATTGATTCGATTACTACAAATGGAGTTGGATCTTTACTGAATTATGGTAAATTACTAGCTGTATTGATTGGCTGTATGCTCTTTGTTGCGTTTGTAGTCAATCCTATCATCGTGTTCGTGAACATCCATCAGAATCCCTATCCACTTGTATTTAAATGTTTAAAGGAAAGTGCCATTACCGCATTCTTTACCCGCAGTTCGGCTGCCAATATTCCCGTCAATATGCGATTATGTGAAGAACTGCAGTTGGATAAAGACTCCTATTCTGTATCCATTCCATTAGGAGCAACCATTAATATGGCTGGGGCAGCGGTTACAATATCTGTTCTGACACTTGCCGCGGTTCATACTTTAAACATCCATGTCGACATCCCAACAGCGATCATCCTTAGCGTTTTATCTGCTGTATGTGCTTGTGGTGCTTCAGGTGTTGCTGGCGGATCCTTATTATTGATTCCATTGGCATGCAGCTTATTTGGAATTCCAGCTGATGTGGCCATGCAAGTGGTTGGAGTCGGTTTTATCATTGGGGTATTACAGGATTCTTTTGAAACAGCCTTAAACTCTTCAACCGATGTTCTATTTACCGCAACTGCTGAATTTAAAAAGTGGCGTAAAGAAGGAAAAGCGATTCAAATCGAAAAAGTATCCTAATCGACTGATATGATTGATTACTATCGAAAAACTTGATTGAATAAGATTGAGATTGAGCTGCCATATTTGGCAGTTTTTTTTATTCTAATTTAGTCGAATGATAGATATCAGAAAAATAACTGAAATTTTTTGAAAATTCATTTGACTTTATGTATACAATCGTATACATTATAAATATAACTTGTGTATACGATTGTATACACCAAAGGAGTTGCTTTTATGAAAAACGAGGAATTTACTGATCCTTCTAAAGACTTTCACCATAGAGGGAAGCGTCATCGAAAAGATCATGATCATCACCATCGTGGTGCAAAAACGTTCCGAAGAGGAAGAGCGATTGCTTTTTTAGAGATGATGAATTTGAAACGGTCTACCTTAAAGAGCCAACTCGATGCTCCTGAATTTGAATCAATTAAGCCGATCTTAATTGGAGAATTAAAAGCACTTGAAATGGTCATAAACGAATTTGTACAATTATTTGAACTTCACGATGTAGAAGCAGCGGAACCAGAAGCTAATCAATCGGAAGAAGATAAAGAATCTCTAGCTAGCAGTGAGGAAGAAGTCGACTGATGGTCGATATTTTTAAAAAAAGATAGGGGATGTATGTATGTTCGTTCAATTAAGGAAAGTAACCGTAGAAGAAGGATATGCTGAACAAGTGATCAAGCAGTTTGCTGGAAAAGGGATTATTGAGGAACAGGAAGGATTTATTGATGTAACGGTCATGGAGAAAAAGGTCCGAAAAGGGGAAGAAGAAGTCATCGTCATGATTCGCTGGGAATCAGAGGAATACTGGAAACAATGGGAAAAGAGTGATGCCCACATCGCAAACCATAAAGCAAACCTCGGTAAGCCAAAACCTGCCTATATTTTGAATACTGAGGTTGGAAAATATGAAGTAAAGGCCGTCAAAAAACCAGCTAATTAATGCAAAGGGAGCCAAGAGGTTCCTTTTTTTGTCTTATATAATAAGCGTGGTGTCACCGTTTGAAAGAGATGACACAGGTTTTGCTTGATAAATTGGGACACATTTTTCCAATTTGGAACGTACATTTTTACATGGAGAGACATACATGTTTACCTTGGTTATAGGCAGACTCATGTTTTAGCTGATTCTGAAGATTAATTAATGTATGTTTTAAGTATATTTATAAACTGATACTCATGAAAAAAGTATAAAAGCTAATATTTATACATATTTGTGATGATATGATTGCTGTACTAAACTGTTTTGTTGTACGAAATGTTCCTAGTGTAAATTGAGGATGGAAACATCAATCTGGTAAAAGCTAGGCAGTTCTTTTCGGAACTGAAGGAGCCTAAAAAAGATCTATAAATTTATATAATATTCAAAAAAACACAGGCAATGTTTTTTTAAACTTACAACCTACATTGAAT
>NZ_JBALNF010000085.1:2926-9274 GCF_036962465.1 Neobacillus vireti
CTGGGATACAGCGTAAGTAAACTAATAGGGGTTATGATTAAATTATTATTTCCTAAAAAATCATATAAAAGCACTCTTTCGTGAATAATGGTTTTGTACAGCATATAAATCATCTAACAATGCTTGTTTCACCATCAGATGCAAACCCTTTCATTTTTACCTCATAAGCAATAGTTTAAAATGTAGTAGTTATTATTGCAGATAATACCCCTATGGCTACTATTGCCCCGATTGTATTTTGGGAACTATTTCAATCAAAGGACGAGTATTACAGTTCATACGGAAGATTGGCCAACCGTATTATGAGAATAACTGGTTTTCTCCTATCTATGTTTATCCCTGCACTGTATATTGCTACCCAGAGGTTTCATTTGGATGAAATAAAAAAACTGCCCATAGGTGACCATAAGGCTAAATTAATCACTGAATTCCTTTTTACCGGAGAAATTTTAAATGGCCTTTTGGAAATGATATTTATACTGTTTGTAATAAGGATCATTTACGATACCTCCTTACATATCTATCAAAGCTTGTATATTATGATTGTCCTATTAGCAATTATGATTGTTGGCCAATACTCTGTCACTACTAAGCTTGTTAGTTCAGGTGGATTAATAGTTTTTGCTTTCTCCCAATTATGCACCTTTTTAGTATTAGTAAAAGGTCTTTTACCACTTGCAGATACGATGAAATGGTTATTAATACTAGTAGCTTGGTTTTTTGGATATACAGGATTAGCTGCGGTCTTTGTTATTTTCTTTATTTGTGGCGCAAGCATAAGGACATTTGGGATACCTTATTTCACGCCGCTGATTTCATTTAGAATCCATGAATGGAAGGATACGTTCTGGAGAGGAAAGTTAAAGAAATTAATTAATTCTGAACATACATACCCAAGAAAAAAATAATTCACAGCCAATTAAAAAGTAGTGACCCACCAAAATTGGAAANNTTTCCAATTTTGGTGGGTCGCTTTATAGTATTTAATCAATACTGCCGGTTTGCCCGATATCTATATCTGCAGTTACATTAACTTTTACGTGAGGGTAATATTGTTCCCATTGTTTGACACTGAATCCACGAATATGTTCTTTATATTTTGCTCCTAAACCTAATGGGTCAACATGCTGTTTCTTAAATTGATTGACCAGTTTTAAGGCGGTTTGTTCGATTTTCCGTTCAACCTGCTTTTGATATTTCTTTTTATTAAAAGTCTGTCTTTTTTTTTCTGAAGGAACGAACTCTTGTAGTTTCGTTTTCATTTTTAGATTAATCGTAAACTCTGGTTTTCCGTTTGCCATTTTTACTTTATACGTTGCATTTGAATTAAGAGTCTCTAATACTACCTTATCATCGTTTTCAAGAACAAATTGGTGTAAACTATTCCTGTTTTTTTCAACTAAGGCTTTAAATATTATAAGATCTTCGGCTCCAATGGAGGTCACATATTGGTCATAATTAAAAATGGCCAGCCCTGTAACCTGGATGTTATCCTTTACCTTTTTTATTAACGGTAAATAAGGATCCTGTCCGGTTTGAAATAATTGAAATAAAAAGGATTGTAAATCAGTTCGAGGCAGGTCGCCGTATTCCATGTTTTGATCAAGCATTTCTTGCAAGTAAATGGAGATATTCTCCGATTGATATTTTTTAAGCTTTAACAACTCGTTGGCATCACCATCAACGATCGCCATTTGAACTAAGCTGCCTATTGAAGGATCACGGTTTATGGTATCCACAAAATCATTTATCCCTTTTTCCGCTAGTTTTTTGCCATACAGCGCTATTCTTAACTGCCCGCTTACTAATCGATAACGGGTTTCATTACTTAATTTCGTGCGAATCTCTTTACTTGATTGCCCGAAGGCGGTTTTAACTTCAGATTTGGCTGGTTTGTCTTTTTGGAAAATGGGATAGACCATCGAGCCCTTTATGGCCTTTCCGTCGCCCAGATCATATCCCACCCCTTGTATTAAACTGATTTCATTTACAATATTGGTAGGGAGGAAAGAGCATCCTGCTAAAATTAAGATGAGAAATAAACCAAGTCCTATCTGCTTAACCATTTTGATTACCCCTTTTTAAAAAGGTGGACACAAGTAAGAGTAAAGGGGTATAGCCATAAAATAAGCACAAATTTAGGTCGGTTACTAGTTTTTCCAGCATTACCTTTAAGGGTTCTGTTATAAACTGACATACGGCTAAACTTAATAGGCTTAGCAAGATTAACATATCCTTTTGTTTCCGGTTAAATATTTTCTTTAAACCTCTGCTCGAGCACCATAAAAAAAGTGAGACCGTTGCCGTCACGATAATGAAATAAATAGAGATATAAAGGTATTCAAATCGCTCCAAGAAAGACAGTTTTATGATTTTGGTTAAAGACAGTTCCGGCCAAATGGTAGTTTTTAACTGTTCTTCGCTATAAAAGGTATAGGTGACGATAGCGGAAATCGTATATAATAAAGTCGTAAATAGAACACCTAAATGAGCAAACTTTTTTGAGGTAGCTGCATTTTTTATAAATGGATAATACATCAACAAAGCCTCGGTTCCAGCTAAGGTATACATGGAGCTTTTGATGGAATCAAACAGGTCTGTGAAGGAATGGTTCATCAGCGGTAAAAGATTTCCGAAATGAGCTGTTTTTAACGGAAATATATATAAGAAAATTAATGAAATCTGCGGAAAGATAAACGATAAAAACGATACCCCGGCAACGACCCTAAATCCTCCGGAGACACTGTAATACACGATTAGTAAAATTAAGATAGAAAGAATCCAGGAAGGTATAGTAGAAAACATCCAAACTTGAATAATTTCAATATACCCCAGTAAAACAGATGTACTTGCTAACCAATAATAAATCATGATGACCATACTAAAAAATTTGCCCACTACATTTCCAAAAATATTGGCATGGACATCCATAATATCGCCATTGTTCTTTCTCAGAAGTTTATACATCATCCAAATAAACACTTGAACGAAACACCCTGCTAATAACACACCGATCCACGCATCATATCCCGCCTTTTCTGCAATGGCTCTTTGAAAGGATAAAATGCCAATTCCCACTTGAGAATTGTAAATAATAAAAAAGACTAGATAAGGAGAAACTTGATGCCTCTTATTTACTTGCAATGTTTATTTCCCCTTTACGCATTATTCATAAAAGTCGTTCACCGGTCCCATTTTTTTTCCGGTACCAGTGGATTTTCGCTTCTCTTGAGGTCTTAAGGTTGATGGGTTTAGTTTTTGCATAGAAAATGGTGTTCTTATCCATAAATCCTGAAAGGAAGTTTTTCGAACTGGATACTGGCTCAAGTAGGGACGACCAAGTGACGTTAAACGCAGTAAATGAATTTGTGTAAATTGAAAGCATAAAAACACCCCAACCAAACCAAACCATTGGGCAAAAAATATGATGGGAAACTTAATAAAGCGAATCGTATTACTAAATTTGTATACAGGTGAGGTGTAGGAAGCCAAAGTTCCAAGTCCCACCAATATGAGCAATACATTACTAGTTAAGCCTGCTTCCACAACAGCTTGTCCGATTACAATACCGCCTACCACTCCCAGGGATTGTCCTATTTTAAGAGGCAGACGAATTCCAGCCTCCTTTACCATTTCAATCATTAACTCTAAAAATAGAGCCTCTAAAAATGGAGGAAAGGGGACTGCTGACCTTGATGCAACCAATGTATCCAAGAGACGCGATGGGATCAATTCATAATGATAGGTCATAATCGCGACATACATAGGGCTTATCAATGTAGAGATAAATATCGCGGCCAGTCGTAACAGACGGAAAAAATTAGAAAGGATCCATGAATAGCTGTAATCTTCTATTGCAATAAAGGATTCCATGAATGTAACGGGAAGAATGATTAGATTCGGTGATCCATCTACTGCGATAATAATTTTTCCTTCTGTGAGGCCGGCCGCAACTCGATCTGCCCTTTCCGTTGTGATCGATTGTGGAAATAAAGAATTAGAATTGTCCTCAATCATGGCAGAGATATATGAGCTGTCTTGAATATGATCATATTGAATATCATTTATTCTTTGGATTACCGTGTTTACATTTTCCGGATCAGCAATTCCATCAATGTAAAGGACTGCTACTCTTGTTTTAGATAATTCCCCAACCTTCATTTCTTCGGCAAGCAGTTCCGGAACAGGTAGTCTTTTTCGAATAAGATTAATATTAGTATCTAATTCTTCAATAAATCCAATCTGCGGCCCCAATGCCGAGGCTTCCATCGTTGGCGGCCCAACATCGCGAAAATTACTGTTGGCAATATTGATTAATAAGCATTCTTGATCGTTCTGTTGCTTTTGAATGGCTAAAAAGCCATTCAGGATTTTCTGAATGATTTCATCTGGATTTTTAGTAAAAATAATCTCTTGTACCGGAATTTTGCTTTTTAATTCTTCGAGAGGCAGCTGTTTTTGTAAAAATGGCAGAACATCTTGATGTAAAATATCTGTTGAAATGAGGGTGCGATAATAGGATATCCAAAACGGTTCCTTGTCGATTAAGGAAGTATGCTCGTGTACGAAATCATTTGATTTGGATAATCGTTCAATCCAATTTTGATTCGAGCCAATTTCGTTGCCCTTATTTCCCTTTTCTAACTTCATCTTAATCCCTCAATTAATTTTCTATTAGAATGTGTAGGAGAGGGAAATTTATGCATTCCTAACAAAACTATATTATTAACGTTGTGTGTTCAAAATTTAAATCTGTATTTGAATATGTGCATTAGGTATCTTTATTATTATGGGAGGCTTTAAAGGTAAATTTGGGTGGTTTAAGTGGGACGATTTTATCCTTCTAGTTGGAGGGTACAAGGCTTTATTTCTATAAGGATTTCAATTTTTTTTTAAAAGAAAAAGAGACGTGCTTTACTGCTACAAAGAATAAATTAAAATGAGCCAAATTATGCAAGTTTTTAAACAACACTTGTATATCGGGAACAATATTATTTACAAAAAAATAGCAATCTGTAAGGATCAGTTAAGGTTTTCTTAAGCTTTTCCCCCTAAAATTTGAAACAGTTCAGGAGATATATTATATGGAGGAATTGATTTGAAAAAGAATTATACAAAAATTATACTCGATTTAATGATGGCGATCACGTTTGTGTTACTAATGAATCCAAGGGTTTTAGATGGATTACCCTTTCATGAAATCGCGGGTGTGATCATAGGGGTAGCGATTCTATTCCACATCGGATTAAACTATCGCTGGGTAATTACTACTACTAAAAAGATTTTTGACCCGAAACTCCCTAAAAAAACTCGATTTAGTTTTTTAATAAATATCCTGCTATTAATTTCGATGGCAACCGTTATTATAACTGGCATTCTTATTTCAAGAATAGTTTTTCCGAGTCTCGCCATTCAAGGTGGACATTCGGTACGCGGTATCCATGGTCTGTCAGCTGACGCTACACTTGCGCTAGTTGGCCTTCACGTCGGCGTTCATTGGCAATGGATCATGAGTATCTGTAAAAGAGCGTTCAAGTCGAAGGAAGGTAAACTTAGAAAAGGTGTTCTTGCTTCAGTTGTCTTGTCTCTTGCCCTTTTAGCTGGTGGAATACAGTGGTTTGCTTCAACGTCTACTCCAAGTGAGGGTGCGTTCAATAAGGCACCAATGCAGCAAAGCAGCCAGTCATCCACTACTGGTGGCACTGGGACAACCCACCCAAATCCACCTAACGGAGATTTTAGAAGTGAAAAGTTTGATCATGATGGAAGAGGAGGAAAGGAAGGACATGGCGGCAGCAGCAGTCCATTCCTGGTCCTTCTCAACTACTTTGCGATATGGGCAGCAATTATTATTCCTACTTATTATCTTGAAAAGCGCATTTTAAGGAACAGACGGAAATCAAAAGATTTGCATCCTCGAGTATCTTAATGACTCTAAAGACAAGTCATGATATATACTGAGTAGTTCAGTTAACGAGAAGTAAATTAAAATGCACAACTGAACTATCAACCTGATTAACACTGCTTATGTACGAAATTTTAGCAAGTGAATTAGCAAAAAAACGCTTGGGAAACCGAGCGTTTTTTATAGCCTTGTTGGAAACTTATTTTTAAGAAGGTTTTTGTGACTTCGGACAGGATTGAAGTCATTTAGCCCTTTGGTGTCCGAAGTTGTCTCGACTTCGGACAGGGTTGAAGTCATTTAGCCATCTGGTGTCCGAAGTTGTCTCGTCTTCGGACAGGGCTGAAGTCATTTTGCCATCTGGTGTCCGAAGTTGCCTCGACTTCGGACAGGATTGAAGAAATTTTGCCATCTAGTGTCCGAAGTTGCCTCGTCTTCGGACAGGG
>NZ_JBALNF010000086.1:0-2507 GCF_036962465.1 Neobacillus vireti
GTAACTGCCCGTGGGGCTTGACCCCGTCAGCTAAACGGTTCGCCCCCTACTTGTAGAAACATGACTGAGGCTGGTTGGGACATAGATTTCGTATAACAAGCGAAGCTGTGACACTGCATGGAGGAATTAGGGGTACTGGCGTATTACTAGTTTAGGAGGAGAATTTAGAAATGAATCCAGTCATTGGTCTGGATATTTCAAAAGGGGAAAGTCAGGTTCAAGCATTTTTAGATAAAGGCAAACCATATCGTAAAAGTTTTAAAGATTCTCATACTCTAGAAGGTCTATGTTTACTTGTAGGTTTTCTTGAGGAAGTTAAGAGAGAAACAGGTAAGAAACCACCTGTTGTTTTAGAGGAAACAGGACATTATCACTCCTCTGTTTTTCATAACTTAGAGGACCGTGGATATTTAATGATTATTATTAACTCATTGATTTCTTATAAGGATAAAAGTTCAAAGTCTTCGGAAAGTACAAACAAAGCTACATTGGATTTATGCCTTACTAAGAAGCAGAACCACTTTCCAAGATATAGCCTAATAACTGTATCTACCCAAAAACAACAAAACCTTCCAGAAATTATGTAACGGAAGGTTATTTGGCATGCCTTTTTTAGTATATCATGCAGTTATTAAACTTTTTATTGAGAATGTTGACAAACTATTAGCTGGTTTATTTTAAGATTAATTCTTCACAAATTTTTATGTAGGGGATAAAAAAAGGATTGTTCATATTGAACAATCTAACCTGTATCCTTTATTTTTATTACACCTTAAGGAATTTAACAATTAGGAATCCAAGAACAACAAGTTCCGTCAAGTTGAAGAACAATTCATATGATGGAATTCTGTTATGTTAATGTTCAAGCAAAACAGATCCTAATAACAATCCAATGTTAGTTGATTTTGAATAATTTATTCAAATAAACATTATAAAATTAATTTATTTCATAGTTTAACCAAACTTGTTTTTTCGCTCCAATCTTGTCATATAAATTTTTAGCAACCTCATTATCATGAGCTGTTTCCCAAAACATATGAGAATAATCATTTTCTCTAACGTAAGAAAGACAAGAATTCAATAATCTTTCACCAATCTTTTGACCCCGTATTTTGGGTGTAACAAACAAATCATATAAAAAAGCCATCCGTTTTACCTCTAATGTATTAAACGTAAAATATAGTGTGGCAAATCCAACTAATCGGTTTGTTTCCGTCTCGGCAACAAACTGAATACCTTCATAAGGATTTTCAAGTAAATGATTAATCAATTTTTTTAGTGCTTCTTCCCTTGGGCGAGGACAATTGTAGAAATCGACGATGTACTGATTCATTAAATTAAAAAGTTGTGGGATATCATCAATTGTAGCATGCCTAATTTTTACTGTTTCCATTTTTATTCCTCCTCCTAATTTCTTTCAATAGTAAGGAATGCAACTTTCATGCCAAAAAAATTTAACAGCATAAGCAACGCAGGCGTTGCTTTTCTTTTGCTCTTGCTACCCTTTAGTTTAAGTACAACTCTTCACAATCCAACAAAATAAAGAGGTTACTCTTTTGAAGTAACCCCAAATTAGATAACTTGTCAAAAGACTGATACTTTCAATGCATCCAGATTTTTTTTCATAACACCAATATAGTCTAAACCTTGTTGTTGTTCTTCTTTAGTTAATCCTTCTAATGGATTTAATACTTCTGTTTTAGCACCTATTTCTTTAGCTAACGTTTCCGCCACTTTTGAAGATGCCATCTCCTCAAAATAAACAACCTTTATATTTTTCTTCTTTGTTAATTCCGTTAATTCAGCTAATTTCCCTAATGTTGGTTCAACGTCGGGTGATAATCCTGCGATAGGAATTTGAGTCAGTCCATATTGTTTTGCCAAGTACCCAAATGCAGCATGTTGTGTAACAAATTCTTTCTTCTTGGCTTTATCAATAGTCTCTTTATATAAGCGGTCTAAATCGGCAAGTTCTGAATTAAAAGCAGCTGCATTCTTTTGAAATTGCTCTTTATTTTTGGGGTCTGCTTGTTCCAAAGCTTTGGCTATATTGTCAACTTCCTTCTGTGCTAAAACAGGAGATAGCCAAACATGGGGATCTTTAGATTCTGCATGATCAGCATGGTCATGCTCTTCTTCTTCTGTATCTTTAGCATTCATCAATTCAATTCCTTTCGAAGCCTCGAGCACATTTAAATTGGGATCGTTGATACTCTTTAATGCCTTTTCCGTCCAGGCTTCAAAGTAACGGCTGTTGTAGATAAACAAATCCGAATCTTGGATTTTTGCCATATCCTTTGCTGTTGGTTCCCAATCATGTGGTTCTACACCATTTGGTATTAAAAGTTCCACGTTTGCTGAATCGCCTGCCACCTTTTTTGCAAAATAGTACATTGGATAAAAAGTAGTGACAATTTGCAGTTTTTTAAATCCTTCACTTGTTTTTTCACTTTTCGTTGAAACTGCATTTGAGCAACCACTTGCCATTAATAAAAAAATAATTAATG
>NZ_JBALNF010000086.1:2519-2751 GCF_036962465.1 Neobacillus vireti
GACTAAAATCCTTTTCATGTTCATTCCCCTCCTAAATTACCTTTAATTAGGAATTATTACGATTTAAAGCACATAATTATTTTGTATTATTTAAGATTAATAACAATATATAAATCGTAATTATTACGAATTAAATCTTATAACGATTATTTATTTATGTCAATCATCAAATTTTAATGAAATGAATTAACTAGAACTGCATATCCATATCATAGGAATGATAGATTTGAGG
>NZ_JBALNF010000087.1:0-34298 GCF_036962465.1 Neobacillus vireti
CATTAAAACACTCCTTTAATCTTATTATATAAAAAAATTTTTTATTGTATTTAATATTTCGGATTTAATTATCTAATTCTTCGATAATTAACATGAAAAATTATCGTTATTAATCAATGAAAGCGTTTGCTAATATAAAATTAGATTTCCGGGAATAAAAGTAAATTTAATTTTAAGGAGGAGATTAAAACATAAGCGTTTGGTATAATTTTGAGAGCAAAGAAGGAATAGTTAGCAACTCCCAAAATTAGATAAATGCAGATTAATTTTATGTACCATTTGAAAGCATTTATACTTTCTTTCATTTTTTAATGACTATATGAATTCGTTGTAGTAAAATTTACCATTTTAGGGGGAGTTCGTGTGAGAAATGCTTTAGCAAAAGAATCACAACCTGAATTGAAGAAAAAAACCCGATTTCGTTGGGTTGTACTGACCTTAATCTTTTTAGTGTATATGATAGCTGGTGCAGATAGATCTAATATGGGTGTCATTATTCCAACTATAAAGGATAGCTTCCATATGAGTAATACCGATATTGGATTGATGACGAGCTTGTTTTATCTTACTTATGCGGCAATTCAAATTCCAGCAGGTATGTACTTTGGTAAAAAAGGAGTACGGAACATATTCTCAATTTCAGTCATTTTAACTTCTTTGGCAACATTATTCACAGGATTGGCTAGTTCAATATTACATTTGAAAGTGGCACGTTTATTATTGGGGGCCGCAGAAGGACCACTTAATATAGGGATTGTCTCTACCATAAATAGATGGTTCCCTCCTAAAGAAAAGGGATTTGCAACTGGAGTTTTTATGGCATCAATTAAATTTGCGCCTGCTGTAGTACCTCCGCTTTGTGCTTTCATCATTATCACTTATGGCTGGCGTGACGTATTTTATCTATTTGCTATTCCTGGTTTCATTACTGCTATATTATGGTGGTGGTTTGTAAAAGACAAACCGGAAGACAGTCCGTATACCTCAGAGTCTGAGATAAAATATATTAATGACCAAAGTCCAGTTGAACAAACAGATGTAACAAAGACGAAAGTACCTAGTCCAAGGAGAAACTTAAACTGGCTGGATAAATTGATTCGCTCGAAAAATATTAAACCTTTGGATACCAACAGAAAAGTAGTTTTTTCATGGAGTATTTGGGGCTGTGCTTTAGGTTATTTCCTTTTGGTAGGGATTCAATACTCAATCATGACATGGGTACCTACTTATTTGGTTGACGTTAAAGGGTTTTCTACCATGAAAATGGGTTTTGTAGCTTCAGCTCCTTGGATCGGCGCGATGATTGGAAATATCTTTGGTGGATGGCTATCAGATAATGTTTTTGAAAAACGCCGTAAACCTAATATGATTTTAACTGCTGGAGCAACTGTACTTATGATGTATTCACTTATATATGCTCCTAATAATCCTGTAATACTTGGTGCTCTGCTTTTATTGACAGGTATTATTTTAAATCTTGGCTACTCCACTTTTTTGGTTTATCCTATGGGACTTGCCTCAAAAGACAAGGTTTCTTTTGCAGCATCCATAATAAACACTGCAGGATCGCTGGGTGGTGCATTTGCTCCATTCCTAGTAGGGCTGCTCTTGGATTCATTTAACTGGAATATCGTGTTTGTATTCTTTGCAGGAAGCGCATTACTTACACTTGTCATTCTTTTAACTATGATTGAACCAAAGACTGAGCAGGCATAATCATGGATTTAATTAAATGGAAGCGTTTCTACTGAACTGTGACCCTTAACGTGGACAGTTAATAATAGACCTTTTTATGCAGTAAGTAGTGACACCGGTATTGTGAAGTGCCCACCCGTCAAGTAGACAGCGAAATTAAATAAAAGACACTAAGCGGCGTCAGCCCTGTATTCTAAGGGACTAAGGCCGTTTAGTCCTTTTTGTAATCGTTCATAATTATAAAATTTTATGTACTCCTCAATGTCTTGTTCAGATAATACTTTTCACTTGTCAATATTCTCGAAAAAGCCTCCATTGGTCCATTATCGATACACCTACCTTCTGCCATATAGACCTATTATCTCCTCTAGGATTTTTTGGTTAACCCCCCAGCTCAAACCACTGCCATTCAAAGATTAATAGTTTTAGAATGATTCTCTGAGTGACATGTTTCGCTTCATTGCATATGATGAAGCCAATCCTCAAAATAGTACTACAATAATTTATAACCACTTTGTGAGTCTTTTCTTTATTGCCCTATGAAGGATTTCGAGACAAAATATACATCACGATGCAATTAAATCAGTCTTTTCCAGACTCGATATTCCTTATCTAATAGATATTCTCTTCCTGGTCCCAAGACCCATCGACATACATTTTACCCTCCGGCATCACATATGCTTTTGGGTCAGGAATATACAACTCTGACGGGAAAATTGAATTGCGGCAGTCTTTATATTCTTTCATCATTTCACTCTCCAAAGAATTGATTACCACTATATTCTGCTTATCTGGCGCTTAATGAAAACGCTTGTAACTATAGTTTATATGAGTATTTTCCAACCACTATAACGATAACAGACAAAAAACTATCTATTTCAAACCAGAAAAAAAAGAGCCAATGATGGCCCTTCTATAGCTAATTGAAATTTAAACTATATTTTATTATGAAAGTTGTTTTTGAAAAAACTCCTCGATTTCATCAAAAATGAAAAGGGTTCTTTCTTTAACAATATCCTCTTCCCCATTGTTTGAAGCATAATACGTTGCTTCCCTTGGACCACCTTCATCCAAATTTGTACGATTTAGAAAACCATGGCCAAGCCCTTTAATAAGAAAAAGAGATACATGATTCTCTTTTTCTGCTAATTCCTGATATAATAACTTACTTTGATGTGCAGGAACAGCTACGTCACTTAACCCATGCATAATTAGAAACGGTGGAAGCCCTGCTTTTACATAGGTTAATGGATTTGCTTCCTTCACACGTTCAGTGCATGTTAGTATAGGTGATCCCAAAAACAGTGATTCAAATGAATCAGGGTCAGAAGTTTTCTTATCCTTTGGAATTTGGACTGACTCTGGATCTTCTTCGCTTATTCCGTAAAGTTCTCGTTGTTCATCGATTTGTAGGAAATCCATTGGCCCATAACCAATTGCCACAGCTTGAACCTCACTTGTCATATTAGGATAAAGAGGATTTTCTCCGATGAATTGGTTAGGTTCAGTTGTTGTGGCAATTGCAGCAAGATGCCCTCCTGCCGATGAGCCCCAAAGGCCAATTTTGTTACCGTTTAAACCATATTCCCCTGCAATGGTTTTAACCCACCTAACGGCTGTTTTTACATCATGAATTTGTGCGGGAAAGGTATCTTCATCACTCAACCGGTAATCAATGCTTACCATCGCATAGCCTTTGCTCGCAAAATACTGGGTGAAATCAGGACCTAATTTTCTATCCCCAAAGCGCCATCCTCCGCCATGCAGCCAAATAATCACTGGCAAAGGCCTTTTTTTCAACTTAGGTAAATAGATATCAGCCAATAACTTTCTACCATTTATCTCCGCATAAACGAGGTCTGTTATGATTTCTACAGAATCATCGACTAACTTTTTCAATGAAAAACCCCCTTGAAAATTTTTAACTAATGATACTAATAACCTTTTGCTGGACGACCGCCAAGCACTTTCAGGTCAAGAATATCTAAATTTTGCAGTACTCGATCAAAACGGAGCCGAGCCGGCTCACTTGGGAAAATATAATCATCATACACATCTCCAAGAGTATGGAAAAACGGTTCGAATAGACCAGTTGCGAGGATACCAACCATCTTTGTGTAATGAGAATCCATTCGATAAGAATGAACCGTGTTAGCAGGCACGTGAAGAAGATCTCCAGGGTGTAGAACGACTTCTTCTCCATTTGCCCACAATGTAACCTGACCTTCAATACAGAAGAACATTTCCGTATGCTCTTCATGATAGTGTTCAGGAATCGCTTCACCTTTCGGACCTTCTGAAACAACAAAAATAAATTCACCATTAGAATTGGCTTGAGTGGTCATCAAGGTATGAAGTTGATCCCCTGTAACTAAGCGGATTCCCTCTCCTGTTTCAAGGACATATGGCGCAGCAGCCTCTTCAGGTACTTCGCCATTTTCTACAAGTTGTGATGTACCCACAACTTTATGATCAAAGAAAAACTCTACATCTGCAGCGAGTGAGGCTTTTTCAAATTTTTCAATGGATGGTTCATTTACGGCTTTAGGTGGGTGAACAAACTTGTCGTAAGGTTCGCCAATAACGGAATAAAGTTGTGATACCGCTCCTTTTGAAGTAAAAGATAATACCTGAGTACGATGGCTGAGCATTTGATAGCTGTGTTCCGTACCAGCAGGAACATAAGCATAATTTCCTTCTGTTAGTAAATATTTTTTATTAGCAATCACAAGCTCAAGCCGCCCATGAAGGATGTAGATTCCTTCATGACTATGTAAATGTTTATGGGTTGGGAAAGAGTCGCCCCTTCCTCCTGATAAAATGACCATCTCTATTAAATTATCCGTACTCTCTCCGCTCGCAATAATAGTAGCTAATTGTCTGCCAACTAGATAACGTTCCCCTTCTCCATTTCTTAATAAATACGGAATCTTGTGATTTGGCAGGTTATTCATAAACAAGTGACTCACTGTAATCCTCCTCTGTTTCTACCTTTTTAATTTAGTTAATTTATAAGTTACCTAGTCGCGCTAACTCCAAGACATAGTATATGGTAGAATAACAAAGGTGAGAAATATAACTAAGCGTTCACAGTTATACCTTTTTTTCATATAGGTAATTAGCCCGCAGATACTTAATCAACTAGAAAGGAGATATGGCCTATGGATCTTAAACAATTACGTTACTTTGTCTCTGTCGCGGAACGATTAAGTTTTACTGAGGCGGCAATGGAACATTTTGTCGCTCAATCAGCGATTAGCAAGCAAATTTCTAATTTAGAGGAACAAATAGGAGTTCAATTGTTTATTAGAAATCGAAGGACGGTTCAATTAACGAATGCTGGTACTCAATTATTAAAAGATGCGAAACTGGTTATTGCTCATTATGAAGAGGCCATTAGTAATGCCAGACTTGCAGGAAATGGACTGTCCGGAAATCTTAAAATTGGGTATTTAGGACTTAAAAAAATCTTTTTACCAAAACTTATTAATCAATTTACGAAGAAATATCCAGATGTAACTATTGAGTTAATTCAATACACAAGTGATACACTAAATGCCTCTTTGAAATTAGGAGAAATTGATATTGGTTTTACCCTATATTTATCGATTGAAAAATTTCCCGAAATTGTATCTAAAAAAATATCCAATATCCCCTTTAATGTTGTTATAAATAGTGAACATCCTCTTGCCGACTACAAAAAAATTAGCATTTCTTCGATTGCATTGGAACCATTTATTGTGATTAATCAAGAAGTATCGCCTGATGGATATCATCATATTGTGGAACTTTTTAATAAACACGGACTATCCCCTACCATTGTCAGAGAAGTTTCTCATTTTGAAACGGTATTACTTATGATTGAAGCTGGCATAGGGATTTCCATACTTCCTAAAGCCATATCTAATCCTCCTTCGACTCTTCGCTTTATCGAATTGGAAGAAAAAATTGATGAAACCGACTTTATTATTGCTTGGAACCGAAATAACCATAATCCGTTCATTTCTTTATTTACTAAGGAATTTGATTCGTTTATGAACAGCCAAAAAGATGGACTAGTATTTACCTAAAAAATCCACGCTCTAAAAAGGCGTGGATTTACCTATAATTTATCCAATTCAGGCGCCTCTTAATTAAAGCGGTTACATTTATCGGCATTCTTTATGTTTCAATCGTAATCGATGGAGCTGACATATCACTACTTTTTTTATTTTCTTTAATTTTTACTGGTGCCGTTTCCTTTAGAAGCAGCGATAATAGGAAGAAAATCACGGCAGTACCGCTAGCCATCCACAATGACGCATATAGACTAAACTTGTCGGCAAGAATACCAGCCACAACTGGTCCGATTGTGCCGCCAATAATCTCACCTGTTAATACAACTGAAGCGATGGCAGTTGCAGCAAACGCTCTTGGGACAGATTCCGATGGGATAATTGCTAAATATAATGGCTGTCCACCCATACCAGCTGTTAATAAAAATACGAGAATAGCTGTAAGAATGATGTTGGAATGAGTGAAAATGACGGCGATTGGCAAAAATATCGCAATTAAAGTCGCAGGAACAATCACCACTTTCCGTCCAACCTTGTCTGAAAGGAATGGGAAAAACATTTGCCATAGGAACATCCCAATCCCGAATATAGCCATAATGATTCCGTACTGGGTTTCAGTATAATGAGAAATATCTGTTAAAAATAATGGCATAAAACTAGTGAATGTTAGCAAATACATCATATAAAAAATCGCAATTAGCATACTGACCCATACATTTCGGGTTTTAAAGACACTTTTATATTCTTTAAAGGTTGGCTTTGTTTTTGTTTTAGAATGATCGTAAAAAACTGGTTCTTTCATGTAAAACATTAAAACAAACGCCAAAATCATCCCAGGTAGGGCTAATGCAAAAAATGAATATCGCCAGTTGGCCGCTGCTGCGATGCTAAGGACAATGACTGGTGCAAGTGCATTTCCCAGTAATGGCCCTGAGCTTTGAATAAAGCCCATATTAAATCCTCTTCTTTTGACAGACGATTCAGCCATAATTGTTGACTGGATAAGAGGGACAACCGGTCCTTCAGATGCGCCCATTAATAATCTGACGAGAATAAGCGAACCTAATCCGCCCACGGCTCCTGAAGCAAAAGTAGCAACTGAGAAAAACAACATGAAGAGGATTAAGGTAATCTTCTTTTTGCCGATAAAATCTGAAAGACTAGCAAAAAGAAGGGTGGATAGTCCCCAGGCAATAGAAGTCGCCCCCATAATCATCCCTATTTGCGTGTTATTTAGATTTAATTCTTTTTGAACAAATGGAAATAGGTAGATGATACTTAATCGGTCCATAAAAACAAGGCCAAATACTAGAAACAGGATGATTAAAATACCATTTTCGTACCTAAAAAAAGATTTTTTATTTTGCTCCATTCCAACATCTCCTCAACTTTAGTTTTGAAAAATAAAAAAAGGAGCATTTAAATAGTCATTTACTATTGATGCTCCGCTTTTCTCCGTGGATTTTTCAATTTTGGCAGTTATCGAAGAAGCTCATAAACTTCTGTATCTAATTTCTTGGCAAGTTCAGGATTGTACGTCTTTTCATATTCTGGCTCAACCGTTACCTTACCGCCGTAAAACATAACATTCTCTACTTCTTCAACATCAATGGTTACAACACAAAGCTTCATGGTTCGTTCGATGACCTCAGAAACTGCGGCCTTTCCATGTACCGAATAGCAGCTTCCGTCTGCAATCATTCCAACAATTACATGTGGATTGTTTTGGATATTATTAATACTGGATGCTTTATTACCAAGAGCTAACTTTATTTGTGTACCACCTGGATTCGCATTCACCCAAGAAACCACACTCAATTGTGGTAGTTTTGTCTCTGCATCCACTGTTATTAAGGAAACCATCTTTTCTCCCTGCAAAGAAGAAGCAAGCGCTGGGCTTAGACGATCTATCGTTTTAGTCATTATAATTCTCTCCTTCTCTTTTTTAATATTCCACTTTTACGGGCAGACCGAGCTCCAGCTTACCGAAGAGTTCACCGACCCAGTCAAAATTGAAGGCCGTATGCTGTGCGCCGGCATGAATATCACGCCAAAACTGTTGAAGCGGATGCCTTTCACTTGAAGCGGCCGCACCGCTGCTAGTAAAAATGGTTTCCATTGCTTCCGTACACAATTCCGCACAATAGGCATAATTACAACGCAAGCGTACACGCTCTGGATAATCAAGTACCCGGCCAGACTCTACAATTTCAAGGGATTTGTGAAGAAGAGCGTTCACTGCTTCAATTTTCGCAGCTACTCTAGCAAGCCGAATTTGTTGATGAGATAAATTTGCGACCGAAACGCCGCCCCTTGATTTATTTTTTCCAATGACTTGATCACGCCAGATTGCATAAGCTCCCTTGGTTGCTCCAAGAATGACGGATAAAAGCGTAACAGGCATAACGGCTGATAATTGAATCCGGTACAGTGGTGATGTATTCAGGTCCATACCAGGAGAGATTCCATGAAGGTTCCAAGGTTCTAATTCCATTGTTCGATATTCTGGAACAAAAACATCCGTTAACTGCAATAAATTACTGCCTGTTCCTTTCATCCCAATGACCCGCCAGACATCTATTACTTTTAAATCGCTCTTAGGAACGAGAAAATATAAAAGTTTAGTTTCCTCATCAGATACAGGTGCTTGTGCACTAATCATGACCCAGTCACAATGATTTATTCCTGATGAGAATCCCCATTTGCCACTTAGCTTATATCCTCCATCTACACGGCTGATCGTTGAATCAGGACTCGGATTGATTGACGTAGCAAGGCATGCATCAGGATTATTTTTCCATACATCCGCCTGTGCTTGATTTGGAAAAAATGCCAGCATCCAACTGTGCAGAAGTAACAGAGAATAACACCACCCTGTAGACGCATCGCCTTTGGATACCTCTATTGCGGTATCAGCTAATGTTTTCCAATTCAGTTCATGACCGCCCCAACGGCTTGGGACTAAGCTTCTGACTAATCCTGATGAAATAAATTCCTGGATGGTTTCGGCTGGCTGATGCCTTAATTCCTCTCCAAGGTTTGGACGAGATTGCAGGGCAGCTGCCAACTCTTTTGCACTGTCAACGGCTTCTTCGTATGAAAACTTCTTTAAAACTTCATTCATGTACACGGCCTCCTCTGGTTATTTGATTACATTTGGTGTCCCGTATGTGTGAAAAGTAGATGGAAGCGGCGTTCCCCACGCTAACCCTTTTTTCCGTTCCTCCGGGGTCCAAGTTACCGTTTCCCAATCCGGTGTAAAGATGAGAAAACCGCCCGAGCATACCTCAATTCGATTCCCTCCGGGTTCATACACGTATACAAACATGGTTTGGCCTGCCACGTGCTTATTAGGAGGGGCTTCAATGAATATTCCATTATCTAAAAATACATCGGCAGCGCGGAGCACCATTTCTGCACTTTCCACTTTGAAGGCAGCATGATGAAAGCGCCCCTGAGCCCCAGATTTATCGAGAGAAATGGCCAAGTCATAGGATTTATTGGTAACATGCAGCCAAGCTGTAGTTTGTTTGCCTTCATCAGTTATCGCTTGTTCACTTAATCTGAAACCAAGTTGATCTCGAAAGAATGAGCTATCTGCATCGACATTAGAACTGAACAAATTAATATGATCCAACTGTGTTACACTTGCTCCTCTAGCTGAAAACTTTTGGGGCTGATTTTTCAAACCTGGCTTTAAGTGATCCGGTGTCACATATTTATCTGCCTCATAGAACACTTCTAAAACATGTCCATCGGCATCATTAAATTGATAGGCGCGACCATGGCCGTAATCCCCATCTGTCCAGCCAATTCCATAACCGCTTTTCTCCAAATCAATTACACGCCGCTCGAGTGCCTGTTCCGAATAGGTTCTTAATGCTACATGTCCTAAACCTGCTTGGTGAGCTTCTGTCAGTTTTAAGCTATAAAGCTGCTGGTCTCCCCAGCCCCGGAGAAAGACTGATTTCCCTTCCCGATGGACGATTTCCATTCCAAGTAAATCGCGAAAAAATGCTAGACTCTCATTTGGCTTAGGTGTTAATAATTCAATATGGGCTAAATAGGCGATATCTCTTATAGGTTCAAGATTGGTGGTCATACTTCTGATACCTCCACAATGGTTGTCTCGATGGCACCAATACCAGATATTTCCACTTTAACCTTGTCACCATGCTGTAAAAACTTATTCTGCGCTTCTCCTACTCCACCAGGTGTACCTGTGAGAACGATGTCCCCTGGCTCTAAAGTAACGATGCCAGATAAAAACTCAACGAGATGATTGATATTGAACAAAAGCTGTTCGGTATTCGATTGTTGTCTTAATTCATCGTTTACGGTTAACGAAATATCGAGGCTGTGTGGATTAGGAATTTCATCTTTAGTTACTAAAACTGGTCCTAGTGGAAGACTCTTATCCAGGGTCTTGCCTTGCAGCCATTGAATCGTTCGTTTTTGCATGTCACGGGCTGTAATATCGTTAGCGACGGTGTAACCAAACACATAGTCCAATGCATTTTCATACGGGATGTCTTTTCCTTCTTTCCCAATAACAAATGCTAATTCTGCCTCGTAATCTAGCTTTTTGGTCAAATTTGAATTGAGTGGAAATACATCATTTGGACCGGAGATTGCTGTAGCAAACTTAGCAAAAATCACTGGGTGAACGGGAAGGTCACGTTTCATTTCAAGAATATGATTCTTGTAATTAAGTCCAACGCAGATAATTTTATTCGGCTTTAGTACTGGTGCTCCAATTTGCACATTTTCTTTTTTATAAATAGCAGAAGATCGTTCTGCATTCTCAAGGGCAAAGAAAATCGCTTCTTGCGCAGTTTTTAAGGCGAGGTCACCATTTGCAATAAATTCTGTTGTGTTCTCTGGTAATAAAGCGGTTGCAATTTCATTTACTCTTTGCTGGCCATTTTGAGTTAGAAGCTCGATGTAGGCTTGCTGTGGATCTACAATGGTATTTTCGTCGACTAGAATGCCGAGTCGTAACGGTTGATTATTTGTGGAATAGGTTAATAATTTCATAGGGTCCCCTCCTCGTTTTTGCCAACACAACAATGTGTTTTTATCTCTAAATTAATGATAAGCTACTTTAAATTTTTTTTGAAATACACATATTGTATTTGAGAAATCATGATTTTCGATAAATTGATACTTTTCTTTTCCACTAGCTCTAGCTGATTGTTTGTAATTTACAAATCACGATCCTATGAGCAGCATTTCATCCCTTCATGCGAACAAGACCTTATGGGACTCTACCCTTCTTGTCCCCCTAGAGCCAGAATTGGGCTCATTTCATAGGAATTCTACAAAGTAAATGCAGAATTCTACGAAATAAAGAAGCAATTCTACAAATATTACATTTTTTCTACAAATCCTGGCCTCGATCCTACATTAATTGGAAATTCAGTTCCATCTATTAATAAAACAAAAAAAAATACCCCGTCTAAACGGAGTATTGATTCGACTTTGACCCTTTTACAAAAAGGTGTCTCCGAAAAAATGATTCTACTAATTCAAATATTCTTGCTTCACTAATCATGACCTGCTCCGGTTTTCCTGCTTCAGCTTTACGCAGGGTCACAGCTAATGGCTGTTCATCCAGGTTATTTTTATTAAAAAAAGCATGCCCCAATCCTTCAATCAAACAAAGCTCTGCCTCATTTCCATTTTCAATTAGTGCTCGATAAAGCAGCTCACTTTGATGTACAGGTACCGCTGTATCATTTACCCCATGCAGAATAAGAAACGGTGGTACCTTGTTATCAATATAGGTGATTGGATTTGCATTACGAACAAGTTCTGGGACCGTTAGAATCGGTGCACCAAGCAATCTTGACTCTGGAGAATCCGGGTCGGTATGTCGCTGAACCGAATTTAGACGATTAGATTCCGGGTCATCAGAAGGTGTAACCTCTGAATCCACATCCAACTGCAAGAAATCAATCGGACCATACCCATCAACAACAGCTTGTACTTCACTCGAAAAACCCTGAGTTTCTAACTCTAGACCTTCGAGACTGCCAAAACCTGTCGTACCGGCCAATGCTGCCAGATGCCCTCCAGCCGAAGAACCCCAAAGACCAATATTCCCACTATCAAGACCATACTCATTCGCAGCCGATCGAAGCCAGCGAATGGCTGCCTTTACATCATGAATCTGTGCAGGAAATGTAGCTTCACTGCTTAACCGATACTCGATGCTGGCCATTGCAAAACCACACTCTGCAAATCGTACACTTAAATTTGGTCCTAACTTTCGGTCCCCAATTCGCCAACCGCCGCCATGAAGCCATATAATAACAGGCACAGTTCCATCCGTGCCGATAGGCAAGTAAAGATCCAGTAGTAATGGTTTCCCATTTGGAGCAGCAAATTCAAGATCTGGTATAACCTTTACTTCAAAACGTTCCTTCATTATCAATGAACCTCTTCAACTTCAACTGGCGGAGCACCTGGCGGCTTTCCTAATAATTTTAAATCAAGCTCGCTAATTCGCTGAATCACTCGGTCAAATCGATACGGTGCAGGTTCACTTGGGAAGATTGGATGCTCATAAGGATCTCCAAGAATGCGGAAGAAGTCTTCAAATTCACCTGGTGTCAATAATCCAAAGAACTTTGTATAATGGGCGTCACAGCGGAAGCGGTGAGGTGTATTTGCCGGCACATAGACGAAATCACCAGGTAATAAATGCAATTCTTCACCATCTACCCAAAGAGTCATTTCTCCTTGTAAACACATAAATGTTTCGTTTGTCAATTCGTGGGCATGTTCACCAATAGCTTGTCCTTTTGGTCCTTCAGAAACGATCGCAAGAAACTTACTATCTGTTGAGGCTTTAGTAGTTAGGAGTGTATGAACCGTATCACCGCTAAGAAGATGGACCCCTTCACCTGATTCAAGTAGATAAGGTTGAACTTCTTGCGGAATCGCATTGCCTCTAATCATTTGAGGTAATCCTTCTGTTGAATGACTAGTTACGAATTTAATATCAATGTCAGTAGGTAGTTGGTTAAAAATATCTGGGTTGAAGAGGTTCGTAGAAACTGGAGGGCGTTCAAACTTATAAAATGGCTCTCCAATACTCGAATATATCTTAGCAACGTGACCATTCACAGTAAACGAATAAAAACGTGTTCGATGACTTTGCATCCGATATCCATGGACAGTTCCAGCTGGAATACTTACATAGTCACCTGCCGTTAATAAATACAACTGTCCATTCAATTCAACTTCAAGTCTTCCGTCGAGTACTACGATGCCCTCGTGAGCATGTTCATGAATATGTGCCGGAAAACTATCACCTTTTCCACCCCACAATTGAACTATCTCCATCATATCACCGGTGCTTTCAGTTGTAGCAACAATGGAGGCAACCTGGGTACCGAAAAGATATCGTTCTCCTTCTCCATTTCTAATAAAATATGGTTTCTTCTCGTTAGGTAACTTGCCAACGACCTTTACAACCACGTTACCACTCCTTATCCAAATTCCTATTAATATTAAGCGCTTCCAAATTAAACATAATATGAATGAAGTAAAATTGGAAATATAGGTATTCGATTTCTGTAATCACGTTTTTGCATTAATCATCTATGCTATTTTAATAGATGATTCTTTTAAAAAAACAAATCTAACCAAAAGTAATCTTATAATTTCGACTACTTCTAATTTATTATGATAAAATAATGGTTATTAAATAACAAGTGAGGATCCTATGGATATTCGTCAATTACGATATTTTATCACCGTTGCAGAGCATTTAAATTTTACCAAAGCAGCCAATCAACTCTACGTAGCCCAATCCGCAATCAGCCATCAAATTGCGGATTTAGAAACTCAAGTTGGTGTTAAACTATTTATTCGAAATAAACGTTCCGTCCAGCTTACACCTGCTGGAGCTGTTTTTTTAAAAGAGGCAATGGAGATTGTAGAAAAAACATCAGGGGCAATTAAAAAAGCTAAACAAACGGATGCAGGTGTGATTGGCAGTCTTTCGATTGGTTTTTTGAGTGTTCATGTTCGTAGTTTTTTGCCAGAAGTTATTAAGCACTTTCGTGAACTCTATCCAAAAGTAGAACTTCATTTAAACCATTTTCCCAGTAAAATGCTAAAAGAAGCTTTGGAAGAAGGAGAATTGGACATTGCTCTTACCCAGCCGACTGGATTGCATAGAATTGAAGAAATTGAGATTCAAACGGTAGCAAAAGAGCGATATTGTATTGTCATGCATGAAAATCACCCTCTTGCTAGCCGCAATACAATCAAGCTTGTTGATCTTGCAACAGAGCCATTTATTATCCATAATCGCCATGATTCTCCAATTGGTTCCTATGATTTTATCGTCCATTTATGTGAGCAAAATGGGCTGACTCCAAGAATTGTGAGTCAACCGCGTTTTGTTGATACTGTCCCGATTCTCGTTGAATCTGAAATGGGCATCTCTATACTGCCAAAAAGCTTTGAAGCGGTATCTAGCCCTTCGCTGCGATTTATTGAGATTGACGGCTTGGTGGATTATGATTTTGAACTCGTAATGGCGTGGAAGAAAAACAATTTGAATCCGTCTATCTCGCTGTTTTTAGATGTATTGGCCGATATTCATCAGAAATCATCAACTTAAAAATTATATAGTAAGAAAATCATTTTTGTTAGATAAATTGTCCAATAGATTTAATTCTATTGGACGATTTTTTTGTACTATTAGTGAAACTGTCTTTTAGAGAGTTTCTATTGGACATTATTCTTAAGTCTTACTGCCTTATTGTCCATTAGAACGCTCCTATTAGACAATTTCAACAGCTAGCAAGAAGATTTGTCCTATAGACCAAGCCCTATTAGACATTATACTTGAGGTTCACTCCATTACTGTCCAATAGAACGATTCTATTAGACATTATACTTGAGCGTCACTTCCCTATTGTCCAATAGACCACTCCTAATATCTGCCAATCTTGCTCCTACATAATCCCCAAAAAAAAGCCTGTCAATGACAGACTTTTTTTAAATCATATTATCTTGTAAACGCAGCCGGTACTCCGCCATCAACTGTTAACATACAACCAGTTGTCCGATCTGATTTTGATGAAGCAAAGAATGCAATCGATTCTGCAATATCACTAGGATAAATATTTACAAGTAAGGTAGTACGTTTGCGATAATGTTCTTCTAATTGATCAGGGTGAATACCATAAGCTGCGGCACGCTCTTCACGCCAACTTGATCCCCAAATCGCTGAACCTTGAAGAACTGCATCTGGAAGAACAGAGTTAACGCGAATGCCAAACTCACCGCCTTCTGCAGCAATACATCTTGCTAAGTGAGTTTCAAGCGCTTTTACGGAGCTATAAGCAGCGGCATTTTTACCAGCGTACACCGAGTTTTTAGAACCGATGAATACCATGTTACCGCCAATGCCTTGATCTTTCATTTGCTTGAATGCTTCGCGGGCAACTAAGAAGTAGCCTGTTCCTAACACATTCATGTTTAAGTTCCACTCTTTAAGAGTTGTTTCAGCGAATGGGCTAGATGTTGCTAGACCTGCATTATTAACAATAATGTCCACTCCACCAAATGTTAAAGCTGTTTGATCAAAGGCAGCTTGAACCATTTCTTCTCTTGTTACATCCATCTTAACCGCAAGCGCACGGTCAGCCCCATATTGTTCATTAATTTCAGCCGCTACCTTTTCCGCACCCTCAAGGTTTAAGTCAGCTAGAACAACGGCAGCTCCTTCAGATACTAAACGTCGTGCCGTTGCACTTCCAATTCCACCTGCTCCTCCAGTAATAAAAGCTACTTTTCTAGAGAATTCTGCTTCAGCTGGAGCAAGAGATAATTTATATAATTCTAATGGCCAGTATTCAACATTGTAGGATTCGTTTGCACTTAAAGACACAAATTCACCTAATGTTGTAGCGCCTTTCATAACAGCGATGGCACGGTGATATAATGCTCCGCTGATTCTTGAATTTTTAACGTCCTTACCAGTGTTCACCATACCAACACCTGGGATTAAAATTACGCGTGGTGCCGGTTCAAACATTTTGTCGCCTTCGTTTTTATTTTGCTCAAAATATTCTTGGTAAGATTGCTTAAAGCTAGCAACTCCTTCTTTCACACTAGCAATCAAAGACTCAACATCTTTTGTTTGTGGATCCCAATTTACATAAAGCGGAATCATTTTTGTATGAACAAGATGATCTGGACATGCTGCACCAATTTGTGAAAGTTCTGGTGCATTGTGGCTGTTCACAAATTGCAATACATCTTCACCACGGTCGTAAGTTAACAGCATTTTCTTCTCGTCACTTACTGCGCCGCGGATGACTGGCAATACTTTTGCTAGAATGCTAGCTGCTTCTTCTTCAGAAAGAGATGGATATTTTTGGCCGCCGAATACAGAGGCTTCATCAATTCTTTCATTAATATATGCTTCTGCTTCATTAATAATTTGAATGGTTTTTGCGTATGCTTCTTCAGAAGTTTCTCCCCATGTAACAAGACCGTGTTTTTCCATTAAAACTAGTTCTGCATTTGGGTTATTTAAAACTCGCTGTGCGATCATTTTTGAAAGAGTAAATCCTGGGCGGATATATGGTACCCAAACAAAACGATTCCCAAAAATATCTTCGGCTAATTGCTTGCCATTGTCTGCACAGCAAAGGCTAATAATCGCGTCTGGATGTGTGTGATCCACATGTTTGAATGGTAAGAATGCATGCAATAATGTTTCGATTGATGCCCTTGGGTGCTTGCTGTCAATCATACAATGTGAAAGATAGGCAACCATGTCTTCGTCTGACATTTCGTCACGTTCGAATAATGGACGGATGTCTTCTAAATTAAGACCGGTAAAATTATTGGCTTTCATTGTTGCTAAATCGGAACCGCTTCCTTTTACCCACATTACTTCAACATCACGGCCGCGGAAATCCTTTTCAATTGTCTTCATGGAAGTGTTACCTCCGCCATAGTTGCATACGGCACGATCTGACCCAATCAAATTGGAACGATAAACTAATTCTTCTACCCCTTTTGTTACCTGTGAAGCTGTTTCTTGATTCCAAAGATTCTGTACCATCCGAAATCCTCCGTTTGTTTGTATTTATGTTTGTTACCTTCTGTTTTATTATAATATATGTTTGTTTATTTTTGAATAAAAAGTTCATAAATCTTTCATTTTTTTTGATTTATTGGATTTATCCCAAATATATAGGTTTTCCAGTAGCAGCAGAATCATTGGCTGCCATAGTTACCTTGTGTGTTTTTATCGCATCTTGATAGTTTGATAGTATCTTAGATGGGTCTCCAGTTTGGACAGCATCAAGAAAAATTTGATTCTCTGTCAGGTAGGGATTTGTTTCTTCTTTGTATTCTTCCACTTTGTTTCCTTTTACCACTCGTAATAAATCATTACTTAATTCAATAACCCCTTCATCTGTATATATATCAAGCCCAACCTTACTATAGTTTTCTAGGATACAGGTATTGGAGATAGTTGAAATCATTCCATTTTTTAGTTTCATTGTGACGCTTCCTACATCGGGTACTGTCGTTCCTTCAACCTTTGACCGCATTATCTGGTTATTAAAGGCTGCATATACCTCATTAACATCACCAAATAAGTAACGTAGTAGATCCACAATATGTGTGGTCTGTTCGACAAATTGGCCACCTGATTTTTGTACATCTCTCCACCAGGGAACCATTGGCATAGAACCCATCCAATAACCCAATGCCATTCCAACTCGACATTCATTCAGTAACGATAAAACTCTATTAGTCGTATCCTTATACCGCCAGTGGTAGCCTACGGACGTAATAAGACCCTTTTCTTTTATTTTTCTTACAATATCATTTGGTAATTCATTCATGCCAAGCGGCTTTTCCACAAAAAATGGGATATTCCTTTCAATTAACGCATATTCAATGGCTCCATGAGAATGCGGTGGGACACAAATGTAGACAGCATCTAATTTTTGTCTATCTAACATCTCTTCCATATTTGTGTATCCAGTGGCATTTGACCAATTCCTGGCTTCTTTTTCAGCCTTTTCCATACTAGTGCCACAAAAAGCCGTTACATTCACTCCATTCATTTCTCCTAAAATACTTGCATGAGTTTTAGCAAACCATCCCGTACCAACAAAACCAACCTTCATTTGAAAATCGCTCCTTTTGTAATTATCCGACAATAAGTTAAAGCTTTCATTCCTTTTCAAAAAAGTAAAGTTCAGCCTAAAAATAAAGCTGTCCAGAAAAAATCAATTAACATGATTTCTTTGAACAGCAGCTATATTTTTATTTACATTAAAGATCGTTAATTACGATATAAGTTGCCTTAACTGGTCCATGTACACCCACAACTAGATTTAACTCAATATCAGCAGAATTACTTGGTCCGGTTATAAAATTAATGCAGGATGCAACGTGGCCAGATTGTTGATGGATTTCTCTCATCTTTTGCGCAGCTTGTGTCATTCTAGGAACAATAGAACTCTTTGGAATTAGAGCAATAAAGGTAGCTGGCAAAAAGCTGACGGTACGTCCTTTATTCTCATCACTAAATAAAACAACGGTTCCCGACTCAGCCAGGGTGATTTCACTAATGGTAATCCCAACATTGGCCTGCTCTGCTTTAGTGATGTTTTCTTCACCTTTTGTATGATCCCATTCGTACACATCGATATTGTGGTCTGGCCATTCCTGTTTCATTAAAGAATCAAGTCCCCATTGGGAAAAACGCTCATCCTTCCATGTTACAATGGGACCGCCGCCGTAATTTGTGACGACTTCACTAAGAATCGATGATAACTCCCTAAGATCAGTGGTATATATAGTGGTATGAATTTTTTGACAATGTTCTTTTAATACATTTAACAATTCATCTTGTGTAGCATCTTTTAATACCTCATCCTGAGGGCGAAATTTCCAGTTTGGTCTCTCCACAGGTTTAGAGATTCGCGGCCGCCCAAGTCTTGTGGCAATTTGATTTAGAAAGGCTTCACGATTTTGTATAGTTCCTGCCATTATCACTTGCCCCCTTGTTCTCGGTTTTTAAACCAATCTCTGAATCTTTCTTTATTTGGCGCTGGGAACTCACGGATATCTGTCCATGCTTTCAGAGGTCCTGGTCCCTTGGAAATTTTATCTCCTACTGTGAAAGGATTCATAGCCGTTGGCGCAATTTTAGAACCTATTTTATAGAGTGTCGGTGAAGCTGCTCCTAGTCCAAATGCTTTCATGGCTAATTTTTCTGAGATTGGTGCTTTTCCTTCCTTTTCGACGATTACTTCCCGATGCTTATGAAGAAGGTTGTGCAGCGGTATTTTTACCGGGCAAACTTCGGTACAGGCCCCGCAAAGTGTTGATGCATACGGAAGTTCTTTGTAATCTTCATAGCCGCCTAATAATGGTGATAAGACTGCACCAATCGGGCCTGCATAAATAGATCCATAGGAATGGCCCCCAACATGACGATAAACGGGACAAACATTGACACATGCTGCACAGCGGATACATTGCAGAACGGATTGAAACTCTCCGCCAAGAATGTTGGATCTGCCGTTATCGACGATGACAAGGTGGAATTCTTCCGGGCCGTCTACGTCCAGTTCCTCCTTAGGACCTGTTAGTACAGTGATATAACTGGTTAACTTCTGTCCGACCGCACTTCTGGTTAATAGAGAAACGAGCACTTCCATCTCTTCAAACGTCGGAACAATACGCTCCATTCCCATTACGGTAATTTGTGTCTTTGGTAAAGCCGTAACTAAATCAGCATTCCCTTCATTCGTAACCAAACTGAATGATCCTGTCTCAGCAACCGCAAAGTTACAGCCGGTAATCCCAATATCTGCCGTTAAATATTCCTGACGGAGTGTTTCCCTTGCATGCCAAGCTAGTTCTTCGGGTTTGGAGGTTTTGGTGTACCCAATCTTATCAGTGAACACGTCCCGAATTTGCTCTTTATTTTTATGTAAAGCTGGTACGACAATATGGGATGGAGGATCATGGTCATCCAATTGAAGGATGTATTCCCCGAGGTCCGTTTCAATCACTTCGCAGCCTTCTTGTTCGAGCATCGCATTCAAACTTATTTCTTCTGTCACCATTGATTTTGATTTCACAATTTTCTTGGCATTTTTTTGCTGTACAACGTCTCGAATATAATCATTCGCCTCTTCTTTCGTTTGGGCAAAGAATACATGCCCGCCCCTTTTGGCCACATTTTCACTTAATTGTTCTAAATAATAATCCAAATGTTCTAAGACATGCTGGCGGATTTCTTCCCCATGTGAACGCCACTCTTCCCAATGTCCAAGCTCTTCAGCGGCAACACGCCTCTTTACACCCATTCCGTCTTGAGCGCCAGCTACTGCCCCGCGCATAAAAGAATCATGAATCCCCTTATCGACACGTTCCTTGAATTGCTGGTCGCTGATCTTCATTGCCATCTATTTTTCCCCCATTCCAAGCAATCTCGTATTGGTCACCAAAAATCTATTAACGGCTATTTAATACTTCGGCAATATGAAGAACCTTTACCGGTTTACCTTTACGATCAATCCTGCCGCCAATATTCATCAAACAGCCTGCATCCGCACCAATTAAATAATCGGCCTCTGTTTCTTCAACATGGCAAACCTTTTCATCGACCATCTGTTCAGAAATTTGTGTCATTTTAACAGAGAAGGTTCCCCCGAATCCGCAGCATTGTTCTTTTCCTGGTAATTCGGTAAACTCTAATCCTTTGACATTATTCAATAGAATCATTGGTGCCCTTTTAACACCTAGTAATCTGGTCATATGGCATGAGGTATGGTAGGTGGCTTTTCCCTCAAACTTTGCCCCAACATCTTCAACTTTTAACACATCTACAATGAATTGTGTCAGTTCGTATGTTTTTTCTGCCAGTTTTTTGGCCTTTGGCCCCCAAACAGGATCTCCTTTAAAAACATGTTGATATTCGTGGAACATAAAGGCACATGATCCCGATGGTGATACTACATATTCAGCATCTTGGAATGTTTCTATCATCCGCTTCATAGCTTCTTTTGATTCTTTTGTGTAACCGCTGTTATATGCCGGCTGACCGCAGCATACTTGTGACTCTGGAAACTCAATCTCGCAGCCAAGTCTTTCTAGTAATTCAACGGTTGCTTTTCCAACATTACTTTGGAACATGTCTACAAGGCAGGTTGCAAATAGGCTGACCTTCATCAATCTTCATCCCCTTTAAATGAAGCTAAAAATCTTAAATAACTGAATTAGATTTTTATTTATTTTTGTTTTTATTATATTACATGTTTGTTTACTTTTGAATAGTAATCTTTTAATAAAAAAATAAATCGACAGATGCCCGAAAGCAACTATCGATTCTTTCATCATCTTTAATTTTTTACTTTATCGGCACTTTTCGTGAAGTTATCGGCACTTTCAGGGAACTTATCAGCACTTTTTAACAACTTATCGGCACTTTTCAGGTACTTATCGGCACTTTCCATAAAACCACTGTACTTCTCAAAAAACAACCCTTCAAACAGAAGTTAAAAATTCTGTTTCCTTAACCATTTTTCACATAGTCTCGGCCATTCCCCAGCCTCGGTATGTTCCACAGCCAAACCCAATCCGTGCCTGCCGCTTTCAAAGATATGTAAATCAAATGGAACCTTATGTCGGCCTAACCCCGCTGCAAACAGTAAACTATTCTCGACCGATACCGAGGCATCATCGGCAGTATGCCATAAAAATGCTGGTGGTGTTTCCTCTGAAATTTGTTTTTCATTCGATAAAAGTTCAACTAACTCAGTGTCAGGATATTCGCCTAATAAATTTGTTCTGCTTCCTTCGTGTGTATATGCTCCCATCGAGATCACGGGATAACAAAGAATCATTAGATCAGGACGGCTGCTATATCGCTCAACAGGGTCCTCGGCCTCCAAGTTTCCCTTATCATAATGAGTTCCAACACTGGATGCTAGATGCCCTCCAGCAGAAAATCCAAGGATTCCCACACGGTTTGGATCTAGATTCCAGACTTCACCTTGAGATCGAACCATACGAATAGCCCTTTTGGCTTCATTCAATGGAATAGGATGCTTGTAGGGCGCGACCCGATAATTGAGCACTACCGCTGAGATTCCAATTGAATTTAACCATTCCGCAACCGGGTAAGCCTCATGTTCTGCCCGTCTAGCATACGCACCGCCCGCCGCCACTATAATAACCGGAAAGGGCCCAGATCCTTCTAATAAGAAAGGCTGGATGCTTGGCGCATTTTCGTTTGGTCCACTTTCCTCAAGATTTATCTCATTCCAAAGCGGCAAAATTACTGTCATTCTTTTATCCTCCACTTTAAATAAAATTCAAATGGGAGAGAACCACTGTCTCTCCCACTTTTTACTTTATTTCAAAGTTAATTCAGCCTTTGAATTAAAGCTTTCCCCGTCCTGTAAGAACCCATTAATATTGACCTGAACAGTTCCAGTATAACCTTTTAAAGCTTCTGAAACTTGCTGTCTATCAAATTTAACCAATAGTTTATTCGTTTTCTCGCCATTTACTGATGGATGTGTTTTTGCAAAAATTATTTTTCCGTTAACAACCATTTTAACAGTTGCAGAATTAATCTCTGAAACTTTATGTTCCTTATCCAATTCAATAGTAACAGTCAATGGAACATTATCGCTAGTCTGTTTTCTATCAATTACATTTGGATTAACATCGACTGTGGCAGGAATCACTTTATTTAAGAATAAATTTGGAACTGGAGGCGTTGGCATATCGTAGCCTAAGAAGAAGCTAGTATGCGGCGGCTGATTGTATCCAACATTTTGCCAAGCAATACCTGAACGGTACACAGGATCGTGCATCAATGTTCGGATACGCTGTTCTGTCATATCTGTAGTTGTATAGATTCGTAATGCACTGCTATCTTCCGTTCTCCAAATAACTTCTTCTCTCCAGTCACCAAATAAATCGGCTTGTAAGTTAGGATTACCCTTTGTACCGTTATTAGAGAAAGTTCCATCTGCAGTTAAAATATTTACAAGTTTTTTATTCTCGTAGTCCCACTTACCAATCGTTCCAACCCCGACTTGATCAGCATCATTAAAATTACCATGATCTAGTATCTCGCGCTGGAGGTCGCCATCCCACCAGATGGCAAAGTTGGCACCAGGGATGTCAGATGAAATCTTTTCTCCTTTAGCCGTAAACATATCTCCAGTTGGGTCATTCCATGCACCCCCAACTGCCCACGCCTCTTCGCCCGGGTATCTAGGATCGATATCCGCCGATAATCCTCGTCCTGTATCTCTTCCGGTATATTTACCCCAAATGGCCTCACCGGTTTCGACGTCTCTAAATTCGATTCCAAACTTTGAGTTTTTATCCTCATGAACAGCGAACATCTCTAAACCAGGACGGGTTGGATCTAAGTCACCTACATGCTGGGCATCTCCGTGGCCTAAGCCCGTTGTATAGAGACCCGTTCCATTATCATCTATTACCGCTGCACCATAGACTACTTCATCTTTACCATCCTGATCTACATCAGCCACACTTAGATTGTGGTACCCTTGTCCAGCATACCCTTCATTGCCTGCTTTATTACTATCAAACGTCCACACTTTTGTTAACTTGCCATCACGCCAATTATAAGCAGCAATGACAGCTCTTGTATAATAGCCGCGTGCCATAAGAAGAGTTGGTCTTTCCCCATCCAAATAGGCAATACCCGCGAGGAAGCGGTCTACACGGTTACCGTAGCTATCCCCCCAATCTGCAACATTGCCTCTTGGCGGATCATAATCTGTTGTTGTTAGCGCTTTCCCTGTTAAGCCATCAAAAATAGTTAAAAATTCTGGTCCGCTTAGAATATAGCCGCTGGAATTACGGTATTCTGCATTGGCATCACCGATAACGTTCCCTTGTCCATCAACGGTTCCATCAGCTGTTTTCATAGCAACTTCTGCTTTCCCGTCTCCATCTAAATCATAAACCATCATTTGAGTATAATGGGCCCCAGAACGAATATTTTTGCCTAGATCGATCCGCCACAGTCTTGTCCCATCAAACTTATAAGCATCTACATAAGTATTTCCAGTATAGCCTGATTGGGAATTATCCTTGGCATTAGATGGGTACCATTTTAAGATGATCTCGTATTGACCATCTCCATCCACATCTCCTACACTTGCATCATTGGCACTATATGTATAGGATTTTCCGTCAGGAGTCGTACCACCCTCTGGTTTTTGAATTGGGAGATCGTAATAATTTTGTCCCCACACAACAGCTGAAGCTCTTGCCAGCGGTTCCTCATTTCCATTGAATACAGCACGAACATCGTATTTGGAATCTTTTGTTCCGTTTTTGTCTAAATAGTTAGTGCTTGACGTAATCGGGTCTTTATTTACCTTTTGTCCGTCTCGATAAACGTTAAAGGCCACGCCTTCCGGTTCTGTCCCTAACATTCGCCAGCCCACATAAACACCATTTTCTACTTTTACAGCCACTAGGCCCCGGTCAAGCTTTTCCATTTGACGTTGAACCACTTTTGTTATTGGGGTTTCAATCGTATTTGAAGGATCAGAAATACCTCCTAGGTTTACAGCTGATACTCTGTAGTAATAATGTCTTGTTGGTGAAACGGACTGATCAGTAAACTCCCCATTTTTAGAAATCCCCACTCTTTCAAATGGCCCTTGCGGAGACTTTGCCCGATAGACATAATACATCAAAGCATCATCCGAAGTATTCCAATGGAAAGTGAGCGATTTGTCGGTTGAATTGATGAGTGTTGTACCTGTAGGAGTTTTCGGCACTTCCTTTGTTTCATCTACTAGAGCTGCATTAATTGGAGTACTTTCTGCTGATTCAATTCCCTTTTCATTTACTTGAGTTACGGTATATTCGTATTTCAAACCAAGTTGAACCGTTTCGTCTTTAAATTCAGGGGTACTTGTGCTCCCAACTTTAGTCGACGCTGTTTCTCCCTCTGCTTTTCTATAAACATTGTAACTTGCTGCTCCATTTACCACATCCCATTTTAATGAAACAGACGTATCAGGATAAAGTGTCTTTTCAGTAATTGCTAATCCAGTTGGAGCCGTTATCGGGATAATTTCAATCGCATTTATCCGGCCATCCGTACCAATATCAACGTTAAGCTGACCATCTTGGACAGTCACAATTATCGACTTTTCTGCGAAGTTACCAGCACTTGTAGAAATAGTACCCAATGATTGTCTCTCTACGGTAAAACTAGTTTTATTACCAGCTGATTGATCCCCAGTTAGTACACTTACATAACACTCTCCATTAGGAACATCCACTGAGAAGGTATAGTTTGTTCCATTAATAAAATCTCTGCGAAGGTCGTCAGGTGCTAATCGATCTCGGTTACTTACAACTTTGTTTAATCCATATCTTCTATCTTTGCTATAAAGCATATCATTAGTCACTTGTGTATATCCTTTTGCTACAGGACTAGTGCTGGAACCAAAGTCAAATTTTAGACTAGTCAACTCAGCTGCATGGGTTTGTTTTGTCGGGACTACTCCTGCCCCAGCAAACATTGATAAGACCATCGCAGAACTCACGACCACCGGCAACTTTTTTGAAAACTTTTTAATCATTATTTTCCTCCAATTAAAGAATATGAATAATTTCTTTATGAAAGATTCATAGATGCAGTTTTATCTATCCTCCTTGTTCGTAAATTTTTATATAAAAAATCGGGCAGCCGTTAAGGTGACCCGATTCTATATACCTTGTTCCTGTAAGTAAACCTCATGCTTACGCTGAATCTTATTAAACGAGTTACATGCAGGTTTCATAAATAGCATGGCTAATAAATTTCCGCTAAATAAGATACAGATAGGCGGTACATAGGATAGAACAAAACAGATTCCAAAACTTCCTATCAGCATATATAGAGTGGAAAGTGGATTCATAATCATAACAAAAAATGAATTCTTAATTACCTCTGTTAATTTCATCTCATAATGGACAAATATAGGAATGAGATAAAAAAGTGTACATACAAAAATAAACGTGATGATAAAAAATGGTATATGGAGAAATGCGGCCAGATCTTTTTCTGCATTTTGGATGAATAACAGATCCGCATATAACACCAACACTAAAGCCGCAATAATCACACCGAGGATATTACTTTTTACAAATTCCTTTTTATAAGAAGCCCAGAAGGTTTTGACAATTGCTCCCCCCTCCTCACCTAGCATCCATTTTCGGACTACCGCAAACATTGCCACAGTAGAAGGAAAAAGGCCGAAAACACCCAAACCAAGAATAGTACAAGCAATCCATAAAAGATTTAGTAAAGCGAGTTTCGAAATCCAATCCATTAGTTTATAAATACCACCCAAAATACTCGAAGTTTCCATATGCATTCTCCTTCAGATATTATAAAGTTGATCAAGCCCTGCCACTCCCGTTTAAGGGAATGGCACGAATCATCAACCTTTTAATCCGCTCGTACTGATTCCTTCTACTACATATCTTTGGAAAACAAAGAAGATGACAAAGACTGGAACCAGGGTCACTACGGACATGGCGAACATGGCACCCCAGTTAGAAACGGTTTCATTACTTAGGAACATATTTAACGCCATTGAAACAGTATATTTTGCCGGGCTGTTTAAGTATAGAACTGGTCCCAGTAAGGAATCCCAAGTCCAATAGAATGAGAAAATCGCTGCCGTTGCCAACGCCGGTTTAATTAATGGGAGTATGATTTTATAGAAAATTTTAAAGGTATTACACCCATCGATTGTTGCAGCCTCATCCAATTCTCTCGGAATTGTCCGGATAAATTGAACTAATAAGAAAATAAAGAATGGATGTCCAAAGTATGCTGGCACTGCAATCGGCTTAATCGAGTTAAGCCACCCAAGTTTTGAAAAGATGATATATTGTGGAACCATTACCACCTCATATGGCAGCATCAAGGTTACCATCATGAGTCCGAACCAGAGTGCTTTCCCTTTAAATTCTAATCTTGCAAAACCAAAGGCAATTAGCGACGATGAAATAACTTGACCAATTAATGTAACGATAACCAGAATCGCAGTATTCTTGATAAATACGCCAAAGGTATTTCCACCAATTCCCTTCCAGCCTTCGGCAAAGTTATCCACAATGAATGGATCAGGTATCAGTGATTTGGCTGTTACGAAAATAGAATTACTTTCCTTAAAGGAGCTCATCAGAAGCCAAATAACTGGATAAAGCATGAGAACTGCAAACCCACCGACAAGGATATGGTAAGTCCACCATTTTGCTGATTTTATCCGCATACGTTATTTTCCTCCTTCTGATTCGTAGTGAACCCAGAATTTTGATGTCGCAAAAATGATAGCCGTTAATATTCCTACAATAATAAGCATGATCCATGCCATTGCAGCGGCGTAGCCCATATTGAAGAACTCGAAACCTTGTAAGAATAAATAGAGCGAGTATAGAAGTGTCCCATCTAAAGGACCGCCAGTACCTTTGGAAATAATAAAGGCTGGAACAAATGTCATAAACGCAGCAATGGTCTGCATAACTGTATTGAATAAAATGACCGGACTTAGCATTGGCAGGGTGATTTTAGTGAATTTTTGCCAGCCATATGCACCGTCTACACTTGCCGCTTCATAATAGCTTTTCGGAATTCCCTTTAAACCTGCCAAGAAAATCAGCATCGAAGAACCAAACTGCCATATCGATAAAAAGATTAACATCCACAAAGCGGCCGTTGGATCACCGAACCAGCGTACAGTAGGGATTCCAAGGAATTGAAGCAAAATATTTATAATCCCTTGGTCTCCAAAGATGTTGCGCCACATGATTGCTACTGCAACACTGCCGCCAATCAAAGAAGGAAGATAAAATAAGGACCGATATAAACCAACTGCTCTGGATGCCGTATTTAGCATGATCGCAATTAAAAGGGCAAACGCTAATCTTAGCGGTACACCCGCAAACACATAAATGAGAGTTACTTTTAATGATTGCCAATAACGTGGATCTGCGGTAAACATTTTGTTGTAGTTTTCTAGACCAATCCATCGAGGGGCTGAAAACAGATTATAGTTAGTGAAAGATAAATATAATGAGACAAGTATTGGGATTAATGTGAAGGCAAGGAATCCAACCACAAAGGGGCTGATAAATAAATAGCCTTGGATATTTTCCTTGAGGGCCTTATTACGTGAACTTGCAGGAGCAATATAAACATTTTCTTGTGTGTTTTCCTTAACAATGTTAGTTGTTGCCATATAGCCATCTCCTTTTCTCTGGATCATCACCCTAAAATGAAAGGGTGATAGCTGATCCGAGAAAGGACCAGCTACCCGAATTACAATTACTTCTTATTTTGAGATAAAATGCTTTCAGCCTGTTGTCTAAATTGTTTTGCTGCATCTTTTACCTTAATATTTCCATAGCTCATTTGCTCGTTTAAGCTGTCAAATAACTCGATCACTTCACCTGCTCCAACTGGATCGGGACCATCAAATGCAGAACTATTTTTCTCAGCCCATTCAACATATTCAAATACTTGCTGCTGTGCTGGAGAAAGTAAAGGCTTTAAGGCCTCTTTAACAGCTGCAGATCCCGGTACCCCACGATCGCCAAGAGCTAATTTATTCGCTTCAATATCATTAGTCAGGAAGTTAACAAACTTCGCTGCTTCTTCTTTATGCTTAGAGTTATTTGCGACTGACCAGAACATACTTGGTTTTAAGTACAACCCTTTATTGCTGTCAGGTCCAGGCATATTATTAATTTCTAGCGGTCTATTAGCCACTTGCTGTAAACCTACGAATTGGTTCGACCATTGCCAAATACCGATTGCTTTTTGCGTGACTACAGGGTCGTCTTCAATACCTTTAATTTGGGCCATGAAGTCAGGGGTTGGAACTTCTTTTGCTTTTACTAAACCTGAAGTCATATTGAAGAAATCTTCAAACAGCTTATCATCTGAGTAGCCTAGTTTTGTACCATCTTTACTATAAAGTGATTTTCCTTGTGTTCTTAAATAATAGTTAAAGAATACATCTGCTTTCATACCTGTATCCATAAATAATCCAGCGGCTTTTGCTTTTTTAGCGATTTCTTTATAGTCATCCCAAGTCCAATTTTGATCAAGGGAGTCTACACCAACTTTTTTAAGTAATGCTGGATCATAGTGGAAACCTACTACGTTTACCCCTGCATTTAGTCCATATAATTTGTCGCCCAGTTTTCCTCCATCGATAATATTTTGATTGGTGTCTTTGGTGTCGATTTGCTTGTCTAAGTATGGAGTTAAATCAGCGATTTGATTGTTTTGTGCGTATTGAGAGAAATAAGAAAGGTCCATTTGAATAATGTCTGGCAATTGGCTGGCAGCTGCTTGAGGGGCTAGCTTTTTCCAATAATCATCCCAGCTAGCATATTCTGCTTCAATCTTTACATTAGGGTTTTGCTTCTCATACATATCAATGATTTTTAACGTGTAATCATGTCTTGGCTGTGATCCCCACCAAGCTATACGAAGTGTAACTTTTTCATCTTTACCTGCAGCTTTTTCTTTTCCATCAGATTCGCTCTTACTTGTCGTACTGCTTCCGCTGCATGCTGCTAACGAGAATACTAGAATGAGTGAAAACAGCATAACCATGAACTTTTTCATTAATTGAGTCCCCCTTGTTCCTTTTGTAAGTGTTTACATTTGTAATTATACCTTCACTGTTAGAATTGTCTGAATACAAATAACCGAGCAGTTTGTTTAAAAATCAGACATTATAGTATTAAAAATAAAAAAGACTCCGATTTGGATTATTTACAATCCCCAATGGAGTCTTTTAAGTTATTTATTTATTTTTCTGTAGTATTTCATTTGCCTCTTTTCTAAATTTCTGTGCCCCTTCTAGAGGTGTGATTTTTTTAAAAAGGATTTGTTCAGAGATATCCTGTAACATATGAACAACTTCAATTCCTCCAATTGGATCTGCTATCTCAACCTTGCTATTTGTATTTTCAACATTAAATACGTAGTCAAAAGCTTTTTTCTGTTCTGTGGAAAGGCCCTTTTTAACGGTCTCCGCCACTTTGGATGAAACAGGAACACCTCGTTCACCTTTAATTAACTTATTAGCCTCTATATCGTTAACAAAAAAGTTAATAAATCTTGCGGCGGCCTCCTTATGTTTCGAGCCTTTGGTGATTGAAAAAAGCATACTGGCTCTTACAGACAAACTTGTCTGTTGATTTGGCCCTGGTGGGGCAAGAATCTCCAGCGAGCGTCCTGATTCTTTTGAAAAACCATAATATTGATTAGAATAGGCCCATGTCATCGGAGCTTGTTGTCTCACTAATAGCTCATCTTCAATCCCTTTAATCTGTTCTGTTACATCAACCCTCGGGAAAGCTCCTTCGTTTAGTAATCTTAATTGCCTATCAAAGTAATCGACAAATAATTGATCATCCTTATATCCTAATGACGTGCCATCCGAATTATATAAATCCCTTCCATTTGTGCGCAGAAAGTAGGGGAAAAATACCTCTGGCGGTTTCATTCCATTCGTTCCATATATATTTTTTTGTTTGTGAACCTCCATGGCTATTTTTTCAAATTCCTCCCAGGTCCAGTTCTGTTTAGGGACATGATTGGTTGCAGAAGCAACTAAATTGGAATCCATGATTACAGCAGGGGCATTTAACCCTAATGGAAAACCATATAGTTTGTCCATTACTTTTCCCCCTGAAAGGATTTTCTCATCAATGTACTTTGTATTGATGGTGTTATTTTCGATGTAGGGTGTTAAATCTTCAAGTAAGTTGTTGGCACTATATGCTTTTAAATAGAGAAGATCCATTTGCATAATGTCTGGTAACTGGTTGGCAGCGGCCATGGGGGCTAACCGCTTCCAATAGTCATCCCAATTTGAAAATTCAAATTCAATATGGATATCTGGATTCTTTTCTTCAAACAATTTTATAACCTTCAATGTATAATCGTTTCTAGGCTGTTCGCCCCACCAAGCAAACCTAAGGGTGATTTTTTCTTCTTGATTTTTGGAAGAATCCGCACTGCTGCTTACTGAACAACCAGTACAGGCCAACATTACTACCAGGGGTAAAATGGAGATTAATAGTTTTTTCATCGTTTTATTCCCCTTTTGTCTCATATTACATACCTTGGACTGCTTCACGTTTATATTCAGAAGGTGTAAACCCAGTTTGCTTTTTGAAAACCTGACTAAAATATTGGGCATTTTCTCCAAACCCAATTTTTTCAGCTAACTCAAAGATTTTTACATCACTTTCATTGATAATCATATAAATCGCCTTATCGATGCGAACTCGAGTCAGATAATTAGAGAATTTCTCACCCGTTTCTTTTTTAAACAGCTTTCCGAGATAATCAGCATTCATATACAACATCTCATTTGCAACCCATTGCAGGTTAAGCTGAGGATCCGCGATATGATTTTCAATAATTTCAAGTACTCTGCTAATAATGGAGGAATGTTTATTTTTGGTTTGTTGAAAAAATACATCCGTGATTTCCGCGGCGATATCCTTGAAAAAGGACTTCATGCTATGTATTGTTTCTAATTCTAATAGAACCTGCAGTTTCGTTAAGTAGGAGTTCATACTATGGGCATCGCATAAACGAATCATACTATTAAAAAGTTGAATGACATAGGATTTGGTCGCACTAATATCTAATCTTAAATCGGCTAAGCAGTTGAAAAAACTGATAATTTCACCCTCAACTTCTCTCCAACACCCTGATTTAACCATTCGGCAGAATTTCTGATCATCATAATAAAATTCCTGCTGATCATAATCGTCATTATGATTATCTATGTCTTCTTTGGTAATAATACTGCCTTCACCTAAATAAAAACGATAATTTAGACAATCCAGTGCTTCCTTGTATAATTTATTCGCATGGCTGATTTTCCCCGTTTCACTTACAGCAATGGTGCAATCCAATTGATAATATTGATAAAAGTTTTTTCTAATCTTTTCAATTTTTTCATGCAACTGACTATGTTCACCATCATCCCTCAAAAGGATTAAAATTAATTCACCTACTGAGCAACTAAGAATGTATGATTTAAAATTCAATTCAGCAATGTTTTTTATGGCAAACAATTGCTCAACTTGAAATGTACCCTCTATCTGGAATAAAACTAGTCGAACATTGGATAGGTCTAAATCGAACTCAAGAAGTTTTTGATAGGATGTAGAGTCTGTATTTGCATATATATTTGTTATATATTCCTTTAACCACTGTTCCTTTGCATAGGGAAGAACATTCTCAAGGGTTTCTTGCATATTTGTAATAAATTGTTCCCTTTCTTTCTCCTGATTTAACTCTTCACTAATTTCCTTAAGTGCTTCGATAATCGTATTTTCATTACAGGGTTTAAGCAAATAATGTTTTACCCCATACACCATTGCCTGCTTGGCATAATCAAATTCACTAAACCCTGATAACAAGATAAAACGAATCTCTGGATAATGTTCATGTACTTTTGCTACCAATTCAAGTCCATTCATTCCAGGCATTTTAATATCACTTATTACAATATCCGGTTTATTCTGTGTGATTTTCTCAAAGGCTTCAAGTCCATTCTTCGCCGTCCCCATTAAACTTGTCCCGATTGACCCCCATTTAATCACTTTTGACATACCGTCGGTTATGATTCTTTCATCATCAACTAACAATACTTTGTACATGTTCTTCCCCCCTGTCATATGGCAGAACTAAAATGATTTTTGCTCCTTTATTAGGTTCACTTTCAATTTCAACTCCGTAATCGCTTCCAAATGAAAGTTTAATCCGCTCCATAATATTGGCTAAGCCAATTCCTTGTCCCCTTGTCTTTACCTCCCCTTTCCTTAACTTTTCTAGAAAAGAAGGTTCCATTCCAGGACCATTATCTTCGACGATTAGCTGAAAATAATCCTTATTTACTTCAGAATAAATTCTTATTTTACATACATCTACCATATTCTCCAACGCATAATGAATGGCATTTTCCACTAGGGGCTGCAGGGTTAATTTAGGTATATAGGCCTCAAACAGGTCAGAATCCACCTGCATGCTAAATTCCAATCTTTCTTCAAATCTATATTTCTGTATGACAATATAATTCTTAACAATGTTTAACTCATCTTCAATCGGGATGAGCCGTTTCTTTAGGCTTATTGAATTTCGCAGCAGAAAACCAAGTGCTTCAACCATCTTCGATATTTGGTCTTGATCATTCATTTTAGCGAGCCAGTTAATTGACTCCAAGGTGTTGTATAAAAAGTGAGGATTGATCTGTGCCTGTAAGGCTTTAAATTCAGTTTCTTTAATTGTCAGCTGCTTAGTGAGGTTTTCATTTACCAATTCATCCATTTGTTGAGTCATCGTTTGAAAGGTTTCATGCAACTTACCTACTTCATCATTGGAGAGAACGGAAGACTCCATGAAACCCTTCTGAGCTTCCTTAAAATCGCCGTTTTGCACATAATGCATACCTTCAACTAAGTTCTCTAGAGGAATAGTGATATTTCTAACAAATCTGATGCCGAGAATCGTTACAATAAAAAACATTAAAATAAAAACGATAATAAGTACTGTTTTTATGAAACTAATATTTTTAAAGATTTGATTAAATGGTATGGCATTTACATAACTCCAATCAAAGTAATGGGAGTTTATGTGAACCAGAAAATAATTTTTACCTTCAATCGTTTTTATTTGGTAGCCAGGTTTCTCATTCATAGACATGGCTATTTTTTTCAATGGACTTGCAGATTCTGTCGGATAAATAAGTTCTTGATGGTTGGTAATTAAAAATTCGCCATCAATTTTACTTGATCCCTCAAAGAGGCTGCTGACAAGTTTGTCCATATTCATATTAATAATCAATGTACCTAATGGTTCAAAACTCAAATTCTTATATTGTCTTATTTCTCGAGCTGTGACAATCGTAAAATCATTTCCATGAGGGTTAACCCAGATGTTTTTTCCATCTGCTAACAAGGCTTCTCGCAAAATACTCATTTTTAAATCAGATGGTAATTTAAAAGATCTAGGCCCAGCAACGTACTCTTCCCCATTCGTATCGACAAGAATGACGGATTGTATGTATTTCTCATTGTTCACGTAGCTTAATAATTTATCCACCATATTTGAATGAATACGATAACTCTCGTACTCTGTTTTATTTTCACCCTTTGTTGCTAAGTACTGTTGAATTTGAGGATCTGTTAAGATATTGTAAGAAACATCTTCCATTTTTTGGAGTTCGTTTTCTATAATATTGGAGGATGTACTTAACACTTGCGAAGATTTACTGTAGATTTGTTCATCATATATATGAAAAGCATATTGTAATCCAAGGAAGGTGAATAAAAAGGAACTAATCATAATCCATGAAACTAAAATAAACAATTTATATTTAATTTTTAGATTCGCATATTTTCTTTTCAATAAATCAAAAACTTTCTTCATTAACGTTTTCT
>NZ_JBALNF010000088.1:0-29044 GCF_036962465.1 Neobacillus vireti
TTACAAAATTGTCATTTTCGACACGGTCAACTAGACTTACAAATGGTCCATAGAAGTTACCCATAGGTTTACTTAACTTGTTTCCAAAGTCAATCATTTCGGGAGGAATCACCCCAAGGGTATCTACTACTTTATCAATGTTAAAGTATTTTTCATTTAGCATGGCTCCATATGATCCTGTATCCGCAAAATCAAACGGACTTGTCATAAAGATCAGATTGCGGATTGGTAATTCTGGATAAAGAGCCGCAAAAATGGATGTCATCGTACCGCCCATACAATAACCAAGAATGGAAATTTCATCAACATTAGAAGTCTTTAAGACCTTTTTAACCGCCCGCGGGATATAGTCAATAATAAAATCATCTAGTTTCATATTTCGATCTTCATAGCCAGGAGTACCCCAATCAAGAAGATAGACATCAAACCCATTATTTACTAGATATTCTATTAAACTTCCACCCTTAGTCAAATCTAAAACGTATGGTTTATTGATTAATGCATACACCAACAGTAATGGGATTTTATGCTTTTTTGGTTGTTCCGAAATATAACGATATAGTTTCGTTTTATTTTTAGTCCAAACCACCTCTTTTGGAGTTGGTCCGACCTCTGGCTGAGGTTCAACAGTTAACACTTGGGTTGCTTTCATCACACGTTTCATTTGCTTTCCATACTCTTCAGGCAAAAAATCAAGAAGCATGTCCCAATCTTTTTCAGCAACTAAGCTCATGTTGCTCACTCCTTCCTTTATTTAGTCATTATTTACTATATACAGAGATTTCTGCCTTAATGACAGTTACATGTAAAGGCCGCCATTAATATTAAGCTGCTGACCAGTAATATAATCGCCATCCTTGCATAAGAAAGCAACGCCGCGAGCCACTTCTTCTGGCTTTCCTAGACGTTTTTGCGGAACTTTTTCTACTATTCCAGCTAGAACTTTTTCAGGAATTGCTTGAACCATTTCAGTTCCGATAAATCCTGGGCAAATCGCATTAACAGTTACATTTGTTTTTGCTAGTTCAAGAGCTAGAGATTTCGTGTACCCAATTAACCCGGCTTTTGCGGCAGCATAGTTGGTTTGACCAAAACCTCCAGCTTGTCCAATAATGGATGAAATATTGATAATACGGCCGGCATCTGATTCAAGAAGATACGGTAATGCAGCTGATGTTGTATTATAAACACTGTTTAAATTGACATCGATTACCCTTCTCCAGTCTTCAGAGCTAAGTTTTTTAAATGTACTGTCTCTCGTGATACCTGCGTTGTTAACCAGAATATCTATTCTTCCAAAATGATCAATTGTTTCCTGAACAAGATGGGCTGCATCCTCACTATTGGAAACATCAGCACGGATCGCATATGCTTCTCCGCCGATTTCATTTATATCAGCGACCATTTTTTCAGCTAGTTCAGCACGAGTAACAAAGTTAAGAACCACTTTTGCACCCTGTCTTGCAAGTTCCATTGAAATAGCTGCACCAATACCTCTGCTGCCGCCTGTTACAATTGCTACTTTGCCGTTTAAGTTTGTCATTTGCCCATACCCCTTTTTTATGTTTTAGTCTGCTTTTTATTCTGCCGTTTTTAATAAAGAGAGAATTTGATTTAGTTTTTTATCCAAGTTCTTCATTTCGGATTTCAAATCAGTTAATTCGCGTTTAAATGACACCGGATTTTCAGTGCTCTCTAGTCTATCCTCCAGCAACTCTTCTAAGCTGTCGACTTTTGCATCGACATTCACAATTTGCGAGGACAAGTTGGCAAGATCCTTGCGTGATGGCAGGTTGCCCAGCTCTAAATACTTCTCAGTGGTTTCATCGATTAATTTTTTCAATTGTAGATTCATGTCCAAAAGTTGGCCAATTCCCTGAGAAGGAAAAGATTCCATTATTTTTTCATCATATAAATTACTAGTCTGGTTATATAGATCCTTCCAGGCTTCAAAGATATTAAAGTTTGAACTCATTTTTCTTCCTCCTATGATTTTATCGACATTTTAATCATACTAACATCCATCAAACAATTAAAGAACAAACATTAAAAATAATCAAAAAATATTATTGCATTTTACGACAATTTTCTAACCTCTATGTAGATTACATATATAGAATTTTTTTATAACCCAAACAAACCCAATAACGGCAATGTTTAAAGCGTTTTCACTACAGAGAATGATTTTTCCTTTAGTTCTATTTTTGTTATGAATTGAATAATATTTTTAGCAAATTGCAATTGCTTTTTATAGAATCATTCCTTGTTTGATGATGCTGGATTCAACGTTCCTTCAACATGAATCGACAAATTTATTTTATTTGCTGTTTTTTTGTTCACAATTTAGACAAATTTCAGACTGAATGGTTTCTCTTCGTGAATTCTGGTCGATGGATGAATTTTAAAAAAGAGGTGGTAAGTTTGAAGTTTAATGAAAGCGTTGTTTTGATTACTGGCGGAGCACAGGGAATTGGAAAAGAAACAGCAAAAAAATTTCTACAAGAAGGAGCGTTTGTTGTTATTTGTGATTATGATGAAGAAGCTGGAAGAAAAGCATTGGAAGATTTGAATGATGAAAAGGCCGAATTCTTTCAAGTCAATGTAACGGATAGCTCCCAAATCGAAGGTATGGTTCAATCTATTATCCAAAAGCATGGTAAAATTGATGTCCTGATAAACAATGCCGGGATTACCCTTGATGGCTTCCTTACTAAAATGGACGAAGCAGATTGGGAGAAAGTGATTTCGGTTAATCTGTCAGGTGTATTTAAATGTACCAAGGCTGTCGCTCCTATTATGTTAAAACAAGGTTCGGGCGTGATCCTAAACGCTTCTTCCGTTGTCGGGCTATATGGAAACATCGGACAAACGAATTATGCTGCAACTAAAGCCGGGGTAATCGGGTTAACGAAAAGCTGGGGGAAGGAATTTGGGCCGAAAGGTATAAGAGTGAATGCCGTTGCACCTGGCTTTATTGAAACAGGAATGACTGCAGCAGTTCCAGAAAAAGTTCTTAATTATATGAAAGATAAAACACCACTTAAAAAACTTGGTCAACCAGAAGATATTGCAGCCGCTTACCTTTTCTTAGCTTCAGATGATGCCAAGTATATTAATGGCACGATATTAAGTGTGGATGGAGGTCTAGTTATTTAGATTGTTCGGATAACTTGCCGAAATTTGTTTAGAAAATAAATAAGATAAAAGGGAAAAACCATCATGTTTTTCCCTTCTCTTTTTTAGCAACAAACACACAAAAACACTATTACTATTTTAACAAACTGTTTTGGCTGATTTACTAGAATTATGCCTTGTAAAAGAACAGTTAGGACCTCACCAAAAATTTATTTCTACAACAACTGCTAAATTAAAAGAAATTTCAACAAAATTCGCTCTATTTATTTTCATTGAATTATCTCTTCTTATTTTGATTCTGAGGCGAATGGAAAATTATCCTCTTCCCCCACTCTCAATTGAAATTCCATCCCAAAAGACTTTCCTCTCAATCAAGTAAATTTACCGCCAGCCAATTAATTATATAAAAAAGCAAGCTACTAAATTTGTCGAAGAATTACTTAGAAAACTAACTACTAGATGTAGTATCATATGGGAGAAATTATACATAGGAGTATAATAAATTTGCTTTAGGAGTGATTCAGGTGACAGTAAACGAAGTTGTTATTGTAAGTGCTGTTAGAACACCAATTGGAAGTTTTCTAGGAAGTTTACAAAATGTTTCGGTTAAAGAGCTTGGGACAACAGTCATAAAAGCGGCTATTGAAAGAGCAGGAATTTCTCCTACTAATGTTGATCAAGTTATTATGGGAAACGTGCTACAATCGGGCGCAGGCCAAAATCCAGCTAGACAAGCTTCCCTTGCAGCCGGAGTACCACAGGAATCACCTGCAATGACCATTAACATGGTTTGTGGATCCGGCTTAAGAGCGGTTCACTTAGCAACACAAGCAATACTTTCCGGCGAAGCTGAAGTGGTTGTAGCTGGAGGAATGGAAAATATGAGTCAAGCTCCCTATTTATTAAAAGGCGGCCGCAACGGATTTAAAATGGGAGATCAGAAAATTCTCGACAGCATGATTCAGGACGGATTATGGTGCGCCGAAAATGATTATCACATGGGTGTAACAGCTGAAAATCTCGCTGAAAAATATGAAATCACACGCGTTGAGCAAGATGAATTTTCTGCCTGGAGCCAACAAAAGGCCCAAGCTGCGATTGAGTCCAATCGATTCGCAGATGAAATTGTTCCTGTTGAAATCCCAGGCCGCAAAGGTCAGGTAAGCGTATTCAGCCAGGATGAGTTCCCTAAGTTTGGAACGACTGCAGCTGGCCTAGAAAAACTTCGCCCAGCCTTTAAAAAGGATGGAACGGTTACAGCCGCAAGTGCTTCAGGAATTAATGATGGTGCTGCTGCATTAGTCGTTATGAGCCGTAAAAAAGCCGAAGAACTGCAGCTTAAACCATTAGTCGTTATTAAAGCAAATGCGGTTGCTGGGGTTGATCCGAGCATTATGGGAATTGGTCCAGTCCCAGCAGTAAAAAAAGCTCTCCAAACAGCTTCTTTATCTTTAGAAGAGGTGGATTTAATTGAAGCAAATGAAGCATTTGCTGCCCAAGCAATCGCAGTAGACCGTGAATTGCATTTTAATAAGGAAAAGTTAAACGTAAATGGCGGTGCGATTGCCCTAGGTCATCCAATTGGGGCCAGCGGAGCAAGAATTTTGGTTTCTTTAATTCATGAAATGAAGAAACGTGAAAATCGTTTTGGTTTAGCTACATTGTGTGTCGGTGGAGGCCAAGGTGTCGCTACCATCGTTGAAAACATTTAAACCCCCCATGAATATCTAAAGAATTACGGCAGGACAACCTTATTCTGAATTATTATAAGATTCAAAATAAATTCACGATTCGTTCATTCGTTGTGCATGATTGGTCTTATAATAAGCTTAAAGGGAAAATGAAAGTTTCTTCTCTTCCCTTAATTATTCAGAAGGGAGGTCCTGATCATGTCATTCGCTGATTATCATGATATTTACCGGATTTGTACTACCTATAATGGTGGTGGGCAATCGTCGGGTATTGGTAAATTAGGAATGGATATGACACCTAGTTCTTCAGTTAGTGATTTACAATCGGCACATTCTAACCGTTGGTGGGAACTTGTTGAAAAAGAAATTCAACAGGAAAAAAGAGAAACAGTCCTTATCTAGCTATTCCATGTGAATAACAGGTAAATAGAAGTCAGCATTTTGTTCAAGTTAATTAAGCATCCCTTGATGATTCTCTCATAAAGAATACAAGGGATGTTCATTTATCCATCCTAATTTTACTTATTAACCTACGATTACTTGAAAACAAATAGGTTCTCCTATAAATGACCAAGCTCTAGTGGTTTAATTTTTTTACTTGCGGCTACATTTTAACAAGAAGTATTAGGAGGGATTAATTTGAATTGTAATGAATCTAACATTAATAATGACTATAATAAAATGCTCAATACTGATCAAATTCGGTCAGAAAACATTACTCCAGAGGATCTCTTTAAAGAATACAAGCGATTCTATGAAACTGAAAGCTTCCTGGAAGCATTCGATATTCTTGCTCAAATCATCAATAAAGGATTTCCTGCTGCAGAGTTTGAAATGGGGAAACATCATTATTTTGGAAATGACCAGTTAGGTATTACCAAAGATTATCTAAGGGCATTCGAGTATTTTTCTGATGCTGCCGTTCTAGGACATACAGGTGCTCTTTATTATCAAGGGATGATGTATCTAAAAGGTTTAGGGGTTGTCTTTGATATTAATCAGGCATTGCATTCCCTAAATTTGGCTGCCACTCAGGGGGAAATTGAAGCATTAAATGCACTTGGTAAGATCTATCAGTACGGCTATTCTGATATTTTACCAGATTATAAAAAAGCAGAAAGCTACTATAAGAATGCCATTCATTTAGGGTATCCGCCATCCATGTTAAATCTTGCCGTATTGCTTGAAAATCAGTTGAGGTTTGAAGAGGCTTATGAATTAATAATTGAATCTGCAAAGCATGGGTATATGGGAGCGATACATTATGGCTTGAGTACATACAAATAATGTATTCACTCGATATTATTTTTAATATTTTAGAATACTTTTGTACGTTTCCAAATAGTTATAGAAACGATCGTACTATTGTTATGTAAACATGAAAAATGCCCCCAAATCTGGGGGCATTTCCAGTTAGTTGGAATTACTAGGTATCTGGGACCTACTAGCAGCAATCATTTTTATCATTCCTTCAACAAGGAATGGAACCTCTTCAAAGGCATTTTTCATGTGTAGTCGTTCCGTGCGTTTATGGGCATCTTTTCCAAACGGCCCAACATTTAAGACAGGAGCTTGGAGTTTGACCATTGCATCAAAAGGAATGGTATAGCTGCTCCCCCATACAGGCGTATTTGCTTTAAAGGCAGTCCACCCTTTTCCATTATCTTGATAGTTTAGATAACTTAAGTCGCTGATTCCATTGAAATAATGTACTTGTTTGATAGGTAAGGCAAATTTCTTTAATCCTTCTTCCTGAACATATTGAACACACTTTTTCACAAGATCCTCGTGTGAAGAATTAACTGCTGGATAATAAGGTGGTGCATAAATTAACACGATCGCTGGTGCGAGTTCTTGGCACTCAATCATAAGGCTGTCGGCAATTCTTAACGATTTTTCACGGTCATCCCAATTAGAATTAGCTTGAACCTCCACCTTCACCTTCTCCACTAGGTCTAGACCAAATTTTCGAATCGCATGCCTTTGTAAATCTTCAAAACGCAAAACCCGGACTTCCCCAATAGGTGTGGCGGATTGCTTAAGACAAACATCTTTATAAGATTGATTGCATGCTCTCGCAGCATCTTGAGCAATTTTTTCAAATATCTCCATAATTTCTTCAGCGGTCCGTTTCATTAAAAAAACATTATACAACGCTGCTGACCGATATGGAGTTTGAACGGAGTATTCCAATCGTAAATCCTTTTGCTGGAGTGTTACGGGAAGCGGAGTGGTTTCCCCCATCACATTTTCCTGCAGGTTCATATTCCACTCCATCCGCTGCGTTAAAAATGAAGCAATATATGGTGCTGTTATACCACTAAGCGGTTCACCTACATGTGTTTCTTTCCCATAAAAGAGTGCGGAAGGCATAATTTTTCCGATTGAACCAGAATAAACATAATAACTTCTGTCCCCTGGTTCTTGCGTAAAGACCGGCTCTCCATTTAAGAATAACTTATAGTCGAGTTGATGCTCTTCTTTTAGATCTAATAATTTGGTCACTGCCGCTCGCATACCTGATGAATTAACCTCCTCATCAGGAACGGTAAGTAAGAGGAGATTAATTGGCCATTTCTCAACCGCTGCTTTTTCAAGTAACCCCATGTGCATGGCGAGTCCCATTTTCATGTCCATTGTCCCTCTGCCAAATAAATATTGACTCGATAATAGATCAACCTGAGCATCTCTGGTTAATTCATCCATTCTATCAAAAAGCAGCTTGGTAAGAGCTTCAGGTTGATAGGCATAAGGCTCAAGGTCTCCATATTCTTCCGTGTTTACAGTATCAAAATGACTTATTAAAACAATTGTGTCCTTTACGTCCTTATGGCGATATAATGCGGTTAAAAAACGACGGCCCAAATCTGCTTCATTCAGTTTTAGGTTACTAGGATTGTCTCGAAAATATTGGAGTTCTTTCAATTTCGTCTCAACCTTACCGGGAAATTCACGTTCCCCCTCCGTTAAAGTCATACTATGCCAACTCACTAGTTCACACAACAATCCTCTTAATGCTTCCGGTGTTCCCCACCTAAGCTGTTCCATTTTCGTTTACTCCTTTAAAATCAATTCGCAAAATATATTACTATATTAATATCTAAACTTAATGTTTTTGTGAAAGATCACTGTCCACCTGTGATGGACTCTGTACATTTGTGGTGCCTGACACCCTATTTTTGAAATAGAAGGATAGGTAACAAATCAGCAGGAATCCTAATCCGATGAGGAGCCCTATTAGTTGGGTTGGGTCAAATGCTAGAAATATTAAGATTGAAACACAACATACAATGCAAACGAGGGGAATGAACGGGTAGAATGGAACTCTATATTGTAAATCTTCCACTTTTCCACCCTGCCCAAGGTATTTACGGCGAAACATGAATTGGGAGAGGGCAATCCCGATCCATGAGATAGTGACAGATATTCCTGCAATGGACATCAATAATACAAAAACGGTATCGGCAGCAAGCACACTAGTTAACAAAGATAGCAGTGAAAAAATCATGGTAAAGACTAGGGCTGTAAACGGGACCTTTCGTTTAGATAATTTACCGAACACTTTTGGCGCCATTCCTTCATGTGACATTGCCCACAAGAGTCTAGTGGATGCATAGATACATGAATTTCCAACTGATAAAATGGCGGTCAGAATCACAAAGTTCATGATATCTGGTGCAAAAGGAATTCCAGCCAGATCCATTAAGGTCACGAATGGGCTTTCCAGTAATCCAAGCTCCTTCGTTGGAAAAATGGCTGATAAGATAATAATGGAGGCAAGATAAAAAACAATAATTCTAACTAACACGTTGCGAATGGCACGAGGAATGTTCTTTTGAGGTTCTTCGCTCTCACCTGCCGCAATGCCAATCAATTCAGATCCTTGATACGAGAAAATTACATTCATCATCGTTACAAACAGAATGGCAATTCCAGCAGGGAATAAACTAGTTGGGGCCAGATTTTGCAATAAAGGAGCTGGCCGATCCCCTAAAGGAATAATTCCAAATATAGCCCCTACACCAATGATAATAAAAAAGATTACGGCTACAACTTTAATGCCCGAAAACCAATATTCAGCCTCAGCGAATCCTCTTGTTGTTAAAGCATTCAATAAAAATAACAAGAGAATAAACACAGCACACCAAACCCAAACAGATACATCCGGAAACCATCGCTTCATAATAATTCCGGCGGCGGTGAATTCTACTCCAGCCGTAGTAGCAGAGCCAATGAAATACATCCAGCCCAGCGAAAAGCCAGCGGAGGGATTAATAAATTTACTTGCATACGTTTGAAAGGAACCGGTAACAGGCATATAGACAGCAAGCTCTCCTAAACATACCATGACAAGGTACAAAATGATGCCTCCGAAAATATACCCTATGAAGGCACCGCCTGCTCCTGCCTGATTAATCGTATAACCAGCATTTAAAAACAACCCCGTTCCAATGACTCCCCCTAATGAAAGCATAAATAAATGACGGCGTTTCATTGACCGATTTAATTGTTCTTTCTGAACCCCTTGATCTCCCATCCGCTCTCCCACCCCTCTTAAAATTGCATTCTATTAAAAACGCAGTGACAAACAGCTTAATCCGCCATCCAATTTTCGAAACTCAGACATTTCGAGTTCAATTGTTTGATAGCCGGCTTCATTAATTTTTTGTTTCGTCACAGGATTGCCAGCAGGAATAATGACATAGTCATTGACACGGATGCAATTGGCCGCATATTCCTCTTCAGGAGGAACAATAATTTTATTAAAAGAGTTGAAGTCGGGATGGTCGATAAATTCTCCAGCAACAACAATGGTTTGATCCCCTAAATAGGCGATCCCTGTCTTTAGATGAAAAAATTTCTCCAAATAAATAATCGTCGCCTTATAACCCTCGGATTCAAATATTTGTTTTAATTGTCTGGCACCTTCTACGTTTGTTCTCACAGAGACGCCAATATAGAAATGGTCTTCTGTCTGTAAAATATCGCCTCCATCAAGAGTGCCAGGAGCTTTAATATAATAAATAGTTTCATAGAAAGTCTTAATAACAGGTTCCATATCATGGATTTCTCCGTTCCGAGAAAGGGCTCCCGGGTTGGAGATAACAGCAAATCTTGGAGTCAATACCGCTGTATCCTCGACAAAAGTGGAATCTGGAAATTCAACCGTACTCGGTAAAACCGTTACCTCCGTTCCACATTTTTCTAAAGCACGAATGTATGCTTTATGCTGTTCTAAAGCTTTTGCTAATTCTGGTCTTCCCAGATCGGAAGTGGTCAAACCATTCACATAACTTTCACCCGGTATTTTTACAATCGTATGTTTAAACATGTTCCATCCTCCTCTATTTTTATTCACGAACAACTGGACATGTCAGACAGGTCGGCCCGCCCGTCCCTAAATACGAGATTTCATTTCCGTCATATTCATGTACAACTGCCCCTGCCTCAATTAATTGTTGCTTCGTATATGGGTTTCCACTGACGATTACACATACTCTTGGCGCTAAAGCAAGAACATTACAGCCAAGCCGATCGTATTCTTCATCAGTTACCTCTATTAATTCAAAGCCTCGCTTGATAAGTAACTGTCTTAGAAAGACAGGCATTAGCTTGGAATACACTACTGCTAGATTTTCATCTACGATACTGATGAACGACATAAGGTGAAGACATTCCTCCTCTCCTTGATGATGCGGCAACTGAACAATTATGCATTCATCCACTAAATCTTTTGTGATTTCTTGAATCTGTCGGATAGCTTCATCATTCGTACGGTACCCTCTGCCAATTAACAACGTACGATCGTCGAGCCATACAAGGTCTCCTCCATCAGCCACCGCATCACCGGTAAGTTCCCCTAGGATTGGAATGTTCTTGTCATGTAAAAAACGTTTATAGGCTTGTGCTTCGGGTTGACGCAGCCTTTTCCCTGATTTTAAAATAATTGCCCCATTTTTGGTGAATTTAACTGGGTCATGGGCATAAAGAGAATCTAATCCTACTGTTTCTGTTGCAGGTAAAAACTCTATTTCAGCTACATGTTCTTTCATAATGGCAAGAAACTGTTCAAATTCTAGATGTGCCTTTATGTAATCTGGTTCCTGGATGTAATTGAAATTTTTCCAGGCATTACTCAAATGCTCCTGACTAATAAAAGCATCCTTAGGATGTTTCATAATCACTTTTGATAACTTTTTATACATGGAAGAAACCAAATCAACCTCCCCTTTCTTTTTCCGTATAGTGGAAAACATTTTCTTAGAATGGAATTTTATAATATGATATTATAGTAGGTGAAGTAACATGTCAATATATTTTGAATTTACAGATTATTAATAAAAAAATAAAGATAGTTGATAGGAGTTGGTCACATGCAAACGATTGACCGAGCAATGCACGTAATTAAAGTGCTAAATGATAGCGATATAAAAAGAGGGTATTCTATAACAGATTTATCAAAGGAATGTGAGCTGCCGGTCAGTACCATGCATCGGCTATTACAATCCATGATTAAACATGGACTAGTTCAGCAAGATCCTGATTTAAAACTCTATTCGATGGGCAATACCTGGTTAGAGTATGGCTTAAAGATGTATGACACTTATGATTTTGTCGGGCTGATTCGTCCCGAAATGGAGAAATTAATGTATGAGGTAGAAGAGTGTATTTATTTTAGTAAACCAATTGGCTTAGAGTCCTTAGTGATGGAGCGGATTGACTGCCCGCATAACCCGATTCGAATTTATGATCAATTGGGAATCCGTATCCCTTTGAATATCGGTGCAGCGGGTAAGATAATGTTAGCTAATCTGCCAAAGACCGAAGCCTTATCAATTGTAAACCAATTAGTTCCGAGAGAAGAGACAGAATCATTCTTACAGCTGCTAGAGTCCATTCGTAAGCAAGGATATGGGGAAAGCCATGAGGAAAAAACCAAAGGTACCTCCTCGGTTGCAGCCCCGATCTTTAATCATTCAAACGAACTAATCGGAGCGCTCAGTATCGGTTATGTTAACTTCAATTTATCAGAAGAAAGGCAGCGTTATCTAATTGAACAAGTTATCCAATATGGTATACGTATCTCCGCGAAGCTTGGAAGCAAGCGGTAATCACTTTAAATAGACTAAAAAAAGGTAAATGCATCTCTGCATTTACCTACCTTTTTAAGAATAATGAATCTTATTTATTTGATTGATTTCCCTTAGCATCACGTTCTACTTCCATTTTTGTTACAGGAAGGTATCCTTGATCTTGTAATAGCTTGTTTTGGATTTCTTCTGACATCATATAATCTAGGAATTCTTTAGCAAGATCAGTAGCTTCACCCTTTGTATAGGAATGCTCATATGCCCATACAGGGAATTTACCAGATTGTACATTTTCAGCGGTTGGTTCTACACCATCAATCGAAAGAGGTGTTACAGAATCATCTGTGAAGTAAGAGAATGCTAGATAACCAATGGCTCCATCTGTTTCATTAATAATCTTTTTAACTGTGTTAGATGAATCTTCCGTAATACCTTCAGCAGGCGTTGCACCATCAAGAGCAAATTTATTGAATACAGCACGTGTACCTGAAGAGTCAGGACGGTTTACAAGAACGATTTTTTGGTCTTTTCCGCCAAGTTCTTTCCAGTTAGTGATTTTTCCAGTGAATACTTTGATTAAATCGTCTTTTTTAATATCTTTAATCCCTACTTTAGGGTTAACAGCTGCTGTCATACCTACAACCGCTACTTTATGGTCTACTAATTGATCCGCAGGGATGCCTTCTTTTTCTTCAGCAAATACGTCAGAGTTACCTATTTGAACAGATCCTTCAGCCACTTGTGATAAACCTGTACCAGAGCCACCAGCTTGTACTTGTATATCCACTTTTGGATTAGCAGCCATGAATTCTTCTGCTGCTGCTGCTACTAAAGGCTGCATAGCCGATGAACCAGAGATCGATAATGAACCTGAAAGTTCATTCTTTTCCTCAGTTTTAGTTGTTGATTTTTCACTGCTGCTTGCTGATTTGTCTGTAGATGTTCCGCCTCCACATGCAGCCATGAAAACCATTACTGCTGCGAAAATTGTAAGTAGGCTTAGATTTTTCAAACGTTTCATTTGCTTTATTTCCCCCTAGTGATTCATATCAATTTATGAATCTATTTGTTTTCCTTACAAGATTTAATATAGACCATAAGTATTAATTCAGTTTTAATTACATGTAAAGGTTTTGTAAAGTTCCCTTTTTGTTAGTTTAATAGTTTTAGCAAATGCCACTTTTTTTGTCTTGAATTAAAGAACTGAAAAAGAGCAGAACTCTGCGTTTAGATGCCTGAATTCCGCTCTTTTTACGCTCATTATAAAGTTGGATAAATAATTATGCTGATAATCCTTGCTGCTGTTTTATAGATGAATTATCTACTTTCCCACTCAACCATTTATAAACAATTGGAATGATCAAGAGGCAAATAAGCGTAGAACTGATCATACCTCCAACAACCGCCACCCCCAGTGTTTGGGAAATGACAGTGTCCCCTTTCCCTGTCACTGCTAATGGAAGGACTGTTAAAATTGTTGTTACCGCAGTCATTAAGACAGGTCTAACTCTTGTCGCCGTTCCACTCAGAATGGCAAAATTTAGTTCTAAACCTTCCGAAAGGTTTCTTTCAATCTTATCGACAAGGACAATCCCGTTTGTGACCACAATTCCCGTTAACATCATCAATCCTACTAGTGCCGCGAGATTCCATTCAAGTCGAAAAATCATCATTGCCAGAACAGAGCCGATAAACGCTAATGGAATGCACACTAAAACGGATAAAGGTGCTCTCCAACCCCGGAATACAGCACTAATAATTAGCAGAACAAGCAAAATGGAAAAGAACAAAGCGATCGCCATCTCATATATCATTTCATATACTTGTTCAGGAGCACCCGCAAAGGAATACTTGATCCCCTCTGGCAGCGAAGTTTTTCCTAGGGTATTTTTGACTTGTTTTGTGACTTTTCCGATATCACGCGAAATAATATTTGCTGTAATTACCGCATACGGCTTCCCATCCTTCTCTTGAATAACCGAGGAACCTACTGGTTTTAATACAGCTAGTTGATCTAGTGTCACTTTTTCTCCTTGTTTACTTAGGAAACTCTCCCCGCCCATTAAAGTAAAAATATCGGTTGTACTGCCATTTTGTTTATCCGTATGAATGACAATTGGAAATGTATTTTGATTAATAGAGATGAACCCTTGTGTTCCCTCAGCGGTATATTGCTGAATTCGTTTTAAAACATCATCTAGCTTAATGCCATAATGTTCGATCGCCTTGCGGTTAAATGTAATCTGATACTGGGGTATATGATCTTCATCATCCGCAATCCCCTGTACGGAAAGTCCGGGAACAAGCTTAAGCTTGGTTCGCAAGGTTTGGGCCATTGTTTCCAGCGTCTGACTATCCGCCCCGGTAAGATTGATCTTTAATTGGGAATCGTCACCGGCGATGCTTTGATTCGAAACCGTGTATACAGCTTTACTTGACAATGTATTTAATTGTTTCTGAAAACTCAGGATAAAGGCATCTACATCGGTATCCTTCTTTACCGTTATGGACAAATTGGCAATGTTCGGTTTCTGAAGCCAGCCTCCTCCGGCATCAAATACATCATCCGATTGCGGGGTAAAAGAGGAACCGAGTCCTGATGAAAACGAATCGACTTTAGAATTTGTTTCTAATAATTTTTCCAACCTTCTTACTTCTGCGTCTACTTCCGTTAATGAAGTATTTTGTGGCAATTCCACTTGTACCGCTATTTGTCCTTTGTTAGTAGACATCGGTAAAAAATTAACGGGAAGGAAGGCGGCTCCCACCAATGATAATAAAAATAAAGCGATAAATGCGAAAAACACTTTTTTATTGTGAGCAAACACCCAAGTAATTATTTTATGGGCAACGGGTTCTAATTTATCATCGTTTGAGATTGGTTTTCCCTTCCAGAAAAGGTTGTATAGTGCTGGAACAACCAAAATAGAAACAAATAGGGAGATGATTAAAGCAATCACAACTGACCATGCAAAACCTGAAAAAGCCGAACTAACTAAACCTCCTATAAGTGCTATCGGAATATAGACAGCTACAGTAGTGGCCGTTGATGAAACAATCGCAGGAATCATTTCACAAACCGCACCTGTTAGCAATGGAATACTGTTTTCCCCCTGTGTTTTATACACCTTCCGATTCATATTATCAAGGATGACAATTGAGTCATCGACTACCCTGCCCATTGCAACAATCAGGCCAGAAACAGTAAGAATATTGAGACTGATTCCCATTGTTTTTAATAAACCAGTTGTAGCTAATAAACTGATTGGCAAGGAAATGACAATTAGTAAGGTGGAACGGACTTTACGGAAAAACAGAAAGACACAAATCATTGAAAACAAGCAGCCTAATAGACCCTCTTTTATCAAACCATTTAAAGATTCATTGACCAGATTTCCTTGATTAAAGAGAATAGACGCCTTTATATCCTTATTTTTCAATGCAGGAATATCCTTCATTTTCTCCTTGACTCGGTCAGTTACATCGGTAATATTGGAGGATGGTGTCTTTAAAACATCGATTAGAACACTCGGTTTTCCGTTGGTTCTTGATACAGTCTCTAGGTTGACAATCGAATTTGAAATATCGGCCACTTTAGAAAGTGGAACCGTTATCCCTTCTCCGTTATGAATAGGCAACTGTAACAAATCTTGTTGATTTAATACCCAGCCGGAGACCTGGACAGGAATGGATACTTGGTTGTTAGAAACTTTTCCCTCTATTCCAGTCCGATAGTTTTCTTCAAGGGATTGTTTTGCATCATTTACTGTTAATCCAGCTTTATTTAAATCGGCCATCCGCAAATTAACTGCATAACCGGCTGTTCCCCCACCGGATACGCGCACATCACTAACACCTGGCACTGTTTTCAATCGATTGACGAAATCCTCTTGTATAGAGGTTCTGAGCATATTTTCTGTTATATTTTCAGACGAACTCATTAGACTCAATCTTATTATCGGCATGGAGTGAGTACTAAGACGGGTTACTAGCGGCTTTTCAATACCAGTCGGCAATTTGATATCCGCTAATGCTTTTGTCACCTGTTCCTCCGCTTGCTTCATATCATAGTTCATGGGGAAGTTCAAACTGATCAACGACCCGCCATTGAATGAGTTCGTTTCCACATCTTGAAGACCGTCCACTACCCTGAGTGCCTGCCCAATCGGTTCTGTAATTTCCGCTTTTATTTGGCCGGCCTGATATTGATCAGCGCGAACAGTGATGGAGAGAGTAGAATTATTAATTTCCGGCAGATAATCGCGCTGTATTTGTCGCGCTGACATCCCACCCCACAAAAGGATAAGAACCATTAAAGTGACTATGAGAATCGAACGTTTCATCGTTTCATTTATTATTCGTTTCATGTTATTTATTTGGGCAATGAGAGCCCAAATTTCCCCCTCTTATAGGTAATTGATGCTTGGATTAACAACAATAGCTACCCTTATGGATAGCTATTGTTGTTTATTGACTGTTTCACCACAATTGACGATTAGTCATTTTCAGCGGGATTTGGAGCAAAGCTTTCCGGCTGATTTTCTACCTCATCTGGTGTATGGACCTTCTTATCACCTGGATATGGTTTATCAAAACCTTCTGTTGAATACCAAACAGCATGATTCAGCATGTTAGCGTTGACTTCATCTGGTGAAGCGTGTTTACCGGTAAACTTGTCCTTATTTTTGTTAGACCATTCTGTCCATTTTTTCGAAAGTTCCTTTGTCTCTGGTGTCACTTGCTCTGTATTGGCAAGTGCAGCAGTATTAGAACCCGGCTGACCGTTTAAGGTGTCAAGCGGAATTTGGTTTGGTTCAACATTGTATGGAGTAAAGTCAGGTTTATTAGTAAAGAGTTCACTCATCGGCTCTGCCGCTGCATCGTTTTGGTTCATAGCAGGAAGACCAAGAATTTGCTCAATACTGCGAACCATGTTGATGACAGTCCAGTAATGACTGTCGGTAATACCTTTCTTCACCCAAGGACTAATGACATGTGCCGGCTCACGGTGGCCGTCCACGTGGTCTAACCCATTCTGTGCATCATCCTGGGTAATGAAAATGACAGAGTCTTTCCAATATGGGCTATGTGAAATCAGGTCCACAATTTTACCAATAGCCAAATCATTGTCTGCCACCATTGCCTGCGGTGTTGGAGAACCTGTAGCATTTCCTGCCGTGTGGTCATCCATCACCCACATCGTGTTTAATGCTGGTAAATCATTATTTTTTACATGTTCTTCAAAACGCTGCTTAAAGATTTCAAAACGATATTGATCTGGAATATTTGTATCAAACGTCGGGAACGGTTTATACGTGATAGGCCCAAGAGATGGAATATCGTATGTGGCCGCGTAGTTTCCAATTGGTACATGAAGATTCCCTTGCTTTTGGCCAGAAAGAATTAAGTAATCGTTATACCAATCAGTCCAAGTGCCAAATGGTGCTGAACCTGTGAAGCCGGTTGTATCTTCCCCGAAGTTTTCGACTGATACATTATGTTTAAAAGCTTGATCCCATAAATGTCCTGTAGGAGCATATGCCATTGGGTCCCCGGCACCGCCAGGATAGCTTTTCACATTCGCTGTATCGGTTTCTTTGTCCTCGTAGTCTGTGTTCGTTCCTTGCATGACCCATTGATGTCCGCTCGCTGATTGGATACCTGAGGTATACACATTATCAAGAAGCGGGAAGGTAGTAGCAAGTTTATGAATGTTAGGTGTTACAGCTTTAGGGAACTGTGTTAATCCTACTTCTCCATTTCCTTTCCCTAGGTCACCTAGTACTTGGTCATAGGTCCGGTTTTCTTTGATAATATAGAAGACATGTTTAATAGTTGAAGGCTCACCAACACGCTCAGGCATTGCGACAGGTTTTTTATTAGGACGCGGTTTAGCGTTTAAATCCTTTAAGCCATACCAGTTGTTGTCAGCGTAAACCTGTTTTGTTCCCTTGGCTAAATCCTCAGCTGAAGGAAAGGGGATTAATGAAAGTGATCCTATTTGTGCATAAGAAGAGTGGCCTGAAACCTTAATTCCTTGAATCGTTAAATCACGTGCCGGACCTCGTGAACCAATTCCATCCGCATTCGCAACTACTAAATTTTTATTTTCTGCGTCCACAGCAATATCCACTGGGAACCAGGCGGTTGGTAAAAGACCTTGTAATTCTGGAGACTTATCCGGGCCTTGCCAGTCATAGACCGCAATGGCATTATCCCGGCCAAGGCTGATCATTAACTTGTTGTCCACTACCTTAACAGCGTTTGGTGCAGAACCTTTATGCGCATTTGGATACGGTTTAATGTCAATTGTTTGTACGACTGTATTCGTCTTCGTGTCAATAACTGAAACCGTGTCACTGTTTGTATTTGTTACAAATATGTACTGACCGGATTGTGCCATACGTTCAGGCTGCACGCCAACTTCAATGGTTTTTGTAACTTTGTTTGTTGTAAGATCAACAACTGAAACAGTTCCAGTTGACGTGGCACCTGTTTTTGGATCGACGACTACTTGAGTTCCTGAAGAATCAACTGTTGTATCCCCAGCTTTTGCTTTCCTGCCGCCCTGATTGGTAACATAAGCTGTATTTCCATCTACTAAAACACTTGTTGGGGCATTTTCCACTGCAATTTTGGCTGTTAATGCGCCTGTTTGCGGATCGAACACTCCAAGACTGTTATCACGGTTAAGTGCTACTAAAAGCTGGCCTTGTGGTCCAACAGTAAGGTCAAGCGGGTTGATATTCCCACCTACAGCTGCATTGGGAAGAGTATAAGTCTTTTGAATAGCAGGAGCTCCATCTGCACCAATAGACATAACCACCACTTTCCCTTTTCCTCCCTTAGAGCCTGTTGCAAATAGCTGATTACCATCCTTTGAATAGGTTAATCCCCACATGGTTGAAAGGCCTAAATCAAAATCTTTTAGCGTCAGTTTTCCGGTTGAAAGATCAACGACATTGATTCCCTTGCCGCCGTAATTGTTACGGCCGACGATGGTTACTGCCGTTTTCCCCTTTGGATTAACAGCAACTGAAATCGGGTTACCGCCAAATTCAATTTGCTTTCCAGCGGGTGTAATCAATTGATTAACAGGTGTTTGTACGGAACCATCCGCTTGTGTCCCAACTAAATTACTTCCAAATGCTCCATCATTTGCAGCGTAAGCCCCTGCTGATCCCATTAAAACAGTACATAAAGTTAGTCCAGCAAGCAGTTTTTTCTTTTTTCTAAGCTTTTTTAACATCCATACCATCCCCTTTCTTTAACACTTTAATAGAATACAATTTTTTTATTAAGCAATAGTTGAAGTAGTGTAAAAGATAAATAAATAAAATTCTGTCTATTTATCCATCACTATATAACTAGTTCTTTTACGCGAATCTACTATTATAGTATTTAAGTCATCTTTACAGCGTTAGAATTAATAATTCTTTAACACTTGCTTCATCTTCTCTTAAAATACTTACCGTATAATTTGATTATGTAATGAATTACGACAAAAAAGGAGGCAATAGAATGTTCTTGAAAAAGTTGGCTCAAGGTGGACTGATTACGGTTGAATATTATAAAAATGGCGTTTTAAGGACCCTTAAAGGGCGGGTTCGCCGCTTAAATCTCAAAGACCAACTGGTATCATTAATGGATGAAAAAAAAGTGCTGCATTCCATCCATTTATCTGGAATTAAACAAATTCATTAATCGATTTAAATTGTTAGAAACTAACCTTTAGTGTTAAGGTTATTTTTTTTGCCCCTAGACTCTAATTAATGGAGTCAGAATAAAACAAAAGAACCTGAATAGATCATTCAGATTCTTTTCTATTTCTATTAATTTGTAAGACAATATTTCTTTAATTCACTTTGGTGGAAACAGATGTGCCTTTATTCCCTGCCTTATCTATTGCAAAAATTGTTAAGGTTGTCCCTTTTTTCTGTACTTTCACTTTAGCAGTGTAATTTCCCTTTGCATCAGCAACTGCTTTCCCTACTAGCGTTTTCCCATTATAAACATAAACGTTTGAACCAATTTCAGCTTTTCCTGTAACGGAAGTAGATTTATAGGTTACTTTGTTTACTGAGGGTTTAGCAGGAGCAGTCTTATCAATAACGTTTACAATCGCGGCGTTACTTACATTCCCTGCTTTATCAGTCGCTGTAACTTTAATTTCAGTACCTGCCTTTTGTTTGGCAATAGAAAACTTATAGCTTCCATTTTTATCGGCAGTCGTACTAGCTTGATACTTTCCATTAATATAAAGTTTTACATTCGCATCCGCTTCTGTCTTTCCAGCTACAAGTGGTGATTGATCGGTAATCACACTTACTGTCGGTGTAGACGGTGCAGTAAAGTCAGGCATATTTGTAAAGGATGGTAGACCTGAAATATAACCAACCCCTCCCGTTTTATCGATACCAATTCCATTTTCTATCGCTTGTTTCAGTTCGTCCTTATTAACTGCTGTAATAGCTTTTCCTTCTAATTCATCACCAGGATGCTGGAAATTACTCATGATATAAGAGAAACCATTGCGGTCATCCGCAGCAAAAAGACCTGTTAATTCTGCCCCTGCTGGATTGGATAAAATCCTGGTTAATTCCTTAGTATCAACGTTATAAGCCCATACGTAGTTATTGGTATGCATTCCGCTATCTTCACCAATAAAAAGGGTTCTCATTGCCTCTGAATAGCTTAAGTTGTCTGTATTAGCAACTTTATCAGGATTTGCTGTATTTCCATATGCGTCCGGAGTAGAAAGATCTTCACCTGCAACTAATCCCGACATGGAATCAGCTACATATTTGCTGAGAATTAAATTTCCAGCTTTATCTTTTTGTCCACTCTTTAAATCTAATTGATACGTGACACCTGATTTAATTTTTGGCAGGTGAATATCATTGACCGGATCAGTTGGATTATCTTCCATCCCTTTACTTTGATCCGAAATCGCAATGTAAACTTTCTTATCCTTTTCGTTAAGTGTTACACCTTCCATTTTGTTAAATTCAGATGTGGCACCAAGCATTGCTGCATAACGGCGTGATTCTAAAAATGCGGCTGCTTTTTCCATCCCAGGCTTAACTTTTAAATATTCCGTACTGCCATAGGAATATTGTTTAATGGCTGTAAAGCCTTCTTGTTGAGTATCAGATGTTTCAAAAATATCACTGAACTTCACACCACTATCAATGATCGATTTGATTTCCTTATCTGATGAATGACCAAGCTTAATCCATTCTAAGTTCCCTGCACCACCATTCTCGGTTCCAGTTTGGTGGAATTTAGCCGCATATAAAGTTCCTTCGGATAAGTCACCAGCTCGATCGGCTACATACATAAACATAGTAGTATAAGATCCGTCGTCTCCAAAGAATGCTGTTCGATTATCTGGCATCATTTTCATTAATTCATGAGAAAAACGGCCGATGCTGTAATGTTTCTGTACACTAGTTTTGCCATTCTTTTTGACTTTGATTTCTGGGACATAACCATAGAAATAAGGATTCGCTTTTGATGAATCTCCGAAATAAAGTTTAGCAAAGCCTTCAACCTGAGCTCTTGCAGATGAATTGGCATTAAATTCAAAAGAACGGGCATCTGGTTCGTATTCTTCAGATCCTAAATGTGTATTCCATGGCGAGAGAGATCCATTACAAGGAATCCAAAGTCCATTCACTTCTGAGAAGTCAATTTTCTTTACTTCTTTAGGTTTCAGTTCCCCTGTTTGACTATTTTGATCCAAAGTGGTTAAGGACATGGAAGCAGGAACTACTCCATATGCCGATTTACCGGCCGCATCAAATGTCTGATATTCATAGTGAGTAACCATGTAGAGCTTCCCATTAATCGGATTTAACAAGCTATTTGAATCTGGGGCATCTGAAACAAAATTCTGAGGTTTTCCTGGAACACTTGTATCCACAATTGGGTCTCCAAAATAATCAATTGGTGTACCTGCTGCAATCAGTTCTCCATTATTTGTGGCTATTTTATCTTCAGACTTAAATAGTCTTTTATACGTTAATGGGAAATTTTTCACTTTCCCATTACTATATTTCACATCTACAGATGCATTCGAATATGTATCGACCATTTTATCAATTGTTTTTGGTGATTCCATCCCATTAAACTTTACAGAATCAATTTTTACATTACTATTCCCTGCAGCTGCCACAGGTGTTAAGGCCGGAATGGTTAGTGCTAGTCCTAGTGCGATCGTTGTCGCTTTTTTGCTGAAAATTTGTCTTCCCATTGTTCTCCCCCTAGTATTAAGAAATATTTTGTTCTCGTACCTATTAAATAAAAAAAATATTAACCTAGGGTTTCCAGATTGTTAAGGGTTCGTAAAGTTAGGTTAATTCCTTGTAAAGTTTCCTTAGATTAAATTGTAAAAAACAAAATGTAAAATTATCATTTAAGAGACCAAGCCTAATAAAGAGAAAAATAATGAGAATTGATGATTGGCATTTTATTAGAATAACGGGGGATTTTATGAAACGTAAAATACTAGTAATCGATGATGAACCATCCATAATAACTTTACTGCAATTTAACTTGAGCCGTGCAGGATTTGACATTATCACAGCTATGGATGGTGAAGAGGGGAAAAGACTAGCTGAAACAGAGACACCAGATGTTATTCTATTAGATTTAATGCTCCCAAAGTTAGATGGGATGGAGGTTTGTAAGCAACTTCGCCAGAAAAAGATTATGATTCCTATTTTAATACTCTCCGCAAAAAACGACGAACTTGATAAAATAATCGGTCTTGAGTTAGGTGCCGATGATTATATGGTTAAACCATTCAGCCCGCGAGAGGTGATCGCAAGAGTTAAGGCGATTCTTAGAAGAACTCAGATCCTAACAGAGGCTGCTTTTGACACAGCCACAGAGGAAGCACAAATAGAGATTGGTGAATTAGTGATATTTCCTCAGAAATTTGAAGCCCATTTCAAAGGAAACCAACTAGAACTAACTTTGAAGGAATTTGAATTACTGCTGTATTTAGCGAAAAACAGGGGTAGAGTTCAAAGTCGTGATGAATTGCTCAACACAGTGTGGAAAAACGATTTTTCCAGCGACACGAGAATTGTGGATGTCCATATTTCCCGGTTAAGAGAAAAGTTAAAAGAAGAGACGAAAAAGCCAGTATATATTAAAACATTTCGAGGAATCGGCTATAAATTGGAAGAGCCAAAGTGTTAATGACAAAAAAGGCTGCCCTCCGTCATTTTAGATTTGGCAGCCTTTCGGATGTCTAAACGCGAATATTTTATGCGTTTAAATCATAACGTTCCCCTGTTACGAGATAAATGACATGTTCCGCGATATTCGTTGAATGGTCTGCAACCCTTTCTATATATCTACATACAAAAGATAACTGTGTAATCTGATTGGTTTGACTTGGGTACTTCTGTAAATACCCCATGAGTTCATTTATTAATTTTCCATACATTTCATCTACTGCATCATCTTTTTCTGCACATTTTCTTGCAAGTTCTACATCCTCTTTTAGATAAGCAGTTAATGAATCACTTAGCATTTCTAAAACAAGATCCGAGGGGTACTTTTGACCAAAAATGAAGAAAACAATAAAATAGCCCAAGAAGCCAATCAATCTCTTGGGGAAAAATTTAAAGACTATGATTCGAGGGCTTCAACTGAAGCAAATTCCGATTCCGAGAGGGCCAACCAAGAAATCCAGGCGCAATTTTATGGAGAAGATGAAACAAACAATTCTCTCCCTTTTCATGTTGATATCAACAATCCACCAGTAAAAAAATAAAAAAAACTTAAGCCGCTTGACCCGGCTTAAGTTTGAAAATAGATCCTATTCTAATGCAAAAAAAGGTTATACAGATCCTAACCACTGTGAATAAATTACCTAATTGTCCTTTACGGGCTCGTCTTCCTTACATACACTAATAGGAATTCATCATTAGGAGTGAAGACCTTGTCCTCTAACATCGTTTCAAATGTAAGATTTGCCTTGTCTTATACAATACGAGCCATTCGATATACTGAGAGTGCGTTAATTTTTTTCCGAGAACTGAATGCCTTTCCTTTCCCGCCAAATCCGATTAAAGAACAATTCTACCAAGATGCGATTGATAGTCTTACAGAGGTTTATCTTGCGATTAAAGGTTTACCTTTTGATACTTATTTTCCTAGCGACCCAATATTCCAAAATATACCGATTGCCCCTGAAATTCAAGATAACCAACTGCTCATTAATCTTTCTGACAATCGAATTACGTTGGCATTTGACAAAACGAACGAAACGATTAAGTTCATTAACGAAGCTATTTTACTATGCGGTAAGAATGATAAAATCCAAGGCCAGCTTTTCTTTATTAAAATGGAGTTGGAATCAGCAAAAGATTCACTGGTTTCTGGGATAAATTCGTCTGATTTTATGGTAAATTAGAAAACGAGTACTGCTCCTTTTAGGACAGTTCTTTTTTTGTGAATACTATTTAATCTAGTGATTCTTCAAGGATAAATTTTATTTTTTGCAGGTCTTTATTGTTTGCTTTTTTCATCATCGGACCAATGAAGGGAGTAAACAATTTTGAAAATCCAGTTGGGTTCCCTTTATTTCGCAGCGTCATTCTAGTTAGATTGTTTTCAATCGGTTCCCAAGTGTATATGGTTTCCATTGGAAAAGGACCATCAGCCGTTTTCATAACAAGCTTTTGACCAGCTATAAATTCGACTACTTCGTATACATAGGCAAGTTCTCTGCCTAAGAATTGTGCTTTGAAGGCCATTTTCGAACCCACTGATAATGGTTTAGGTGACAACCATTCAATAGATTTAATATTTACATACCAATTAGGAGCATGATCAGGATCTGCTGCATATTCGGCAACTTGTTGAAGCGGACATCGGATGGTTATTTCTGTTAACACGTCTACCATATCTACGATTTAATCTCCTTACACCTATTATTTTGATGAACGATTTTGTTCTAGATAATTTTTCAGCAGAGTACCAAGCAGATATTTCCATCCTTCGGAATGTTCTTGTTCCCAATTTTCCTGAAGGATTCCAGATGCATGATGGGAAAGTTGCAGCACTGTTGACCCTTCCTTCTCAACGAGACGATACGTATAGGAACTGTTTACCGCCCCTTGCATTCCGAGATGACCATGCAGTCGGATTTCTTCAGGTGCGTTCACATAGTAAACATTACCCCAGACGGCACCTTGATTTTCACCCCATTTTTCAGTAAATTGCCCTCCCGGAACAGGATGAAAGGTAAACTCAGATGGGACTCCTTTTGGCGCCAATCGGAACTCCCACCAATCACCGGCACGTTCTGTTAAGGCCTTGAAAACTTGTTCACGTGGAGCATCAATTAACACCTCTTGCTCAATTTTAAAAACTTGGCTTTGATTTTGGTTTGTTACTTTCATATCTAATTCTCCTCCTGTTTTTTCAACTACTGATTGTAAATTTAACAATGAATTGGCTGCTGATTGCATGTATTTTCCAATCCAGCGATTATGCATCTTCTGAAGTGGAACAGCATTTAGAAAATTGCGCCGATATTTTCCTTCTCTCCTGACGACCACTAAGTTTCCTTCCACAAGTAATGACAAATGCTTCATAATTGCATATCTAGTGACTTCAGGAAAATAGTCGTTAAGTTCTCCTGTTGTTTTAGGTGAATCCTTCAGAATATCAAGAATTCGTCTGCGTATTGGATGTCCCAATGCTTTAAAAACTGTGGAAAGTTCGTCTTCCATTCCAACGATCCTTTCAAAGAAATATAGTGAATCACATGTGACTTTATGGTCACACATAATAGGTGACTTTATGGTAACATGTATAACCAGAAAGAACAAGTTACCAAATATATCCAGTCCTTGCCATCACAGTAGAAACAAACATCTTCTCTCAGGACAAGCATAAAATAGAATAACACTTTTTTGCTGAGAGGAATGTCCTGTCCATGGTCCATACTAGTTCTAAGTTAACTGCCTCGGTTTATGCTCTCATATCAATTAGTTTTTGGGGGATTTCATTTGTATCGACGAAGGCGGTTCTAGCAAAACTTGACCCGTTTTCAATCGTTGTATTTCGATTTGGAATAGGAGCCTTATTTTTACTGCTGCTTTTACTAATTCAGCGTACCCGGCTGCGTGTCTCGATTAAATATCTTCCCCATTTATTGATACTGGGCATTCTTGGTGTTTTTGTTCATCAATTGCTCCAAGTGACAGCATTATTAACCATTCAGGCATCTTCAGCAGGATGGCTTATATCGTTTTCCCCCATCTTTACAGTTATCCTATCCGTTCTCTTTTTGCATGAAAAAATCACTTTATCTAAGGCAGCGGGAATGGTATTAGCCATAACAGGCGTACTGCTAGTTACAACGACAAGAAGTGGGCAATCCTTTGCCTTCAGCATGAACATCGGCTTTTTTCTTATGATTTTAAGCACCCTGAACTGGGCTGTTTATTCTGTGCTTTTAAAAAGCTTACGAATTCCTTACTCTCCCCTGTTGGTGACCTTTTATATGAGTTTACTAGGATTGATTCTAACAACACCTTTTATGATCCGGAACAAGGGCTGGGAATCCTTGTTACTGTTGAATCATACAGAGTGGGCTCATTTGTTGTTTCTTGGTGTCTTTGTTTCTGGGATTGCTTATTGGTATTGGGGAAAGGCTCTCGAAGTTTTAGAGGCCTCTAAGGTATCCATGTTTCTATATTTGGAGCCTGTCTCAACATTAGTTGCTGCCGTCTTACTATTACAAGAAAAAGTTTTATTCATAAGTATTGCCGGGGGGATCATAATTATAATGGGAGTGATTATTGTTAACGGTCAGCTTGTGCCTCTTTTGTTGAGCCACTTCAAGAAAAAACATCCATAGGAGGAGCACTTTATGACTTTGATAAGCAGGATAAAGAATGTATTAGACCCCTTAAAAAGTCCCTCTAAAGAACAGTTAAAAGATGCACTAGTAAAACTAAATATACAACTTAGAGATTTTGACGACCTCCCAAAACCAACCCTAGGAAAACCGTATAATCGAAAACTATTATTTAAAAATGAAGAAATCGAGATGCTCGTGATGAATTGGTCACAGTTGGAGTGCGCCCCTCATGACCATGGCCATTCACATGGCTGGATACAAGTCCTCTCCGGCACCTCTCTTAATACGGTTTATGAAATGAGCGGAACTAGCTTGCCTGCTGAATTGTTTCAGGAGTACCACCATCAAGGGAAATATTTTTATGCACCGAAAAAGGCGATTCATAAAATGCAAGCCTCCAATCAAACGGATTTGATCACCCTTCATCTTTATTCACCTCCTATTAAAGGAATGATCGTGTATGACCTGAAAAAATGTGCTGCTTGTATCGTTGCTGATGACTGCGGCGCATGGTGGCCGGACGAACAAATTCAGAAAGTGAAAGAGTTCCAACTTAAAAAGGACAGTTAAAATAGTTATAGACAAAAAGAGGGTATGCCGAAAAGTTTCCTTTTGGCATACCCTCTTTTGATTTCCTAAAAATTATACGTTAACAGACTTTCTTCGTGAAATTGGTTCTGATTTACTTTTGGCCAATGTCCAATTCAAAGACTTAAATCGCCAAGCATTTGCTGCAAATTGTAGAACAATTAAACTGCAAAAAGCGGTCCAGGCGCCGGTTTGTCCTAAGTGATAAACTTGAGTTAACAAAATCGTACATGGGATAAAGTAAATCCAATTCAATAATAAGGAAGCCCGAGACAAGAAGGTTGTATCGCCTACTCCCCTAAGCCCGCCTGCAAGGATAATGCCAGCTCCACTAAATAATAGAATAAACGATGCTAAATGAATCAGGGAAACAGAAGTTAAGTACACCGCAGAATCAGAGGTATACAATTTAGCCACCGGTAAGGAAAAAACAAATAAGAAGATCGAAATGAATAACATAAACCCTATGCCAAGGTAAACCGTTACCAACCCAAACCGCTTAGCTTCCATCGGCCGCCCTTTACCAATTTCTTGACCAATCCCAACAGTGGAAGCCGCTCCAAATCCATTTGCCGGCATAAACCCAAAAGATAAAAGATTTAGAGCAATTTCATTGGCGGCAATCGCAACAGTGCCAAGCCGAGTAATACAAGCAGTAAATATCAACATTCCCATACTATTGGACAACTCTGTTATCCCTAGCTTGGAACTTTCAAACAGCAATAATCGAACCTGCTGCCGCTCAATCCGAACCCATGAGCGGGTAAAATATTTTTCATTTAAAAAGCGGTAATAGACAAGTACATTTAGCAGGAATGTAATTCCTTCCGCTGCCACCATACTCCACCCCGCTCCTTGTAAGCCTAAGTTTGGAAAGCCAAGTTTTCCGTATGCTAACACATAAGTTAAAAACACCACAAGTGCACTATTAATTAAAGATATAATCATGGGTGTTCTCGTATCCCCTGTTGCCCTCATATAGGCATAAAAAATAATATTAAATACAGTGAACATCATCGCAAACATACGTACCTGAACATACGGAACTCCAATTTTTAGAATCGCTGTGTTTGAACCCATGACCTCTAGAATGAAATGAGGAATCATAAAGCTGGCACAGAATAAAAGAAGCGCCTGCATGGCAGCTAGAATAATTGCAATTTGCATACGCTGATTGCCCTGCTTCATGTTCTCCGATCCAAAGTTTTGGGCAACTAAATAGTTGATGGCTCCTTGATTGCCGGAAAACAAGGCCCATAAATTGTACATTAAAACATTGGTGATTCCGACCACTGCAATCGCAGTAGCCCCAAGCTTTCCAATCATCATCAAGATAAGCAGACCTGTAACCGTCATGGAGGAGAAGGTTGCAATCGATGGAATTGCCAAACGAAGAATTTCCTTTATTAATTTCATGATCATCTCACCGTAATTTTTAAATTATCCATGAAAAACTAAATGTGCATTAGATACTAGGTAGATGGAACCTCCCCTCTAATTAGAAAGCGCTTTTAATCTGTTAAAGATTAAATTATTTTAATCTTTTGGTAAATGGACAACATGCACAAAAAAAAGAAGGATTTTTTGGTAAATCGATATTAATAAAAAAGTCCACCCTCCTTTTATGCCAGCATAAAAGGAGGGTGGAC
>NZ_JBALNF010000089.1:0-27492 GCF_036962465.1 Neobacillus vireti
GGTTAAACCTTATGGATAGGGTTACTAGATATATAGAACTAAATTAAAAGGAAGGCGGGAGGTAATGGACAAGTTACATAATATTTTTAACAGTATTATGGAAGACACTGACAAGATTATTAAGGAAAGTCAGTATGCAGAAAATCCATTGGCAATTCTTTTTAGGACGGTATTGGAAGAACAAAAGGATACTTGTGAGAACCTAATTGAAGTATTACAAAGGAAGGAACAAGATTTTAAAACGTATAAAAAGGATCTCTCTATTTTATACCATGACGATTCGGTTGCCGATTCAACCTTCCGGGCTTGGGGAAGAGCAATAACTTGGCAGGATGAAAACAATGCCCAACATGTTAATGATTTGGATTTACTATTCCAGAGGATTAAAAAAAGCCTTAAAGAAGGTGCCAAAGAATTGGAAGTTCAATTTGGTCCTGAGAAAATTAAATATGTTGTACCAGAGTTGTATTTACCTAAGACAAAAAGAGAGGGTGGAAAATAATGGCTTGGGAAACGGAGCGTACGGATATAAATGTATATAGTCAGGGAGAGGTCGATAAATGGGTCTACAGTACGTGTAATATCTGTTCTGTCGGCTGTGGATGCCACATAGCCGTTAAAGATAAGAAGATTGTGGGGATAAAGGGTAATTCGAAGCATCCTATAAACAGAGGAAGATTAGGACCAAAAGGTGAAAACCAATGGCATGCAAACAACAGTCCGGACAGGCTTTTGACCCCTATGGTCCGGGATGCGTTTGGACAGCTTGTTCCAGCCTCCTGGGACGAAGCGATGGAACTAATTGTTAAAAAGGCACGGGAAACCATAAAAGATAAGGGTGGAAATGGAATTGCTATCTATTCAACGGGACAGGGATTTCTAGAAGACTATTATACGATAGCTAAAATAGGCAGAGCAGGAATTGGAACTCATTTGTTAGATGCCAATACAAGGCTTTGTACAGCTACTACTGAATTTTGCCTGCTTCAGTCCTTCGGTGCGGATGGTGTTCCTGCCTCATTTGACGATATTGATGAAGCAGATACACTTTTAATGTTCGGTCATAATCCTGCCGAAACGGGAACTGTTTTATTTGAAAGAATTATGGAAAGAAAACAGAGAACTGGAAAGCCGTATATTATCGTTGTTGACCCACGGAAAACAGCCACGGCCCGTATGGCGGATATGCATCTTCAATTGTATCCCGGAACCAATGTAGCATTATTAAATGGACTGCAGCGCCTTATCATAGAGGAAGGAAGACTGGATGAGCAATTTATAAAAAACAATACTGTCGGGTTTGAAAAAATGGCAGAAGCTCTTAGTGAGTGGGATGTAGAACACACCAGCGAAGTTACCGGAATACCAGCAGGATTGATTAAAGAAGCTGCAGAAATTCTTGGTAATACTGAGACTCTTGTAACTACTACTCTCCAAGGTACGTACCAAAGTGCGGATGCAACAACAGCATGCGTTGCTATTAATAATATTCACTTAATTAGAGGGCTGATTGGCAAGCCTGGCTGTGGGCCGCTCCATATGGCTGGCCAGCCTAGTTCCTCAGCAAACCGTACAGCTGGCGGAGTTGGAACTTATCCGGCAAATAGAAATCCAAATAATCCAGACCACATTCGTGAAATGGCAGAGCTATGGAACGTGGATGAAAAGGACCTTCCAGTAGGTCCAGAAAAAGGGATAGAAGAACAAATTGATATGATCGAAAATGGAGAAATCAGCTTTTTTTGGAACATTGGAACAAACCCTATGGTATCTCTTCCTAACCGGGCACGAGCTCGAAAGGCTCTGGAAAAGGTTTTTGTAGTAGTGCAGGACCCATTTTTAACAGAAACAGCAGTTGTTGCTGATGTTGTCCTTCCAGCTGCTTTATGGGGAGAAAAAGAAGGGACCATGGAAAATGCCGATAGAACTATTAATTTATTAAGAAAAGCAGTAGACCCTCCTGAGGGAGTAAAATCTGACTTTGAGATTCTGCTCGATTTTGCAAAGAGGATGGATTTTCGTGACAAGGATGGAAATCCATTGATTCAATATTCGACTCCAGAAGAATGTTTTGAGGAATGGAAAAAAGTATCAAAAGGAAGACCTTCTGACATGACCGGCATTACGTATGAAAAACTTGAAAAATATAATGGTTTAAGATGGCCGGTCAATGATCAAGCACCGGAAGGAACTACCCGGCTTTATTCGGATGGCCGTTTTGCAACTGAAACAAATTATACTCAATCGTTTATGAAGGACCAGTTTACTGGAAGACCACTATCTAAGGAAGAGTTTGAAGAATTGAATTTAAATGGGAGAGCGATGCTCCACCCAACTAGATATCTGCCTCCTGTGGAGCAGCCAAACAAGGAATATCCTTTATGGGTTACGACTGGAAGACTGGTTTGGCATTGGCATACAAGGACCAAAACTGCACGTTCACCATACCTTCAGGCGGCTGCTCCTAATGGGTATGCGGAAATTAATACTGCAGATGCATTGGAACTAGGACTGATCGAGGGCGAGAAGGTGAGAATTATTTCTGCAAGAGGAGAAATTGAGGTCCCAGTGAGAATTGGTGAATCCGTGCAAAAAGGATTAATTTTTGTGCCATTTCATTTTGGAAGCTGGCATAAAAAGGAGGCCGCAAATGATTTGACTGCAGATTTTACCGATCCTTTATCGAAGCAGCCAACCTTTAAGCAGTCCGCATGCAGAATCGAGAAATTGAGAAAAACCCATTTAGTTGGAGAGAAGGATACTCTTGGTACAATTGCTGAACAATTTGGTACAAGTATTGAAACCCTCCAAAAAGTGAATGGGCTTGTATCTCCTTATGACCTTCAAATGGGAATCAAGCTGGAAATACCTCTTTCGGTAACCAATGTACCGCTGCCAGAATATCTGCCATATAAATAAAAATAAAATGCAAGAAACATTTAGTCTACACTAAAATAAGCTCCCTTTCTGTTATAGTGAACTGCTACCATAGAAGTGGACAGTTTAAAAAAGACCTTTTTATGCAGCTAGTAAATGACTCCGGTATTACGCCGGAGTCATTTATTTAACCCCCATTGGTAACGATATCATTGTTATATTCCTCGATATAAATTCCTATCAGTTCCTGTAATTCCTCAAAACTTTCACATTTTATATAGTTAACTATGTCTTTTATATCATCACCAATAAATTCCTTTAGATATCCAAAATGTTTATAGTACCCTTGAATAATTCTTGATGCCAATGCTTCAGTCTCTTAAATGTCATGAATTTATCAAACATTCATCTAGAGTTAATGCACCTAAGATCTTTTTTTGTTCTTCTTCCAGTGCTTTCTCCACGCTTATACTTACGAACAGTTTTTTGTATAAAAATAGCCCCTTACGAATTTTATAGGTGACTAAGAGTAAATGTCCTCCACAGTTTTGCTTAACAGTCTTCATCCTAGTTAAAAAACACCGTTTAGACTGTGGGGGAAAATTTTATTATAACCGTTCAAGAATGTGTCTATGGCGGGACTGCGTGGGAATCGAACCCACCAGATGATTCGATTGTTCGTGGAACAACAAGCAAGCGTATTGTTCAATTGATTCGTCAAGCAGGGGCCAAGGAGGTCCATGTACGAATCAGTTCCCCTATGGTTAAAAATCCTTGTTTTTATGGAGTGGATATGCCAACAAAAGAGGAACTTTTTGCTAATAAACATGAGAATGAACGTGCGATGGGAAAAGTGATTGGTGCAGATTCATTAGCCTTTTTAAGTACCGAAGGGTTATTAGAGGCTGTAGATGTAGATTTAGCAGACACAAGCAGCCTATGTATCGCCTGTTTTAGTGGGGCTTATCCAACTAAATTGTATTTGAAGTAATACACTAATGGACACTTTGATTAAATCAAGTAACATTTGACAGGGAATCACACCCAGGGTGCATTCCCTTAATATTCATGTATGATAATTGACCTCCCGATTGTTTTGATAACAAAAAATCCGAAATCCTTGCAAAAAGCAAGACTTCGGATTTACTCTATTTATGAGACTTCTCAAAAACGATTAAGACAAAAATACAAAATAATAGTTTTCGGAATCTAACTATAAGAACATACTCATATTCATTGTCGTAATAACAGTTTGATCAGGAAAAATGGTCCGTGAGACAATTTTATATTCATTATTTATCTTCCGAATAATATCGTTTCTCTCACCAAACAATTCTTCAATTACATGTGTAGAACCTCTGCTTCTTTTATATAAAAAATAACTAATGACCTTATATTCATTTGGATCTTCCGTTGGTTCAACCATAATGTTTGAGATAAAATGGCGCTGCCGTGTTGCTGGATTTTCCACCCAAGCTGATTTAGTATACAACCGATTTACGCGTGTTGTTAGTGATAGCTTCGTCTCTTCATAAAAGGACGAATCACTCGCAATATCATCAACTCCAACCCCTTCTACCGTTTCTCTTAATGGCATCCGATATTCGATTTCATCAGCCAGCAATTCGAGCCATTCTTTATATTTTCGGTGATCTAACAAATAAGCCTCCATATGAAGAAAACGAGTAATTTCAAATTCTACTTCAGAAGAGATTCTCATTTGAACGTTGGACTTCATTTAAACTTCCTCCTTCACAAAGAGATCCTTTGAAATTAGCTCGAGCCATTCTTCATGCATTTTTCGAGAAATTGCATCAAGATAGCAGGTTGGATAGGCTGTTCCCGGACCAGGAAAATTTTCATCCGGTTCAATCCGGTTCATTCCCATTAAATAGTTGCTGACGTTGTTGTAGCTTAATTCTTTATCCCGCATCATTAATCCGCTGCTTACTTCGACAATTCGTGCCCATGTTTCTGTATCATCTTGCTCAAGCGTTCCGGTCGGACCAAATGATCCTAAATAACCTTTATAAGCAGCTTCCTTATATTCCTTTGGGGCCGCTTTATCGATAAAGAACCAGCACCATACCTCTACTTTTTCAGGTCCTATCGGTCTCCAAAGCCGAAAATTCAAATAATTGTGCAAATGTCCTTCTGTCCCATGAATCGGACTAACGAAGGAAAGGTTTGGATACACGCCGCCAACAAAAACCGTCACTCTCGAAAGAATGTCATATTGTTCTGGAGTTACGTTTTTCTTAAACATCGGCCACATTGATTCAGGAGTTCCTTGAAATGGCACTCTGGCTTGCCCAGTTTTAGAGGTGATCACATTAATTCCATGTGCATGGTCCATGACTACCTGATGTCCATATCCAGCATATAGTGGATCTTCTGGACTTATTCCCATTTCAACTGTAGAACGATGGGTGGTTTGTACATGGTACGGGTCGGCAGCAAAGTTTTCCGCCGTTGCCTTCCAATTAGCTTTTGCGACCCAACGCTGCGGCAGACCGATGACTTCCATTCCCCCATCACTTCTGCCCATCATCATATCCAAATACCATTTCATATCCCCTAAATAGTCTTCTAGACTTTCCGCATTTGGATCAAGGTTTCCAAAAATCAGCCCTTGATAAAGTCCAATTTGCGGAACCTTTCGAAGTCCCCACTCGGATTTATCCATCTCTTCACCGTACACTTTACTTCCAGCAACAATGCCGATTAAATCCCCATCAAGATTAAAGCTCCAGCCGTGATATGGACAGGTGAAAGACTTTTTGTTTCCCCGGTCTGCCGTGCAAAGCTGAGTTCCTCGATGTGTACAAGAATTAAGATAGGCGTTAATTTCACCATTGCGATTTTTCACTAGCAGTATAGGATCATTTACCATCCACCTTGTTACATAACTGCCCGGCTCTTTCAACTCCGATTCGTGCCCAAGAAATTGCCATGTATGCCCATATATTTTTTCAATTTCCAGATCATAAAGATCCGGATCTGTGACGACCCACTGGGGTAACAATCCTTGTTCCATTTTTTCTTTTAATAGTTGGAGCGCTTTTTCATCAAATGTCTTTCTAAACAATTGCATTCTCTTAATCCTCCTTCACTTTTAAAGCGGAAAATGTATTTTAATAAGTTCTTTAGCTGATAGATACTCAGGAACAGATCCTTTAACGTTTTTTTGTTATGTAAAATCACACCTATTTTTTTAAAAAAAGAACTGCCCCTGTCTTTCTCCTTTAGGAAAAAGATGAGGTGTTTTTTCCTGCTTGGTTTACCGTTTATTTTTCAACAGTTAAGCTCATTTGGGTGGAGACTCCTCGGTTAACACATAATACAAGGATACAGCTGGCAGCAAGGAGTACTCCATCCAGCAACAACGGCGCTCCCCAGCTTCCTGTACTGTCTCTAAGAACACCAGAGACAACCGGAGAGAGAACAGCTCCAATCTCTGAGATAAAACATTCCAAAAGCTGCACCCCGATTATTTTCAGGAGCAATTTCAGCATTCAAAGCATGAGATACTGGCTGGAGGGCAAAGAAGAATAATCCAGATAAAAATAAAATGATTGACATGATGACAGGATTGTTATGACCCGTCATTACGTAGGCAGCAAATATAAAGATAGAAACGGTTAGTAATGCTGTCATAACCGCCAGAACATTACGCCTGCCATTTTCCGTTCCAGCTACCATATCGGAAATCTTTCCTCCAATTGGGAAACCGATAATTCCAGCTATACCATTAAAGGAAGCAACCAGCGCTGCGGCAACGAGTGCTCCGCCGCCAAAATCCTTCACAATCGAAACGGACCAAAAGCCATACAGCCACAGGTGCCAGATAATCGGGATAAAGGAAACGTAAAGGAATATTAGGTTTTTATTAGCTAAAACAGGACGAATTTCAGATTTGCGCGTTTTGTATAGGAAAATAATAAAGAGCGGACAAAGACTGACTAAAATAAATGCAATGGAAATATCGGATAATCCCATTTTTAAGGCAGCAAAGTATATACCCATTATGATGACAACGAATACAGCTGCATACTTCAACATTAGAAGAAATGCACTTCCATACACTTCTTTGACTGCCGGAGATTCTGCGTTCATTTTCAGAACAGATGCAGATAAAGGTTTCATATATTTATATATTAGGAGTGAAGCGATTAATGTAATGACGCCAAGTAGGATAAAAGGAGAACGCCATGCTTCTTTTCCCATCACTGGTTCCATCGCGTTGAGTAGGAGCGGGACACCAAGAGTCGCAATAGTTAGTCCAACCGAAAGTCCCGTAATGACCACTCCCATTCCAAGGCCAACTTTTTCCTTTGGAGAATGATAGACAATATAGGAGCGGTCATTCGAATAAAAGACCCCTTCTCCCAATCCCAATAACACACGTAAAAGGACAAACAGGATTAAGCCCGAGATAAACCCTGTGAATAACGTCGTAATCCCTGCCCATACGATACTTAAAACCACAACGGTCCGGTGACCAAATTTATCCCCAATAGAACCCCCAGGATATTGGTTCATCATAAATCCTGCAAAGAATAAACTGCCGATTAATCCCCCTAATCCATGCGGGTTTGGTACATTTGATAGAAAAGAGACCTTATTGTCAATCATCCATGTAATGACAGGTCCAGTTGCTGTACGGTCAATATAGGAAACAAACCACCCTAAAAACAGCATTGCCCAAATTGTATGATAGCGCTGCCATCCCTTTTTCTTCATGCGTTATCCTCCTCATTTTAAATATAGATTTTTTGAAATTCAGCCTTAACCAAAGGCATTTTTATTTGCTTGGTGACCCTTTTTAGAAAAGACTTGAACACAAAAGTTCAGATCTTATAGTTGCTGCTGGGACACGTTCTGCAGCCGTACATCTAAAACCGCCGATCTCCCGCTTTTGACAATCTCGATTGCCTTGACTAGGCCGTCCATTAGTTTCTCTGGTTTTTCAATAATTTGAGCATAGGCTCCGCCAGCCGCTTCGGCTACCTTCGATAAATCCGCCACAGGGTCGAAATTCACCCAAAACTGATCAGTTTGACTAGCAATTCCATTGGGATGTACACCCAATGTCGATATCCTTGGAGCCCCCCAGCCATGGTTGTTATAAATCACCGTTAAGAATGGAACGTTATATTTTCTTGAGCTCCAGTGGACAGGTGTCGGATTACTGAAAATGTAGGTCCCATCTCCTGTAAGATTGACAATTATTTTCTCCGGAGCTGCCAGCTTGGCACCAATGGCGGCGCCACCGTGCCACCCCAGTGAGCTTGCCCCACTTCCAAATAGCGATCCAGGCGTATTCCGTGGTAGGTGTTTGGAAACAACATCATAATTCGTAATAGACTCCGTCATCACAATCGTGTTTTCATCAATTGCCTCGCGAATACAGGCTGTTAAATATTGGGGTGTAACGATGTCTGGGTTCTGTAAATTCTCATTTTCTTTCCATTCCTTTCTTTGGTGCGAATGGATATTAGCTATTTGGAGATAGCGCTCATAAATTTTCACTTGATTTATATCATTAACACTATCAATATAGGAATTCAACTGCTGAAGAGCCACCAATGAATCCGCTTTAAAAAAGCTTTCAGAAGGTATGTACCATAGTGGCGTTTTCTCCTTTAATGGGTCTACATCAATATAGGATATAGCACAACTATCCGCTGGCTTATTGACTAATGGAATCCAAGGAATATCGCTATCAATGACCAGAATAAAATCAGCTTGATTTAATAATTCATTTTGCACAGGAGCATTCCATTGATACCCTACATGCATTGGATGGTCAGCGGGAAAATTCACATAGTTTGGTACAGACTCCAATACAGGAATCGCTAATTTCTCGCTAAGCTTGACCAACTCCGAAACCGCGTCAGTATTTCGGCCAAGATAGGAAGTGACAATTAAAGGATGTTCGGCTTTAATTAGATTCTCCGCAAGTTTTGCTGCATCGTCTGGTGCAATCGCACACGAAGAAAGTGGTTTCCAACCACGATGATCAACTGCAGGTGGTTCAATTTCTGCCTCCAACACCTCACGGGGTGCCATTAAATAGACGGGTCCCTTTGGATCACTCTCTGCTATTTGTAACGCCCGATGAACCAGCTGTTTTACATTTTTCCCTGTCCGGATTTCATTGTCATATTTCACATATTCCCGGACAATCCCACGCTGGTCAAACACATCCTGGAGCCAGTGAATATGTTCATTCCGGCTTCCTAAAAGCTCCCCTTCCTGCGTATATGGTGAAGCCCCTGCAAGTATAAATACAGGTACTCTTCCTCTAGCCGCATTATGTATAGCCCCCCCCATATTTTGGGTTCCACATTCAACATGAACAAAAACAGCCTGGGGTTTTCCGCTAACCTGTGCAAATCCATGTGCAGCACTTAAAGCAACCATTTCATGTGGGCAAATGATCACTTTCGGGAATTCTTTGTTTTCCAATTGAGCCTGTGCCCAGCTTTCTATAATGGCTGAATGGTCACTTCCTAAGTTCGCGAAAATGTAAGAAACGCCAGATTCTTGAAGTGCCTCCATTAAAGCAGAGGATGTTGTGTACTTGAAATTTTGGACCTTTACTTGAGCTAATTCCATAGAAGTTTTTTCACTAGACATAATCACATCTCCTGTCCCTCGATTAAAGTTCAAAATAACAATTGCGAATATTTAGACTTTTAAAACTTTAACGCTATTATATTTGTAAACCCTTTCATTGTTCAATATAATATTTTTAATGATTATCATAGATATAAACTATCAAAAAGGGGTGTGAAGCTAATGGAGTTTCGTCTATTAGAATATTTTGTAACCGTTTCACAGCAATTACATTTTACAAAAGCCGCAGAAAAATTAAGAATCAGTCAGCCTACATTGAGTCAGCAAATCAGGCTGTTGGAAGCGCAGCTTGGTACACCCTTGTTCAGCCGGGCCGGGAAAAAAGTACGTTTGACCTATGCCGGAACCATTCTATTGGAACATTGCGAGCGGATCTTTTTTGAATTGGAACAGGCAAGTACGAAAATCATGGACGTGAGAGGAATTTTACGGGGAAAATTGTTAATTGGATGTTCAGGTGGGCATTTACTCACATCTCCCGTCGTATCCTTTCATGAAAAATATCCTGGCATTGAGCTTTCTATCATTGATTTAAGAACGAAAGAAACCTTTCATAGACTTTTGCAAAATGAATTAGACTTGGGAGTAACCTTTTTAATGGAGGAAGACAATCGGCTAGAAATGATTCCACTTTTTGAAGAGGAATTTTATTTAGTCGTTTCCCATCTTCACGAACTTGCAGAGATCGATTCCATTCTGTTAAAAGATTTGCAAGCTTATCCCTTAACCCTTCTGCCCCATCAATTTACCATGCGTCACTTTTTTGAGGAAGAGAGTCAAAAGGTGGGCTTCACCATCCAACCAAGAATTGAGTTCTCGACAGTAGAGGCACTGCTTCAACTCGTTAAAAAGAATCATGACTTAGCCACCATTCTACCAAAATCCTATCTTTCTACCATTCACGACGACAAGATTAGGCAGGTACGGATCATCGATCGTGACTTCCGAAAAATGATCGGGATCGTGTATAAAAAAGATTTATTCATAGACAACACGATGGAAGCATTTATTAAGCAATTGATTAAAACATACAAAAAATAATCGACCAACGGTCCATTGATTCCTAATTTGCTAGATTAAAAATTTATTTTTTCATGAATGTTGCATATATAGCAACAATTAATTTTACTTTCCAAAATATCGTTGCTAGAATTCGCAATATTCAGTTGAATATTTTAATAGTTTAACTGTACATAGTTACGTACTACTTTTATGAAAGCGCTACAAAACTTATTAGAACTATTTGCTTAATGATGGGAGGAGTTTTTTCATGCAAGCAGTTGGGGTGTTAAATCAGAGTTTTATCAACGGAGAATGGACAGATGGCCAAAGTGAAAGAACCTATGATATTTTGAACCCATATGATGATTCAATCATTACTTCCGTTCGCCTAGCATCAAAAGAACAGTTGGATGAAGCATTTCTAAGTGCCCAAGAAGCACAGAAGCAATGGGCAAAGTCAACCGTTGAAGAAAGAAGATCAGTTCTCCATAAAGCATTGGATTATTTAAACAGGAACCGCAAGGAGATAGTCAGAACTATTGGTCTTGAGACGGGCGGCACCTTGTTAAAATCTAATATCGAATTCCATCTAACCATCGAAATTTTAGAGGAGTCGATAAAATTTGCTGATGAAATCGGTAAAGTGCGAGAAGTGCCAGGTCCGGATAATGCCAAATTAAATCATATACACCGACTGCCATTAGGCGTGATTGCTTCCATTTCACCTTTTAATTTTCCGATGAATTTATCAATGAGGACAATAGCCCCAGCCATTGCACTTGGAAATAGTGTTGTCCACAAACCTGATATCCAAGTTGCCCTCTCCGGTGGTTCAGTTATTGCAAAAGCGTTTGAATACGCTGGTTTACCTAAAGGTGTTTTAAATGTGATTTTAACGGATATTAACGAAATCGGTGATGACATGTTGACAAACCCGATATCGAAACTAATTAGTTTTACTGGTTCCACTTCAGTTGGACGCCATATTGGAGCCATTGCCGGTCAAAATTTAAAGCGGGTTGCACTTGAACTTGGCGGAAACAGCCCATTTATCGTTTTATCTGACGCAGACATTGACCAAGCCGTCAAGGCAGCTATTTTTGGGAAATTTGTCCATCAAGGTCAAATTTGTATGATTATCAATAGGTTCATTGTTCACAAAAACAAATATGATAAGTTTGTCGCTAAATTTGTAGAACGGGCCAAACAGCTTCCTTATGGAGATCCAAGTGATCCAAATACCGTTATCGGGCCATTGGTAAATAAGCAACAGATAGAAAAAGCAATGCGGTATATTGAAGAAGCTAAAGAACAAGGTGTAACTGTCGCTTTGGAAGGCAAACGGATTGGCAACATTCTAACCCCTTATGTTGTTACAGACGTTCAAAATTCGAGCAAGCTTGCGCAAACCGAGCTTTTTGCTCCGATTGCTACTATTATAAAAGCGGAAACAGATGACGAAGCCATCGCCTACGCCAACGATACAGAGTATGGCTTAAGTTCTGCCATTTTTACTAGCGACTTAAAACATGGTGAAAATCTTGCCTTACAAATTGATAGCGGCATGACTCATATCAACGACCAGACGGTGAATGACGCACCAAATATTCCATTCGGGGGAAATAAAGCGAGTGGATTAGGCCGGTTTGGCAACCCATGGGTGGTAGAAGAATTCACCGTTACAAAATGGGTTTCCATCCAGACAAAAGATCGCCAGTATCCATTTTGATCATTATATAATTCACTCTGATTATCAAACAAGGTTGGAGCACCTATGGAAATAATCCTTATGATTAAGAATATATCCTATGGTTAGCAAAAGATAATTATGAGATGCTACGAGGTATTTGAAAATATTTTTTTATTAGTTATCTAAAAAGAACACACAGTATTTTCCTCTTTTGAAATGCTGTGTGTTCTTTTTATTGTACATTCAAACTCAGTATTTGAAGTAGCATCATAAGATTGATTCTGTTAGGAATAGATACGCTTCCTTCTTTTTTACTTTATTTTTGCACCAGAACCTAAAATCGAAACTAATTCTCCCTCCTGCACTTCCCTTAACAACATTGCATCATTCTTTTACAAGAAAGATGCATTCTACAACCTTAGTATTTCCTCCATCTAACAACATCCTTCGCGAGCAACTGATGTCTGGCCCAAGCATGCGCATGTGTAATCATTTTCTCAATCATCCCTGTAGACCGGGCCAGCACCCTCAAAATCACTCCTCCCTCCGGCAAAGAGGACAATCCGAAACAAAGGTCTTCCTGAATATCCTCCATGACTTCATATAAATCATCCAAAAAACCTTTATCTACTTGATTATGAAGGATGAGGAAAGTCCCAACATGGGTATACCCCTCCATTTGCATAATCCCGTTCAACTGATCATCCGGCTCAAGCAACAAATGATCAAATAAAACGAGCTTGTCATTTTTATAGACTTTTAATTTCGAACGGATCCAGTCATAACGAAACAAGCTCCCATCCTCTGCCCATCCAGGTGTGATCATATCGCTATAAAAAAAACAAGCTTCCTCCTCCATCCGAACATTGGTTTCTTGAATAAAACGCGCACCCTCATAAGCGATTAATGAATCCGGCAAATATTCAAGCACACTTCCCTTGCCCACTTTCAAATTTGTTTGTTGAACAACAGGGTTTTTCGGCGTTTTATATACTTTCGTAGCAGATTGCGTAGTAACTGCCAATTCCGCTCCCGCCTCAACTGAAAGGTCAGTCAAATAGGTATCGCCGTCGACATAGCCGCCTCCAACATGAATCAGATAAACGGATGGCACATTCTCCTCCAGGTAAACCGGGCGGGTTAATTTCAATGCCCCCTCATAATAACAGCTGGATACAATACTTTTGGACTGCCTTTTGACCGCAGAAAGCTCCAATACACCGGTATAGCTCATGACTCCAATCCTAGTAATAGAGTTTGGTTTTTAATCCAATCGATCACTTGATCAAGGCCTGTTCCATCCTTTAAATTTGTAAAAATATAAGGCTTGTCCCCTCTTGCAGCGATTGTGTCCCGCTCCATGATTTCCAGACTTGCCCCAACGTAAGGAGCCAAATCAATTTTGTTGATGATGAATAAGTCTGACTTAATCATCCCTTGTCCGCCTTTACGCGGAATTTTTTCCCCTTGGGCCACATCAATAATATAAATGGAGAAATCAACAAGCTCCGGACTGAATGTTGCCGCTAAATTATCCCCGCCACTTTCGACGAAGATTAATTCAACATCAGGGTGCCTTTCTTTTAATTCATCGATGGCCGCAAAATTCATCGACGCATCCTCCCGAATAGCCGTATGCGGACAACCGCCAGTTTCCACTCCGATTACCCGATCCTGCGGCAACACTCCGTTTTTCATAAGAAATAACGCATCCTCTTTTGTATAGATGTCATTCGTGACAACGGCCATACTCAGTTCTTCATGCATCGCCCGCGTTAATTTTTCCACAAGCATCGTTTTTCCTGCACCAACAGGTCCGCCAATTCCAATTCGTACTGGTTCCATTTTCAACATCCCTCTTTTTCAAAAATTTTTAAGACATAAACAAGCGCACGTGTAATCGTTCATGACGCATTTGAGCAATTTCCAATCCAGGGCTGACCGCCCCAAGATCATCCTTGGACAACAATAAAATCTTCTGAACGGCTTTCTTTAAAAGCGGCTGGATGTTGACCAACAGCTTTTGACCATCGGTCTGTCCGAGGGGAATGCCGCGGACAGCGTTTTGAATCAGTGAGGATAAAGCTCCATATAAATACGCGCCAATGGCTGTTTCTTTTCCCACTTGCAAGTGGCAGGCAATGATCGAAAAAACCAAGGCAGAATGTCCATATGCCCGCTTTTCTTTGATTTTATCTACATAATCGTCGAGAATTGGTGAAGGATATAGGCCGGCACATAGCTTTGCCATTCGTTCCCCAATTCGGCGATTGCCGATCCTCGTTTCTTCAGCAAGGCTCGCGGCAAATAATAATTGATCTAGCTCGAAAAGATTCGCCATCCTGTTTTGCCCGACCGCATCAAAAGCAAGCCGGCACGCCAGTCCCTCGACAAAAACAAGCTGTTTTTCGATATATACGGTGATCGCTTCAGAAAAGCTTTTCGTATCCGTAATGACTTGTTCCTGAATATAGGTCTCCAATCCGAACGAATGCGAAAAGGCTCCAGATGGAAAGTTGGAATCGCACAACTGAAGCAAGGGAAACAATTCGTTAATCATGACGGTGTCCAATATGGCGAAACGCCTTCTTCACCTTCCGATTTTCACGCTCATAAGGAATTTCTAATTGCTGAAGAAGCTCTTCGACTAAATAATCATACTGAACAAGCATTTCATTTCCTTCAAATTGAGCCGGGAGATGACGGTTCCCCAGTTGGTGGGCAATTTCCCCCATTTGCTGGATCGACGTTGGCTGGATCACCAACAAGTCATCATCTTTAACGGAGATTACGATCATATTTCGTTCATCTATATATAAGACATCACCGTCGATTAAGTCATGATTGTCTTTTAAGCGAATCCCAATCTCCTTGCCATGGTCGGTGACCACACGCTGAATCCGTTTAACCAAGTCATCGCTGTTCAAGTACACCCGTTCCGTATGCGGTGCTTTTTTTTCTAATGTCGTAACATTTCCAATTACTTTTTCAATAATCATTTTTTCCTCTCCTTAAAAAAGAAATAGAGTAGGGCGCTACAGGAATGAATTTCGCCAAACCTGGTGAATATTTCGCGAAAAAAGAAATTACTTCGCCAAACAAAAATCAGAATGCTTCAACCAAGTAAGGATCGTTATACCTTCCTGGGTTTCGGCAACTCAAACACCTTAAAACAAGAAATAGCGCTGTGCCATTGGAACTACTTCCGCCGGCTCACAGGTTATTAATTCACCATTAACTTTCACTTTGTACGTTTGCGGATCCACTTCGATTTCAGGTGTTTCCCCGTTAAAAACCATCGATTTTTTCGTTAACTGCCGGATTCCTGACACAGGTTGGACAATTTTCTTCAGCCCAAGTGTTCTATGAATCCCTTTTTGAAAAGCAGATTGGGAGACAAATGTCATCGACGTTTGATATTTGGCACTTCCAAGGGAGGCAAACATCGGACGATAGATCACCGGCTGCGGCGTTGGAATGCTGGCATTGGGATCCCCCATCAGACTGTGCGCAATCATCCCGCCTTTTAAAATTAACTCCGGTTTCACACCGAAAAACGCCGGATCCCAGACCACCAAATCCGCTAGCTTTCCTGTTTCAATCGAACCGACATAATCAGCAATTCCATGAGTCAAAGCAGGATTGATTGTATATTTGGCAATATAACGTTTGACCCGGAAGTTATCGCCAACGCCTTGATCCACCGCCAGTTTACCGCGCTGTTTTTTCATCTTATCCGCCGTTTGCCACGTACGGGTGATTACTTCTCCGACCCGGCCCATCGCCTGCGAATCAGAGGAAATCATACTGAATACACCGATATCGTGCAGGATATCTTCTGCGGCAATCGTTTCTTTGCGAATCCGCGAATCAGCAAAAGCAATGTCTTCCGGAACCTCCGGATCAAGATGATGGCAAACCATCAACATATCTAAATGCTCTTCCAGTGTATTAATCGTATAAGGCCTTGTTGGGTTAGTCGATGAAGGCAAGATATTAGGGAAGCTGGCAGCCTTAATAATATCCGGTGCATGTCCTCCCCCAGCGCCTTCCGTATGATATGTATGAATCACGCGTCCATCAATGGCAGCCAAAGTATCCTCAACAAATCCACCTTCGTTAAGGGTATCGGTATGAATGGCGACCTGCACATCATATTGGTCAGCCACTTTCAGACTCGTATCAATGGCTCCAGTCGTTGTTCCCCAGTCTTCATGAAGCTTTAAGCCGATTGCTCCCGCTTCAATTTGTTCCTTTAACGGAGCTTCATCCGAAGCATTTCCTTTTCCTAAAAAACCGAGATTCATTGGGAATTCTTCTGCAGCCTGGAGCATCCGGTGGATATTCCACGGTCCCGGGGTACAGGTGGTTGCGTTCGTGCCTGTAGCCGGCCCTGTCCCACCGCCAATCATGGTTGTCACGCCAGAGGAAAGAGCCGTTTCAATTTGCTGCGGACAAATAAAGTGGATATGGGCATCAATGCCCCCGGCGGTTACGATTTTTCTTTCTGCAGCAATCACTTCGGTTGACGCACCAATGACGATATCCACCTTGTCCATCAGCAGCGGATTCCCAGCCTTGCCAATCGCTACAATCTTCCCATCTTTCACACCGATGTCTGCTTTATAAATCCCGGTATAATCAACAATCATCGCATTGGTTAACACAAGGTCCACACTTTCCGCCCTTGTCACAAGCGGGTGCTGCCCCATTCCATCACGGATCACCTTGCCTCCGCCAAACTTCACTTCATCCCCATAGGTGGTGTAATCTTTTTCTATTTCAATAAACAGCTCCGTATCCGCTAAACGGACAGCATCTCCAACCGTTGGACCGAACATATCGGCATATTGTTTTCGCGACATGTGAAAGCTCACTTACTTCTCCTCCTTTATGACGGAACCGTTTGTTAATTGATTTAAACCGTACACCTTCTGTTCCCCCGAAAAAGGAACGAGCTCCACTTCCTTTTCATCGCCAGGCTCAAACCTTACAGCCGTTCCCGCTGGAATATTCAAATGCCTGCCAAATGCCCGGTCCCGTTCAAATTGCAATGCTGTATTGACTTCAAAAAAATGAAAATGCGAACCGATTTGGATCGGGCGGTCGCCCCGGTTTAACACAGGAATGACTAGCGGCTGCTTATTTTCATTACACAAGATTGGCTCCTTTTTTAATCGATACTCCCCAGGAATCATTGCTTTTTCCTCCTAAACGGTTTTGGTTTGGGTATGTAAAATCGGTTTATCGAATCGGGGTATGTACAGTGACCAGTTTTGTACCATCAGGGAATGTCGCCTCTACCTGTATGTCCGGAATCATTTCAGGTACACCTTCCATCACATCTTCTCTTGTCAGAATGGTGGTGCCGTATTGCATAAGCTGTGCCACCTTTTGTCCATCCCGTGCCCCTTCAAGAACTTCATAGGTAATGATGGCGATGGATTCAGGATAGTTTAGTTTTAAGCCTCTTTTTTGCCGACGGCGCGCCAGGTCAGCAGCCACTACAACCATAAGCTTTTCCATTTCACGTGAGGTCAGTTTCATCTTTTTCATCCTTCCTTTTTTCCTGTAACCGGAGATTTCCATTCATAACGTAGATTCTACATTTGGTCCTTGTGATTTAACATGGATACCAAAGCAGCCGTGACCTGCTGTTTTGGTATTCATGTCTATTCATCTTTATCGCTTGTATTCCTTATACAGCTCAATAAATGGTCGAATGGTGATAAAAAGCGCGGCAAACACCAGCCAGCCAAATGCTAGATAAACCCAGCCCGTGAAAAAGGAAAGACTATAGATATACCCTGTCGAAAACATAATTCCCGGCCAAATGACCACAAGTACTACACTTAACCCCAATGCCCAACGAGTGTACAGCTTCGTTTGTTTTTTTAACTCCAGATCGTTCATCCTAAATTCTCCTTTCTAGCCGTACTATGACTTTCATCAAAACTCTTAAACTTGTCTTTTAAAGACTCAAAATTAAATTCCTCAGAAGAGATGAGTGCATGCCCAATAGAAATCACTCCACTAATGATAAATACTGCCAGATTACCAAACAGCATCGGGTAGAGTCCTCCCAGAGATTCAACGTTCACATGCCCTCCTGTTACATAAGCAGAAATTAGCCAAACTGTCACGCCGCCAATCATCCCCAACAATGCTCCGTAAAAGGCTCCTGCATTTGTGGCCCGTTTCCAAACTAGGCCAAGCGTGACCGGTATAACGGCTGCACTAACAAAAATTCCCATTGCCATATAAACAAAGCCAAGACTGATTCCTAAATAGAATAGTAGAATCGAGAAGATTCCCATCGATAATCCGAACCCTAATGTAACCAAACGGGAAACAGACAATAGTTTCTTACTGCCGGCATGAGGGTTGATCGAATGACGATAAATATCCGTAACGATAATATTCGTAACAGCTGTTAGTTCCGCGGACCCCGCAGACGTAACTGCCATAAACAGCATGGTCAAAAACAGAACAGATCCAACCGACCCAAGGATGTGTGAGGCCATAATCGGTGCAACAGAATCAGGAGAAGATACTGAAATTCCAAGTCCTGCAGCACTAACACCCAAAATAGTAGCTACCGCAAAAGGAATCGAAAACCAGGAGATCCCTCCATATATATACGCTTTCGAAGCAGCTTTATCCGTACTGGCAATAGCACGCTGCCAATAGGCTTGATCGACAAAAACGGTTCCGAAATTCCCAACAATATTAATAATCCCAAACAAAAGCCCTGGAATAGATGCCATCGTCAGCATTTGCTTGGATTCCGGCAAGGCACGCAGCCCCTCATAAATATTGGAGATGCCAAATTTATAATAGACCGCAATCCCAAAGACCAACAGAACAACAAATAAGATCACCGTGTGCAAATAGTCTGCTATAAATGAAGCTTTTAATCCGCCAATCATCGTATAAATAGTGAATGTTACAGGTATTAAAAAGGCTGCTACATACAAATTCATTCCCGTTAACTGATTTAACGTGATTGCCCCGCCGAGAATGATCATCGAGGTGACGATAATATTCGTCATCAGCGCAAATACGAGCATTAAGCGGTGATTTTTTTTATCAAAACGCTGTGAAATAAACTCTAAAAACGTATGAGCGGTTGGTGCTTTTCTTTTTAAATGAACAGCAAGGATCGCAAATAATAAGATTTGGATGGTAGCACCAGCCGCATACCAAAATGGCCCGCTTATTCCATATTGATAACCGGTCGAGGATGACATCATGATCGTGGCAGCCCATGTCCAAGCCGCTACGATCGAAGCGCTGGCCAAACCAACCCCTACACTTCTTCCGGCAGTGTTAAATTGTTCCGCCGTCATTTCTTTTCCTTTTCGTTTGGAATCCATGCGGTGAATAACCGCGGTCACTCCCGTAAACAAAACTCCGAAAATAAGTAAAATAAGATACCCTACACTTGGTGTTAACATGCTACCCCTCCACTTTTTAATATCACAAACTTGTTACAAGTTTTTCTAAGATGTTCCATTAACACAGTGCTATTGTCAGATAATTCTAGAACAGTTTTAAATATAGTCACATTTTCTCTTTCTATCTACAATTGCGTTAGATTTTCTAACACAGTTTTCCCATAATTTCTTCCAAATCAATCGCATTCTTTTCTGAACTTTCTTTATAATCAAAAAATAGTTGGTTATATTGTTCAATTGAATCTATTCTTTCAGGAGTGGAAGCTATGCACATGATAAAAAAAGAACAAATGGATCTACTGGATCAGTCTTTTTCAAAATCAGAAAGAATTCATTCATCAATTATTTGAACTAGCATCATAAGAATGATTCTGTTAGGACTAGATACGCTTCCTTCTTTTTTACTTTATTTTTGCACCAGAACCCATTTGAGAGTGGAGCTTATTGAAGCGATGGAGGAGTGCGGTTTCAGAAGGAAAGCTTTACAAGCAATGTCGGATAATGATGAGAGTATGTAAAACGGAATAACTGACGCTTATAATCCGTCAGCTAATATAAAAATTGATTGTTTACTCTAGAGTATGTTTCGGGTTATAATGAACTTTGTTCATCGGGGCAACTAAGTATATTCAATAAATGGGTGAACAATTTGTAAATGAAATATAGGGGGATTCAAAAGATAAATGATTTATTCATCTTGTTCTGTTGAATGAACAAGATGATAAATAAAGGGCACGAATTAAAAAAACTATATTCCTAGAAAGGCGATGGACATTGAATACACATAGTGTTAAGAAACGAATACAACTGGCAATACTTTTAGGATCACTTGGATTATTAGGACCTTTTACAATCGATACGTATTTACCCTCTTTTCCAACGATAGTAAAAGATTTTGATACTACCGCTTCACTGGTACAAATTAGTTTAACTTCCTGTTTATTGGGCCTGGGATTGGGTCAATTAATCATTGGTCCTTTAAGTGATGTAAAAGGTCGCCGACAACCTTTGCTAATCTTTATTAGTTTGTACTTACTTGCATCTCTAACATGCGCGTTGGCGCCCAATATCTATTTCCTTATTATTGCTCGGTTAGTCCAGGGCATAGCAGCCGCAGGTGGACTTGTGATCTCTCGAGCAATTGTTCGAGATCTCTTTAGTGGAAAGGAACTAACCAAGTTCTTTACGATGATGGTATTGGTGGGTAACCTTGGACCAATCGTTGCACCCGTTGCTGGAGGGGGAATCCTTGCATTTACCGATTGGCATGGAGTGTTCATTGTATTGGCTTGTATAGGTGCGGTGTTGCTTTTCACTGTTACTTTTAAATTAGAAGAAACACTCCCTAAAGAAAACCGTGTTCCCAGCAATTTACCTGAAATCATGAAGAATTTTGGCTCTTTATTCAGAGATCGCTCATTTTTAGGATACGCTCTAACTCAGGGTTTTACTGGTGCAGGAATCTTTGCCTATGTATCTGGTGTTCCGTTTGTCTATCAGAATATTTACGGAGTAACACCACAACAATTTAGTCTATTATTTGGGACAAATGGATTAGCATTTATTATTGGAAGTCAGTTGGTCGGCCGCTTGGCAGACACCATTTCAGAGCGGACTTTCTTAAAGATAGGCTTAGCAATGGCGAACTTAGCGGGTGCCGCATTACTCATTGCCCTGCTCTTAAAAGCGCCTCTTTTCGCCGTCGTGATCCCAATATTCATTTTTACCTTTTCTTTAAGTATTATTGGAACAACGTCTTTTACATTAGCCATTGAAAAGCAAGGGCATATTGCAGGTAGTGCCTCTGCATTATTAGGATTATTGCCATTTGTCCTTGGCTCACTTACGGCTCCACTCGTGGGAGTAGCAGGGACGAATTCAGGCATTCCTATGGGCATACTCATCTTGTTCACAAGTTTACTAGCTTTCCTTTCCTATTATGGATTAGTAAGTAAGACTTCACTTCGGAAAACAGCCTCTAAATCATTTGTTGGGTTGTCTAAGCAAAAAAACTCTCAGGCTTCATAAATAAAACTGTAATTCTAAAATAGAAAAATAGAGTAGTCTTTTTCGGACTACTCTTTTTTCTTGCCATAGGAATAGATGTATAATATTAAAATGGAATCGTATCGAACGAAAGTATTGTTATACAGGATTTCAATAAGTTTCAATATGATTGAAACGTTGTTATTAGAAACAGATAGCTCAAAATTGTCCCCAGAGTATCTCAATTGTCCCCTGTAAAACAATAAAAATGCGGGTTGGAACAGCGTCCTTCGTTTTTAAGGAGTTTATAGATGGCAAAAAAATGGAATACCCTAGCCCCTTCAGTTATTATCTCTTAGCCAATAAATTTACATTTCCTCTGATTAAATCTTTATCCGCACTGCTATTCCCAACGTATACGTCATAATCGATATCTTCGAGTTCCCAAGCGTTAGTCTCTGGATTAAACCATTTTACTTTCTCAATAGGACAAGAAATTTCAACTGTTTTCGTTTCACCAGGCAAAAGATTTATTCTTTCAAAACCGCGTAACACTTTAACTGGCCGATCAATCTGTGATTGACTGAATCCGACATACATCTGAACGACCTCATCACCTTCTAGCTCACCTGTATTGGTTACGTCACATCGAGCTAAGATACTTTCTCCCCAAACCTCAAATGCAGCATTAGAAATCTCGAAAGTCGTAAAAGACAACCCGTATCCATAAGGGAGTGATGGTTCAATCCCTTCTTTCTCTAACTTGGTATATCCATGATAATATCCATAGGTGATTTCTTCCGCTTCCCAATTAATCTGTGGCAGGTGTTTCTCATCCGTTGGGACAACAAATGGCAATTTTCCACCAGGATTGACTTCACCAAATAATGTTTTGGCAATGGCCGTTCCCCCCTCCATTCCAGGATAAAAGGCCATAAGAATAGCAGAAACATCATTTTTCCATTCTTCAATCATAATCATATTCCCGCCAATGAGAACAGCTGCTGAATTTTCATTGACCGGTCCAACTACTTTGATTAATTCAATTTCATCAGCGTGAAGGCCAAGCGATAATTTCCTGTCTCCACCTAAAGAATTAGAGGTACCACCAATGGCAGTCACATCTTGATCTTGATCGTTTACGATATATTCCCCTTCATCGTCATGGTTGAATCCAACAACAAAGACAACCGCGTCAACAGAACTTGCCAATGCTTTTGCTCTTTCCAAATCTTGTCCATCATCAAAAATTACTTCGGAATGAGGAACAATGTTCTTCACTCCGTCTAAAGGAGTGACGACATATTGAGGATGAACATTGCTGGATCCATGATCGCCGATATTCTCTGTACTCCCTAATTTACCAATGATTGCAATTTTTTTAGTCTCAGATTTTGAAAATGGTAATGTTTTATTATCATTTTTCATCAATGTCATCGATTTTTCTGCTGCTTCCAACGCTAAAGCAATATGGTCTTTGCTTCCTATTAGTTCCATACCGTATTTCTTGTCATCTGCCTCTGAAAAAGCTAGTAAAGTACGGACAATCCGAACCGCTGTATCATTGATTTTGTCTTCGTTGACTTGCCCGCTTTTTACAGCCTCCAACAGTTTATCACCAAAGTGCTGGGTAAGATGCATTTCAATGTCCATTCCGCCATTGGCTGCTTCCACGGAATCCAGGACGCCCCAGACAAAATCACTGATGACAAAACCATCAAAATCCCATTCATCTTTCAATACCTGATTTAATAGATAATCACTGTGCCCGCAATGTTGTCCTTGGTACTTGTTGTAGGCACTCATAACACTTGCCGCTCCGGCATCGATTGTATCTTTAAAATGGGATAGATAGACTTCTCTCTCCGTACGTTTATCTGCTTTCACATTTACCTTAAATCGGGCATTTTCCATACTGTTGAAAGCATAATGTTTAACGCAGGCAATTACATTTTCACTTTGTACACCCTTTGTCAAGGCCGACCCCATGACGCCTAAATGGAACGATTCCTCTCCATAGGTTTCCTGACTTCTTCCCCAGCCAGGATTTCGAGGAAGGTTGATACAGACGCCGCCAAATAGGTTTCCACCGACAGCACGAATTTCTTTTCCGATTGCCTTTCCGATGCGCTCTTCTAAATCTTTATCAAATGAAGCACCCCTTGACATCGGTACAGGAAAACAAGTACTTTGTCCTGTACCTGCCACTGACCCTCTAGGTCCATCAACAAATTTCATTGCAGGAACCCCCAGGCGTTCATTCCCACCCGCTTCGTAAGGGGTTTCGTTATAATGCTTACCTTTTGTGATTTCTTCTATTAAATCTTCCATCGTCATATTTCCACTCATTAAATAGACTCTTTCTTCCAGAGTCATTTGATCGACGATTTCTTTTGCTCTTTGGTTATAGGTTATTCGAGTTTGCTTGTTAACCTTCACAGTTTCTTCTCCATTCTATTTTTCTATTTAAAATAATTTAACTAATATGCATTACAACCAGCATCTGCAGTAATGACCGTACCATTTAAAAAGATTGATTCATCGCTGGCAAGGAATAAAGCTATGTTTGCTATTTCCTCTGGTTTCCCTAATCGAGGATTAATGCCCGCTCCAAGCTGGATACGCTCCATTCCGAATGGATTAGCCGTTGCCAAGGAAGTCATGATATTTGTTTCAACCCCGCCAGGAGCAATAGCATTGCAGCGAATCCCTTCTTTTGCATACATAAAGCCAGTATTTTTTGTCAATCCCACTACAGCATGCTTGGAAGCAGTATAAGCCGCACCGGCACGCGCTCCTTGTAAACCACCGGCGGACGCAATGTTAATGATTACTCCTTGTTTCTTCTTCAAGAAAATTGGAAGTGCTTTACGTGTTGCACGCATAACGCTTGTTGTGTTAACGGAAAAGACTCTTTCCCAATTCTCGTCTTCAACATCGCCAGCTGGTTCGAAATTATCCATTATTCCAGCATTATTAACAAGAATATCCAGAGTACCGAATTCAAGAACTGCCGTTTCTATTAGATTCTGAATATCTTCTTCTTTAGCTACATTTGCTGATACCGCTAGAGCTTCACCCCTATCTAATTTGATTTCTTCAACCGTTTTTTTAGCTCCCTCTAAATTAATATCAGAAACTACTACTTTTGCCCCTTCTTTTGCATAAAGAATAGCGATAGCTTTCCCCATACCTGATGCTGCACCAGTTACTACCGCAATCTTATCTTTAAGTCTCACTTCTATCTTCCCCCCTGTTTAATTCCAAAAAATAAGCTGCCTATCCAATTCCTGAATGGAAAGGCAGCCTTCCCCCATGTCGTACAATTTAAATCAATTGCTATTGTTACTTAGTGATTTGGATCTCCATCCGATTTAGTATTTTCGACTTGGCAAAAAAGCCTCGTTTATGTCCAATAATTTCAGCGGTGTTGTCTATATGGAAGCTTCCTTTCAGCGGTAAATCAACAGACGAACCGCCCATCCATACAGTCATGTCACCCTCTTCAACGATCCATTTCATATCTTTATTTAAAAAGGCAAACTGATCGGCTCTCATTTCAAAGCAAACAGTCTTTTCTTCGCCAGCTTTCAAAGCAATTCTGGAAAACCCTGCAAGTTCCTTATTAGGGCGCACCACTGATGCAATTTCATCTGTAACATAAAGCTGAACTACCTCTTCCCCGTCCATCTTTCCGGCATTTTTAACTTTGCAGCTCACTTTGACGCTGCCATCAGCTCTAGTATTACTGTCTACCTGCAGGTCACTGTACTCAAAATTTGTATAGCTTAGTCCGTGTCCAAAATAAAACAGTGGCTGCTTGGTACTGTCGATATATTTGTTTAACACATTATTGGTATTCTCAGTATGATAGCTGTTGCCATAGGACTGTCCTGCGAAAATAGGTAATTGTCCTTCGTTGCGGGCGCAGGTTGCCGGCAGGCGTCCGGCAGGATTATAATCGCCGAACAGAACATCGGCTAGCGCTCTTCCTCCTGTTATGCCCGGGTACCAGTACTCAATAATCGCAGGGAATTTTTCAGAGATAAATACACTGCTCAGTGGACGCGCGTCCATATGCACCATAACTGCAGGAGTACCGGCTGCAAAAATCTCCTTTGCAAACTCCTCTTGAATTCCAGTCAGACCAATATTATCACTGTCAATCCCTTCACCGATTGTGCAGGTTCCGCCCCAGCCATACTTACCTCCCAAAGTCAGTATCACAACATCTGCTTCTTTCGCAGCTTTGATTGCTTCATTAAACATACTTCGGTCAGTACCTGCAATATCACAGCCTTTTTCATATACAACTTGGGCTCCCGGGCATTTCTCCTTGATAGAAGCCAGTATCGTAGGAGTAGTAGGTCCATACAAAGCATTGATTGCCGCCATGGCATCTGGATGCTCACGTAAAACGTTACTTCCTGGGAAGGGTTCTGACGGTACAAAGTCATCATCTTCATCTATGCTTACAAATTCGTTAGACATACCAGCCATGTCTCCCATTGTACGCCCAATCATCATTTCTAAACCTGCAGGGCGCGTATAGCCGCCGAACATCATTCTAACACTATTTGCATGGGGTCCGATTACTGCAATTTTCTTAATATCCTTGGAAAGAGGCAGAAGTCCTTCATTTTTAAGCAAAACCGTAGACTCCCGTGCAGCCTTCAGGCTGTGCTGGTCATTTTCCGGATTACCATAGGCTGTATCAAACATTTCCATTCTAGGCTGAGGATTTTCAAACAGCCCAAGTTTAAACTTTGTCTCCAGTACACGCCTAACAGAACGGTCAATTACCGCTTCATCGAGCGCTCCACTCTTTATAGCCTCCACTAATAAATCTGTTCTATAGCCTGCGGGAATTGGACATTCTACATCTAGGCCAGCATTCAAAGCGGTAATGGCCGCTGATATCATATCAGGCTCCAGGTGACGGTCAACCAAATGCTCAATTGACGTGTAGTCAGACACAAGTACGCCTTTAAAATCCATCTCATCCCGTAATAAGTCGTTTAGAATATGCTTTGAACCAACAATCATTTCCCCATCAATAACTCCATATGAATTCATGATGGATTGAAGACCTCCTTCAGTAACGGCTGCCTGGAAGGGCTTTGCATAAACTTCACGCAATTCTCGTGAAGGAATCGGATTGGTCGTCATATTCAGGCCGCCTTCGGAAAAACCGTAACCCAGAAAGTGCTTTCCTGTGGCGGCAATGCCATTTTTGAGGTCATCGCTCTGCAGTCCCTTGGTGAAAGCTACACTCATAGCGGCTGCTAGTGTCGGATCTTCACCGTAGGTCTCTCCTATACGCCCCCATCGCGGATCGCGGCAAACATCCATTACAGGCGAAAGGGCTTGGCGAATACCAACTGCCAGCATCTGCTGACGAATAATATCTGCCATTTTTTGAACCGTATCAGTATTAAAAGTTGCGCCAAGTCCTATGGCAGATGGGAAGATAGTGGCTTCCGCTGCACTGAGGCCTGTGATCGCCTCGCAATGTATAATGGGAGGGATGCCCAGATCACTATTACATACAAAATCTACAATCCTTTTATTCTCTTCTGCTACTTCATTCGCATTACTCCCTGAGGGAAAACTGCCAATTTCTCCTATTCCATTTGAGAAGTAGGCCAGTGTGTCAGCAGGTTCAGAACCAGCAGCTATCATACATTGAATTTGTGCTATTTTATCCTCCAGTGTCATCCTGGATAGTAAGTCTTCCACTCTTACCTCTAAAGGTTGGCTTGTGTCTTTATACTTTTCCATTTTTCTACCTCCAAATTTCATTTGGCTTATTTATTCATTGATATAGCAATATTATAG
>NZ_JBALNF010000090.1:0-1448 GCF_036962465.1 Neobacillus vireti
GTTACGTTGGCTTCATTTCGTAAGAAATGAATATTATTGTTTGTTGACGTTTTTGTTTGTTTAGTTTTCAAAGAACAATTTTGATGAGACAACTTTTATATCTTATCAGTTAATCCCGATGATGTCAACAACTTTTTCTATCTTTTAATTAATAGTTTAATAGTTTTGCTGACAACTTTTATATAATATCATCAATTTAACCTGGTGTCAACCATATTTATTTAATGATAAAGGTACTCCTTTTTCATTAAGCTCTGTTATAACTGAATGTTGATTTCCTGTGTTTGAAAAATAAACGGAAAAATTCCGTTTAAATTGGGAAATATCCATCTTTTCTTAAAAATAAAGGAAGTTTTTCCGTTTATATTATCCATATCCTTGGATTTTGACTTATTTAGAGCAGTTAATCGGAATATATCCGCTTATATCTGCTTCTAAAGCCTTCCTTTTAGACTTTAGCCGGAATTTCTCCGCTTATGAATTCTTATACCTACACGAAAATCCACAATGAATACTAACAGATCCTTTCATTTAATTATCAACTATTATAAATCATTTTTTTAACCTTAAATGATTTATATATAAGTCTTAGATTATCGTTCAGTTTGCAAAAAAAACACCTGAGTAGGACTAGTACTCAGGTGTTTGGGATCATTATTAGTTTTACGCGCCTTAGAGGATTCGAACCTCTGACCGTACGCTTAGAAGGCGTATGCTCTATCCAGCTGAGCTAAAGGCGCATGATATGTATTGTAAAAAATGGCTCCGCAGGTAGGACTCGAACCTACGACCGATCGGTTAACAGCCGATAGCTCTACCACTGAGCTACTGCGGAATAATAAAAAACTATGGTGGGCCTAAATGGACTCGAACCATCGACCTCACGCTTATCAGGCGTGCGCTCTAACCAGCTGAGCTATAGGCCCATATTGGAGCGGGTGATGGGAATCGAACCCACTACATCAGCTTGGAAGGCTGAGGTTTTACCAGTAAACTACACCCGCAAAATATATATGGGGCGGCTGATGGGAATCGAACCCACGAATGTCGGAACCACAATCCGATGCGTTAACCACTTCGCCACAGCCGCCATTATGGTGGAGGGGGACGGATTCGAACCGCCGAACCCTGAGGGAGCGGATTTACAGTCCGCCGCGTTTAGCCACTTCGCTACCCCTCCATAAAAGTCAATCGTGCACTGAAAGGTGGCTCAGGACGGAATCGAACCGCCGACACAAGGATTTTCAGTCCTTTGCTCTACCGACTGAGCTACTGAGCCTTAATAAATATGGTCGGGAAGACAGGATTCGAACCTGCGACCCCTTGGTCCCAAACCAAGTGCTCTACCAAGCTGAGCTACTTCCCGATAAATAATGGCGCGCCCGAAAGGAGTCGAACCCATAACCTTCTGATCCGTAGTCAGACGCTCTATCCAATTGAGCTACGGG
>NZ_JBALNF010000091.1:0-14627 GCF_036962465.1 Neobacillus vireti
TTTGTTTAGTTTTCAAAGAGCAATTCAACACATCGCTCAAAAGCGACTTTATAATAATAACAAGTTATCAACTTAAAGTCAACAACTTTATTTTTTAAGACGACGTCTTGGTGACGACTTTTAATATACTACAGCATCGGAGTTAATCCGTCAAGCAAATAGTTATTACTTTTTCTAGATTAGTTGTTTTCTGTTCATTCTCTCTATAGATATAAAAAACCGCTGTTTTCAGCGGTTTTTTTATATAAGCTGTGTTAAAGGTTATTGTTGTTGATTTTTAGCACGTTGATTGGAGCGGAAGGCGGCGAAGACTCCTCGAAAATGCTATCGCATTTCCTTCGTGCGTGGGCGGATTCGAGGACGCAATTTCAAAGTCCTGCGGGAGTACGGGGCGGAAATCAACATTCAAGATTAACACAGCCTTTCTATAAAACCCAATGTTGGATCGCAACTAACGCCACTAATCCGGGTATACCAAGAAATCCTGAGACAGCAGAAGTGGCAAAATTAATCGGGACATGAATTCCGTATCGATTGCCGGCCACATTCAAGAAAAATAAAAACAACGCTCCTATTAAAAATTTCACAGCTGCCTGTCCGACAAATCTTACAGGCTTAACCGGCGCACCTGAAAATAATAATAAAATAATAAGCCCGCCTAAAATAGAAATCACAACAATTGGTTCCAATTCATGCTTTCCCCCTTTAAGGTCTTTTTACTTACAACATATGTACAAGTTGTTAAGTATAGACCATAGGGAGTGAACTACTGATTTATTTAAGGATTGTTACATTACGCTGTTTTGCTTCTCTTAATAGAAAGATATATTTAGCCTCAGCTATTTTAGTTTGACAAATCACTTCTTCCGAAGGATCAAAGCTTTTTTCTAAAAGCAGCTTTTCCTGCTGCCAATTTATTTTATATCGGTTTAATTGTGCTAGCAGCTTTTCATCATATTCTTTTCGCAGCCGCCCTTTGCGCTGAAAAAACATGTGTTACTCCTCCGGTAATCGTGACTGGCTAAATTCTGTAACTTAGTCATTACATTCGCCGTTCACTTATTTATGGTTACAATTCACGTCTTCCTTCGAGCGCTTTAGATAAGGTTACCTCATCTGCATACTCTAGGTCCCCGCCGACAGGTAGTCCATGAGCAATCCTTGTGGTCTTAATACCCGATGGTTTTAATAAACGGGAGATGTACATAGCTGTTGCTTCTCCCTCAATATTTGGATTTGTGGCAAGAATTACTTCTTGAACCGTTTCATCTTGAAGCCGTTTCAACAAATCAGGAATATTTATATCTTCTGGCCCAATTCCGTCCATTGGTGAAATGGCCCCGTGCAAGACATGATATAATCCGTTGAATTCCTTCATCTTTTCCATTGCAATAACATCCTTTGGATCTTGAACGACACAAATAATGCTTTTATCCCTGCGCTGGTCTTCACAGATATAACATGGATCTTGATCGGTAATATGACCACAGACGGAGCAATAGGTAAGATTACGTTTCGCATTGACAAGTGCCTTTGCAAAATCGAGCACCGTGTCTTCTTTCATGTTCAAGACATGAAAAGCAAGACGGGCCGCCGTTTTCGGGCCAATCCCAGGCAGCTTCATAAAGCTGTCAATCAGCTTTGATATGGGTTCTGGATAGTGCATGTCATTTTTCTCCTTCAGAAAAGCAGGGGTGCCCGACCCCGGAGCGTGAACCCCGAGTGTCTATGCACCCCAGCTAGTGTTTATTTAAAATGGTAAGTTCATTCCTTTAGTAAATTGCCCCATAGTATTGTTTGTTAATTCTTCTGCCTTTTTAAGGGCATCATTAACAGCTGCAAGTACTAGATCTTGAAGCATTTCTACATCATCAGGGTCTACGGCTTCAGGTTTAATTTGCACATCTACTACTTCTTTATGTCCTGTCACAATAACAGTTACCATGCCTCCGCCGGCAGTACCCTCAATTTTTTGCTGGCCTAGCTCTTCTTGAGCCTCCGCCATTTTCTTTTGCATTTTTTGCATTTGTTTCATCATATTTTGCATGTTACCCATTCCTCCACCACGCATCATATTCCTAACCTCCATTTAATTAATTATTTATTAGTCAATAATTTCTACAAAATCAGCACCAAATAATTTCTTTGCTTCTGCTATATGCGGTTCCTCTTCCTTGACAGATTCACCGCCTATACTTGTTCCATCTTCACTATGCTGAGTGTTCAAAAAGCTTTCGCGAATCGGCATCCATTGATCTTCAGGAACACCTAAAAGCTGAAGCCTTTTTCCAGTTAATTTTAAAAGCGAGGATGTTACAGCTTCAAGGAAATCGGTGCGGTTCATTGCCATTTGGCAAATCATTTCATGCTTAAACTTTATAATAAAAGCGGCAGAAGAGGCAGCAATCGGTTCAGCATCATTTAATAACGCCGCCTGCGATTTTAACAAACTCGAACGCATTTCTCCCCAATTCGCTTTAATTAAATTTAAATCATTCTTTGTTGCCAGTTTTAAAACTTCATTGATTTTTCCTACCGGCGGCTGAAAAACCTTTTTCGAGGATTTCTGTACCTGCTTTTGCTGTTGTGGTGCTGCATCATGGCCAGCTGGTACAACCCCATTTTCTTTTAAGTGTTGCAGCTCCATCTCAAGTTGATCGATTCTGGCTAGTAAATGTCCAATAGGCGCAGAATCAGCAGAGACGGATGGTTTCACTTCCGATTGACAGAGCTTTACCACCGCTACCTCCAAAAAGATTCGGGGATGATTGGTCCAACGCATTTCCTGCTGTGTTTTATTTAATAAATCAATCAGCTGATAAATTTGTTCCACTTGAATGGTTTCAGCCAATTGTCGAAAATCCTCATCCAGCATCACTCTTTCAAGTGACTCTTCTAAATTAGGAGCTGTTTTATAAAGCAGCATATCCCGATAAAATAATATTAAGTCCTCAATAAATCTTGCTGGATCTTTCCCATGGAATAGAAGTTCATCGAGCGCCTCTAAACCTCTGGACACGTCCCCTTCCTGAAAGGCCTGGGCTAATTTATTCAGGAATCCTTGTGATACAGACCCTGTTACGGTTAAGGCATCTTCCAGTGTGACTCGGTCTTGGCTATAGGAAATAGCTTGGTCCAACAGACTTAAAGCATCACGCATACCACCCTCAGCTGCACGGGCAATCATTTGCAACGCCGTTTCATCACAGTTCACGCCTGTTTCTTCCACGATTAATTTCATCCGGTTCACGATTGATCCAGCAGTAATGCGCCTAAAGTCAAACCGCTGACATCTTGAAATAATCGTTAACGGAATTTTATGAGGTTCCGTTGTTGCTAGAATAAAAATGACATGCTTTGGCGGTTCCTCCAGCGTCTTTAACAAAGCATTAAAAGCACTAATCGAAAGCATATGCACTTCATCAATGATATAAACCTTGTAGTTTACAGCAGTTGGGGCAAATTTCACCTTATCAAGAACATCCCTCATTTCCTCTACACGAGAATTAGAGGCAGCATCAAATTCTAATACATCTGGAATGGTGCCATTGGTGATGCCGCGGCATGCTGCACATTCATTACACGGCTCTGAAACTGGTGCATGCTCACAATTAATCGACTTTGCTAATATTTTAGCCGCACTTGTTTTCCCTGTTCCTCTTGGACCAGAAAAAAGATAGGCATGTGAAGTTTTTTGTTGAAGCAGGGCGTTCTGCAATGTCTTGGTTACATGTTCTTGTCCTACTACATCAATAAAGACCTGCGGCCGCCAAACACGATATAAAGCTTGATATGCCAATGGACACCGCCCCCTTCAAATTTTTTATCATCCTATCCATTATAGCTTATTTAACTCCCATTTTCCAAAATGTATGTAAAAAAACTCACCCCAAATTGAGATGAGTTTATTCATGCATGTTATATGTACTGCCGTGCACCTTCCGTCGACTTACGCCCATAAGCGTTACTTAAGCAGTTAGCTCGGCCCAGGCAACCCTGCGGCACATGGGAGCGTCCACTTAATGCTGCTTCCTTCCGGACCTGACATGGTTCATGGATTCCCATTGCGCAGGACCCGGGCGTCAACACCACTTACTTAAGGCAGACCCTACAGGCCATAAGCCTCGGGAAGGGATTCAGTCCCGCTAGAGCGGATTGCGGGTACAGGGCACCGCTGCCTCCCCACCTAGCACGGCAAAATTGATACCTAATATTAATGCGTCGTATGTGACGCCTTTTAAATATACAACTTCTTACGAAAAAAAGCAATCTTAATCACCTTGTAAATTACTGTAAATCATTCAGGGCTCGATTTTTCTTCATTTGCTTTTCAAGCTTTTTTCTATTTCTAATGCTTCGAAAAAATTCAGAGAGCATATTCCCGCAATCAGACTCTAATACACCCTTAGTAATTTCGCATTGATGATTAAAGCGCTCATCCTGTAACAGATTCATGAGAGTCCCAGCACATCCTCCTTTAGGATCACCTGCCCCGTATACTACCCTTTTCACTCTTGATAAAATAATCGCACCGGCACACATAGGACATGGCTCCAGGGTGACATAGAGAGTGGAATCTTCTAATCGCCAAGACCCGGTTTTTCTGCAGGCTTTGTCAATCGCAAGCAGTTCAGCATGAGCGATTGCATTTTGCTCAAGTTCTCTTAAATTATGAGCCCGGGAAATAATTTCATTATTCATTACCAGCACTGCGCCAATGGGTACTTCATTTAATTCTTCCGCTTTTCTTGCTTCCTTAATTGCTTCCTTCATAAAATATTCATCTTGAGCTTCTACGATATCTATCAAATTATCACCTGATTTTTTTAGTATTACCTGTTTAAAATCCCCTATTAGTGGAAGAACACAGGATAAAAACCTCTTTACTATTCCAAAATATATGAAAAGGAGGGAGACAGTTTGAATCTTGAACGTCCTGCCCTGTTAATCATTGATATGATCAATAACTTTGATTTTATCCATGGCCAGGTTTTCGCCCAAAAAGCACTGGAGATTGCCGGGCCCATTAAAGAATTAAAGGATCAATTTAATCAACAGCAGCTCCCCGTTGTCTTTATTAACGATCATTATAATTTATGGCAAGCAGATTACCATACCATTATCGAACATTGCCGAAATCAATATAGTGAGCCTATCTACGATAAAGTGCTGCCGGATAAGAAGGATTATTTTTTAATAAAGCCGAAACACTCTGCCTTTTACGGAACTGCCCTAAATACCTTACTGCATCAGCTTAAAGTAAATACCCTTATTATAACAGGCATTGCGGGCAATATCTGTGTTCTATTTACAGCAAACGATGCCTATATGCGTGAATACAAGCTTTATATCCCTAACAATTGTATTGCCTCGACAGATGATCAAGATAACCAATATGCGTTAACGATGATGAAAAATGTTTTAAAGGCTGAAATTAAATCCTCGCAGGATTTACCAAAAGTGTATCATGTAAACCCGCCCTCCCTCATAGAATAGCTGTAGCGTATGTTTTTAGGGAGGGATAAGGATGCAAATCCATGTTATAAAAAGGAATGAAAGTTTAACAACGATTGCAAGGACTTATCATACAACTGTTCAAGATATCGTTGAAGCAAATGATCTGCCAAACCCAAATAATCTTGTCATTGGACAATCCATTGTTATTCCCATTATCGGCCATTTTTACTTCGTTCAATCTGGAGATTCGCTTTATTCAATAGGTCGTAAGTTCGGCGTTTCTCCGCAACAATTGGCAAGCGTGAACCGTATAAATATCAATCAGCCTTTAAATGTTGGTTTTCGTCTCTATATTCCCCAAGGAGCCAAGAGAAATGCTGAATTCAATGCCTATGTTGAACCGCGCGGTACCACTGTTGCCCCTGTTTTAGAAAATAGCGCCCGCGAAGCCGCACCATATCTAACCTATTTAGCCCCTTTTAGCTTCCAGGCACGACGCGACGGAACTTTAAAAGAGCCCTTACTAAATAATTTTCCAGCGATTGCCAGAGCCAATCGAAACGTTTTAATGATGGTCATTAACAATCAGGAGAATGATCAGTTTAGTGATGAACTTGGCCGTATTTTACTAAACGATCCTGCGATTCAGGATCGATTCCTTAATAATATTGTGGCAACAGCGAAAAGATATGGCTTCCGTGACATTCATTTCGATTTTGAGTTTTTACGGCCAGCCGACAGGGAAGCCTACAACAACTTTTTACGAAAGGCTAAACAAAGATTTAGCAGGGAGGGCTGGCTCATGTCTACCGCCCTTGCCCCTAAAACAAGTGCTACTCAAAAAGGAAAATGGTATGAGGGCCACGACTATCGAGCTCATGGGGAAATCTCAGATTTCGTCGTCATTATGACCTATGAATGGGGATACAGCGGCGGACCTGCCATGGCTGTATCCCCAATTGAGCAGGTCAGAAAAGTTCTTGAATACGCTATTACTGAAATGCCTTCAAATAAGATTTTAATGGGGCAGAACCTTTATGGCTATGACTGGACGCTTCCCTTCGTCCAAGGAACTATTGCAAAAGCAGTGAGCCCCCAGCAGGCTATTCAGCTTGCTGCAACACATAATGTCCCGATCGAATATGATACAAGAGCACAAGCTCCGCATTTTCGGTATACTGCTGCCGATGGCAAACAGCATGAGGTTTGGTTTGAAGATGCCCGCTCCATCCAGGCAAAGTTTGATTTAATCAAAGAGCTTAACCTTAGAGGAATGAGCTATTGGAAACTGGGTTTAGCCTTCCCACAGAACTGGCTGCTAATTGTAGATAATTTCACTGTAACAAAACGGGGTTCGTAAAAAAGCCTCTTAACAGGAATATAAAAATTACCATTCTACAAAAACTGCCGCTATTCGGCAGTTTTTTCATCTATTTGACATAATACATATAGCTTGTAAATATTCCATATCCCTTCCTACGACAGATTATGATAAAATATTCTTTGCGTCATCATTTAGAGAACGTATAACCACATGTACTAAGATAAGTTAGAGAAAACTTATCATAAGATATCATAGATGTACGGGCAGTTGGAGAAGGAGGACTTGCAATGGGGGATACACCCTTTATTACCGTTGAAGGGCCGATTGGTGTAGGAAAAACATCTCTCGCAAAAGCCATTTCAGAGAAGTTCAATTTTGCTTTATTAAAAGAGATTGTTGATGAAAATCCATTTTTAGGGAAATTCTACGAAAATATAGAGGAGTGGAGTTTTCAAACAGAAATGTTCTTTCTCTGTAATCGCTATAAGCAATTAGGAGATATCAATTCCCTTTTTTTAAGTCAAAAAAGGTCTGTGGTGGCAGACTATCATATTTTAAAGAATCTGATCTTTGCCGAGCGGACTTTAAATAATGAAGAGTATCAAAAGTACTTAAAGATTTATCAAATTCTAACAGAAGATATGCCGAAGCCGAACGTCATTATTTATCTAAACGCAAGCCTCGATACACTTTTGAAACGAATTAAAAAAAGAGGGCGCGAAGTAGAGAAAAATATTAGCCCTTTATATTTAGAACAGCTCTCTCTTGACTATGAAAATACGATAACTGCTTTTGAAAAGGAACATCCTGAGATTCCCGTTCTTCGCTTTAGCGGTGATGAGTTGGATTTTGTACAGAATGAACAGGATTTACATTATATTTTTCAAAAGTTATCTACTTCCTTACAAGAAAACAGCTGGGCAAACAACATAATATTGAACGGGGGATGTTAGTGAGTATCGTTATTGGTGGTATGATTGGTCTTGGAAAAACAAGTGTGGCGGATACATTAAATGCCCACTTTAAAACTAAAGGAATTGAGAGTAAGGTCTTTTATGAAACGGTAGATGATAATCCTATTCTTCCCCTTTACTATGAACTAACTCCAGAGGAATTAGATGCTAGAAGAATTCCTTTCCTCCTGCAGTTATTCTTTTTAAATAAACGCTTTAAAACGGTTAAAGAATGTATTAATTGGCGCGAACCAGTCTATACCATTCAAGACCGGTCAATTTATGAAGATTGGTATTTTGCATATGTAAATAAAAACTTAGGCCGAATTTCAGACCTGGAATTCAAAATATATGAAGATCTTGTTGATAATATGATGGAAGAATTAAATGAACTTCCTAAAAAAGCACCGGATTTAATGGTTTACTTAAAGGGGTCATTTGATACCGTGATTGATCGGATTATGGCGCGAGGCAGAAGCTTTGAAATTAACCCGGAACTAAAAGAGTACTATTTTGAAGTGTGGAAGGGTTACGACGAATGGGTCATGAATCAGTATGCAGCCAGTGAAATTCTTGTAATTGATATGGATCATACAGACGTTGTTAAAAGTAAAGTAGATGCCTTGAAGGTTTGTACTGCTGTAGAACAGAAACTAAATGAAATATTAAAAATAGAAAAAGCACAGATTGGGTAACTCCGATCTGTGCTTTTTTCTATTTTTAGGATTAGGCAAAAAAAAATTCGCTGCAAGTAAATTGCAGCGAATTTTTATCTCCAGTTTTTATGCGCGTAGTTGTTTTAAAATGATGGCGGAGGAAGAGGGATTCGAACCCCCGCGCGGTTTAACCCGCCTGTCGGTTTTCAAGACCGATCCCTTCAGCCGGACTTGGGTATTCCTCCGTATCGACAAAAGATAATTTACCATATATATATCACTATGTCAAATAGAATAACTGATTTTTCCGGGCAAATTTAGCTTGCCCGAAAAAATCTTTTACATACGATTCATTTTGAGTTTTACAAAGGTGTAATGACTTCACGATTGCCCATATATGGTCGTAAAGCCGTTGGGATGATGACACTTCCGTCCTCTTGCTGATAATTTTCTAGAATTGCAGCGACCGTGCGGCCAATTGCAAGACCAGATCCGTTTAGGGTATGAACATGCTCCGGCTTTGCTTTTGGATCACGACGGAAGCGGATATTAGCCCGTCTTGCCTGGAAGGCCTCAAAGTTACTGCAAGAAGAAATCTCACGGTATGTTCCGTAACTTGGTATCCATACTTCAATATCGTACTTTTTTGCTGCGGTAAAGCCAAGGTCCCCTGTACACATGCTTAACACGCGGTATGGCAGTTCAAGCAGCTGCAACACACGCTCTGCATCATGGGTCAGCTTTTCTAGCTCCTCATAAGAATCTTCCGGTTTCACAAACTTTACAAGCTCAACCTTATTAAATTGATGCTGACGGATTAATCCTCTTGTATCGCGTCCTGCAGAACCTGCTTCAGAACGGAAACAAGCACTATAAGCAGCAAAGCGAATTGGCAGTTCTTCACCACTTAGAATTTCATCACGGTGATAGTTGGTAACAGGCACTTCAGCAGTTGGAATGAGGAAATAATCTTCATTTTCAATTAAGAAAGCATCCTCTTCAAACTTTGGCAGCTGCCCTGTTCCTGTCATACTTGTTCGATTCACTAAGTAAGGCGGCAATATTTCTGTGTAGCCATGCTCATCAACATGAAGGTCTAGCATGAAGCTGATTAAGGCCCGTTCTAAGCGAGCTCCAAGCCCCTTATAAAAGACAAAACGGCTGCCAGTCACCTTTCCCGCCCGTTCGAAGTCAAGGATCCCTAGTTCGTCTGCTACGTCCCAGTGCGGCTTTGCTTCAAAGTCAAATTCTCGTACTTGGCCCCATTTTCTGATTTCAACATTATCATCCTCAGTTTCTCCAATCGGAACACTTTCATGTGGAATATTTGGAATACTTAGCAGCAACAGCTCTAATGTCTCTTCCACACCACGGAGTTCATCATCTAGGACTTTTATTTGGTCGCCAACTTCACGCATCTCCGTAATCAAATGATCGGCATCTTTTTTTTCACGCTTTAAGGCTGCCACTTGCTGTGAAACTTCATTTTTTCGGCTTTTTAATTTTTCTGTTTCAACGATTAGCTCGCGTCTTTTTACATCTAAATCCTCAAATCGGCCTAAATCAGTTAAATCCTCACCGCGATGCTGAAGCTTTTCTTTTACTTCAGCAAAGTTTGCTCTTAATACTTTGATATCTAACATCTGTCGACACTCCCTTTTTTAATTGGCTGTGTTAAGTTGATTTCCGCTCCAATCAACATACAAATAATCAACAATAACATTTAAAACAGCCTTTTAATTGAAAAACTATTCAGCTCCAGCGGCTGAGCCAAATAAAAAAACTCCCGCCCCAAATACAGGGACGAGAGTTAGTCGCGATACCACCCTGGTTGACAGCATAGGCTGCCCACCTCGAGAAAATGTAACGGTTTTTACCGAAAGTACTTACTTACCGAATAAGTGTTCTGTACCCTGCTCGAGGAGGGATTCGCAAGGGTCACACACCGGTTTACACCAGACACCGGCTCTCTTGAGTGTGAGGCACTTGTTACTAGTTCCTCTCATTGCTTTTTTCATTATTGATTTGTTTTATAATTTACTATAATTATGAACCAAATGCAACCGAATTAAACAAATTGTTTGTTTTTTTGCTTCCTTTACCATTTCGCCAAGGTAAGCTGTTAAATGCTAAAACCAACCTTTTATGGTTGTACCGATCCCATGAAATACATCTCCGAAGAAATTCCCAATGCCTCGCATCATTAAGACAAACCAGTTGGCTTTTTCAACATCCTGAGCAGCCACAACATCCGCTTGTGCTTTCTGCTGTCCCTCAGAAGTTAAGAAGCTAACTTTTTCGTTATTCTTCGGTTTTAAGGTTATATAACCGATTTTTTCACCTTTTTTAATCGGTGCGGTCAATTCACCCTTTTTGTTAACTTTATTTTTATCTAAAACAAGAACCGGTTGATAGTTTTTCTCTTCACCATTAAGAACAATCATATTAATGGCCGATTTAGTGTAAATCTTAACTTGATCGTCTTTCCCTTTAAGGACTGGTAATGTTTTCTGTCCTTTTACTTGGTAGTGTTTTGGAACAAGTTTTACATTCGTATAGTTACTGAATGCATAATCCATCATTTTTCTAGTTTCTTCAAAGCGGGCTTTATATCCACCTTGTTGTCCAGTGGCATCCTTTGCATTCTGCACAACAGTAATAAATCGCTTGCCATCACGGCTGGCTGTTCCGGTAAAGCAATAGCCTGCAAAGTCAGTAGTCCCCGTTTTAAGCCCGTCCATTCCTTGGTAACCATAATCTAGTGATGGAAGCATCCAGTTCCAGTTAATCATATTAATTTGATCATCTGTTCCTTCACGGAAAACCTTCTTAGGTGTGCTGGCTGTTTTTAACACATCAGGAAAATCATTAATTAAGTGAAAGGCTAGTTTGGCTACAGCCCGGGATGACATTACGTTTTCGTCCTCAGCCCCTGTTCCCTTTGGCTGCTCACCATTGTAGTCTCGGTTGTTCAAACCAGTAGAGTTGACAAATTTATAATCCTTCAAGCCTAGGGTTTTCGCTTTATCATTCATCATTTTTACAAAGTTTGTTTCTGAACCGCCCATAATTTCTGCAAGCGCAATGGTTGCGGCATTAGCAGAGTAAATCGCCATTGCTTCATATAATTCTCGCACTTTATAGGTGCCATCTGCCCGTAGTGGTACATTAGAAAGATCACGGCGCTGAGAGATTTTATAGACAAGATCACTTACCCTGTACTCTTGATCCCATTTAACTTTTCCCTTTTTAACTGAGTCAAGTAAGATATATTCAGTCATCATTTTGGTCATACTAGCAATTCCTAGTACACTATCAGCATTTTTTTCATATAGAACTTTACCTGTTTTTCCATCTACTAAAATGGCTCCATCTGCATTCACATTTAAAGCTGCTTCTGCATGGGCCTTATGTACACCAGCAAAAACGCTAAAAAACATAATCATTGCCAATGCACTGGCAATATATTTTTGATAAAGATGTTTGTTCACTATTACACGCCCTCCAAGGAATTTATACACTTTGAATATTTTATCATACCTGCCTAGTAAATCATAGAATGAGCATCGAACCATTCTTTGGCAAATGATTAAAATTCTCTTAAAATTTACTAGGAATTTTTTCATAATAAAAACAGAGAAGGATAACCTCTCTGTTTAGATAATTTATAGCGAATAATTTGGTGCTTCTTTGGTAATTTGAACATCGTGAGGATGACTTTCTTTCAGGCCGGCACCTGTCATCTTAATAAATTGTGCTTTAGTTCTTAAATCATGAAGATCCTTTGTTCCGCAATAGCCCATACCTGACCGTATGCCGCCAATAAGCTGGTAAATTGTCTCAGCTAACGGTCCCTTATAAGGAATCCGTCCTTCAATTCCTTCAGGAACAAACTTTTTATTATCCTCTTGGAAATAACGGTCTTTTGATCCCTTTTCCATCGCTGCAACTGAACCCATTCCTCTGTACACCTTAAAGCGGCGTCCTTGGAAGATTTCTGTCTCACCAGGACTCTCGGATACTCCGGCCAATAAGCTTCCAAGCATGACAGCATTTCCGCCCGCTGCCAAAGCCTTTACGATATCTCCAGAGTATTTAATCCCGCCATCAGCAATAATCGTTTTCCCATGCTTCATTGCTTCAGTTGCACAATCATAGACAGCAGTTATTTGCGGTACTCCTACCCCTGCTACTACTCTTGTTGTACAAATAGATCCAGGCCCAATTCCAACCTTTACAACATCGGCACCTGCTTCAATTAAGTCTTTTGTTGCTTCAGCTGTTGCGACATTTCCAGCAATAATGGTTAAGTCAGGATATGCACTTCTAATTTCCTTTACCATGTCAAGGACGCCTTTAGAATGACCATGAGCCGTATCAATAACAATAGCATCGACATTTGCTGCTACTAGAGCTTCAACACGCTTCATCGTATCCTTTGTTACACCTACAGCTCCACCAGCAAGCAGACGACCCTGTCTGTCTTTTGCGGAGTTAGGGAATTCAATTACTTTTTCGATGTCTTTAATTGTAATTAAACCTTTTAATACGCCGTCTTCATTTACTAGAGGAAGCTTTTCAATCTTATGCTTTTGAAGTATTTTTTCGGCTTCTTTTAATGTTGTTCCGACTGGGGCTGTTACAAGATTTTCTTTTGTCATTACATCCGAGATTTTAAAAGAATAATCTTGATCTTGTATAAAACGAAGGTCACGGTTGGTAATGATCCCAATAAGTTTTTGGTCCTGCATATTATTGACAATCGGGACACCAGAAATTCGATACTTACCCATCAAATGCTCTGCATCAAAAACTTGATGTTCAGGAGTTAGGAAAAAGGGATCAGTTATAACTCCGCTTTCCGATCTTTTGACCTTTTCTACTTGTTCTGCCTGCTGTTCAATAGTCATATTCTTGTGGATGATCCCTAAGCCGCCTTGGCGGGCAATTGAAATAGCCATTTCTGATTCTGTTACGGTGTCCATTCCAGCACTGATAATTGGAATATTAAGCTTTACACTCGGCGATAATTCTACTTGCAGATTGACATCTTTGGGCAGTATCTCTGATTTACCCGGAATTAACAGTACATCATCAAACGTTAAACCTTCTTTTGCAAATTTATTTTCCCACATTTTTAACAGCCCTCCAGGACAAAAAATATTATTTGTACTTTATCAATTGGACAAAATACTGTCAAGGAATAAATATTTAATAGATTTTTCAGAAAAAGGTGATAATTCAGTGATAAACTATAAAGGTTGGGAAAGCTTTTCCTGTTTTTTTTCTGCTGACTACTGTCAAAGGTATTTAAAAACCTGCTACCAAAAGCGAAATATCGGTAACCCAGAACAAAAAAGCTATGAAAATGGCTATGCCTTTCTCTATTATCTCGAACATGGGCAAATATATTATGATCAAGCAGAAAAGTCGCCACTGATTTTAAAGCCGATTTTACTATTCTATGGACTTGTCCATTTAATTAAAGCTTGTATCTTAACTATAGATCCTTCCTATCCGGAAACCACCGCTGTATTAGCGCATGGTGTTTCAACTAGAAAAAGAAAAAAGCAAAATTATCTCTTCTTCCATGATGAGGTAAAATTTCAAAAAAACGGTCTCTTTCCCTTTATGTCAGAAAAACTGTTCCTCATGAAACAATTAGAAGGGGAAAAAGCGATTATGGAAGAATTATTACAGCTTATACCTGAATTAAATGATTTATTCTCCATCCTTGAAGGAAAAAAGACATTTGCAAATTTAACACAACAGGATAATAAATTGATTATCCCTGACTATGTATTAGATCATTATCATATGACAGAAAACAGATTTAAGGAATTTTTCACTTCAAAATTTAAAAATAGTGTGGAGTTTATAAATGGGGAGCTTGCCTTTTATATCAATGAGAACTTTTCTTCAGAAATCTCACCATTATGCTATAACTTAGAGAACAGTACTTACACACTCCCACTCGTTAAAGGAAGTTTTATTCATTTTCCCGAACTGCTTGTTCATTATCTTTTATTATATAACCTAAGTATGATTGCCCGTTATGAAACTGAATGGTGGAGTGAGTTAACAAAAATGATGCCCAACCAAGATTATCCATTTATTAAATCTTTTCTAGAGGTCACTATGAAAAAGGGTCCATTTTTAATCTTTCAATTACTTATGAGGTGAAACACAAAAGGACAATCCTTCCGGATTGTCCTAACATGCCTGGCAACGTCCTAC
>NZ_JBALNF010000092.1:0-20714 GCF_036962465.1 Neobacillus vireti
ACGTTATACTCTACTTATTAGGGGAAACTCTGACTAAAGGCTTCGAATGGTATTGATTTGAGAGTAATGAAAGTAGCTTTGGAAAAGAAAAATTTAAGTATAAATACTAAAATAAAACTAAATAGAAAAAAGGAGTTTCTCCATTTAGGGAGTAACTCCTGGTTTGTGGTCCCAAAATCGAATAGAAGCAGGAATCCGTTACTGGGTTCCTGCTTCTACTTTTAAAAGTCATAGCCGAGACGCATTCGACGTGTGTGGATCTGGGAACAATTAATTAATTTTATTAAAGGTATTTTCTTGCATATATTTTGATTTTACCTACAAAATATACTTTTGGGACACCCTCTTTCTTCTTGAAATGCACCCGTTAGGACAATACAAAATTCCGCCTTTATGGCATTCTTAGTTAGTAAATATGGTTTGAATAAATGTCATCCTTACATTCCAAACTTTTGGAGCCTTTTATAAAAAGTACTCCTTGGTATTTCTAGTAATTTCGCGGCTGCGGTTACATTACCTTTTGTCTTTTTTAATGCATCGACCATTAGGTCCTTTTGTATTTTTTCTCGGGCATTTAACTTCTTTTCAGCCTCTTCTTTATTTACCTGATTATTTGACGAAGAACTGGATGGATGTTTTATTATTAAAGAATCAAAGCTATTAACAAAAATATTCTGACTGGACTGTTCATCAAGAGACATAATGTACAGCCGCTCTAAAACGTTTATTAATTCTCTAATGTTTCCTGCCCATTCATAGTCTTTCAATCTAGAAGATAGGTCCTCCATATTTGGGATGTTCCATCCATTTCTTTTACAGAAATACCTGATAAGATGCGGGATATCTTCTTTTCTTTTTCTAAGAGAAGGAACATCAATTGGAAAAACGTTCAAACGATAGTAGAGGTCTTCCCGAAAAATTCCGTCTTCTACAAGTTTCGTAATATTACGATGGGTTGCTGTAATAATACGAACATCCAATGGGGTTTCCTTCGTACTCCCAATCGGGGAAACTTTCTTTTCCTGAAGTACACGCAATAAGGCCACTTGCATGGAATGCGGAATTTCACCTATCTCGTCAAGAAAGATCGTCCCCTTCTGAGCCTGTTCAAATTTCCCTTTATATCCTTGCCGCCTTGCTCCAGTAAAAGCCCCTTCGACATAGCCAAAAAGCTCACTTTCCATAAGTTCTTTCGGAATCGCTCCGCAATTTAATGAAATAAATGGGCCATCCTTTCGGGGGCTATTGTCATGAATTGCCCGAGCAATCAGCTCTTTTCCTGAACCGGTTTCACCTGAAATAAACACGGTAGTATCTGTTGGAGCAACAAGCTTAACCTTGGCTAACGTATTTTGAAAAACCTCACTCGTTCCACTCTCTCCTTTAAAGACAAAAGGTTTTGAATGACTTTGTACTTGAAATGATACGTTTTTACGATGGGTTAGCACTTCTGAAATAAAATAGCAGTTTCCGATGATCCTGTTGTTTTGCTTTGAATGATAAGGCATTTCCTTATCAATTTGGTATCCGTTATGTAATAGTTCGTACAGGTTCATACCGATTGATTGAGGAAACCTTTCGCGAAGCGGTTTACTCGCGGATATGATCATTTGTTTTTGATTACAAACCAGGAAGAGCTGGTTTTGATAGTTCTCTGCCAGATGGCCTGCTTGCTGGAAAAGTGTTATTTCTTCTAGATAGGTCCGCTTGCTGATTTCTTTTTCAATAGCATAAGAAATCGAAGTGACCATTCCAAGCATAAAGGGATGAGAATAGTTTACTGGGCATGAAACATCAATGACACCCATTAGGTTCCCGTTATCGTGAAAAATAGGTGTGGCGGAACAGCTCCATTGATGGGAAGCGACGGAATAATGTTCAGCCCCATTAATCGTTACCGCTTCTTTTGTCTGTAACGCTGTTCCAATTGCATTTGTACCGACCTCGGTCTCAGTCCAGCGCACTCCTTCAACAAAATTAATTTTTCTCGCATCCGATAAGGTTTGTTCGTTTCCTGTTAGAGATAGGACATATCCATCCGGATCGACCAAAAGTGCCATCATTCCAGAATCTTTTATTGCCTGATCCATCTTTTTAATATAGGGAGAGGCTATTTCGATCAGCAGAGAATTCTTTTCTTTTTTTGCATCCAGTTCTTCTTTTGATAATAAATCAAGACCTTTATTTAAATAAGGGTTTACCCTTTCTTTTTTACAGCGGTGCCAGGATTCTGAAATTCGTTTGTTCAACCGTGCTGAATCAAGAATTCCTTCTTTAACAAATCGCTTCCAAGCATCAAAATAGAAAGTCGTATTCATACACCCTCCTGAAATCATAGAAATATTTCCAACAGTGATTTGAAATCTATTACATGTTGTAGATCTTGACAAGGAAAAAGGAGTTTTAAAAGAAACCCGTCTAAACATGGTGGTTAAACGTACAGTTCTAATTATACAAAACAAAGAATGCGCTTTCAATCAGACAATTGTCATTATATAGAAAATTCAAAAAGCCACGCGCAATAAACGCGTAGCTTGATAATTTAATGGAATCATTATAATGAAGGATCTACCAGTATCTTAATTTGGTTCTTGTTTTTAGTTAATGCTTCAAATCCTTCAGAAACGATTTGATCAATAGATATTTTTTTAGTCACTAATTCTGCTGCTTGAATTTGCCCATTGGCGATCAGTTTGATCACCTGCGGAAAAATGTTGCGATAAGCTATTATACTAGTCATTTTTCTCTCAGTTATTCTTTTTGATTATACCAAAGAGCAGCTTTCATAAACATTTCTCCTTTTCTTAAACATGAACAGCATGTCCAACAGCACAAAGTATCGCTTCATGGATTGCCTCAGAAAGACTTGGATGGGCAGCAATAAATTGTTCTAAACTGTCGGTTGTCAACTCAGCATGGAGCATGACCGTTCCTTGCCCAATCAGTTCAGTGGCGTGGGGCCCAACAATCGAAACCCCAACGATTTCCCCATACTCTGGTTCAACTAACACCTTCACCTTTCCAACTCGTTCATTGGAAATTAACGCCTTCCCGTTTGCCGAGAATGGAAACTCCCCAACTCTTATATCACCATATTGGTCGGTGGCCTGCTTTTCCGTTAAACCTACACTGGCAATCTCAGGTGAGGTATAAATGCAGCGGGGCACAGCACGGTAATTTACCTGTGTATCGACTCCGCAAGCGTTTAATGCGGCAACTGTTCCCTCATGGAAAGCCACATGGGCCAATTGAATCCCTCCGATAACGTCTCCACAGGCAAAGATATTTGGAATGTTTGTTTGCATTTGCTCATTTACTACAATTCCTTGTCTTGAAAAATCAATTCCGATGTTCTCAAGACCCAAGTTATTGACCCTTGGCTTACGGCCAATCGAAACGAGGACCAAATCGGATTCAAGATCATGAAGACCCTTATCGTTTTCAAAAAACGCCCTCTTCTGATCCTTATTTAAATCTTTTAGTCTGGTAGATGGATAGATCGTTACACCGTCGTTTTCAAGCTCTTTATGTAAAATCGCAGCTACATCTTTATCTTCTCCCGGCAGCAGCTGATCCGCCATCTCCACAATGGTAACTTTGGTTCCCAATCTGCTAAAAATACTAGCAAACTCGCAGCCGATTACACCTCCGCCAATAATAAGCAATGAGGAAGGAATGGACTGAAGCGACATCGCCTGACCACTATCAATAATCCAATTGCCGTCAAATGGTGCAAATGGCAGTTGAATCGGTTCAGAGCCGGCAGCGATAATCACTTTGTCTGCCGTTATCTCTTCTTGTTTCCCATTATGCTCAATCCGTAGAACCCGGCTCGTCAGGAAAGAAGCCGATCCCTTTACTACCTTTACTTTATTTTTCCTTATTAAATATTGGATTCCTTGAACCAGTGTCGAAACAATCTTGTTTTTACGGCCCTGAACAGCATTCCAATCAATCTCAATGCTGCCAGAAGGCAGATGAATGCCAAACTCACTCGCATGTTGAAGTTTATTGTACACTCCAGCACTTTCTAAGAGGGCTTTAGTAGGCATGCACCCTTCATTTAAACATGTGCCTCCAAGCGGTCCCTGTTCTATTATTGTCACTTCATGCCCCTGCTGGGCTGCAGTAATTGCAGCCACATATCCAGCAGGACCACCACCTATAATTGCGATCAGAGTCATAAGCGTTCCCTTCTTTCTATAAGAGCATGGTAATCGGCTCTTCTAAATACTGTTTGATCGTTTGTAAAAATGCTGCAGCTGGAGCCCCATCAAGTACACGGTGGTCAAATGTCAGACTGAGCGGGAGAATGCTTCTTCTTTGTAAATCTTCACCAATATAGGTTGGGGTATCATAAACAGCACCGACACCAAGAATCCCTGTTTCAGGTGGGTTTAAGACTGGTGTGAAATGCTCAACACCGTAGGACCCAAGATTACTAATCGTAAACGTGGAACCTTGCATTTCCTCGAGATTAAGCTGAGTTTGTCTTGCTTTTTGTGCTATGGTTTTAATGTTTCGAGACAAATCAATAAGTGAACAACGTTCAGCATTGCGGATGACTGGAACTACTAACCCTTTTTCAAGCGCAACAGCCATGCCAAGATGGACGTTCTTGAACAAATGAATTTTTTCGTCAATATACGTACTATTCATTTCTCCATGCTTCTGCAGTGAAAGCACAACGGCTCGTGCAATAAAGTCGGTCACCGTTAATTTTTGATCATAACGATTCTGAACGGTTTGTGCTATTTGCTTTTGTAAAGCCATTAAATCTGTCACATCGGCCTTCATATTAATCGTTAGCTGTGCTGTTTTTTGCAAGCTTTCATACATGCGTCCTGCAATCACTTTTCGGATGCCGCTGACCGGAATTTGCTGAGTCTCCTCTAATGGTTTCACCGGAGTTTCGCTCGTTTCCTGTTTCGCTTCAGCCTGAGGCGAAGATGAATTCTTTATGGCTGCCTCTACATCTTCCTTTGTTATTCTTCCTCCAGGCCCCGTTCCTTTGATATTTTCAATAGTAAGGTTGGCTGCCTCTGCAATTTTCCTTGCGACTGGGGAAATTTTCACGCGATTCCGAGCCGCTTTTACTGAAGAGATAGGCTCTTGTTTTTCATTTACAGGTGAGGCATTTTCGACTTCAGACCGTTGGGCTTCTTCGACTGAAAGCGCCGCAGCTACTTCTTCACCCGGAATTCCGATATAACAAATGACAGTCCCAGGTGGAACCCCTTCTCCTTCGGGAACAGCAATTTTCAATACTGTTCCCTCCGCAGGAGATTCCACATCAATTTCAATTTTCTCTGAACTGACGCTCGCAATCGGTTCCCCCTTTTCGACAGAGTCTCCGACTCCTTTATTCCATATCGATACAGTGCCTTCTTTCATGGCCATTCCCAATTTCGGCATCACAACTTCTACCGCCATGTTGATCTCTCCTTCCCGCTCTCTGAATTATACTTCCAGGGGTGCACCCACTAGTTCTGCTGCCACTTTGACCACTGTTTCTACTTTAGGCAGATAAATATCTTCGAGGGCCGGTGAGAAAGGTACAGGCGTGTGCGGTGCCGTTATTCGTTTAATTGGGGCATCAAGTGTATCGAACCCTTTATCGGCCACAAGTGCTGCAATATCCGTAGCAATACTGCATCTTGGATTGGCTTCATCGATAACAATTAAGCGGTTGGTCTTTGCTACGGACGAAAGAATCGTTCCTTCATCCATCGGTGACAGGCTGCGCGGATCAACGACTTCCACTTCAATTCCTTTTGCTGAAAGTTGCTCAGCAGCTTCCAATGCAGTATGTACCATCTTGCCAACCGCTACAATGGTTACATCTGACCCTTCCCGCTTGATATCTGCTTTGCCAATTGGAATCGTATAATAACCTTCCGGAACATCGCCTGTCATATTATAGAGTGTTTTATCCTCGAAAAAGATGACCGGATCGTTATCTTCGATCGCAGCAAGTAATAATCCTTTTGCTTCATAAGGTGTGGATGGGACAACCACTTTCACACCCGGAATTGCAGTAAACAGAGCATATAAACTTTGAGAGTGCTGGGCAGCCGCTCTAAATCCGGCGCCATGCATGGTTCGAATGGTAACTGGAACCTGCGCTTTGCCCCCAAACATATAGCGGAACTTTGCCCCTTGATTTAATACTTCATCTAAACAGCTTCCAATAAAGTCGTTAAACATTAATTCAGCAATTGGCCTTAAACCGGTTGAGGCCGCCGCCATCGCTGCGCCCATATAACCTGCTTCAGTAATTGGGGTATCCAAAATTCTCTCCCGTCCAAACTCCTGAACAAGTCCTTTTGTCACCCCTAGAACCCCTCCCCATGCATCTTCGTCCTGCAAGTGATCCACTTCAGCCCCGCCGGCCACGTCTTCACCTAATAAAATGACATTTTCGTCCTTACGCATTGCAAGTTTCATAGCCTCATTAATCGCTGCTGACATACTCAATTTCCTAGCCATAATCGAATTCCTCCTTTTAATTAGTCAATCCGAATAAAATTACTAAACTCTAATCTTATAAATTGGGGCCGCTCCTGTAAGCAGTCCTTTTTGACCCACCAATTTCAGGGCTAATAAGAAACGTAGACATCGGTTAACAGCTCAGAAGGACTTGGGTACGGGCTCTCTTCACTGAACCTCACAGCTTGATTTACCGCCTCTTCCACTGATTTTTCTAAATTGGTTATTTCGTTTTCAGCTAATAGCCCTTGGCTTAGCAAGTGACTTCTAAAAAGTAGAATGGCATCTTTATCCGTTTTATGCTCTACCTTTTCTTGATCCGATTTGTATTTTTGGGCATCTCCTTCGAAATGGCCATAATTTCGATATGTCACACATTCAATCAGTGTGGGACCTTCCCCGCGTCGTGCCCTCGCAACAGCTTCTTCTGCTGCTTGGTAGACTGCAAGAACATCTTTTCCATCTACCTTAATACCTGGAATATTATATCCAATCGCCCTATCAACAATGGATTTACAGCTGGACGCGTAGGTAAATGGAGTAGCTTCTGCATAGCCGTTATTTTCGGCAACAAAAACGACTGGAAGATTCCAAATAGCAGCAAGATTAATCCCTTCATGGAAAGTCCCGTGGTTTTGAGCGCCATCCCCAAAGAAGCAAACGCTTACATCTTTTGTCTTTTTATACTTCGCTGTTAAGGCAGACCCACATGCAAGTGGAAAGCCTCCGCCGACAATTCCATTGGCACCCAGCATCCCTTTATCAAGGTCGGCGATATGCATAGATCCGCCCTTTCCTTTGCATAATCCAGTTACTTTACCGTAGATTTCCGCCATCATTCCATTTAAATCACAGCCTTTGGCAATACAGTGACCGTGCCCGCGATGGGTGCTAGTGATACTATCTTTATCGGTTAAATGGGCGCAAACGCCCACAGCAACGGCTTCCTCCCCTGCGTATAAATGAACAAATCCTGGCAGGATTCCCTGTGCAAATAACTCATGCACTCTGTCCTCAAAATTTCGGATTTCTAGCATTTTTTGATACATCCATTGTGCTTTTTCCTTTGTTAAAGCTACATCTTTACTATCCATTGTTCTCATTTTTTCAGCCTCCCTGGAAAAATTCATTACAACTTTATCAATGCAAGGAGCGTGCCAAAAATCAAAACCATCACTCCCAACGCTTTAACGAAAATTAATGTACAAAAAAAGAGACAAAACGAGACAGCTGTCTCGTTTTGTCTCTTTTTGATTACTTTCCAGGTGGGTTCTCATATAAATCTTTTATATCTTCTAACCTCCCCCACTTCCAACTCTCAGGGATCTCAAACTGTATTTCAGTCTCTGTCTTTCATATTCGTGTAACAAATGTACAGATTAGATTACTAAACTGCTAATCATAAAAATCAATTTCTTATGGTCTAGTCTATTATTAAGAAGGCTCTGTTTCCGGCTATTTCACTTTACTAGTTTGAACTTTAAATGCCTCGGAATTTACCACAAAATTCAATAGGTTGATGACATTTTTTTGCAAATCCGCAATGGTGCATCTGCCTTCTTCAAGACCGGCAAGCACTTGTTTGATGACGGGAGGTCCTCCTGGCATGACAATGTCATTGCCCGCGGCAATCGCATCTGCCCCGTCAACGACCGTATCCATGTCGCCCCAGTCCGTGACCACAAAGCCGTTGAAGTCCCATTCCTCCCTAAGGATGGATGTATTCAGATCATGGCTTCCTGCGGCAAACACTCCATTAATTTTATTAAAAGAGGTCATAATATTCATCATCTTTGTTTGCTTGACTAGCATTTCAAATGGCTTCAGGTATAATTCGCGGGCCACCCGCTCTTCGACAATACTATCAACTGCATCAATATTCCGTTTGCTGTGTCCGCGTCGATAGGTTTCCTGCTCGTTGAGGGCAAAATGCTTGGCACAGACCGTGACAGGATGGTTTTCCTGCACCCCATTCGCCACCGCCACCGCACACGCTCCACTTAATAACGGATCCTCTGAATAATATTCAAAGTTCCTCCCCCCTATCGGGTTTCGATGAAGATTGACGGCGGGAGCTAGCCAGGAATCCACTTGTTGGCTCTCGGCTTCTTGCCCTACGGCATCACCGAATTCATAAAGAAGTTCACGATTCCAAGTATTAGCCATAACGGTTTGAATTGGCCACGCCGTCATTCTGACCCCGGCAGGACCATCTTTATAAAAAATGGAGGCAATCCCTAAACGGTCAATTCCCGGTGATACATAATTGTTTTGGCCCGTAGGATGCGTATTGCTTCCGATGTCTTTTCCGTCCTCATAGAAAATAGAATCAGGGACATCCAAACCAATTCCTCCGAACGGCACCCCTTTTCCGTGCCCATTCACCAAAACGGCCAGTTCCTCTTTGGTTAGCTGCGCCACAAACTGTTCCATCGTGATTTTTCCTTGTTCGACATCTTCTAATGTAAACTCAGTATGTGCAAAGGCCAGTTCCTCAAAATGGATTGCAGGTTCCATTTCCTTAAAGGTCACATCATCCTTCGTAAGGACCCCTATACAAGCAGATGAGGAAATTTCCTCTGACTCGCCATCGTAAGTGATCGATGACACGCCTTCCTTGCTTAAAAATTCTATCTTCCCTTGATTGGCAGGATGTAAGGCTAATAGATTGGAAAGCTGCTCGGTCACAATAGTAACTGGCACACTGATTTTACCGACAACCTGCGTATTCCGTGAAGAGTTCCCCACTCTTAGGAGATAGTCTCCAGCTTCGATGAGATAGGAAGCAGTCTCTTCATCATAGGAAGCCAGCTCGGAAAACGGAAAGTTCAAAGCAAGTGTTTGCTTTTCTCCCGGCGTAAGGTCTTTTGTTTTTGAAAAAGTGGTCAGCTTCTGATAAGGTTTTTCAAGCTTCCCATCTGGCTCACTGATATATACCTGAACCACTTCTTGGCCGGAATATATTTCGCCGTTGTTGCGAACATCAGCGGTTACCTGAATTTTTTCCTGATCCTTATCGATGAAAGCAGCGACATTCGTTATCTCAAAGTTGGTATAGGAGAGACCATGTCCAAACGGAAACATCACCTTTTTTCCAAATGTATCAAAGTAACGGTACCCCAAATACATACCTTCATGATAGACAGTAACCGGACTCATACTAAAACCACTGCTTCCATTTGCCGTTGCATCTAAACCATAGCTGTCATAAGTTAAAATAGTTTCCGAGAGGTCCTTGTTATAGCTAAAATGCGCTGCCGTTGGGTAATCCTCATAGCTCAGCGCCATCGTTGCCGAAAGTTTACCTGAAGGAGAGTATGTTCCGGCTAGTACTTCTGCTAAAGCTGTGCCCCCTGCCTCGCCTGGCAGTCCCAGGTACACCAAGCCCTCAATATTTTTATAGTCATTCGTCCAGGCAGTATCCACGTAACCGTTTGTATTAAGAACCACGACTACATGTTTGAAATTGGACGTAACCTGTTCTACCAATGCTTTTTCTGATGGCTGTAAATAATAATCATCTACCACTTTGCGGTCACTTTCTTCTCCGCCTGAATTTCTGGATATGACAATGATGGCCGTTTCATCTTTTCCAGCAGAAGCAGCAACCACATTATCATCCAGGGCCAATTCTTTGGCAGGGTGGTTGTAGACGCCCCAAATCTCATAAATATAGCCGCTGGTGATGATCTCCATGAAATCGGTCATTTCTTGCCTGGGTTCTAATGATAATTGTTTTTGATATTCCGCTAACAGCTTTTGATCCAGGTTAAAGCCGAGACTTAGCAGACCATCCATGATGGTGCTGGCATTTTTCGAGTCAGATGCCCCCGAACCGCTTCCTCCAATTTGGGTTTCCATCAACCCTCTTCCAAAAACGGCAACAGGACTGGTTGGATCTAAGGGCAAGATATGTTTCTCATTTTTTAAAAGAACAATCCCTTCTCTGGCTATTCTTTTGGCAAGCTCGGTTCGACTTGTTTGGTCTTCGTATGTACGGTTGGCCATTTCTCTCACCTCATAAAATTATTAAAACGCATTTTTTGTTTTCGACTTTTGAAAAAATATGCAGCCATAAGAGAAGAGAACTAGTTAAATTCTCACTAGCTCTCTCTCTTATTAGTTAATTATTCTTTTTCCACTCATCAAATTGCTTTTGCTTTTCAGCAATGATTTTGTCAAGGCCTGCTGCTTTTAGTTTTTTGTTAAATATTGGGAACGTCTTATTAGGATCTAAGGCGCCAGCTTCAAGTGCAGCTTTGTACTGATTGATAACGTTTGTACTTGCTGCAATTTCTGTTTTCACCGGATCAGGATTAAACTGAAAACCAAATGCTGGAGAAATGACCGCTGAATCATTAAATTTGAGCATTTCATCCCAATAGTTCACATCATTGCCTTGCCAAACACGAGTCAAAGCATTGTCCCCAAGTTCCCACTGATTGAAAACATAGTTAGATTCCTTTACTCCATCTGGTAATTTAATCGTTCCATCGGAATTAACCTGGTAGTGCTTACCCTCAATACCATTCGCTAACAGATTCATAATATCTTTGTCAGTATAAAGCAGGTTCAAGAATTGCATTGTTTTTTCCGGATTTTGACTATTTCTTGTGATTGCCAAGTTGAGCCCGATTGCTGCATCTGTGTAAGAATATGGCTTTGTAAAGGTAACAGCTACCATCTCATGGCCTGTCATTGCTGATTCTTGTAGAGCAAAGCCTGGCTTCATATGTGAGAAGTAACCAAAGCCTTTTCCAGATTTGACAATAGATACGGTAGCATCGGTAATATTTGCTGCATTTTTCAAGGTATATCCTGCTTGATACCATTGTCTTGCAAGATCTACAGCTTTAACATACTCTGGCTGTTCAAATAAATTTACAACCTTTTTTTCTTTAAAGGATACTGCACCTAAAGAGTCACCAAGATAATCAAAATTTCCACCGTCTATAACCATTGCAGGTTGGTTGAATGTTGTGGTGTTAGCAATTGGTGTCATGCCAGGTTCGTTTTCTTTTACAGTTTTGAAGACATTGGTTAAATCTTCAAAGGATTTTATTTTTGATAGATCGATATGGTATTTGTCTACAATATCCTTTCGCATAACAAATCCATAATTTGCTGCGAAGTCTCTTATACTTGGAACTCCGTAAATTTTGCCATCGACCTTGGTTCCTTCAAGTACATGCTTAGGAACAGCATCGATAATGCCCTTCCCATATTTCTTTAATAAATCATCTAATGGAAGAAACTGTCCTTTTGTTGCTGGCAAAGAGTAGCCTGCAGTTCCTGTTGCCAACATAAGATCCACTTTTTCATTACCTGTTAATAATAGGGTTGATTGCTGCTGCCAGGCTGCCGCTTCAATAGGCATAAGTTTTACAGTTGCGTTAATTTTCTTCTTGGTAATTTTGTTAATTTCGTCCTGTACTGCAGGAAGGTCATCAATTTTGGTAAAATACAAGTAGGCCATTGTGATTTCATATGGCTTGTCCTTTGAATCTCCTCCACTAGCCGCCCCGCTGCTTTCCTTCGAGGAACAGCCTGATAAAACTACTGAAACTGCCATTACCACCATCAGAAAAAATGTTAACGCTTTCTTTTTCATTCATTTTCCCCCTTTTTTATTAACGATTATGTACAAATGCCTGAAAATTTTTGTGTTTTTTGAATTTTCAAACATCCGTATCTCTAGTATAAAAAGAAATAGATTAAATTGAAAACTAATATTACGACTTTCTATTTTCACTTTTACGACTTTTTGTTTTAAATTCACGACATTTCCCTGACAATACCGTTAAAAAAGGAAATTGATCTTTGAGTTTTTCCTAAATGTCATACCACCTCCTAAGTTTGGATAACATTTGAATTCCACTTAAAATACAAAAACCTCTTTCATATTATATTAATGAAAGAAGTTGAAAGGTAATATGAGCTATGAAAATTTCAAAAAACAGGTCCGAAAGTGGACAGGCACCTCACCGACATTTAGAAATATTAATAACATACAAAAAACCTCCAAATATAATAATTTGAAGGCTCTAAACAGTTTTAGCTTCCCGGTCACATCAAGTTTCGTTTAAGATGATTCAGACCTTTTTATAATGAAAAAATATTAAACCGTTTCTAAAAGTAAACATTCATCATTAAAGTAAATAATCTCTGAAAGAATTTTATTCCCATAAATATTCTTAAACGCTTCTCTCGCTTCTTGCTCCGTGTTAAACTCATACATCATTATGATTTTTTCCTTTGAGAATACAGTGATATTCCACATCGGAACCCCTCCGTTAACGGCAAATTATCCCTTCATATATATCAATTCCACTTTTTGTAGTTATGGCGTTTCCCATTTTAGATAATGAAATAAATTATCTCATTTGTTATTAAAAATGAGGCAATAAATTTAATAATAGCGCCATGACCAAACCAACTAGCCCTATAATTGATTGGATAATCGTAATCGTTTTAAAGGTTTCACCCATTGACATACTAAATGATTCTTTTACTAACCAGAAGCCAGCATGGTTAGCATAGTTAAAGAATAATGAACCTGCACCAATGGCTACTACAAGCAATTCCTTATTAATGCTCGGATCTGATCCAACAAGTGGTGCCAACAAGCCTGTAGCCCCTACAATGCCAACAGTAGCTGAACCTGTGGTGACAGATAATAAAGCAGCAATCAGCCACCCGATTACAATGGCGGAAAGTTTCAAACCGGAAGAAAGATGAATGATTGCATCTCCAACGTGGGAATTCACTAGTACCTTTGCAAATGCACCACCTCCGGCAATAATTAATAAGATGCCCGCAATTGGCTTTAGACTCGTACCTAATGAATCCCGAAGTTTTTTTGTATCTACTCCCCGTCCATATCCTAATAGAATGATTCCTGCTACTAAACCGATTAGCAAAGCAATAATGGGTTCTCCTATAAATCCTGTTATATTATTTAATATAATTGAATTCTTAAACAAAGTTTCTGCTAGCGTACGGCTTAACATGATGACCATTGGCAGCAAAATAACTACAAATGAAGTGAGCGTTGAGACTGTAGGCTTCTCTACTGCTGCAGCTGTATATTTCGAAGCCTCGTTTGTTTTCTCCTCTGACCCTCTTTTTGAAGAGGCGGTATACTGCTCCAGCAGTAATTGGTCAGGACAAACACTTAACCGTGGTGCAATGAATTTACCGTATACAGGTCCCGCCAATATTGCTGAAGGAATGGCGCAGATAAGACCATAAAGCATAGTTATTCCCAGATTGGATTTAAACCCTGCAATTGCAGTGAGTGGACCAGGATGTGGGGGCACCATGCCATGCATAGTTGCAAGGGCTGCGATCACAGGTACACCGATTAAAACAAATGCTGAACCTTTTATTTTCCCTTGCTTTTCTACTTTCGAGGCAACAGCGAATACAATTGGTAAAAGCATGATTAAGCCAACCTCAAAGAACATGGGAATTCCGATAATAAAGGCCACAGCACCCATTAACCATGGCAACGTACGGTTAGTAGAGCCTCTTAAGATGGTTGCAGCAATTTTGTCTGTTGCACCTGAATCGGCCAATATTTTTCCTATCATGGCTCCAAGTGCCACTTGAAGTCCTACCCCTCCCAGTGTACCCCCTGCCCCTTCTTCAATTGAATCTACAACGGTTTTAGCGTCAAGACCCGATGCAAATCCAACAGCAATTGATACCACTAAAAGCGCTAACATTGGATGGAACCGTAATTTTGAAACTATGAGGAAAACCAGCAGCAAAATGCTGCATACTGCAACAATGAGCAGTGAAAGATCATGACCTGTCATAAACATACACCCCTTTTACTATCGTAAAAAATTTCAATGAATCCATAATTATTGAATAAGAGAGCGCTCTCATTCTCCCTAAAAATTAGATAGCGTTTTCAAACCGTCGTTTGAATAATCTATTAATTTAAATGTACTGGTTAGAAAGGGAAATTTGAATATTAACTAAATTAGTTGAATTAAATTAATTAAATTNNAAATTATTATTTACATTTATTGTAAGGTCTTTTTCACCAAAAAAAGAGATTGGCCTTTTGCCAATCTCTTAATGAACATTTCTCTTCCATTTGTACTTGCGTTCTGGCCGGCCAACCGCTCCAAATTTGATATCGACAAACATTTCATCAATAGATGTTAGATATTCCAAATACTTTCGTGCAGTTGAATCTGTTATTCCAAGGAGGATTGCTAATTCCTCAGCACTAACGCTCCCCTTTTCAACACGAAGTTTGTCCCGGACTCTCATTAACGTAAGTTTATCGATGCCTTTAGGCAGTTGTTTTTCCCTATTTTTTTTAGTATTGGGAGGGTCTGCTAAGGAGAATAATGTATCTATCTCCTTTTGATCCATTGTTTTTTTTATCTGCAGCTGCTCCATGGTCAGTTTATATCTTGTCAGCTCATCGGTGAATTTCTTCACATCAATTGGTTTGATTAAATAACTAAAAACTCCACCGCGAATCGCCTCTGTAACTGTTTCCGCATCATTTGCAGCAGTGATTGGAATAATATCAATCCCACGATATTTCATCCTTATGGCCCGTAATAAGTCGATGCCATTCATATCTTGCAGATAAATGTCCAACAAAATTAATTGTGGCTTAAATGTTTGAAGATATGCAAATGCTTCATTCCCTGAATTTGCAATGGCAGAAATTTCAAAGCCGTCTATTTTTTCGGTGAATTGCTTAATAATTTTCGACCCGACTGGATCATCTTCAACAATCATGACTTGAATGGAGTTTCCTGCCATATACTTTCTCCTTTTATTTTTTTGGAATCACAAGTGTGAATTTTGAACCACCCAAAAAGCTGTTCGTAATAAATACTTGCCCATGTAATTGTGCAAGGGAATTCTTGACGATACTTAGACCAAGACCTCGGTTTTTTCCAGACTTTGTGGTAAATCCTTCTGAAAAAATGGAGTTCTGTTTATCATCTGGAACGCCTGGTCCATTGTCTTGTATATCAAAAACAAGGTCCCTGCCAATGTCAGTGAAGGACACGGTGACGCAGGCCCCAGCTTCGTTTTTTTCTTTTGCAGCTTCCATCGCGTTATCAATAATATTGCCGAGAATGGATACTAGCAACTTGGTATCCATTGAATCATGTATATCTGTTAAATTGCTTTCCTGATCAATTTTCAACTCTACCTTTAACTCTTTTGAACGATTAATTTTACCTAGCAAACAGGCTACAAGTAAAGGGTCTTTTACCGCAGTCATAAGAAATACAATTGTACCTTGACGTTCTTCCACTTCGCCTGAAATAAGTTCCCTTGCTTTATCGTATTCCTCGATGCTTAACAAACCATATATCGTGTTTAATTTGTTTAAGAATTCATGATTGAGTGCCCGCATGTTTTCAGAGTATGTCTTAATTTCTGAAACCTCATCAAACAACTGCTCAATATCAATTTCTGTGCGAATCGTTAAGACCACACCTGCGATATATTCCTCTTGGGTAACCAATGAAAAATCAATGACATACAATTGATCACCTATTAAAATCTTTTGATTGGACCTCCCGCTCTTGGAATCAATAACCTTTTGAACCGTCTCTCTTAAACGAATATTTTGGATTTTAGAATCATTCAGCTGCAAGTTTAGGCTAAGCAGCTCGCGTGCCCTTTTATTCATAGAAAGGACTCGAAAATCCTTATCTACCGCAATAATTCCATCCCGAATCGATTCTAGTATCGCTTCTTTTTCTTTAAAAACATAGGAAATCTCTTCTGGCTCCAGCCCAAACATTTTCCGTTTTATTTTCCTTGCAATGAAAAATGAAGCTGCCACTCCAATTAACAGCAGCCATAAAGCAAGTCCAAAAATTTCTTCCTTATAGGTTAAGATTCTTTTTTTTACATCCACCATTAAAAATCCCACTGATGAAACGCCAATTATGTTCCCTTTTCCATCTATAATTGGGGTTTTGGCTTTAATCGCAGGACCCGAGATCCCTTCGCCAACATAGACAACGGAAATATGCTGCTTAAAAACAGGCTCATTGCTCGTCCCCATTGATTTACCAATATATTTCGGAATGGGGTGGGAATAACGGATTCCCTGTTTATTTCCGATAACGATATAACTCGCACCTGTTAATTTTCTCAACTTTTCGGCAATCGGTTGAATTTCCTTTGAAGGGTCATCGTTTTTAAAACCGCGGATAATCCTGTCATCTTGTGCAACTAATTTTGCAACGGACATCGCTTCATGACCGAGATACGTTGTGGAAAGATCGTCCATAATTCTTGTGAAGAATATGGCTGCTAGGATGGAAGTAGCACAAATAACCAAAGATATAAGCAATACCATTTGGGTGAATAATTTCAATTTGATGTTTGGCAATTTCATCAGGTCGACTCCAACATAAAAGTTTAATATATCCATATAGTATATCAGATTGCCATTAACGAAAAATAATTTATTTCTTACTTTATTTTGGCAGCCGGATAGTTATAGAATAGAAAGTATTACATTAAATTAATAGATTACAAGTAAGAAATTCCCACGTGTAACCTTTTACGATATTTATTCTATTGGTCTAATGGGGGACATTTTGAGGTGGGGTTCAAGAGCCTTAACTCGCAGTACAATAGAATAGGTTAACCAGAGAAACTGGTTAACCTTAAAATTGAATAGGGGTCAAAAGCATGTATGTTCTATAATACATAATTACTTAGTTTTCCAATATTCTCCACTTCTACAGTTACAATATCGCCTGACTTCATTGGACAACTTCCGGAAGGTGAACCAGTAGCCAAAACATCACCCGGCTCCAGTGTCATAATCTGTGAAATCCAACTGATCAGGAAAGGAATTGACAGTGACATCTGATTCGTATTACCATTTTGTACGACTTTTCCGTTTAATGTCGTAACTATTCGTAAATTAGTTGGATCTAGACCTGTCACAATCCATGGACCCAATGGGCCAAAAGTGTCAAAACCTTTCCCGCGTGTAAACTGGGGATCCATTTTTGTAAGATCTCTTGCAGTTACGTCATTAAATATGGTACAGCCAAAAACATAATCCAATGCATCTTCTTCTTTTATATTTTTGCCTCGCTTGCCGATAATGAGTGCTACTTCCCCTTCCATCTCCACCTGATTTGTTAAATCACTTGACGGAAGAATAATATTCCCATCATTTGGAATCAATGAAGTTGTCGGCTTTAAGAACAAAAATGGCTCTTTCAGATTTGCCTTTCCCCCAGTCTCCTTCGCGTGTTCCGCATATGTCCAGCCGAAATTAATTACTTTTGAGGGTGCTACAGGCTCCAAAATTTTCACATCATTAAAGTTAACTTTTATTCCATCATAATATAATTCATTGTTTACAATTTCAGTAAAACTACTTGACAATTGTAAAATTTCATTATCCTCAACAATTCCATAATATATTTTACCGCTATGGTTCTGATAACGTACTAGTTTCTTTGTTTTTTGTAATAACTGCATTACCATGCCAACCAACTCCCTCAACAAATATAAATGTCATTTACCCGGTACTAGGGGGAATTCAATTAGCTGCTAAATCGAAACATGGATCATTAAAGTAAACAATTTGTGTAAGAATCTTATTACCTTGAATACTTTCGAGAAAATTTTTTGCTTCTTTTTCAGTGGTAAACTCATACATTCTTAAATCTTTTCCATTATTAAACACAGTGATATTCCACATTTAAAAATTCCTCACTTTTTCCCTTTTTTATGTTTTTAAGTATTATTTCTGTTAATGATTGAACATAGCATGTTTTTCCTACAATATAGTTAACATCTAATCTATTATTCCTTTGTTTTGTACTTTCATTTATAGGATTATAGATTGCCTACGAATAAGGATAATGCAATAATAGAAATAAATATAATACCAAATAATTATATTTACTTATAAGAAATCTTTATATCGCAAAAAACAGGGTGTGAACAATGGAATACCGAGATTGGGAAATACTGAAAGTTCTTCATAGAGAAAAAAATTTAACAAAAGCTGCCAAGCTTTTGTTTATAACACAACCTGCATTAACCAATCGTTTAAAGCATATGCAAAAGGAATTAGGGACGACAATCGTAACGCGTGAAAGTCGGGGTATTCATTTTACCCCGCAAGGAGAGTACCTTGCCCAATGTGCGGAGGAGGCCCTTGCCCATTATCAAAAAATAAAAGAGAATCTGCTCAATATGGGCAGTAAAATAGATAATGAAGTGGCTGGTATACTAAAATTGGGAGTATCTAATTTTTTCGCGAATTATAAACTGGCTCATATTTTGAAATTATTTAAACAACAGTATCCTCATGTGGAATTCAAAGTGATCACAGGGTGGAGCAAAGATGTTTCTCAACTTGTGCATAACAATGATGTTCATATTGGCTTTGTTCGGGGAGATTACAGTTGTCGGGGTTTATTGAAACATCAATTATTTGAAGAGACAATATGCATCACCTCTAAAGAAGTAATTGTCATGGATAATCTTCCTCATCTTCCTAGAATCGATTACAGAGGGGACTACTTATTAAAATCAGTTATTGATAATTGGTGGGCCGAAAACTTCACACAACCGGCTTTTGTCAGTATAGAAGTCGACCAAGTGGATACTTGCAAGGAAATGGTTAAAAATGGATTAGGCTATGGTATTCTCTCGAGCAGGACACTTAACGGGATAGAGGATTTAAATAAAATTGATTTAATTGATAGTAAAGGAAATCCTATATTGCGAAGAACTTGGATTTATTATCATGAAAGATCTCTGGAATTGAATGTGGTAAGAGCATTCATACAATTTATAAAAGATTTGGATTGGAAAGACATATAAAAATAGAAAAAGTTTTTAATATGGTTCCGTCAAAATTGATCTCTACTGTTTTGCTTGCTCCCCTTTTCCTTAAAATCTACGTTAATGTATATCTCCTTTTTACTAGACCAAGCATTGCTTGGTCTTTTTTTTATATGGATCCTCGATGTTGGCGGGACTGCCTAGAAATCGAACCTATTAAAAAAGCAGTAAGTATCTGACAACAGACCTTGAAGTAGTATTAGAAATTCAAAAATAAACCATAAGCATTCGAGGTATATTTGTGTTAAAATGAATAGTCTGGTGGATAGAAAGAGAGAGGAACATCTATGAATCAATTCCAAACAAAAACACCTAATAATTTCTTAAAAAACATAATCAGCCTCATTAAAGGGAAAGTCTTTGTTATCAATGTACTTCCTGTGTTGGCAGGGTATTTTTTATCTTCTCATATAAATCATCTTCCACTTGCTGCACATATTGCCTCTTTCCTTGTTACATTAATAGGAAGTGCCTTTGTCATAGCTGGTGCTTTAATGTTAAATAATTGGTACGAAACCGATTTAGATAAATTAATGGAACGAACTAAAAATAGACCGAGTGCTACTGGCGAGTTCAGCAAGAAGTTTGTTTTAACTTTAGGAGTTACAACAAGCATAATAGGATTTATTATATTGTTTTTTACAAATGCCGAAGTGTTATTATTTTCATTCATTGGTTGGTTTTTTTATGTGGTTTTGTACACATTTTGGAGCAAACAAAAATACTCATGGAACACAATTATTGGTGCCGTATCAGGATGTGTAACACCTTTAATTGGTTGGTCTGTGGTATCTAGCAGCTTTCAACTTATTCCTATGATGATGGCACTTATCATATTCATTTGGCAAATGCCTCATACTTATGCTATCGCTATACGAAGATTTGATGATTACAAACGGGCAGGATTCGCCATGTTACCTGTTGTATCAGGCATCAAGAAAACAAAAATCCACCTTTTATTTTATCTTATCTGTTTGATTCCAATACCATTCTTTATGAAATCTCTTAGTATGTTTTTCATCGGATTTATGACACTTTTAAATATCGGATGGATTATTTTATCTATAAGCGGATTTTCTACACAAAACGAAGATCATTGGGCGAAACGGATGTTTAGATACTCCGTTATTCATATGATGTTATTCCTTATATCTATTATTGTATTGTCCATTTAAAAAGAACCCTGGCTCAAGGGTTCTTTTTATTTTTACTCTACATTCTAAAGTTTGTTCATTTACTCAAAAATAAAAGCTGGGTTTAACAAAGATAAACTCCCCCTTAATCTTTGTGAAAGTGTATTATGAGAATTCTATTAAAAAACGTCTTCGAAGGTTTAACCTTTATGG
>NZ_JBALNF010000093.1:0-18964 GCF_036962465.1 Neobacillus vireti
CCATTAAATATTGTAGAAATTTTATAAAATAAATAGAAAAATTGAAATACATGATAAGTGTTCATATGGAAAAATAATAATAAGATTTAAATTTCAAAAAAAGAAATGAAAACCTTTACATGAAAGGAGGTGAGACTATAGAACGAGTAAATATTTAATCTTTTAAGGTCTTTGGTAAATAAAAAAACGCTATTATCTTAATTTAACTAATTCAAAGGGGACCCTATTTTATTAAAAGGGAGAAAAAAATTTAAATTCATATGGAGGTTATCTCATGGAAGCAGAAGTAGTCGTAGAACAAGTCCCCGTGAAAAAAGCATCCAAGGACAATGTTGGGGCTTGGAGAATGTTTGCCTGGCAAAGCCACGCACTATCAATATCGGGCAATGTGTTAATTTTAGGATTTCTATCGATTTATTGTACTGATACATTAAAAATACCGGCTGCTTTAGTAGGAACACTGTTAATGGCTACTAAACTATTAGATGGTATTACCAATTTATTAGCGGGTGTCATTGTGGATAAAACCAATACAAAAATTGGTGGGAGGACTATACATATTTACTCGGATTGAACGATCCTCAAGGTCTCCTTGGTTCGCCTGGTACCTACTTCCCTTCTATAAGGGTGACCTCCCATCGTGAGGGTGACCCGAACACGCCTTTCGCAAAGGTGCTCGAAGGGATTATTAATAGTACAGGAGATGTGATCAAATGGTTAAAAGAACAGTTGGAATTGATTGATCAGATTGATGAGGCTGAAGAATTAGCAAGCTCTTTACCCGATAATCAAGGGGTCTACCTTGTTCCTGCTTTTGTCGGCTTAGGAGCTCCGTACTGGAATCCTTATACTCGCGCTGCGATTTTAGGAATGAGTCGAAATACAGGTAAAGCGCATATTGTGCGGGCAGCATTAGAAAGCATTGCTTACCAAGTTAAAGATGTAGTTGAATTGATGCAAACCGAATCCAGTATTCACATAAAAAGTTTAAATGTGGATGGCGGAGCAACCAGTAACCGATTCCTAATGCAGTATCAAGCGGATATGTTGGAAACAGAAATAAACGCTTCCGAGTAGCAGAATTAGCTTCGATGGGAGCTGTTTATTTAGCTGGCTTAGGAGTAGGAATCTGGAAATCTGCTGTTGAAATCTATCATCTAAATTCCGAACACGAATTATATCATCCGTTAATGGATAGTGATTTGAAGAATAAGTTTTATCAAGGGTGGAAGGATTCAGTATTTGCTGTATTAGTTAAATAATGTGCTTTTTTGTGGATATTAATACTAGAATTGTAAACGTATACGTGGTGTATATGATATTAAAACTGCCTAATCATGTTAAATACGTTTCAGTTAACTCTTACTCTCTTATTGTATGCATCACTTTATAATAAATGGATTACCTTCAATGTCAAAAGTAAGATGGTAATAACTCTGATACTAAACTAGGAGGACGTTGAATGAAGCGACAAGAAGTATTAAACAAACTAGGATTTTCAGTACCAGAAAATAAACAAAAGCGAGTAATCATACACTCTGATGTGAAGAATGAGGCGGATGATCATTTTGCAATTATGCATCATCTGTTAACGCCATATATAGATGTAAAGGGTATAATTGCAGGTCATTTTGAGTGGATGTCCTCAATGCTTCCACAATTTGCTAAACAAAAAGGAATTAGTCTTGAAGAGGTGGAAGTGTTGACTCGTGACACTATAGCCGCAAGAGGGACAACTATGGAATTAAGCTATAATGAAGGCCACAAGCTATTGGAGCTTGCAGAAATTGAAGATATTCCGCTTTACAGAGGTAGTAGCTACGAGATTACTGACAAAAACAAACTTCCAGAAAGTGAAGGGGCAGATTTTATTATTAAGGAAGCGATGAAAGAAGACGATAGACCTCTTTATGTAGCTCTCTTAGGCTGCACGACCGATCTTGCAATTGCATATTTGAAAGAGCCAAAGATTGCGGATCGATTGACTGCAATCTGGATTGGCGGAGGCGATTATCCGGACGGTGGCTTTGAGTTTAATCTACAGCAGGATGTAGAAGCAGCACGGATTCTTTTTGCAAGTCCAATAAAGATTTGGCAGGTACCAAAGGCTACGTACAAAACGATGGAAATATCCCTCGCCGAATTGATGAAATATGTTAAGCCATGCGGAGAAATAGGACGTTATCTATGTGAACAAATGCTTTCCTTCCGTGACAGGGTATTTGGATTTCCTGGAAGTGAAAAAAGGGATTTTCCACATGGGGAAAGTTGGTGTCTTGGTGATAATCCGACTGTATCTGTTCTCCTTCAGGGTGAAGATCGTGTCTGTTGGCATATGGAGAAAGCGCCTATCATCAATGATGACATGAGCTATTCGGCAAACCCTGATGGTAAAGAAATTCGAGTCTATGATTCTATTGACACAAGGATGTCCATGAGTGATATGTTTTCGAAACTTGAATTATGCTAAAGAGTAAAGTACTAGAGCGAAATGGAAAAATGCAAAACGCAAGTGGAGATGGTTCATATCAAGAGTGTTAGAGTGGATGGAGCGTAGGGCTGTTTTTTGTGTCGTTTTTAACCAACTAACCACTAAACGAGGAATTGCGACATTTGCTACGATTCCAATGATGGCAGTCGGTGGTGTATTAGTAAATAACACTGTTGTATGGTGAATGGAAAACTGGTAAGAGATTGGTAGGAATGGTGAACAGCGCAAACAGCTTTGGTTCAAAAATTGGAGGCGGTTTAGCAGCAGCTTCGATTGGTTGGATTCTTGCATTTGGAAACTATGATGGTGCAATGGCAACACAATCAGATTCTGCGATTACTAGTATTTTGGAGTTGACTATATATTTGCCATTAGCATTTTTTATAATTACGTATTTGCTTTTACGTAAATATGATCTCGATGAAAAATATCCGCAGATTGTGAAAGAGTTAGCGGAGAGGAATAATAAATAGATCAGATTAATTTTATAGAAAGGCGACATTCGAGGGAAAAAGGTTGAATGTTTCCTTTTTTAATAGATCTTTAGACCAGGAGTTGAGTTTTATATGTTAAGAAAGAATATTGATAAAGCTTGGGAATTTATTAATGGTAAGCCTTTCATGATACCGGGATATGGCCAGCCAGGAAAGACGGTTAACCTGCCGCATGACTTTTTAATCGAAAGTGAAACATATCCGGAGGCACCGGGTGAGCAACACACAGGTTATTATGGTGGGGGAGTAGGGACGTACACAAAGATTCTTGATATTCCTGAAGATTTTGAAGGGAAAAGAGTTTTAGTTGAATTTGACGGAGTGTACATGAACCCAACAGTGATTTTAAATGGAAATGTTGTGGCAAGCCATCATTACGGTTATTCACCGTTTCATGCTGACCTTACTCCTTATATTAAGCCGGGTAAAAAGAATCGACTGGCAGTTACAGTCAATAACGGCGCACAGCCTAATTCACGTTGGTATTCTGGGGCAGGTATCTATCGTCATGTTGATCTGCTTACCTCTCCAAAAGTACACATTGCCCCCTGGGGGATTTACGCTCATACCTCTCATGTGATTAATGGGACAGCTTTTGTAGTTGTTGAAACGACGGTCGAAAATCATACAGGTGAAGATAGGAATTTGTGGATTGATATCAAAATAGAAAAAGATTTCTGTGGCACTGAAGCGGGTAACGGAAGGGTAAAGGTTTATGTTCCTGCATGGGAAAAGTCCCTAGCACAGGTGAAAATCCCAGTGGAAAATGCTGACATCTGGGATATAGATTCTCCTAATCTATATAAAATTACTGCTCAATTATCAGACAAACACACTATTATTGATAACGATAGTACAATTTTTGGAATCAGGACTATTTCTGTTGACACCATAAACGGTTTCATGCTGAATGGCCGAACCATTAAACTGAAAGGAGGCTGTGTCCATCATGACAATGGTATTCTAGGAGCTGCATCGTTTAAGGACAGTGAATTCCGTAGAATGAAAATTCATAAAGATAACGGCTTTAATGCCATTCGTTTTGCTCACAATCCGATGTCGAGGGATATGCTGGATGCATGTGACCGGTTAGGGTTGCTGGTGATAAACGAGGCATTTGATGTATGGACCATGGAGAAGAGCACCCATGATTATAGCCAGTATTTTGAACAAGACTGGAAGGTTGATATGGAAGCATTTATCTTGCGTGACCGTAATCACCCAAGCGTTATCATGTGGTCTACAGGTAACGAGGTTCCTGAGCGTGGTGGCTTATCGAATGGCTATCATTGGGCGGCAAAGCTTGCTGGATTTGTACGTGCGCTAGATCCGACCCGTCCAATAACAAACTCCCTACCATCTTTCTTTAATGGACTTGAAGACGATGATCAATTGAAATTCTTCCAAGAGTTAATGGAGAATTCACAGAAAAATGGCGGCAATATTATTAATATAGATGGGAATTTCGGTAAGAGTATTTGGGGAGATTATACGGAGGCATTTGTTACTCCATTAGATGTTGTCGGATATAACTATCTTAATTATCAGTATAAAGATGCAATCAATACGTATCCTAACCGTGTAATTTGCGGTACAGAAAGTAGACCGATAGAAATGTTTGACTACTGGAACGATGTAGAACGTTTTTCACATGTAATTGGTGATTTCGTTTGGACTAGTTATGACTATATTGGTGAAGCAGGTCTTGGTAGACAAGACTATTATGACAGTGAAGAAGAGGCTGCCACTGCATTAAATAAGAGCCATGTTGTGGAATATCCATATCGTCTATCTGGAGCAGCTGATATTGACCTTTGCGGCTTTGAGCGGCCGCAACTTGCTTACAGGCGGATCTTATGGGGGTCTGATGAGACCTTCATTGCATCCAAAAATCCAAAAAATAATGGGAAGTTTGAGGTTTTAGGCCGGTGGGGATGGCCAGATTGCGAAAATGCATGGAGTTGGACAGGATATGAAGGAAAACCAGTAATGGTTGAAATTTATTCAGCTGCAGAAGAAGTGGAATTAATCCTGAACGGAAAAAGTCTAGGTCGAAAGCCAGCAGGTAAAGAAAACCGTCTAACTGCACAATTTGAACTTACCTATGAGCCAGGAACATTAGAAGCTATTAGTTTTACTAAAGGAGAAAAGGTTTCATCTGACTTATTGGTGACCGCAGGAAAGCCTGCTGGGATTCGTATTCTCCCGGATAAGATGGAACTTGTGGCAGATGGTCAGTCATTAGTTCATGCGGTTATAGAAGTAATAGATGAGAATGGTAGATTGGTACCAACAGCTGAATTAAAAACAACTGCCCATGTAGAAGGTGCAGCAACCCTTGAAGCATTTGGGACTGGTAAACCACAAACGACTGAAAACTACAAGTCAGGGGAGTTTACTTCTTATAAAGGAAGACTACTTGCAATTATCCGCGGTGGCTATGAATCTGGAACGTCTGTATTAACTGTTAACATCGATGGTCTAAAAACCGTCTCACTCGAAATTCCAGTAAAGTAGTATTACCTTAAAAAATCAGATCAAACAAAGGCTGACTTATATAATAATAAGTCGGCTTTTTTATTTGTTGCAAAAACAGAATACAAATTTTCCAATAAAATTACCATAATCAAATACAGAAGATAAATATAATAGATGTAGATGTAACGATTGGTTATATCATGTGATAAATGGAAAACTTTGAATTTTAAGGGGGGATAATGGATGAGTTCAATAATGTCTATTCTATTGGAAATACCCTGCTTCAACAATTCAGCCTAACCCAAATGGAGGTTTTTTTATTAAAAGCAAAAACGGATCAGCCTTCTGACCCGTTTTTCTTTCTATAAATGAAATAAAAGTCAATCAAAATGCCGGCGATGAAACCGGTGAATACATCCGTTGCACTTGGAACCTGACCATAGTAGATTCCTGAATAAATTCCGCCAATCACAGCGCAAATCCATGCGGCAATCATTTCGCTTTTCAACCCCTTTCCCCTCTAAATGTATGACATGCGTGTTATAGATATTCTCATCCCTCGCTTTGCGGGATGACTATGTCGATCCTTTTTCTTATTGTACTAAAGGGGGGTTAGTTACATAAGTCACGATAAATAATCTTTCATAAATGGAGAAGAATACTTATTAAAAGGATAAAGAGGGTGCGTGGAACATTGAATAAAAGAATTAAATTTATTAGTTTAATACTCTGTATTGCTTATTTTGTACCAACTAATGAGATAGCCTTTGCAAGTTCAAATGATACTCCTCCATCCATTGAGGAAATGTTCACTCAAGTTGGATATAAATCTGTTGAAGAAGCCGTTAAGGAATTTGAAAATCACTTTGAACAAGATGTAAAATTGCCAAAAAATGATTTTCTATCAATCCATTTTGTGAATGAAAAGTCACATGAGAATAATTATAAAGTTGATATTCGACTTAAACAAACTGGCACATTAGTTGAAAAAGGAATGGCTAATTAAAAGAAAACTCGCTACTGTTCAACCTGATCCCATTAGCATAAAAAAAGCGCTTCTACTAATTGTAGAAACGCTTCCATTTAATTAAATCTCTCTTTATTTTGCTTCCTCAGTCTTTGGTTCAATCATAGAAAATACAATGAAAAGAGTAAGTAATGCGCTTCCAGCAAAGAATAAAAACACTATATTCCAATCAAATTTATCCAAGAGTACACCTATTAGAAATGGAGCAAATGCACCACCGAGGGATCCTGCAGTGTTAACTATAGAAGCTGCAAAGGAAACCTTGTCTTTTGATGCAATTCCCATAGGATAGACTAAAAAGGTGGAATATCCAATGTTTAACATAATACCTGTGACTAAAAGCAGAGCACCAAGTACAAAGCTATTATTAGGCGCAAATAAAAGTGAATACATCATGATTACAGTGGTGACAGCAGTTAAAAGCATGTTGGGTTTACGGCGTTTTTCAAAAATATTATCTGATAACCATCCTCCAAAGATATTTCCAATTACCGCGCCGATCCAAGGTGCTGATGCGACAAATCCCATTTTCATGGTAGAAAACCCTTTAACATCACCAAATAAGTAGGTACCCATGTCATTATTGAGTATTGAATCCCCACCAAAAGGAAATAACCTAGAGCACACCCCCAAATACTCCATGAAAAAACTACTTTCCGGTTTGTATCCAACGGCTCAATATTTTTTGAACGAATAAGTTTATCCAGCCAGTTTAAGTTTCTCTTTTGGCTAGGTACTTTCGTCTTTGTTACAACTGCTTGTTCAAGATTCTTTTGACTTGGATCCATACGGTGACTCCATTTTCTTATTTTCAGGATGGAGTAAAGATCGCTATACTCGAAATGCTAATTTACCAAGCCTTTTTGTTAAATAAAATAAATACTGTTAAATAAATTTAATATGGTTTTACTGAGTTTTTCGGCAAATTTTCGGCAAATCAGTTCGGATTGAAGATGGCAATTTAAAAGCAGGAGAGAAAGTGGCAATCGTTGGGCCTACAGGTGCAGGGAAGACAACATTGGTTAACCTGCTGATGCGTTTCTATGAATACAATGGTGGTGAAATTTTGATTAATAGTGTTCCCATTCATCAATTAACTCGGGAAAACATTCATGATTTATTGAGTATGGTATTACAAGACACCTGGCTATTCGAAGGAACCATTCGTGAAAATAATGTTTTTTCCAGTCATGGTGTAAGTGATGAAGAAGTAGTTTCTGCTTGCAAATCAGTGGGCTACACCATTTCATTAAAACCTTGCCAATGGGTTATGATACAATTCTGGATGATAAAGCAAATCTTTCAGCTGGGCAAAAACAACTTATTACCGTTGCACGAGCGATGGTTGATAATAAACCATTACTGATTTTAGATGAGGCGACAAGTTCTGGGATACTCGAATAGAGCTACTAATTCAGCAGGCAATGGATAAATTAACAGTCGGAAAAACATCATTTATCATTGCCCATAGACTTTCGACAATCAAAAATGAGGACTTAATCCTTGTTATGAAGGATGGAGACATTACTAAAAGTGTAATCACGAAGAATTACTGGAGAGAAATGGTTTCTATGCTGAGCTTTATAATAGTCAGTTTGAAAATGCATCTTAATAGCTCTTTTAATAATTTGTTTCAACTTAAACTCCCGGATTTCCGCTTTAAGGAAGAGCAGAAATCCGGGATTATTTTTGTGAAATTGCTGTTATCTAATAAGTGCTTGAGAGTTTAATAGATAAATTAGTGGGACGTTCGGAGTTTAAGGGCAAGAATCCATTAGATGCCTTCTGTGGCCGGGAAGATACAAAATATTAATTTGATATAAATTGGTGAATCTCCCTGAGAATTTCACCCTTTATTATGGAGGAAAGTAAGATGAAATATAGTGCAATCATTTTTGATTTAGATGGAGTCGTTTGTCATACAGATCAGTATCATTATATAGCACGGAAAGAGATTGCCGACGACAAATTGAATATTCAATTTGATGAAAAAATTAACAACCGTTTACGCGGGGTAGCAGGATGGAGAGCTTTAACATCATCCTTGAAAACTATCTTGGTGTCATGTCAGAAGAAGAAAAAGCCATGTTTGTCGAAGAAAAAATGAGCTTTATAAAAACCTATTAAAAAATATGTCGGAAAAGATCTAACGGAAGAAGTAAAAAATACTTTAGTTGAGTTAATAAACATGGGTCATAAATTAGCAATTGGATCTTCTAGTAAAAATGCAAAATTTATTTTGGATTAGGTAACTTTTTTGATGCGATCTCTGATGGTAATAATATCAGCACTTCAAAACCCAATCCGGAAGTATTTCTAAAGGCAGCAGAATACTTAAACATATCACCCGATATGTGTCTGGTAGTAGAAGATGCTGTAGCAGGGGTAGGCGCCGCAATTACAGGGAGGATGGATAGCTGTGCGATAGGGGATGTAGTGTCTAGTTGTAAAGCTAACTATTATCTAAATACCTTCAATAATAAATTAAAAGTGGTGGAATAGTAAATAAAAAAGATGGCTTCTGTTAACAGGAGCCATCTTTTTTATCTTTATAAATTAGTGAATACGTGGATAAATTATAATGTTTAAAAATCACCTGTGAAATTTACATTTTTTCTGTCAATCATACCATATTTTTATGAAGCGAAAGAACTATAATCAGTTTAAGTAAACGCTTTCCGATTTGTTCTAGGAGGAACATCACGTAACGAAAAATAAGAAAGGGGAGCTATGATGGCACAGTACGGTTAAAGTAGTGGTTTACTAAAAAACAAATATTAATAGAATTTCCAAGGAGAGAGGAAAAGCGATGAGTACACCTGAAAAAGTTATAAACGTAGATGTTGTTGAGGTTGAGGAACGAAAACTAAAGTTTAACGAGAAACTTCCGGCTGTCATCAATGGCGGTACAGGAACGTTTCACAGTCAAATGATTCAATTATTCCTTCTATTTTTCTATACTGATATCATGAAAATTAGTCCGGCCTATGTAGCAGGGTTGTTCTTGGTTACAAGGATAGTCGACGCATTTTTAGCACCTGCTTTTGGAATTCTCGTGGATAGGGTAACTACACCATGGGGAAAATACAAGCCATGGGTAATCGCGATTGGTTTAGGCATGGGTCTTTTTGGCTGGTTGGCGTTTACGAACTTTGACCTAGGTGAGAATGGAAATATCGTGTATGCTACGATTACTTATGCTATATATAGTATATTTATGGCTATCGGACAAGGACCTGGCGGAGCACTGGGACCTGCAATGACAAAAAGAATTGATGACCGGATCTCAATGGGGCAAATGAGCTATTTTGTCATTATGATAGGGGCTATACTAGCGCAAGTAGCTGTACAACCACTTTATAAAGCTTTGGGTGGAGGAAATGATGCCAGAGGATTCTCTCTCATTATGGGATTATTCGCTGGTTTAAGTATTTTCATTGCCATCTATCAACAGTTTAAAATAAAAGAAAGATATGTTATACAGCCGGCAAAAAATGAAAAGGGTCCTTCTTTAAAAGAGATGTTTGTGGCTGTCTTTACAAATAAAACTGCCATTATTGTTTACTTGTTTGTATTGGGCATAAATTTAATGAATGGTATTCGCTCTGGTGCAAGTATTTATTATTTTAAATATTACTTCCATAATGAGGGGCTACTCGCCATTTCTGGTATGGTTATGCTTCTTCCTACGATGATTGGAGTAGCTTTTAGTTCAAAAGTTACGAAATGGATTGGTATTAAGAAAAATTTAGTGATAGGTGCTATCGTAGGAATTGTAGGCTCTGCAGCGATTATAGCCCTTCCGCCATCATCCAACGGTATTATTTTGTTTATGGTTCTAAGTGTTATAATAAGTTTTTTTGCCGGACTTTCTACACCTGCCCAAGCTACCATGATGCCGGCGGCAATGGATTATACGGAATGGAAGACAAAATTGAACGTAAATGCATTTATGGGTTCTTTTCAAGGGTTTTTACAAACGCTTGCAACAGCTTTAGCTGGTGCCATTACTGCAGGTGCTCTAGCAGTATTTGGGTATACAGCGGGTGTGGAACAAAGCAGTGAAACATTATTTGGACTTAAAGTGCTAATGAGTATTATACCTGCTGTAGTTTCTATCCTTACATTATCTGTAATCTGGTTTGACCTTACTGAGGATAAGCAAGCTCAAATTGCGAAGGAACTGGAAGAACGCAGAAAAAATACTGAAGGAAAATAAGCCATAATAAAGACACCTATATCGTGTTCCTTATCCTAAGGAACACGATATAGGTGTCATTTGTTTTATTAATAGGAAATAGAATTTGCATTTCTGATTAATTAACAAAGCTGACTTTCTCTTAATAAAGTCAACTTTTAAATATATTGATGTATGAAAAAGGAAAAGATGAGCGTCTTTATCCAACGCTTATCTTTCCTTACTTTCAACCATTCCCTTTTTATATTGATTAGGAGTGACTCCTGCACATTTTTTAAATACTTTTGAAAAGTAACTTTGATCATGGAAGTTTAAAAGACTCGAAATCTCACTTAAAGAATGGTTTGTATAGGTAATCAAATTTTTCGCTTCATCTACCTTTGACAAGTGGATATACTCAATGATTGACTGCCCTACCTCTTTTTTAAACAGATTAGATAGATAATTTGGATTCATTTCCACTAAGTCAGCAAGGTGAGTGACTGCGATATCGTCATATAGATGGGTAAATATATAATTTTGGCACACGTTTATTGGTTTTGAATACCTATGTTTCTTTCCTTTTTCAACTCGTTCGGTAAACTCCAAAAAGGCTGAGTCTGTTAATTGCTTGATATCCTTACTATTGTTTAATTCTTCAAGTTTTTGGATATATAAATCACTCAAGGTAAAGGCAACTTCAGGGTTTAGACCACCATCGATGGCTGCTCTTGTAGCAAGTGTGATTCCAGAGATGACTAAGTTCTTTACGTTTCGTAAATAACTTGATTTAGATAACACCCCTTTTTCTGACTCATTCAGCTGAGATCGTATGGCTTTAAGCTCTTCTTTCTTGCCTTCTTTTATATACTGGAACAATCGCTTTTCAGATAATAAATCTCTACCATCCGTTGCTTTTTGACGCTGTTCAGAAAGGTATATGTCTGGCTGTTCAATTTGAGAAGGCGTCTTCTCCCTTGTTAGATTCGTTTGATGAATATCTACTACGTCCAATTTTTGTTGATAGAGCATGTAGTAGAGGGCAAGACTCATATGAATAAAATCCAATTGGCTGACAACAGGCAGTGAACGATAGTAATACTCCATTTCCTCCGTACTTATTTTTAATCCCAGATCATTGATGACCCCTATAATGGATTCTTCTAGTACCTTGGTAAAAAGGACAGGCCCAACAATGATTTTACCGTTAGATTGATCTCCATAGACTATGTTAATAGAAAAGAAGTTTTCAAAATAAGCAACTTCACTAAATATAGGTTTTGGAAGTGTATGATTTTCTGAAGATAGTTGTTGTAATATAGCATCTTTTGAATAAAGTGGGTGGCGGTTCCAATAATTTATAGAAGGTTCAAAAACTATTTTTCCATGCTTATCTACTAAATACACAGGAATTTTAAATATGTTAAAAGACTGATCGCAAATATATTCCAAATCTTTTTGTAAATGCAACTTCATATGAACCTCCAACAAAACAATAAAGTAAGATAAATAACCTGTGAATATTACATTTTTTCTGTTAATCATACCATATTTAAAATAAAGAAAGAACTATAATCTTTTTAAGGTAAACGTTTTCTAACCTTCAGTCTAAAAAATAAAAATAAGCTACTTCATTTTAAAAGGAAACAATTTATGCACCAGCTGCACCAGCCAAATATGACCTGTAATAGGTATTGAGAGAGGTAAATTCGTATGAACAGAGACATTAAAAAAATCATTACCAAAATGACTTTGGAAGAGAAAGCAAGCTTATGTTCAGGAGTAAGTGCTTGGAATACAAAAGCCATTCCTGAACATGGGATTCCATCTATGATGATGACTGATGGACCGCATGGTCTAAGAAAGCAGACGGGTGCCGAGGATCACATGGGATTGAATCAAAGTGCACCAGCAACCTGCTTTCCTTCCGCAGCAGGACTTGCTAGTTCCTGGAACAGAGAGCTAATAGAAAAAGTAGGGATAGCCCTTGGGGAAGAGTGCCAGGCTGAAGGGGTACAGATTCTACTCGGACCTGGTACCAATATAAAGAGATCACCTCTTTGCGGAAGAAACTTTGAATATTTCTCTGAGGATCCCTTTTTATCTTCTGAGCTTACGAAAAAGCATATTCAGGGTGTTCAAAGTCAGGGTGTAGGTACGTCACTTAAACATTTTGCCGCAAATAACCAGGAAACCAAAAGATTTAATATTGACGCGATTATAGATGAGAGAACCTTAAGGGAGATATATCTGGCAAGTTTTGAAGGGGCAATCATGGAAGCTGAACCATGGACAGTCATGTCAGCCTATAACAAGATTAATGGTCAATTTTGTTCAGAAAACAGAAAGTTATTAACTGAGGTTCTTCGGGAAGAATGGGGCTTTGAAGGATTCGTCGTTTCTGACTGGGGTGCTGTAAGTGAAAGAGATGCTGCGCTGTTAGCGGGACTGGATCTCGAGATGCCTTCAAGCAATGGAGTAGGGACTGAGAAAATTATTAATGCTGTACTAAGCGGTTCACTGTCAATAGAAGTTTTAGATACTGCAGTGGAAAGAATCTTAAATATCACTATTAAAGCATTAGACAGCAAGAGGAAAAATGCTACCTATGATAAAAGTGCCCACCATAAACTAGCCAGAGAAGTGGCAGCTGAGAGTATGGTGCTCTTAAAAAACGAAAATCATATTCTTCCACTTGAGAAGAAGGGGAAAATTGCGGTCATTGGCGCTTTTGCTAAACTACCAAGATATCAAGGGGCAGGAAGTTCAAGGGTAAACCCGACAAAATTGGATATCCCATATGATGAAATGGAGAAGGCTGCTAAGGAAGCTCAGTTCCTTTATGCTGAAGGTTACTCCCTGAATAGTGATGAGATCAACGAGCAAATCATCAGAAAAGCACAAGAGGCAGCTAGTAAATCAGATTTTGCCATTTTATTTGTTGGATTGCCGGAAAAATATGATGCGGAAGGAGTTGATAGAAAGCACTTAAGACTTCCCGACAATCAGAATGCTCTTATTGAGGCAATTGTCGAAGTTCAAACAAATACAATAATTGTTGTATTAAACGGATCTGCAGTCGAAATGCCATGGGTAAATAAAGTAAAGGGAATATTGGAAGCCTATTTGGGCGGACAAGGTATGGCTGGAGCAGTAGCCGATCTACTATTTGGTGATAGAATCCCATCTGGGAAACTTGCTGAAACTTTCCCAGAAAAACTAAACCATACTCCATCTTTTATCAATTTCCCAGGTGAAAGGGATAAAGTTGAGTATAGAGAAGGCTTATTTGTCGGATACAGGTATTATGACAAAGTGAATATAAATACTCTATTTCCATTTGGACATGGACTTTCCTATACTACCTTCGAGTATTCAGATATGCATCTGGATAAAAAGGAGATGTTGGATACAGAAGAAGTGACAGTAACGGTAAAAATAAAAAATACAGGCAATCGATTTGGAAAAGAAATTGTGCAACTATATGTAAAAGATATTGACAGCAGCGTCATTAGACCAGTTAAGGAATTGAAAGGTTTTGAGAAAATCGCACTTGATCCTGGAGAAGAAAAACTAGTAACTTTTACATTAGGAAAAAGAGCGTTCGCTTATTATCATGTTGACTTAAAGGATTGGTATGTAGAAACTGGGGATTTTGAAATTCTAATAGGGAAGTCTTCCCAAGAAATATTACTAAGTGAAACGATTCATGTAATATCACAAGTTCCTTTAAAGAAAAAGTACACCTTGGATTCGACACTTGGTGACATTAGGGAAGAACCAGCCGGTGCTAAACTAGTTTCACAGCTATTAACAGGAATGGGATTCGGAGGAGATTCTGATGCACCATTTGGAATGGACATGGATTCATTATTACACAGCCTTAAACTAAGAATTGTTGAAGCGCATGGAGGTTTTCCAAAGGAAAAGCTGGAAGAACTACTTGAAATTTTGAATGCCGGCTAAGATTTAACTTAATATGTAAAAATAAACACTATCAATACGTTAAAGTGTTTATTTTTACGCGTACAACCACTGATATTAATAGATTGCTTAAAGAGATAATCGCTGTACAAGTTTTCAAGTGGAGTGATGGTTCCTACCTAGAGGACCAGGATCAATGGAGATTACATGGAATTTTCCGTGATGTCTATCTTACTGCTGATGAACCACTAAGATTTAGAGACTTATGGGTAAATACATAGTTTGATTCATCATATGAAGACTCAATGTTAACTATTCATGCAGACATAGTCAATGACGGTTCTACTACTTATGCAGCACGAGCTTCCTTCGCACTTTATGATGAAACATGGAATGAAACAGCTAGGATTAATTTGAGTAGTGCAAGACCTGTTCATATTAGCTAGTGAAATTCCAGAGTAATTCAAAAAACAAAAGAGGATGACACCATCCTCTTTTGTTTTTCAATATATTGCTAAGCGATTTGGTGGGCAATAGTACAAAATCCAATAAAGGAAATGATTATGATGAAAAAACAAGTTTTTAATCCTTTTCTCCCGGGCTATGAATATATTCCTGACGGAGAGGCGCATGTTTTCAATAACCGACTCTATATTTTTGGAAGTCATGACCGTTTTGGAGGTACTGATTATTGTGAGGAGGACTATGTATGTTGGTCTGCTCCGGTAGAAGACCTTACTGACTGGAAATATGAAGGAGTCATTTATCGAAAAGAACAACACCCCTATAAGATCGGAACAGGATATCTATATGCTCCTGATGTAGCAAAAGGTCCAGACGGACGTTATTACTTATATTATTCTGTAGCTGATTCCAGTATTATTTCCGTTGCTGTGTGTGATGAACCTGCGGGGCAATATGAATATTACGGAGACGTAAGGTATACCAATGGCCATGTTGCCGGCAGTCATAAGGCCGATTATTTCGAATTTGATCCAGCGGTGCTGGTAGATGATGACGGAAAGATTTACCTTTACTCAGGCTCTGGTCAAAAAAGTAATGAACAGTTCGGCCATCCAGTTGTTGGTGCTTTTGTTCGGGAACTGGACGCAGATATGCTTACACTTCTGACAGAGCCTACGATCATAATGGTTGCAGATGAGGACCGAGCGAAACCTAATTTTTTTGAAGGTTCCTCAATACGTAAAATTAACGGTCTCTATTACTTTATCTATTTTTCTACCGATATTACAGGATTGAATTATTGTACAAGTAAATATCCGAACCGGGATTTTGTGTATCGGGGACGCTTGCATTCATCTAGTGACATTGGACTAAATGACCGCCCTCCGAGCAACGCAGTATCATTTATTGGCAATAATCATGGAAGCATTGAATGTATTAATGGGAATTATTATGTATTTAATCATCGGAATACAAATCGGACATACTTTTCGAGACAGGCTGTAGCTGAGCCTATAACCATTCAAACAGATGGAAGCATAAGACAAGTGGAAAGCACAAGTTGTGGGCTAAATGGCGGTCCTCTTTCCGAGAAAGGTGAGTATCTGGCATATATTGCATGCAATCTTATGAATGAAAGGGTAAATAGAGTACGTAATCCATTTACTGCTCCTTACATGACACAAGAAGAAGTCACTGGTTTTGAATATCCAGTGCAACATATTGCTGAAATAAAAAATGGATGTTTAGTAGGATTTAAGTATTTTAAGATTCCTGATGCGAGAAAGATTGCTATTAAAATTCGTGGGAATGTTATAGGGAAAATAAATGTCCTTTTAGAAGAGGAAGGCTCTCCGGTTGCAGAAATTCCAGTTAATATTAGCACAAATGAATGGGTCGTTTGCGAGAATACTTTTACTACCAACATGGAGGTTTTTCCTATTTTCTTTCAGTTTGAGGGAGAAGGTTCACTGGATATGCTATCTTTTACCATCTCTTAATTGTATGAGGTACTTGGTCATCTTTTTTATTAATGGATTATTAGGAGGTAAATTGAGTTCCGTGGCGAGTTTGGATTTGAAGGCTTTTCATGACAGACTGGAATTCTTATGACACGTTTTCTGCAAAAACTACATTTGCATATTTTAAATAAAAATAAAAAGCGTTGAAAAATCAAGGCTTTTGTTTTGTACGTCCCGAAGAGGATTCGAACCTCCGACCTACAGTTTAGGAAATAGTATGAAAATGGGTATACTGTGGGCATTATTCACTACAAAATGTTTATTTATCAAGATCTTTAATTAATAAAAATCAATCCAGTTCAAATAAAAAAATAGGATTTTATTGAGTTTTTCGGCATATTTTCGGCTATTATCGTAACCTTCAATCTGTAACCATTACCGATATTTCGAAAAAATAGGGTCTTGCTATTGATAAAAGTTGAAAAAAACTTAGAAAGGCAATAAACTGTCCTCTGCAAGTGAAAAGAAGTATTTTGCTGGGGAATTAGCCAATTGTTTTTCATGAAAGCATAAATAAAATAATGAAGAAAGCATCGTATTTATCATCTGGTGGTTTCTTCATTATTTTTTTATTTGATTTAAGGATGCAATAATTTGCTTTATCATTTTTCTTCAATTCGATCCGAACATTATAGCCGTAATCTTTAAACATTTGAATCAAATTGGCACCATCCAAAAGAGTCAGTGGCTTTCCCTTGGCAAACTCCCTGGAATCATTTCCATAATAACTATGATTCCTTTAACCGCTCCTTCATCTCCCTTTATCCCATTTAACTCTCTGACTGCGGAGATTGGAACCACTTGGTTGTATCGCTTTGCTTGTATGATGAATTTACCCCCTCGGATGGGATCAGGGTCAAAAGCCACTGCGTCAATACCTCCATCCCTGCTTGCTTTAGTTACTTTTACTTCTGCGCCAACAGTGGCAAAATATTTTTCAAACAGTTCCCTTACTAAATGTTCAAAATCCTCCCATGGCATTGCTGCTAAATTAGGAATAGAGTTAATTTCGGCTAGTATTTCTTTTGATTCCACAAACCGTTTATCATCACGGTTAAGTTCCATGATCGGTCGTACAGGTGCTAACTGATATAAGGCACCAGCATTTAACCCTTTCAGATTTCGGAAACAGTCCTTTGGAACGACTTTTTCAAGGTTTAAGGAAAAACTTCGCTTCTTGTTGCTTGTAGGCTTACAATGCAAGTATGAAAATCTTGACCAGTTGAAGTATCAACACCATGTATCCATCCATTAAAAACGATGAGCTCGGTCGTACTTGCATAATCAGAACTAAAACACTCGAATATGTTTCTAAGTGTTAATTGGTAGATGATATCCTCATAGTGTTCCTCGAACTCTTTTTTCTTCATAGTTCTAGGTATGATTTCTTTACGGGCTTGTACAAATTTATATTCAATGATATCCGGAACTTTTTTGGAATCAGGTAAATCAAAATCAATGACCAAAGCTTTTGCATCTGATACATATTGAACATAAATATTTTTTTCTTATCCCTTTGGGTAGGTGGATGATTAATCACAGCTCCGAAGTATCTCTCTACAAATGGAGGAATTGATTCTTCATAGGCATGCTTAAATTGATCGACCGATTCATTTATCTCCTTTTGTTCATTTAAAAATTTGTTTTTGGCATTATGATAATCAGAATAGGCATTATGATATTGCCTTTCTGCCTCTTTCTGCTTTGCAAGCCTCTTATTCGTTACAGAGGAGAAAAAAAACTCAATAAATTTATCTTCCTTTGGAACATTTACAAGTTCGATAAATGTTTCTAATTTGTGTTCCTCGTCTTGGTAAGAATCCTTGTTATATAGCTTGTCCCAGTCTAGAGCGTACTTCCGATGTAATGAGAAGTGGAGTAGATTCCGGTATTCATCAATATGCTCCAAAGCATCTTTGGTATCAGCAATTGCCATTTCTTTCATCTTCTCAACTTCTGTCTGCTCTTTAACTTTCAACTCTTTTTCTTTCCACCGTTGCTTTTGAGTTTTTACTTTTTATTCTAACTCCCACTAGGTCTTAGCTGTTATAACCTTATCTTCTTTTAGATAAGGATTGGATATGTGAGTACGAAACACTTGTATAAACAGCTTTCCTTCAGGGATTGGAAGAGCCTCTTCTTGGGATCCTGAATTAGAGAAAGAAATCGGGAAAATTGTTGGCAGGCAGGAGCGCGCGGTTGGCATTACACAAGTCTTTGCACCGGTGTTAGATATATCCAGAGATTCAAGAATGGGTAGACAAGGAGAGACCTATGGTGAGGATCCTACTTTAGCAGCGGCAATGGGCGTTGCCTATACGAAAGATATTCAATTGGAAAAAACGGGCCATCGACGTTCTGAAAGTGTCCAAAGCATTTTCTGGGCTT
>NZ_JBALNF010000094.1:0-16007 GCF_036962465.1 Neobacillus vireti
AAGTTCGGACAGCAGTTGGTTAAATGACTTCGGTCCTGTCCGAAGCTAAAGCGAGTTCGGACAGCATCTGGTTAAATGACTTCAGTGGTGTCCGAAGCCGAGGGAAGTTCGGACAGCAGCTGGCTAAATTAAAATAAGTTTTCCGACAGGCAAAAAAACGCTCGGGTTCCCAAGCGTTTTTTTGCTAATTCATACTTACATTCAAGAGAATGCTGCTCCTATTTTGTTATTAGCGTACATTTTTTAATGCACCGCTCCAAGCAAGAACTTGGTCGAGCATGGCATTCACATTGTTTAAGTGTAAATCCTGTGGTTTGAAATCAGTACCATTTTCAAAATCAGTAAATAAAGATAAGGTTGGGTGGACCCTGACATCGGCAATACTTAATTCTCCGCAAATTCCACGTAAGTGCTCAGCGGCTCTCGCTCCGCCGGTAGAACCATAGCTGACAATGCCAGCCGCTTTGTTGTTCCAAGCCTCACGCGCACAATCAAGAGCATTCTTTAATGCCCCTGTAATACTATGGTTGTATTCTGCGACAATAAACACAAATCCGTCTAAGCTAGTAAGCTTCTCATTCCATCTTCCCAACCCAGGCTCAGAACCATCAGTGGTGCCTAAGAATGGTAAGTCAAAATCTTTAATATCGACGATTTCGTAATTTGCATCTCCACGTTTATCGGCTATTCCTTTCACCCATTCGCCTACTTGTGGACTTACACGCCCTTGACGTGTGCTTCCTAAAATAATTCCAATGTTTAACTTTTCATTTGCCATAGTCTTTTCCTCCTTGGTTCCCTGACCAAATAATCTGCTAAGAAAACCCAATTCATACACCACCTGCGGCTAAATTAAAGTATGTAGAAATGTTCTCCCTTATCTATCCTTTCATTAGCCCAATATAAGTTAATTTTTGTTATTTAACGGTACTTTATACCCGTTTATTAAATTTAAAAATACTAACCTCATTTTTAATTATTTATATTACTTAAACATCCAAAGGATAATGAGATATAAAAAAAGCCTTTCTCGGATGAGAAAGACTGCGGCTATTTTTTTACATATTTTCCTTAACATTCTCCATATAGATTTCCTGCGTAACATTACCGTTTCGTTTAAGTTTATTCCAACCAACAGTTACTCCCTTTATTGCAGAGAAGATGGATTTTATCACCACATAGGTCATAAGCTGTTTGTACAAGATTCGCTGTAAAAATAAGGAACCCAGTGGTCTAGGGCTTTCTTTCTCCAGACGAAACGCATATAAAGATGTAACAAAATCAAGCAAATATAATAGGGTAAACCCTATGACTGCTTTTCCAGCGTTTCCGCTAAAAAGAGCGATGAGAAACAGTATATCTGCAATAGGTGATATGGTTTGATATATATATTGGAATATCCACATATTCGGCAGCCCAATATATCCTAGTGAGGGATGTTTTTTATTAAATAAGGATCCGCGATGTTTCCATAGACATTGTAATGTACCATAAACCCACCGGTATCGTTGTTTTGCTAGACTTTTAATATCTTCCGGAACTTCTGTAAAGGCATAAGCCTTTTCTTCAAATTCAATTTTTTTCCCTAGGCTTAAAAGAGTAAGAGTGATATCGGTATCTTCTGCCAGTGTATCTTCTTGAAAGTACCCTGCCTCGATTACCGCTGTCCTTTTCCATGCACCAATCGCACCAGGTACCACTGTAATACAATTAAGAACGGCGAAAGCCCTTCTTTCTAGGTTAAAGCCTGTCACATATTCGATATGCTGCCAGTTTGTAAGGAGGTTTCCTTTATTGCCAACTTTAACATTGCCAGAGACAGCCGCTACATCTTCATTTTTAAAATGGTTAACAAGCAGGGTGATCGCATTTTCAGCTATGAGTGTATCAGCGTCAAGTGCAACGACTATTTCTCCAATTGCTTCCTTGAAACCTAGATTAACAGCGGAAGATTTTCCTCCATTGGATTTCTTAATTAATCTGACTAATGGGTGGTTTGCGTAAGTGTTTTGAAGAACACTTGCCGTATCATCCGTTGAACCATCGTCGATAATCAACACCTCAAAAGTCGGGTAATCACTGGATAAAATAGAATCAATTGTTTTGCAAATTACTTTTTCCTCGTTATAGGCAGCGATCACGACACTGACAAAAGGTGTAAAGTTAGGGTCAATTACTGTCTCTTTGTACTCTTTAACCTGCTTTTTAGATAGGAAGATAAAAAGCGCCAGACGCAAAATCCCTATGATTATAGCCGAGTAGAAAAGAATCGTTAAACCAAAACGCCAGCCCTGGATGAGCTTAAATACCGCTTTGTCATAGATCAAATAAGAGCTGTCATGACTAGCAGAGGGCATAATCTGACTATCCTTTTTTTCGATCAAATGACCAATGGTGGTAAAGCTGTAGCCGCGTTTTTTTAGTTCTTTAATTATAATTGGCAAAGCCTTTACAGTATTAGAGCGGTCACCACCAGAATCGTGGAACAAAATCACATTTCCTTCTGGAAGCTGCTCTAACACCCGCTTCACAATTTGATTACTAGAAGGTCTTTGCCAATCGTCCGTGTCTATTAATTCACCAACCATCGTATATCCCATATCCTGTGCCCGGATAATAGGGAGCAGTTCGTTCGTGGTGGTTGGTTCCGCATCGGCCACATACGGAGGGCGGAATAGGGTCATCGAATGTCCGGTAATTTCCTGAACTAAACGCTGATTGGCATTTAACTCCAATTTTGTTTGCAATGGAGTGGTAGATGCAACATTAGGATGGGAAAAGGTATGACTGCCGATTTCATGACCTTCGCTATAAATTCTTTTTACCAGTTCTGGATGCTGTAAAGCATTCTTTCCAACCATAAAGAAGGAACCTTTTATATGATATTTGTTTAAAATGTCCAATATTTGTGGTGTATAGACTGGATCCGGTCCGTCATCAAAAGTAAGGACCATTTCTTTCATTTTTGGTTTTCCATATCGAACTACCTCAAAAGGTTTTGGTAATTTTGTATAGGTTTCATCTTGGATGAGACCTTGTGAATCCATTTGAATAGTTCTTTTCCCTTTTTTAGATTGAGAAATAACTTTTAAAATTTCTCCCGAACCTGAATAGTGAACAGGTGAAGGACTGATTAAAGTTTTAAGGGCATTGGATGGATTGTCGGTTGCCTTTGATTTATTAATATAGTTCCAGATAGAAGGATCTTCAGATCCGAGGCGCCAAACCGCGATTCCTTTTGAACCACCAGCGATGGCTGTTTTCATTTGATTATAAAATGTAGCGGCATCTAAGAACCAAACAACATGGTTTTTTCCGTTTCTTTTGTAACGCAAATAAGGGTTGCCTGCCTGCTTATTCCAATGGATTTGAAGATTCGTACCGATTCCAAGATTCATGATATCCCCGAAAGTTACCGTTTCAGCAGGCTTCTTGGAGTTTTCTTCCCAGTCATACCCGTAGCTTCCCAAACCCACAATCAATTTTTGGGAAGGTATATTGATTTGGTTCAAGCTATCTTTTACCCAATTTAATGGGGCGACAGGTCCAGGTGTACTTGTTGAATTGTGCTGGTCGTATAGCATGACAAACATCCGGTCAACATCATTTGCTAATGAAGCATAATCAAAAGCATTGTTACCTGGCGGGACGTCGATGGTTACCATGAGACCTTGTTGATGGAATTGCTCGGAAACTTTTTTAGTAAAGCTAGTCAAATGGGTTTTGTCATCTTGACTAACATTTTCGAAGTCTATATTGATCCCAGCAAAGTCATTAGTTCTCACGTATGCTAACAAATCTTTAATAAAAAGATCTTCCGCAACAGGATTAGTAAATAATCGGTGGAGAGTTGCTCCGTCCCATTTATTATTTATAAAATTATTAATTACTGGTAGAATCTTTAGCTTATGTTCTTTTGCTTTAGTAATAATAGATGAATCAGCACTGCTAGTAAAGGTTAAAGCGGGAGTAAGCTGCATCCACTCCGGCACTAAGGTTGTAATCGAATTGATATTTTTTTCAAAAGATTTTTTGCTGTTTTCGTCCCAATTTACGTAGAAACCAAAAACCTCTTGGTTTCCAGAAAGTTGATTTTTGTTCCTTAGATTTGTTTGAACGATAGGGCTTGGATTCTCCCGTTGAAGTTGGGAAGCAAGCTGTTCTTGACTGAAACTTTGATTTATCGGTTGAATCCCGTTCGTTGCTTCGCTTTTAGCTAACTGAAGCTTAGGAAACGACGGGTCAGTATAAAGGCTTTCCATAAAAATAAATGAAACAAAAACGATTAATACCGTAAAGCCTGCGCTCATTCGTTTAATAACCGACCAGCGTCTTTTTGCAGGATCAAGAAAAACATGTTCTTGATTCCGTTCTCCTTTTTTTAGACCCAGATTGTAAAACCAATGGAAGACAATATAGCAAACTAGTCCAATTACTCCACCCAAGATTGGTGTTAAATTGTAACTCTTTAACACAGGTAGTTTCAAGAAAGGCAACTCTCGAATAGTGGGAATAAAAATGGTTATTAACGTTCCAAGGAATAGGGAGATTATATTAAGACGAAACAAAAGTGAAAGAACTAGCAATAATGGAATCCTTAGACTGTATATAGGCAAAAATGCCAATAAGAATCCGAGTGAACTCGCAATTGCTCCTCTATTCCCAGTAACAGGTGCAAAAAATGAACGAACCATCCACCTAAAAACTCGATTCACCATGATTCCTCCTTATAGGTGTGGTTTTTTTAAATTAGCGTTTTATTGATAAAGATATTGTTTAACTTATTCTACAGTTTTCGACAAAAATAGACTGCCAACAACAAAAGGTTAGGCAGTCATGAAAGGATTTTGGGGGTAGTCTGGAATGTTTTTAAGATTATAACATGGGAGTGGAGTAAATTTTTGGGTTTTATGGTCTTAATTGCTCTATGATTAACCAAGAAACTCGTAAGTTACCCCCATATATTAATAGGCATTGGTCGAAAATTGTATTGAATCTTGCATAAACTAAAAAAGGGGAAAAAGATGAACAAACGAATTATAGGAGCCCTAACTATGGTGTTAGTGGGATCCGTTACGTTTTCTGTCACCAACACCTTGTTAAGCGATCAATCTATTAAACCATCAACACAAATTAATCATTTACCTTTATCCGATGATCAAAAAACAGATGATAGCAATAGCCCTAAAGAAAAAACGGCAATGGTCCAAGCACAAAAGACTGTTGGTCAAGAAGTCAGCCAAGTAAAATATACGGTGGAGGCTCCAGTTCTGGCACCAACAACGGATAGAAAAGACGTGGACACCACGGTATCTCATAAGATTGTTCATTTAGGAGCAATTAACAAGAATAGTAAGACAACGGCACCGATTCAAACGAATGCAACGAAAATAACTGTTGCTTCATCGACTGCCAAAACACCAACACCAGTTACAAATATTTCAACGAATCAGAAACCGACTATATCCGGAACGACTAGCACAAAAACATCTACCACGACCTTACCGAAAAGCTCACAATCAACATCAACAACTAAAACAACGACAACCACAACCACAACCACAACCAACCATGGAAAACAAGTTTCACAAGCAGCAAGAGAGAAAGCTGCCAGCCGTAAGGATCAAATAGAAAACACTGGAAAGAAAAAGTAATCTATTAAAATAGGATCAAAGCGATCCTTTTTTATTATGGTTTGCTTATGTTTATTTTTAAGATTAAATAATATATTCTGAAAAAGAGTTAATGTTTACAGGACAGCTTTTGGTTACGGCTTGATATTGGGGGTTATATCTAATACATGATGAAAAGAGAGGACCACTAGTATGAAAAAACTATGGTTTGGCGGAACAATTTACACAATGGAAAAGGAAAAGGAAATGGTAGAAGCGGTTCTTACGGACGAAGACAAAATTATCGCCACAGGTAATTTTGATGATCTCAAAAATCAGGCAGATGAGCTGATTCACTTGGAAGGTGCCGCCATGTATCCAGGTTTCGTTGATAGCCATCTGCATATGATTTTTCAAGGGGAGAAATTAATTCGGCTAGATTTATCGAAGGCGACTTCCGCAGAAGAAATGCTTGAAATGGTGAAAGAGGCTGCAAAAAACACACCTACCGATCAGTGGCTATTTGGTGAAGGATGGAATGAAAATAATTTTGCGGATAAACGGATACCGACGATTCAAGAACTCAATGACATTCGCAGGGAACCTATTCTGTTAACAAGAATTTGTCATCATGTGATCTTGGCCAATACAGCAGCACTTGAAGCAGGCAGTATTTATGAAGAAAGTGAATCCCGAGCAGGCGGTGAAATCGGCCGGGATAAGGATGGTAAGTTAAATGGTTTGTTATATGACCAGGCAGCCAATGCTGTGACAGAAGCGATTCCAAGAAAGGGCCAAGTGTACATAGATTCGTTAACCGATTCTCTTAATCTGGCGGTTGATCAGATGTTGTCATATGGTTTAACTGGAGGACATACCGAAGATATGAGCTACTTTGGAGAGTTTACGAATCCGTTAACCGCTTTCCAACGGGTAGTAGGGGAAAAACATCACTTTAGAGTCACACTGCTTCGACATAATGCTGTGTTTGAAGAAATGATGAGAGCAAATGTTTCATTTGACGAGCCCTTTATTGAACCAGGGGCCATGAAAATTTTTGTTGATGGTGCATTAGGAGGCGCTACAGCGGCATTATCTCAACCATATACTGATCAACCGGAAAAACGCGGCTTATTCATTTATACAGATGATGAATTAGAAGCACTAGTGAAAATGGCCCGTCAGTATGATGAAGCTGTGGCGGTACATATGATTGGCGACGCAGGAGCAGAACAAGTTCTTAGTGCCCTTGAAAAATATCCCATAACAAATGGTAAAAGAGACCGACTGATTCATTGTTGTGTTTTGCGCGAAGACTTAGTTGAAAGAATGGAAAAGTTACCCGTTGTGTTAGACCTTCAACCAGCATTTGTTCCTTCTGATTTCCCATGGGTCATAAATCGACTGGGTGAAGACCGGTTGGAATGGTCTTACGCTTGGAAAAAACTATTGGACCGAGGCATAATGTGTGCGGCAGGAACAGATGCACCAATAGAGGATATCAATCCTTTATATTCTATCTATGCTGCAGTAGAGCGAAAAAAACCATACGCAGAACATGATGGATACCTTCCAGAAGAAAAGCTGTCCCGCTTCCAAGCTATTCAACTTTATACCATTGGAAGTGCAAAAGCCATTTGTAAAGAACACGAACGCGGGCTTATTAAACCTGGATATGCAGCCGACTTCTCCATCTTTGATCGGGATTTATTTGCGGGAACATCCGAAGAGATGCTGGCAGCAAAAGCCGTGAAAACAGTTGTGGCGGGTAAGACGGTATTTTACAGAGAAGATTTAATTAGGAGAAAATGAAACCATTCAGAATCGATTTTTAAAATACTTCCAACCCATGATTTTATAGGTTGGAAGTATTTTTTGTTTTGGCATAAAAGGTGATGGCAATAGGTGCCGGTCGGCTACTCGGAAATGTGAATAAACTAGGAAAAAACATGCAGACTATTTACTTAGATACAGATTATTTTCATTCTCAAATCTAGTACTGAGAGTGAACTGAGGACTTTCTGTTACTGGAAAGCCCGATCACAGGGGGCGATTGCATGCTTTTTCTAATGAATATACTAGGGGTTCTGGTTGTTTTAGGTCTGGTTTTCCTTTGCTCACCTAATAAGAAAAAAGTAAAATGGCGTTCGATTATTAGTTTAATTGTTATCGAATTGCTGATTACCTGGTTTATGCTTGCAACTAAAATCGGAACCTGGATCATCAATCAAATTGCCTCGTTTTTTACGTTTCTCATTTCCTGTGCAAATGAGGGGATTTCTTTTGTTTTCCCATCTGCAATGGCGAACCCCTCGGTTGATTTCTTCTTTAGTGCCTTAATGCCGATTATTTTTATCATTACCTTCTTTGACATTCTTACATACTTTGGGATCTTAATCTGGATTATCGATAAAGTAGGATGGGTAATCTCAAAGGTGTCAGGTTTGCCTAAGTTGGAAAGCTTCTTTTCTTTACAGATGATGTTCCTTGGTAATACCGAGGCATTGGCTGTCATTCGTCAACAGCTCATCGTGTTGAAGGAAAACCGTCTCCTTACGTTTGGAATCATGAGCATGAGCAGCATTAGCGGGTCGATCATCGGCGCGTACCTAAGTATGGTTCCTGGTACTTATGTTTTTGCTGCTATTCCGTTAAATTGCCTAAATGCTTTATTGCTGGCAAGTTTGTTAAATCCTATTGATGTCAGTAAAGAAGATGACATCGTCTATGTACCTTCTAAAAATGAACGAAAAGATTTCTTCTCCACTATTTCTAACAGTATGCTTGTCGGAATTCGCATGGTTATTGTCATAATGGCAATGGTAGTGGGTTACGTAGCGTTAACCGCCTGCGTTAATGGAATACTAGGCTTTTTTGTACATGGGCTTACTATCCAAAAGATTTTTTCCGTTATTTTTAGTCCTTTTGCTTTTCTTCTAGGATTGTCAGGCCATGATGCCATGTATGTTGCTCAGTTGATGGGAACAAAACTAGCGACAAACGAATTTGTCGCGATGCTTGATCTTAAGAAACATCTTGCTTCCTTACCACGTCATACAGTTGCAGTGGCTACAACGTTTTTGACTTCCTTTGCTAATTTTAGCACGGTGGGTATGATTTACGGAGCCATTTCCTCCATCATGGGCGATGAAAAGTCTAGAATCATCGGAAAAAATGTATGGAAGCTTTTAGTGAGCGGGATTGCCGTTTCGCTGCTTAGTGCCTTGTATGTGGGGTTGTTTATTTGGTGAAAAAAGAAAATCTTATTAATTTACGAACATAAGGCTAGTAAAACTGGAGGAACATCATGGTCAACATCAGGAAGTTCGTTGTAGCAACCGGTCTAATCCTTTTCATCCTGAATGGGTTGTCGCAGAAGGTGAGTACGGCGGAGGCGGTACCACCCAGCATTGTGGGAGAGTATGGAGTCGCCATCGATGCCGTGACAGGCGAGATTCTATACAACAAGAATGCCCACTCAAAAGCCTATCCTGCCAGTATGACGAAAGTGTTAACTGCGACTATTTTGGATGAACGGTTGGAAGATGGGGAAAAGTTAACCGTTAGCCGGCATGCGGCACAACAAGAATGCCTATGTTTTGGACTTACAGAAGGAGAAATGATTTCAAAACAAGACGCAATGAAGGCGTTATTACTGTTAAGTGCAAATGATGTCGCCGTTGCGATTGCTGAAAATGTGGCTGGCAGCGAAGCCGGATTTGCAGAACTCATGAATCAAACCGTGAAACAATGGGGGCTTAAAAACACTCATTTCGTAACAGCAAATGGACTCCATCATCCATCCCATTACACAACTCCCTATGATATGGCGCTCATCACCAAAGAGGCGATTGCGCATCCTAACGTGCTGAAAGTTTTGTCTACACAAACGACGCAAATAAGAACCAGCAGGCAAGAAAAAACAATCCATACGCTGCTTCATAACATGCCGTACGCTATTGCAGGGAAACCAGGTTTTACAGATGCCGCACAACATACACTAGTTGAATATTTAAAAAAGGGGGATAAGGAAGTCATCTCTGTCGTTATGAAAACAGATAAAAGGTCCAAGTACAGCGATATCCAAACAATGGCAAACTATTCATTTGATTATTTGCAAGCACTTTCGGCGCGCTGAATTTGGAGATACTAAGGAACAGGTTCTGGTGACAATGATATTGCTTACATAACAAAAAGACCGCTGCATTATCACTAGCGGTCTTTACTAATTCCTTTACTCTTGCTATAGTCCCAATATTTAAGGGTATCAGTTTGGCCAGTCGGTTCACTTTTTAAAATATGACCATCTTTGTCTTTATAGACTTCATATTCCTCATATGTCTCTAAAATATACCCATTCTCTTTTTTACGTTTCACAAGTCGTTCTTCTGTTTCCGGGACGTTCGTTGATGGTTTCACTTCTACTGGAATGGCAGCTGCGGGCTGATCGTTTGAATAGGCATAGTCTTTATTCAAGAATGAGTATGGTGAATCAAGATAAGCTGAAAAGCCTAAGAGAATCACAACGAAAAAAACACTGATCAGGGTTTTTCTATTCATGTATATGCTCCTCATTTTTATTGAATCCTCAAACCCATTTTATGCATGTCCCATCAACATATGCCTGATAAATTAGCGATTGGTTATTTTAGCAGGATTCACCTGAGGTCGGAAGATAAGAAATAACACAAAGGCGGCGAATGTAATCACGACTCCCGAAATGTATGGCAGTCCCATGGTTAGCGAAAATAGCCATCCGCCTAATGGTGGTCCAATAATCCTGCCCAGTGAATCAAATGACGATAACAAGCCTGTAGACCGGCCATGACCTGCTGTCGATAATTTCGTCAATAAGGAAGAGACACTTGGCCGGATGACACCATTACCTAACCCAAAAATAGTTAAAAAGATAGCAGCAGTTGTAAAACTATTAATAAGTAAGATGAGCGCGAATCCAATCGCCGAAACCATCATCCCGCCTTGTATCACAGCTCTCTCACCAAATCTCTTTGTTAATCTGCCAACCAATCCCCCTTGAACAAGTGCACTTCCGAAGCCCATAATCATGAAAATATAACCAAGCTGGATGGAATCCAAACCTGCTTTTTTAGCGGCAAAATAAGCAAAGGTCGCTTCAAGCCCTGAAAGGGAGAGTGAAATTAAAAACTGAATGAAAAACAGAATCGAGGCGGGACCATTAAGCGCCTTCCAGAAAGCGGGTCTCTTTTGTCCCGTTTCGCTCCCATCCTGTTTGGATTCTTTTAATAAAATAAATACAAGCACTAGGGTGATAAACGAAGATCCACTTGCCAGATAAAAAGGCATATTTAAGCTGATTTTTGAAAAGATGCCGCCTATTGCCGGCCCAAAAACAAAGCCAAGTCCTGTCGCTGCCCCGATGATTCCCATTCCCTTCCCACGGTTTTCCTCAGTCGTAATATCAGCTACATAGGCCATCGCGGTTGGCATATTCGCCGAGGATAAAATCCCGCCGAGTATTCTCGCGGCAAATAACATCCACAATTGCGTGGAAATAGCCTGGATGAAGAAGGAGAGTGCCAGTCCAGCGATTCCAAGCATCATCACCGGCTTTCGCCCGATCTTGTCAGATACCTGTCCCCATATTGGGGCAAAAATAAGCTGCATAAGCGAATAAACTGCCATTAATAATCCAAGTTCCGTTGGGGTAGCACCAATTTCCTGCGCGTAAAAAGGTAAGACCGGAATGATGATCCCGAAACCAACCATGACTAAAAACATAACTAAAAATAATATAGGTAAAGCCCTCTTTGTTTGCAAAGTTTTCACCCCCGATGATTAAAAGTCATTCTATTTTAGAGTATAGCAAAGGAATGTTTGAAAACAAGCATTTATATCCCACTATTTCCTTGTTAGGAAATTGTATACAACTTACAGTCTGTTAATACAATAGCCGAATGATTTTGATGAAAAGCTTGGCTAATCATATGAAACAGCGTGCTAACAAAAAGCTAGCAATTTAATAGCAAACATATAGTTTTTGATAGCAAAGAAAAAGCACATCTCTATGAAATGTGCTTTTTCTTTATTTAACAGCTTTCCGAGTGCTTTCTGAGGCAAAATCCGCTATAACAACGAGAATCATATAACAGAAGAGAAGTAAGGTAATTTGCGTGTAATTGAAGAAGCTCATCGCAAGCTTAAAGTCCATTCCTAATCCACCAGCACCAACAAACCCTACAACAATAGTTGTTCTCATAATCACTTCCCAGCGATAAAGGATGTAGGTAAGAAATCTAGGCATCACAATCGGCAGGATTCCATAAAAAAAGGATATTGTTTTAGAGGCACCCGCTGATGCTAAATTACGAATAGGGCGGGAGTCCATGTCTTCAATTACTTCAGCCCATAGCTTTCCTAGGATTCCAAAATTATGCAGAGCTAAGGCAATTGCGCCGGGTAATAAACCCGGTTTAAAGATAAAGATAATCATCATCGCCCAAACAAGTTCAGGAACTGCCCTGGAAAAAATATAAGCGAGCCGCACCACACCGAATAGCAGCCAATGATACCATTTTTTATCCCCGGTTAATTTGCCGTTTGCGATGTTCCGTGCTGCCGGCACGACCGTAATAAAGGCGGTAATGGTGGCAAACCCGATAGCCATAATACTCATTTCCAGTGTTTCAAGCGTAAGCTTGAAGGCAGCGGACCAGCTTTTGCCATCAAGGAAGGCTGGATGGTCAACACCGATCCCAATAAGCCCGCCGAAAAATCTTTTCGCCGCTTCGATATTGCGATAAGAAAACAGCTCGAAAAATGGGGCATTTTCGCTTGTTTTGATGTATACCCAGGAAGCAATGATAAGTAGTAATGTAAAAAAGACGGATCTCCAGCCAGGACTAAAACCTCGCTGTTTTTTTCGTTCAGTTAAGGCTCTTCTGACAAAATTACTCCATAAATCGACAAAAATGACTAGTGCGATCAGAAAAAACACAAAGGACCAAACTCGATCGTACTTTAAGTCCTGCAGGGACAGCTGGATTTGGTACCCCAGGCCGCCAAGCCCGATGAAGCTCATAATGGCGGAAGAACGAATTGCACATTCAAAGCGGTACATCGTATAGCTAATCATATCCGCCCAAATCAATGGCAGGTAGCCATAAATTAGAATTTGTAACTTAGAAGCCCCTGATGTTTTTAAGGCTTTAATCGGTTCCTCTGAGACATCATTTAACATATCTGCGAAAATCCGGCCCAAAATACCACCGTAGGGGATTGCGAGGGCAAAAATGGCTGCATAAGGGGAAAGGCCCACTGCCGCCACAAATAGCCAGGCCCAAATAAGTTCATGAATTGAGCGCGTAAATCCTAAAATACCTCTAAAAAACACCTTTGAAACCAATTTCGAAGTTTTTGTCGATGTTAAAACACCTGATGCTAGAATCCCGACAATAAAAGCATATATAATCGCCAAGGCCATCCCGGCAACGGCATATGCCAATGTAATCCACGCAGATTCCAATCCAAGCAGGAGAACATCTGAGGATAGGTCCGGATGAACTAGACCTTCAACGATTTGCCATAGGGTTGGAATCCCGCCGGAATGAAATAAGTCCGCATTCCACCGAATCGAAAAAAGACTCCATACAAAAATAGCTGCCAACAGGAGTGAAAGGAGAAAGCGATTATGCAATCGAAATAAGCGGGTTACTTTCATAGGGGACCACCGCTTTGTAATTGGTATAACTCAGCTAAGAGGGCATCGGTTACTTGTTCGGCGGGCAAATCAAAAAAGATCTCACCATTTTTCATCGATATGATTCTTGTAAAATATTTTCTAGCATATTCAACCGAGTGGAGGCTGGTAATTAAAGTCTGGTTTTCCTCTGTGACAAACTTTGTCAGCATGGATAAAATGTCATCTGCTCTCGCCGGATCTAATGATGCGACCGGTTCGTCGGCTAGGATGATTTCTGGCTTTTGGACCATTAACCTTGCCATGGCCACACGCTGCTGTTCTCCGCCTGATAATGTGGAGGTAATTTCAAAGGCCTTATCGTGAAGTCCGACGCGTTCTAACGCTCGAATCGCTACCTCTTTCTCCTGAGGGATTAAGAGGGAGAAAAGAGCTTTAAATGTTCCCCATTCTGAAAGTTTTCCGGCAAGAACATTATGGATGACCGCCAGCGGTCCAATTAAATCGAATTGCTGACGGATAACACCCACTTTTTTGGCAAACACTTTTCCATTTTTAAAAGCAGAAAGGGGCTGACCATCAATGAGCAGGTCCCCCCCTGAAATGGGCACAAGCCCGGCAATAGAATTAAGCAGAGTGGTTTTACCCGCTCCACTTGGCCCAATTAATGCCACTAATTCACCTTGTTTAATCGTAAAAGAAAGGGAAGATAGGGCTATCTTCCGCTCGAAGTGTTTTGTTAATTTTTTCGCTTCAATCATATGTTTTGAAGACATTTCTCTGACACCTACTACTTAATGATGTTTAGTTCTTTTGCTACCTTTTGGATCTTTTGATAATTATCATTTTTTGTTTGAATAAATTTATCGGTTTGGAAGAAATCGGTAATTTCTTTTTGGTCTGTTGTAATGGATAGGATGGCATCTTCCACTTTCTTTTTAGCACCATTTCCAAAGACATCGTCAACATTGCTGTTGATTGTCCAGTTATAGTCATAGAAAGAAGGAGTTGTATAGAATACTTTTACTTTGTTTGTATCTACTTTTTTATCTTTTACAGCTGCTTCCCAGACTGCTTCGTTTAGTGCACCCGCTTTGAATGCACCTGATTCTACTAATTTATAAGTGGTATCGTGTGAGCCAGAGAAGTTTGGTTTTCCATCAAAGTCTTTGCTAGCATCAATTCCAGCCTCTGTTAAGTAATAACGTGGCATTAAGTGTCCAGAAGTTGAGCTTTCGCTGCCGAATGTGAATGATTTCCCTTTTAAATCTTCAAGTTTTGTAATCCCTGAATTTGGTTGAGTAATGAATACAGAGTGAAATTCAGCATCTCTTGGTCGTTGTGCGAAAGATTCTGCACCGGGTACAAGGCTTACTGCTTGAACACTTGTTAAACCACCAAACCAAGCCATATGAATTTCGCCGCGCTGAAACCCTGTTACAAGGGCAGCGTAGTCAACAGATGGAACAAACTCTACCTTCATGCCCGTTTTTTCACTTAAATATTTTGCAACTGCTGTCATCCCTTTATCAAGATCAGCAGCATTTTGGTCAGGTATAGCACCAATTTTGAAAACTTCTTTTGTATTAGTTGAATCTTTTTTTGTATCACTTGCTTGATTGTCCTTTTGCGCACCGCATGCAGCTAAGGAGAAAACCAGCAAAGCTAATAATAACACAGATAACCATTTCTTCATAAATGTCCGCACCTCTTAGTATATAGTTAATTCTTCATGACTTTCTCATTATAAAGAAAGAACTTTGTTGGATAAATTCATTTAATCTATTTGTTCTATTAGTTTTAATCGATTTTACATATAGTAAAATATTGGGAAATACGGAAAAATGCCAGTTCCGACAAGAAAAACTCCTTTAAGTGACAGGGAACAGGTATAGGAACTTAAATTGTCATTTGTGACCATTCTTCAACATTCCACACTTTGGTAACGAATCCTCATAAAAATTGAATCGTGACAAACTAGAACCATGGTACCTTTGTACTGATTTAAGGCACGCTTTAGTTTTTTTACAAGATTTAATGAAGATGCTTAAACAAGCACTGTACCTTGTACATATAATGAAAATAAGGAAGGGAGGAGTGTTAGCTTGACGGCGGTCAACCGAGATGGAATTACGATTGGGACTATTTCAGGGGGGATTGTAAACTTTGGCGGGGCGGTTACGATTGCACCTATATCGATTACAAGAACCACATCAGGGTCTGGTGGAGATAACGCCGGCGGAAGTATTACAACGAGCAGTGGAGCAAGTAGTATATCTGAAACGAGCCTATCAGGAATATTAGATATAATCAGACGGAGTTTAGCATAACTCCGTCTGATTTTTGTTATTCCCTTTTTAACATACTTGCAATTCATTTTGAAGGATGTTAATATGAATAAGAATTATTTTTGTTCGGTGTAAAGGATAGTATAAGATTAACTTTTCGTCTTGATGATCACTGAGTGCAAGGATAGTAACATATTGTGTGCATGGCACACAGCAGGAGGAAATACAAATGGAAAACGGTAAAGTTAAATGGTTTAATGCAGAAAAAGGTTTCGGATTCATCGAGCGCGAAGGTGGAGACGATGTATTCGTACACTTCTCAGCAATCCAAGGCGAAGGTTTTAAATCTTTAGACGAAGGTCAAGCAGTAACTTTTGATGTAGAACAAGGCCAACGCGGACCACAAGCTTCTAACGTTCGTAAAGCTTA
>NZ_JBALNF010000094.1:16071-16421 GCF_036962465.1 Neobacillus vireti
AGAGTCTGTTTTTTTATTTTTTTGAAAAAAAACAAACAAAAACCCCACTCAGGAATGAGTGGGGCACATGAAAACAAAAAGTAATTCAAATGGTACAACCATTGTAGCATACATTTTGAAATAAATCTATTTATTTTCATTAAGGATCTTTATGCTCTTTTTATTTTGTTTCATTATCCAATAATGTACTCAGTAGTCTCTTTTTATTTTCATAAATGAATTGAAATCCATATAAGAAAAAAGCCTTGTAAAGGAAGTAGAGGAAGAATTGAAATGCATTGAATCGAACCAATCTAAAAAGTTTAATCCTTGGGAATAAACTTTTAGCTACAATGGTAAAAATTAAATGA
>NZ_JBALNF010000095.1:0-6594 GCF_036962465.1 Neobacillus vireti
GAAATATTCTGTTCGTTAATATAAAAAAAGGAGATGCCGCCGCAACTCCATCTTCAACTCAAGCCTCCGTTAGCTGAAGAAGAAATGTCAATTAACTCCACCAATCATCTGGAATTTCTTCTTTCATAATTGATTCAGAAAATTTTAATTCATCTTTTAAGAAATCAGTAAAGGTATCCCAACTAAAAAGTATTTCGCCATCTTTTTTTATAGCGTGGATTTTATTTTTACCTTCTATAAAATACAACTTTTTAGTTTTCTGATAATATTCCTCTTTAAGCACTTTTCTCTTTTTAGTTTCTTTATAGAAGTGCTTGTACACCTTAATAGTTTCATATAAGCCCAAAATAAAAAAAATAATAAACAACAAAAAACTAATTAGTCTTAATACGGTTATTAACGCCATTCGTACTTTCTCCTTAATCAAACAATAACTGCAATATTATTATAATCTATAATTTGGAAATTCGTATATAGTTCTTCAACCCCCTGCACCGATAACTCACCAAGAAAAAAGACCGCTGCAGCGATCCATCTTAAATTCTTGCACCCATACTCGATTATCGAAGCATTCTCTCCAATTTGTCCTTCACTAGCACCCATTCTTGGTCGATTACACTGTAAAAAACAGAGTCTCTTAGATAACCGTCAGGCATAACCATATGATTCCGAAGCACTCCTTCTTTCACCGCACCCAGCCGTTCAATTGCCTGCTGAGACCGCACATTTCGACTATCTGTTTTCAACTGAACACGAATTGTCCCAAGTGTCTCAAAGCAGTGTTTCAAAAGAAGATACTTACATTCGGTATTGATTCTAGTTCGCCAAACAGATGGTGACAGCCATGTCCAACCAATTTCCAAGTTACGGTTTGGCATGGATATATTAAGGAAACGAGTGCTTCCCACAATTTTCCCCGAATCTTTATCGAAGATAACAAAAGGAAATTCGCTTCCTTGCTCTCTCGCTTGAAGAGCTCCATTCACAAAGAACTTCATATCTTCAATCGATTGAACCTTCATTGGCATGTATGCCCATATATCTGGATTATTTCCCGCATCAAATAATTCCTGTACGTGATCATCTTCCATAGGTTGTATCTTTACTCTATCTCCTATTAATGCTGCTGGTATTATCTCCATCATTCTTCTCTCCTTTTCTTCTTTGGCAGAATTATAAAATTAAACTGACCTTTATTAAAGTGCCAGTTGTTTATCTTTTATAAGGATCAGATAAAAGAGGGAGGTTAAGTAACTCTTCATCAACTAAACTGCGCCGTTACTTTAATAAAAAAAATGACCGCCGCAGCGATCAATCTTGAGCAAAAGCCTCGGTCACTTTAAGTTCAATTTTTTACAATCTCTTTTGGTTAAAATAATTTTGCTGAAATAACAAATCCCTTTTATTTTTGTATCTTTATGATTGCATTTGAAGGTGTAAGACCATCTTTATTTTCGTGCATCAGCGAACCATATTTAGTTGGTATTTTTACATACTGAACCACTTTATTCTTAGCAAGAAATACAAGCAAATATATATCATCTCGATTAGCTATATTTGTTGGATCTCTAAATTTAATGCCCAAATACTTTTTTATGGTCTCTCGATCAGTATAAGGGGTGATTAGATATGCTTTGTCCCAATCAAAGTCCGTAAAAGATTTAATATCGATTTCCGTCACACTTTTTTTCTCCAAAGAAGAACGTATAGATTTCTCCAATCCTTTATTATGTATACCAGCTGCTTGCGAACAACTTGCTAGAAAAATGAGTGCGAAACAAATTAGAAATACAATCTTCTTCAATTTAACACCCCCTTTTATTAATACCAATAAATCATTGTCGTGTTTTCAGAACAAACAGCTTTAAGTAATAATAATATACAATTCTTTAATTAGCCTGCCCAGTATAGTCACCAATAAAAAGAAATAAGCCCTATAAAGATACTGTTTAACAATTGGAGTAAAGGGTATAAACATATCGACAAGGAGGATGAGATATTATGATAAACAAGATTGTTAGCACATTAGCCATTGGTGGAGCCGCTTATCTGTTGAGGAATAAGGAATCTCGCTCTAAGGTCATCAATCAAATAAAAAGCATTGCCTCTTCAGAAAATATCGAAAAGATAAAGAACCAAATCCAATCACTGTCCAGCCAAACCTTAAAAGGGAATTCTGACCAACCGAAGTTATTAGAGTCTTCGTCGAGTCCAGTAGCAATCCCGGATTACGTAGCCACAGCAAGAACTGATACAGGAAGAACCTACTGATCTCTGCCAATAATTACATCTCAAAAAGGAAACAGTTTAATGGCTGTTTCCTTTTTTATTTATGGAATAGAAACAGCCAAAGTTTTATCTCGTATAATTATTGCAATGGTCGTCCTTCTCGTGATCTTTTGAGTCGTAACAGTAGAAGTTCCCGCAATAGGTATAAGCTTTACGCAGATTAGGCCACTTGCGAATGAGGCAAGTGGCCTGTTACTGCCAAGTATCATTAAATTTAACTATATTACCACTCTATAAAAGCTTTAACGTTGTTCTGTATAGTACCTCGCACCCAAGGGCTACATCTTCAAACGAACTCCACTCATCCGGATGATGACTGATGCCACTCTTGCTTCTTATAAAAATCATGCCGATATCTGTGAGTTCTCCCAACACCATCGCATCATGCGCAGCCCCGCTTGGCAATTCATAAACAGGATACGGTATTTCTTGCAGAGAATCTTTTACTGCTTTCATCACACTTGGTGAACTCATCACTGAAGCTAGAGATTGAACCGGCCTAATTTCACACCTTAAACCACGGTCTGCAGCAATGGCTCGGATAGAATCATAGATTTTAGCAATCGTATTTTCACGCCGCTCATTATCTATATCCCGAACATCAAGTGTAAAATCCACTCTCCCAGGAATGACATTACTGCTTCCAGGTTTTACTTCCAATTTCCCGACGGTCGCAACACTTCCGCTGCTGTCCTGGGCGATTTTCTCGATTTCCAGTATACATTCGGCAGCAGCTGTTAAAGCATCTTTTCTCTCGTTCATCCAGGTCGTACCTGCATGCCCCGCTTCCCCCGTGATGGTGACTTCGGCCCATTCTCCGCCAGAAATCCCCGTTACAATTCCGACAGCCAAATCTTCATTTTCTAACACTTTTCCCTGCTCAATATGTACTTCAATATAAGCTTTTACGTCCTTTTCCCTTACTTGGGCTAGTTCTAAACGGTCTGGATTAATCTGGTTAAAATATTCCCCTTCCAGACTGGCTTGCCGCATGACCTCCAAATAGGAAATTCCCTCTTTATCTGTTGCAGCAGCTAAATTTTCCTTTAATTTATCCGCTCCTTCTGTTCCAACCAAAGCGGTACTGCCGACAAAAGCATAATCAAAACGAGCCCCTTCCTCATCCGTTAAGGATACTACCTTTATCGTTCTTTCAGGTTGGATTCCCTTTTCTTTCAACGTACAAAGAACCTCAACACCCATCAGCACACCCATGGCGCCATCGAAACACCCGCCAGAATTTACGGTATCCAAGTGAGAACCAATCAGAACGGCAGGTAATTCAGGATTTTTACCGATTATTTGCCCAAAGATATTCCCAGCTGCGTCCATATAAGGTGATAAATCCGCTTGTTCTAAAAGGTTAAGAAACCATTTTCGTGCCTCGATATCTTTTTGATCAAGTGATGTTCGAGTGACCCCGCCATTGTCTTCTTCTCCTATTTTTCCTAAGTCCATTAATTGATTCCAAAGACGCTTTCCATTAATCGTTAAATGTAAACTTTCTATATTATTTGCTTCCATTGATTACATTCTCCCTTCATCTGAATGTCCTGTATAGAGAAAATCCTGCTGTTTCCTTCCGAAAAAAAGCAGGATTCCTATCTTTATGTTTTCTATTAGCTACGAAAATCAAAGATAAAGGAGGTTTATCTCTCCAATAATTTAAGCGCCGATTGGACCATTAATTGAACGCCAATTTTAATGGCCTCTTCATCTACCATAAATTTCGGGTGATGCCACCCATATTTGATCCCTTTTTCTTCATTTCCGGAACCAAGCCACACATAGCAGCCAGGTACTTCTTTTTGATAAAAAGAAAAGTCCTCCCCACCCATGGTTGGTTCCGCCCGTACCGTATTTTCTTTCCCAACGATTGCCTCAGCTGCTGACTGAACCACTTCGGCCACAATGGCATCATTATAGACAGCAGGCAGTAGAAACTCATATTTAATTTCCACTTCCCCACCGTGGGCTGCCACGATATTGGTTACAAGTTGTGTAAATACCTCGTATATTTTCTTTCTCACTTCTTCGTTGGAAGTTCGGACCGTTCCTTTAAGAATCGCCTTATCTGGAATGACATTATTTGTCATCCCTGCTTGGAAGGAACCAATCGTGACAACTGCCGATTCCTTCGATGAAATCGTCCGGCTGACCAAGGTTTGCAGCTGACTCACAACGGCACTGCCAATCACGATCGGATCAATCGTTTTCTCCGGAATTGCAGCATGTCCGCCTTTTCCTTTAATGGTTAGGGTAAAGTCATCTACACTTCCCATTAAAAATCCTTCCTTCACCCCTATCTGACCAACAGGAAGTTCGGGAACATTATGAAGGCCAATAATGGAACTTACCCCCTCCAATAATCCTTGCTGGATCATGGATTCCGCTCCACCTTCAAATTCTTCAGCTGGCTGGAACAAGATTCGAACATTCCCAGGGACGAGTTCCTTCATTTCTTCTAAAATAATCGCTGCCCCAAGTGCTATCGTTGTATGAACATCATGGCCGCACATATGACTGACACCATTAATTTTTGAACGAAATGGCACATCTGCTTCTTCTTGAATAGGAAGTGCATCAATATCCGCTCGTATCGCAACCGTTGGTCCCTGTTTCATTCCCTTTACCTCTGCAGCAGTCCCAGTGGCTAAGCTAAGTGGTATTTGTTGAATCCCAAATTCCTGTAACCATCCGTTTATTTTTTCGGTGGTTTTAAATTCTTGATTACTGATTTCAGGATACATATGAAGATTCCTTCTCATTTCCACTAATTTAGGAAACCATTGTTCTACTCTATCATGAATCATTGTTGTGATTTCTGACTTTGAATCTTTTAACATGCGGGCTCCTCCTATCTAATATGCCCTAAGAATTCCTTCGTCCGATCATGCTTTGGATTGACAAAAATGTCTTCGGGAATTCCTTGTTCCATAATATTCCCGCCATCCATAAAGATAACCCGGTCTGCTACTTCTTTTGCAAAGCTCATTTCATGGGTAACGACGACCATGGTCATCCCTTCCTTTGCCAGCTGCTTCATAACCGTAAGTACTTCTCCGACAAGTTCTGGATCCAGCGCCGAAGTTGGTTCATCGAATAGCATAACCGTTGGTTCCATGGCTAATGCCCGAGCGATGGCTACACGCTGCTTTTGCCCTCCAGATAAACGATTTGGATATTCATCCGCTTTAGCTTCAAGCCCCACTTTTTTAAGAAGCTCGATTCCTTTTTTCTTTGCTTCCACTTTGGACATCTTTTTTAATAAGACAGGTGCTTCCATAATGTTTTGTAAAACGGTCATATGTGGAAAAAGATTAAACTGCTGAAAAACCATTCCGATCTCTTGACGAAGTTTATTCAATGCAGCTTCTTTGTTTTCTACCATTCTCTCATTAATCGTAATACTCCCACCATCAATTGACTCTAATTGATTCATACATCGAAGGAAGGTACTTTTTCCTGAACCACTAGGACCAATGATGACGACCACTTCTCCTTGCGAAACATGTAAATCAACACCCTTTAAAACTTCTAACTTACCAAAGGATTTACTCACATTTTTGCATGTTATCATTCATAAGCACCTACCTTTTTCTCCACTTTTCCAACGATAAAGGTCATGATTGTAGTAAGCACTAAATAGATTAAACCAACCAATACAAAGATCTCCATATATCGGTACGTACTACTAATGATTTGCTGGCCCGTTCTAAGTAAATCGTATAAAGCGATCGTCGATACAAGGGAAGATTCTTTAATTAAAGCAATAAATTCATTTCCTAGCGGCGGAAGCATGCGGCGAAACGCTTGTGGTATAATCACCCGTCTCATCGCTTGTCCATAGCTTAATCCAAGCGACCTTGCTGCTTCCATTTGTCCCTTATCAATCGACTGAATGGCACCCCTGGCAATTTCCGCAATATAGGCAGCTGCATTTAGTGACAATGCGATGCAGGCGGAAACAAAAGGCGGCATCGTTAAGACGGGAAAAACAGATGGAATGGCGAAATGGATAATTAATAGTTGCACTAAAAGCGGAGTTCCTCGAATCACCCAAATATAAAATCGGCTAATTTGTGAAAATAATTTATTACTAGAAACACGGCCGAGACCGAATAATAATCCTATAACACTTCCTGCTATTACTCCAATAATGGCTATTTCAACTGTTACCAATGCCCCTTGTAATAAGTAGGGAAGATATGTTATTGCAAATGATATAAAGTCCTTCATGTCCCTCTCTCCTTTTGAAAAAACATCAGGAAAATAAGACGGATAAATCAGTGTTCCGATTTATCC
>NZ_JBALNF010000095.1:6650-7907 GCF_036962465.1 Neobacillus vireti
CCGAACCATTTCTTACTAACTTCTGCGTAGGATCCGTTATCCTTCACCGCTGTGATTGCTTTTTGTAATGCTGCTTCAAGATCATTATCACCTTTACGTACAGCAATCCCTACTGGAAGACTCTGGAACGAACTGCCTACCACATCGAAAGCATCCGGTTTGGATGTTTTGTAGTAACGGCCAACCGCTTCTGCCACAATAACACCCTGTAAACGGCCAAGGCCTAAGTCATTAAATACATCCGTATACCCATTGTAAGTCTTTAATTCTTTCATTCCCTTAATCTCTTTCGCTGCACTTTCGCTAGTTGTACCTAATTGAACTCCGACTATTTTGCCAGAAAGATCTTCTTTCGATTGAATCTTTAGTGGATTTCCTGTTTTTACTGCCACAACCTGTCCTAATTTCATATATTCTACAAAATCAACCTTTTGCTTTCGTTCATCGGTAATATTCATGGATGACATAATAATGTCATATCGTTTAGCATCTAATCCTGGTAAAATTCCATCCCATGCAGTTGGTACAAATTCTACTTTTACACCAAGCTCTTTTGACATAGCATTTGCAAGGTCAATATCAAAACCTACTAACTTGTTTTGATCGTCACGGTATTCCATCGGTGGAAATGTATCATCCACCGCAATTTTAATCACGCCTTGCTTTTTTATATTTTTTAGCGTATTTCCTTCAGATCCTTTTTGACTCTGCTCACTTGTTGATTGAGCAGGTAATTTAGGCTGAGTACCACATGCAGTTGCCATTACAGCGACTGCTAAAATGATAAAAAACTGGATGACTTTCTTCATGGTGTTTTTCCTCCCCTATTTCTCTTTATTCCTTTACCGATTTATCACGGTAAAATGTTTTATTTATGTAACCCATTGTAATTTTATACATAAAAAAAGACAATACCTTTGAAATATGTTAGATTAATAAAATTATTTCAATTATTATGATATTGATTAATAAGGGTTTATTAACCTCTATTTGGCCAAAAAAAACACTCACAAAACATGGAAAAAAACAATGTTTGTGAGTGTTACATTTAATAATCAATGAGCTATTTCCCCTCAATAGATTCTTATTTTAATATAAATTATTCTTGATTGAAAATCGAAGTTTGTTTACATAATAATTTTCAAATGATTTGCGAGCTTTTCCTTTTTCATTACTTTCACTTATTTCATTGTTCAAGCAATCCATCTCCTTTTCTAGGATTTTTCCTCCTTTAAGAAAACATTAAATCTCATTTTC
>NZ_JBALNF010000096.1:0-13819 GCF_036962465.1 Neobacillus vireti
TTCGAAGCCTTTAGTCAGAGTTTCCCCTAATAAGTAGAGTATAACGTATTCTAATCTTCGATAAACAATAGATTAACATGTTATTTTTTAATTTTAAAATTTTCACAATTATCCTAAAATTCATATTGTAAAATGGTAAAAAAGCACATATAATCAAAAATGAGCACAAAACGTCAAATTCATTCAAGAATGAGCTAGAACAGTCAAACGTCGCATTTCAAATGAATTGGAGGAAAAACGGTTCTATGTACGGTATAGAAAGAAAGTCGGCCATACTAGAGTTACTAAACAAGAATGCTAGAGTAGATGTACAAGAATTAAGTCAACACTTCGACTTGTCAGAATCAACTATTCGTAGGGACTTAAAGGAACTAGAGGAGGCACAATTGTTAAAAAGAACACATGGTGGGGCTGTTTTGTTCAAAAGTGTGACCTTCGAACCGACTTACATTGAGAAAGAAGTGCAGTTTCAAAAAGAGAAAAGGGCTATTGCAAAGGAAGCGGCTAAGCTTATTGAGAACGGTGAAAGTATCTTGCTCGATTCCGGTACGACAACTTTTTATCTTGCTCAAGAACTAAAAAACTTTTCGAGCTTACAGGTGGTTACCAATTCAATATTATGTGCCAACGAATTAAAGGATGTATCTGGAATTGAAGTACTATTATGTGGTGGTTCTTTGCGTTCAGAAACACTAGCGTTGGTAGGTCCATTAGCTGAAAACAGCTTTAATCAAATTTGTGTAGACAAATCGTTTATTGCAACGAATGGCGTTGATGTAAAAAGTGGCTTAACCACCCCAAATTTAATTGAGGCATCAACGAAAAAGAAAATGATTGATTGTGCGGAAAAGGTTATTCTCATTACTGATCATACTAAAATAGGTCAAGTAAGTTTTGCGAAGTTTGCGAATATTCATGAGATAAATTATTTAATAACCGATAGTGCTGCACAAAAGACCGTACTTAACCGTATTGAGGAATCTGGAGTTTCTGTACGCGTAGTCTAACTTTTCCCTCATAAGTAAGGATCTACTATCAGATAAAAGAAAAAAATGAAGGCGCTTAAATGAAAGCGTTTAAATGTAAACACATCAATTTTAGGAGGTGATGCTTATATAGAGTTGTGAAAATAATAGAAGGAGACTTTAATCGTTTTAATTAACTTGTTCTTTGGGGGAGAAAAATGAAAGATCCACAAAAAAAGGTTACGATTCAGGGCAACCACGACCAAATGGAAAAACGCCCAAAATCATAACCCAGCCTGAGTATATCTAAAATTAATACTAATTTTAGTACTCAATTTTATACTACGGCATTAAGGATTTTATTACAAGGATTGTCTTTTGCTATAAGAATCGATTTACTTTATAAAACTATATTTAGGAGGAAATACAAACCATGAAAAACTTTAAAATTTTTAATATAGTAATATTAATTTTAACTTTATGCTTTTTAGGTGCATGCAGCAATAATGAAAGCGCTTCTAATAATGGTAAAACAGATGACAAGTCTAATACTGAAAAAAAGCTAAAGATTGGTTTAACAGTTCCAAATTTAAGTAATCCATTCTTTGTAGCGATGTCTAAAGGGGCTAAAGAAGTTGCTTCTAAGTATAATGCTGAAGTAACGACTGTAAGTGCGGATCAAGATCTTGCTAAACAAACTGCACAAATTGAAGACTTTATCACAAAAAAAGTTGATTTAATATTATTAAGCCCATTTGATTCTGCTGGTATTGCTGGTGCAGTTAGTGAGGCAAAAGCAGCAGGTATTCCGGTTGTTGCTCTTGATGGATTTGCAGAAGGCGGCATTGACTCAGTGGTTATGTCTGATAACGTTCAGGCAGGTAAATTAGCTGCGGAGTACCTTGTAAAACAACTTAATGGAAAAGGTAATATTGTTATTATTGATGGACCTCCTGTTTCAGCAGTAACTGACCGAATTAAAGGCTTTAACGAAGTAATTAAAAAATATCCGGATATCAAGGTTGTTGCTAAACAAAATGGTGAGGGTAATCGTGAAAAGGCTCTTACCGTAATGGAAGGTACACTAACAGCTAACAAAAAAATCGATGCAGTATTTACAATTAATGATGAAGAGGCTGTTGGAGTACAAATTGCTCAAGAACAAGCTAGTAGACAAAATGAATTCTTTGTCGTAAGTGTTGACGGTGCGCCTTCTGCGGTAGATGCGTTGAAAAAAGGCGGAAGCTTTGCTGGTACTTCAGCACAATTTCCGAATCAAATGGTTATTGATGGTGTTGCCTTAGCATTAAAAGTCATTGATGGAAAGAAAGTTGACTCAAAAGTTCTTATTCCAACTAAATTTATCACTAAAGATAATGTTGATACCTATAGTGGCTGGTAATTGATTTCCCTCTAGTTGAGGTAAAATATGGTGCTAATTAGGAGCACTATATTTATATCCTAGTAAAATAGGGCTTAAAAAGAGACTTAGGGAGTGGCACTAATGGCAGTATTTCAGGTTCAAGAACAAATAAATCGTCGTCTATCAGAGAGTCAGTTACCCATCCTTAGGATGAAGGCCGTTACGAAGAAATTTTCCGGTGTCAAGGTGTTGCAAAACGTTAATATCGAACTCTATAAAGGTGAAGTTCATGCCTTGATGGGGGAGAATGGTGCAGGAAAATCTACTTTAATGAAGATCATGGCTGGAGTGTATCAGCCTGATGGAGGAAAGATTGAATATAAAAGTCAAGAAGTATATTGGAATAATCCAATGGAGGCAAGAAATAAAGGAATCAGTGTTATTCACCAAGAAATAAGCCTTTCACCTAATTTGTCCATTGGTGAGAATATTATGATGGGGACAACATTTAAGAAAAATAGGCTGGGCCTAATAAATTGGAATGATATTTATGAAAATGCTGCCCAAGTTTTAAAATCCATAGGATCTTCCTTGGATCCTCGAGCGGATGTTTCCACCTTAAGTGTGGCCCAACAACAAATGGTAGAAATTGCTCGAGCTTTATCACTTAATTCTGAGATTTTAATTATGGATGAACCGACTGCATCTCTGACAGATAAAGAGATAGAAAAGCTTTTTGGCATCATTGAAGAATTAAGAAGAAAAGGAGTAGCTATTGTTTATATCTCTCATCGAATGGATGAGATTTTTAAAATTTCAAATCGCTTTACAGTTCTTAGAGACGGTCAGTGGGTTACAAGTGGACCAATTTCGGATACAAATCCCGAAAATCTAGTAAAACTTATGGTAGGAAGAGAGTTAAATGAGCTATTTGTAAGAGAAAGCATCGAAAGAATTGATAAGTCTGAACAAAAACCGGTCCTTGAGTTAAAAAATGTCTCTGACAAAAAGTTTGTTAAGGGGATATCGCTGAAAATCTACCCTGGTGAAATTGTGGGCTTGGCAGGCCTTGTCGGTGCAGGACGGACTGAACTGGTAAGAACAATCTTTGGACTATCCGAATTGTCAGAAGGTCAAATAATTTTGAATGGCCAGCAGGTTCATATAAAAAGTCCTATTGATGCAATAAAACTTGGTATTGCTCATGTTCCTGAAAGCAGGAAGGAACAGGGGCTATTACCAAATCTATCTGTAAAAGAAAATATATTGATGGCACAATTGCCAAGCTATCGTAAATTTAAACTATTGCAGTATAAGCAGATGAATCGTGATGCGGATCGATACATTAAAGAACTTGGAGTAAGAACGGCAAACAAGGAACAAAATGTTATGGGCCTTAGCGGAGGAAATCAACAAAAGGTTGTGATTGCTAAATGGTTATCTATTGGTCCTAAAATACTGCTGCTTGACGAACCGACCCGTGGTGTAGACATAGGCGCAAAGACTGAGATTCATAAAATCATAACTAAATTAGCAGAACAAGGGCTTGCTGTATTGATGATTTCTTCTGAATTACCAGAAGTATTAGGAGTTAGTGATCGGATTTTAGTGCTTCATGAGGGGAAACTCAGAGCTGAACTATCTCGTGATGAAGCTACACAAGAAAAGATTATGTACTATGCTACAGGAGAGGTTAAACAATGAATACAAACTTACAAATGTCAAGTCCATCCGTAGTTCCATTCAAGGAACGGTCAAAACAGATTTTTAATCAGCTGGGCATGGTAATCATTCTTGCCTTATTAATCATAGTTATGACCATTGTTGCACCGAATTTCACGGACTCAAGTAATATCTTAAACGTACTAAAACAGAGTTCAATCACTGCCATTCTGGCTGCTGGGATGACTGTAGTTATATTAACAGGAGGAATTGATTTATCGGTAGGCTCAACCCTCGCATTGAGCAGTGTTATATCTGTATTACTATCAAATGCCGGAACTCCTCCAGTTATCGCTATGTTAGTAGGAGTTGCTGTAGGATATGTTGCTGGGGCCATTAATGGATTTTTAACAGCTGTACCTAAGTTGCCTGCCTTTATCGTAACTCTTGGAAGTATGACCTACCTGAGGGGGTTGGCTTATGTTATAACCGGCGGTTATCCTGTGGTGCTTGCTTCAAAGCAGTTCAAGTTCATTGGAGCTGGTGAAATTCTAGGGATTCCTACTCCTATTTATGTGATGGCAATTGTTTATATCATCATGATAATCGTTTTGAAGTATACGATGTTCGGGCGACATGTTTATGCTATTGGCGGTAACGAAGAAGCTGCACATCTTACAGGGATTAAGGTGACTCGCACCCTGATTAATGTGTATTCCATCAGTGGCTTATTGGCCGGTGTGAGTGGAGTTGTGATGGCAGGTCGTTTGTTCTCAGGGCAGCCCATGGTAGGTATAGGATTTGAGCTAGATGCGATCGCAGCTGTCGTACTAGGTGGTACTAGTTTTGTTGGGGGACGTGGCCGTATACAAGGAACAATCATTGGGGTATTGATTGTGGCTGTATTAACGAATGGAATGACTTTGCTTAACGTGGATTTTTACTGGCAACAAGTTGTAAAAGGGATCGTTATTGTTATTGCCGTGCTTCTTGATAGATTACGAAGCAGAACTTAAATTAGTTCCATTTCAAATAAAAAGCCAGAAGAGTAGTCTTCTGGCTTAATGTATTTTAGAAATTAGGAAAGGTTCAAATGTATGATGTAACAGCTCTTGGAGAGTTATTAATTGATTTAACTCCTTATAACTCTTCTCAGCCTGGCAAAGTTGTCTTTGAAAGAAATCCTGGTGGTGCCCCGGCTAATGTATTAGCGGGCTTAACCAAATTAGGTAAGAAGACTTGTTTCATAGGTAAGGTAGGAGATGATCAATTTGGACATTATCTAAAGCAAGTTTTATTAGATACAAACATATGCTGCGAAGGATTATCCTTTACCCAAAAAGCAAATACTACACTGGCATTTGTTCATTTAGATGAATATGGTGACCGCTCATTCAGCTTTTATCGAAATCCCGGTGCGGATACCAAGTTGACAGAGGATGACATTAATGAAAATATCGTAGCTCAAACCAAAATTTTTCATTTTGGATCTCTTTCCCTTACTAATGAACCAGCTGCCACTACCACACTAAAGACAGTCCAATTAGCAAAAGAACAAGGGAAAGTTGTTTCCTATGATCCTAATTTAAGGGCTTTGCTTTGGAAGAATCTAGAGCATGCAAAGAAAATGATTAAAGAAGGATTGAAATATGCAAACATCGTAAAGCTTTCGGAGGAAGAGTTGGAATTCATTACTGGAAAGGCAGATTTAGAAAAAGGAACAAGACAACTAGTTGAACAGTATAACACAGAACTTATATTTGTTACATTAGGAGCAGAAGGCTGTTTTTATCGAAAAGGGGAGAACATAGGGAAATTTAAATCCTTCAAAGTGAATCCAGTTGATACAACAGGCGCGGGAGATGGCTTCTTTAGTGGCGTTTTATATAAATATTTAGAAAAAAATAAACGTATTGCTGATTTAAACACCGATGATATGGAAGAAATTACTCTATTTGGAAATGCGGTTGGAGCAATTGTCACAACAAGGAAAGGTGCAATATTAAGTATGCCTTGCATGGAAGAAGTTAAGAAACTAATGGATAATCAAAATTAGTCACTCTTTTTACATGCCGCCTTTTATCCACATTTTTGATTGGTTTTGTCGGTGGAAAAACTATTCTGAATTACAGGAAAGAGAGAAAGTCGAAACATTAACAGAATCTTCATATATAAAAGTATATTTTTATTAAAAATTTTGGATGGTTAATAAGAAAGGGGGTACCCAAGTGATTTTTTATTCATTGGGTACCCCTTAGTCTTTATCCCGCATAAACAGGCAGTAAGACTTCCCTTCAAGGATTAGTGGTTGCAGGAAGCCTTGAAGGGGGGATCAACTGCCCGTAAAAGCCCGATTGGTTCAACTAACAATCAGTGGGGGATGAAAAAAACCCCCACTAATTGAAGTTTCACTTTATCTAAAACACTTTCGTAGTCCAATCCTCACAATTCCAAATATCGGTCGCAATTTCACGATAGAAATCTGGTTCGTGGGATACCATTAAGATACTTCCGCGATATGCCTTTAAAGCACGTTTCAATTCTTCTTTTGCGTCAACATCTAAGTGATTGGTAGGTTCGTCTAGAATTAATAAATTCGTCTCAGTGTTAATAATTTTACACAAGCGAACTTTGGCCTTTTCGCCGCCAGAAAGAACTTCGACTTTACTTTCAATATGTTTCGTCGTTAATCCGCATTTTGCAAGAGCCGCACGGACTTCAGCCTGATTCATACTTGGGAATTCGCTCCAAATTTCCTCAATACAAGTGTTGTAGTTGGACTGTTTCACTTCCTGCTCGAAGTAACCGATGTGTTGATAATCACCACGTTCTACTTTACCTGAAAGTGGATTAATCAACCCTAGGATACTTTTTAAAAGTGTCGACTTACCAATACCGTTTGCACCCACAAATGCAATTTTTTGTCCGCGTTCCATTTTCAAATTCAGAGGGCGGGAAAGTGGTTCATTGTAACCTATAACAAGATCTTCAGCCGTGAAAATATAACGACTAGCTGCACGAGCTTCTTTGAAGTTAAACTCTGGTTTCGGCTTCTCTTTCCCTAATTCAATTACTTCCATTTTGTCGAGCTTCTTCTGACGGGACATCGCCATATTACGAGTCGCAACACTTGCCTTGTTACGAGCAACGAAATCCTTCAAATCAGCAATTTCTTGTTGTTGACGCTTGTAAGCGGACTCTAGCTGCTGCTTCTTCATTTCATGAATTTTTAAGAAGTTATCATAGTCACCAACATAGCGATTCAACTCTTGGTTTTCCATGTGATAGATCAAGTTAACAACATTGTTCAAGAATGGAATATCATGAGAAATCAAGATAAATGCATTCTCATATTCCTGTAAATAGCGCTTCAACCATTCGATATGCTGTTCATCCAAATAGTTCGTAGGCTCGTCTAGTAAAAGGATTTCTGGCTTTTCTAGCAACAGCTTGGCTAGCAAAACTTTCGTACGCTGCCCGCCGCTGAGATCATCTACATCTCGATCGAGTCCAACATCGTCTAATCCAAGACCACGAGCAACTTCCTCAACTTTTGAATTAATTCGATAGAAATCATTACTATCTAAAGTTTCTTGTAACTCTCCAACTTCAGCAAGTAATGCATCAATATCTGCACCATCATCACCCATTTTTGCATAGAGGTCATTAATCTCTGATTCAGCATCAAAAAGATATTGAAAAGCAGTACTCAAAGCCTCACGCATCGTAGTACCTTTTTGAAGTACAGCATGCTGATCTAAATAACCGACACGGACTTTTCGTGACCACTCAACTTTTCCTTCGTCGGGCTGCAGTTTCCCAGTAACAATATTCATGAAAGTAGACTTACCCTCACCATTTGCCCCAACTAATCCGACGTGCTCTCCTTTTAAAAGGCGAAACGACACATTATTAAAAATCGCACGATCACCGAAACCGTGGCTTAAATTTTGTACATTTAATACGCTCATTTTTTTAACCCCTTATCTAATGTCACATGTGGATATCTTACTAAATTTTAGCTGCTTTTTCTATAAAGAAGTTATTTTTTTGAAAAATGTAATTCGATTCTTCTGGCTAAATTGAAGTTTTTTCACTTCTTAATTAAATGAAACTATTGAATTATATTAACTCGGTCGATTAATTGGATAAAAGTCTATTATACAACCGAACCTGAAGGCAGGATATGAGTTATTCATATATGGGAATAACTGTACAAAAAATGAAAGAAATGGTTCAGTCTAAAATATCTTTACTATTAATTTATTACTTATAATAGTTTCAAAGGGAAACAACCTAGTGTAACTAAATCATAACTATGAATAGGGGTATATAAGAATGGTTTATCGGATATCAGAGAAGTTACGGATACAATAAAGAGAAATGTTAATCTTATTGTCGTCGGTCTAGGGAATACGATTGATTTATTGCTTGTAGCGCTTGTTTCTAATGGACATGTCTTATTGGAAGATGTACCCGGTACATGTAAAACATTACTGCAAAATCTTTAGCAAAATCCGTTTCAGGGACAAACTATAACAAAAATGGCATGCGTCAATTCGCATGCCATTTCATGTGTCAATTTGCCTCTGTGAACCATTTAATTGAACCCTATAGGATAAGCAGGTCGTGTTTTTTGTTTCACTTAGTTTTTAAGAGTATTTTCCCAATCAGCAGCAAATTTTTCGATTCCTTGATTAGTTAGTGGATGTTTAGAAATTTGCTCTATGACTGAAAATGGAATCGTTGCAATATGGGCACCTGCCATTGCTACACGAGTTACATGATCCGGGTGACGAACAGATGCTGCAATAATTTGTGTGTCGAAATGATGAATGCGGAACAATTCAGCTATTTTTGATACCAATAGGACACCGTCTTCAGAAATATCATCTAAGCGGCCTAAGAATGGAGATACATAAGTTGCACCGGCACGAGCTGCTAATAGTGCTTGGTTTACTGTAAAGATAAGGGTGACATTTGTTTTCACGCCTTTATCAGCAAGATAACGGCAAGCCTCTAAACCTTCTAAAGTCATCGGAAGCTTGATGGTAATTTTCTCATCTCCGCCGTTAATTTTAATAAGCTCCTCAGCTTGAGCAATCATTTCGTCTGCTGTAAGGGCATCTGGAGTTACTTCAGCGGAAACAGATTCTACCTGTGGAACAGCCTGACAGATTTCTGCAATTCGGTCTTCGAATTTTACACCTTCTTTTGCAACTAGGGAAGGATTGGTAGTCACACCAGATAAAACGCCGATTTTATAAGCCTTTTTAATATCTACAAGATTAGCAGTATCAATAAATAATTTCATCGTATATTTCCTCCATTTTAAGATTATAGTAGACTTTTAGCCGTACGAACCACATTTTCCGTCGTAAATCCAAATAGCTCCATAACAGCAGCGCCCGTTCCTGAAGCACCGAATGTTTCGATGGATAATACTTTGCCTTCTAATCCTACATAGCGTTCCCATCCAAGAGAGATACCCATTTCGAGTGCCACACGCTTTTTAATAGAAGCAGGGAGGACAAGCTCTTTATACTCCTTCGGTTGACGATCGAAAAGTTCCCAACTCGGCATAGCGACAACACGAACGGATACATTTTCCTTTTCGAGTTCAGCTTTCGCGTTAATGGCTAATGACACTTCCGAACCGGTAGCGATCAAGATAACCTCTGGCTGGTCATTTGTTTGCGTTAATACGTAAGCTCCCTTTGAAAGGTTGTCTAAATTGGCTTGTGTTTCTTGGAACACAGGCAGGTTTTGACGGCTCAGCACCATCGCAACAGGACCGTCTGTTTGTGTTAGTGCATATGCCCAAGCACTTGCCGTTTCATTTGCATCTGATGGACGAATCACGGTTAGCCCTGGGATGGCACGAAGAGAAGCTAGCTGCTCAACTGGCTCATGAGTTGGTCCATCCTCACCAACCGCAATCGAATCATGCGTAAATACATAAGTGACTGGAAGCTTTTGCAAGGCTGCCAGACGAATGGATGGTCTGAGATAATCATTGAAAACAAAGAATGTGCTTACAAATGGCTTTACCCCGCCATGAAGAGCTAAACCATTGCCAGCCGCTCCCATTGCGTGTTCCCGGACACCAAAATAGATATTCCGGCCGCTAAATGATTCTACCGCGAATGCTGCGTTTTCCTTTATATCTGTCATTGTGGAGTGAGAAAGATCCGCACTTCCTCCAAAAATAGAAGGAACTGATTTGATAAAATGGTTAATAGCTTCTCCGCTGGCTACACGAGTGGAGATTGTTTTACCTGTGTCAAATGTCAGAATGTCTTCCGCATTAATTAAAACTTCTCCCGTAATGGCTTGTTGCAGTTCTTTTGCTAATTCAGGATATGTCTCTTGATAAGACTGGAATAATGCATTCCATTGTTGTTCTTGACTAATTCCTCTTTGTTTTAGCTCTTCAAAATGAGCCTTAACTTCTTCCGGTACAAAGAAATCCTCTTCATAATTCCAGCCGTATACCTCTTTTGTTGCACGAGCTTCTTCTGCTCCAAGTGGATTTCCATGTGCCTTGTTTGTTCCGGCCACTTTTGGACTTCCATAACCAATTGTTGTTCTAATTTCGATTAAGGTTGGTTGGTTTGTATTTTGTTTTGCTAATGTAATAGCCTTTGAGATTTCTGCTACATCATTGCCATCTTCTACTCGTAAATATTGCCAATGAGCTGATTCTGTTCTTTTTTGAATGTCTTCTGAAAAGGAAAGGTTTAATTCACCGTCCAAAGAAATATCATTGGAGTCATATAAGGCAATTAATTTTCCTAGTTTCATATGGCCAGCCATCGACATGGCCTCATAAGAGACGCCTTCCATTAAATCTCCATCGCCCACTAAAGCATATGTATAATGGTCAATTACAGGGTATCCATCCTGATTGAATTTTGCCGCTAAATGCGCTTCAGCCATCGCCATTCCTACAGCATTGGCAATTCCTTGCCCTAATGGCCCAGTTGTCGCTTCAACACCATCTGTGTGACCAAATTCAGGATGACCAGGTGTTTTGCTGTTTAGCTGTCTAAAACCTTTTAAATCGTCTAAAGATACATTGTACCCGGCTAAGTGAAGCAAACTATATAACAAGCTAGAGCCATGTCCTGCAGAAAGAATAAAACGATCGCGATTAAACCATTTTGCATTTGCAGAATTATGATTTAGGTGATTCGCCCAGAGCGCATAGGCCATTGGAGCAGCCCCCATTGGCAAGCCTGGATGACCAGAATTAGCACTATTGATCGCGTCAATGGATAAGGTACGAATCGTGTTTACAGCTAGTGTTTCAATACTATTATTCATTTTTTTTCCTCCGTTAATTTCGTGTGAATTTTAGAGTAGTACTTAATGTAAGTATTAAGTAACGATTTTCTTGTTTCTGCATCTTCTTGCTAGTTTTTTCGTATTTGAGAATATTTTATCTCTGAAAACAAGAAAAAACAAGAAAAATTTTGCCGGTTTTTTTAAAAAAATTGGTGGATTCAAGAAAAAAATATATAATATAAGAAAAAACATGCAAAAACACGGAGGCTGGTCACTGTTATGCTTAGAAAAGAACGACAAAGCGAAATTTTACAAATACTTGAAAAAGAAGGGAAAGTCGTTGCGAAAGAATTAAGCATAAAATGGGATGTTTCCGAGGACACCATTAGGCGAGATTTAAGAGAAATGGATTCATTAGGTCTTCTCAAAAGAGTACACGGAGGGGCATTTCCTGTATCTGCGAGCGCTTTAACCTATTCTGAAAGAACGGAAGAAAATATAGATGCAAAAAAAGAGTTAGCCTTAAAAGCGGTGAAAATGATTAAAGATGGACAAGTTCTTTTAATAGATGGAAGTACTACCAATCTTTTTCTGGCTCAAGAAATTCCAATCGAGTTTAAAGGGACCATTATCACGAATAGTCCCTCTATTAGTTTGGCATTATCAAAACATCCCAATACAGATATCATCCTTTTGGGTGGAACCTTCTTTAAGGAATCTTTTGTAACTGTCGGATTAGATGTCATTGAAGTGCTTAAAAATATTAGAGTTGATCTCTGTTTTTTAGGAGTGTATTCCTTGCATCCTGACTTTGGTATCAGCATTCCTCATATAGAAGAGTCTCATGTGAAACGTCAGATGATTAAAAGTTCAAATAAAATCGCCACCCTGGTAACAAGAAGTAAGCTTAATACCATTTCCAATTACTTGGTGGGTCCTGTTTCAGAACTTGATTACTTAATTACGGAAGACGGTCCACTAAGTCATAATTTAAACAAGTATATGGAATTCGATATTGAAATCATTTGACTATAGTTTAAGCACCAATGCCGATGAGGGCACAATAGGAATGCATTTAAGTCACTAAAAAAAGAAGCTCCGCTATAAACTTAATATATTATTAAATCGAGAAAAGGGTATGCAATTATCTTAGGCATACCCTTTCTTAATAAGTCCTATCAGGTGATTAATAATTACGGAATCTGGACAATTAATGAATGAATCTTCGATTAGTATGGGGAAAGTTGAGTGATTTAGCTATTTATTAAATTTGTAACTTGTTTTCTATATTGATTAGGAGAAACTCCATAAGCTCTTTTAAAAATTCTTATAAATTGAGAAACATTTTCATAACCGATGGAATGACTTATTTCTTCAATCTTTAATCCAGACAAAGTTAAAAGTTCAATCGCTTTATTGAGCTTTAATGTTTGAATGATATCTTTAAAAGTTTGCCCAGTATTCTTTTTTATAAGTTTACTCAGATATGGAACGGTGAAGTGAAATTCCTTTGAAAGATCTTGAAGGGTGACAGTTCGATAATTTCTTTGGATAAAAGTAATGATCGATGTGAAATATTTGTTGCTTTTATGCAATTCCTGGGGTAATTCTATTTTAATACTCTCATCTCTTAATAGATTAGCAAAGAATATCATTATAAGATTATCTAAAACGATATGACAGTATTTTTTGTTTTCTAAGCCTTCATGAAAAATTTTACATAAAATATCTTTAATTTCAAAAGAATTATTAGTACGAAATATAATGTACCTATTAAAAGTATTTGAATGTAAAATTTTATTAAAGAACGAAGATAATAAATTTTCCTCCTTAAGAACAGCCAAAAATGTGTTGTTAAACGTACTTTTCCTTATTAAAAAGTTAATGAGAATGGTGTCGTCATAAATACCAACAGAATGTTCAACCCCAGGTGATAAGATACAGATATCTCCTTCGTTTAAAATTATTTCATCATGGCCAATTTTTTGCGCAAACCTACCTGAATATACGTAACTCATTTCAAAAAAAGTATGAGTATGAACAAATTCAGGTGTATACCGATAATGTTTTAAAGGCAAAACATTAAAATTTTCCTTTTCATTAAAAAACGAGTTTTCGGTCATCATGTAGGGATCTTCGATGTCACGGTAAAAATGAGGAATAATAATTTTCTTTTCTTCAATGAAGTCAGGATTTATGTTTTTCAGAAACGTTTTATACGTATCGGGATTTTGTGCTGCTATGTAATGATTTTTATAAAATATCTCATCCTCCGTATATTCTCTCAAAAATTGATCTAATTCATTTATCTTCATTTTTTCACCTTCAAATATTTAATATAACTTTATGGAATTAACGCCTGTTTCCTTGCAAATCAGCTTGAATTCGGGTAGTTTGCCATGCACTTTTTTGGAAAAGTTTTTTCAAAAACGGTTATGTAAATTATACGGAAATATAGACAAAAAGAATAGATTAAAAAAGATCAATTATTTTAATTAAATATCTGTATATGGTTACCTATTGATTTGAATTAGTAAAGTAA
>NZ_JBALNF010000097.1:0-3453 GCF_036962465.1 Neobacillus vireti
GTATAAAAGACCTACCCTAACTAGGATTTTTGAATCACTTAATTCAAAATGATTATACTCGTTCTTTATTGAGAAGTAAATTATTTTTGGTAATTTTACCAAACTTTTACATATGAAAAAATTAAATAAAAAAGCAGTATGATTAAACTCACACTGCCTCTCACGTTAAATCCTATTTTTTTATTTTATAATTTTTATGATTTACGATGGTTGTTAGCGGTTCATCCTTTTCCTTTGAATAACCGTATTGGACGATAACAGAATTCTCTCGAACACCGGTAACACTTCCTTCGTGGCTTTCTCCATCACGTTTGAACGTTATTATTTCTCCGACTTTTGCATTAGCCATTTTATTCACCTCGTTTTTATCTTTTCCAAAACCACTAACTACCATTCGATTTACCGTCCTCTTCCTACATAAATTTTAGATATTGACGAAAAATAAGATTAAAAAATTCATTGGGAGATACTGTATGAAAAAAAGGCAGGACCCTGATCACAAACATTTTGTTGGGTTAAAATTGCAAAGATATTTCTTTAAAGGCAGAACTGCTCTGCCAAAATTAACGGCAGAGTCTGTAGGACTTGGAATCTTACTTGCATTAGTGGGGGGATTCTTAGATGCCTATACCTACGTTAGCCGAGATGGAGTATTTGCTACTTCCCAAACAGGTAACCTTGTTCTGTTAGGTGTAGAGATGGCACATGGCCAATGGAATCAAGGATTGAGACATATCCCGCCTATTGTCGCTTTTGTTTTAGGAGTAGCAGTGGCCGAGGGATTAAAACACCCACATATTATCAGAACTTTTCCATATCCTGCCCGTACAGTACTTTTATTAGAAAGTATTGTTCTTCTATTGGTCGGAACTTGGCCAGTTGAGATACCAAATATGATTGTTACGATAACGATTGCTTTTGTAGCCTCTGTACAAATTTCTTCATTTCGAACCTTAGTGAAATGGCCCTATAATTCTGCAATGGTAACTGGAAATTTACGTACTGCTGCAGAAGCGGCCTACACTGCAATCGTAATGCATGATCGGAAAGGTGCCCACCAATTACTTGACTTTACGCTCATTATTGCCTCTTTTCTAATTGGTGCGTTACTTGGCACACTTTCAACTTTGCATTGGGGTGCAAAAGCCATTTGGATTGCTTCAGTAATTCTACTATGTGCCATGCTCGTCCTACATTCAAATCCAAAAACATTACTTCATGAATCATAAAATAAAAAGAGGCGGACGACTCCTCAATTGGGAATGGTCTATCGCCTCCTCAAATTATATTTTCTTATTAATATCATTTCGGATCAATTCAATGATTTCTTCTGGTATATTAGCCGGCAGGGACGTGCCATCCTCGAAAATCCAGCTATTGATAATTTCTAAATCTGTTTTTTTAAATGTAACACTATAGTTTTTATTTTCATGAACGAATTCGACTGTCACATATTCCTCAACAGCAAAATCATCATCGATAATCATATTAGTAATTTCAAATGACTTCACAAGTAGGTCTCCTTTTCATTCCTATATTAACCTATAGCGTTAACTTAATAGTGAGATTTATTCAAAAGGTTATTCCAAACCAGCTTCTTCATTAGCGAGTTTCGTTAAAGCAGACCAATCCAGATTTCCCCTGCCTTTTGCAGTAGAGGAAAGGAGACGATTATGAACTAAATTTGCCAGTGGCATTGGAGTCTTTGTATTCTTCGCTTCTTCCAGGACAAGATTACAGTCTTTTAGACCTAATGCCAACTGAAAACCGGCTGGTTCAAACATCTTCTTCGCAATCATTGACCCATAACCGTTATAAACGGTGCAGTTAAATAAGGTTGACGAATAAACTTCAGCCACCGCCTCACGATCCATTCCATTTTTTTCAGCTAAATTGAAGGCCTCTGCCATCGCTTCCATTGCTGCCATTATCATAAAATTTCCGCCTAATTTTATAACATTAGCATTGCCAGGTTCTTCACCTAAATCAAAGACACGCTGACCCAGTGCTTCAAGGATGGGTTTAACCCTCTCTTTCGCTGCATGGTTCCCTGATGACAGAATCCACAATTTTTGGGCAGCCGCAGCCTCGGGACGACCAAATACCGGAGAAGCGATATAAAAACTCCCCTTTTCTTGATGGTAATGCGCCAATTTCCTTGATGTCTCAGGTGAGACTGTACTCATCGAGAGGTGGATTCCATCTGACCCTAATCGATCCCCGATACCATCTTGACCATAAACCAATTCCTCAAGTACTTGGTCGTTGGCAACCATGGTTACAACAATTCCATCAGAGGTAGTCACATCACAAGGATGATTAACCTGCTCCGCACCTGCTGCAACAACCTCTGATGCTTTACTTGCTGTCCGGTTGTAAACTTTCACTTTGTAACCTGCCTTTAATAGGTTCAATACCATTGGTTGACCCATATTTCCAAGACCAATAAAACCGACTTCTTTCATATTAATTCCTCCTCGGTGCGCTTCTTTATATGATAATTCTCTATCTAAGATACCCATTTCCATTTGAAAACAGATTCAAGATTGTCGTTTTTTTGTCTCTACTGAAAGAAACAGTCCATTATAATAGCTTTTGATTTCATTGATTATAAGATCCTTATTCTTTAGTAAAATAAGAGTATCTCGATTCAAACAGCATCCGTCACAAATTCTTTTCCAAGCAGGTGTTAGCCAATCTTGTAAAGCAGCTAGAAACCGATTTTCCATTTTAACATGTTCAAAAAACAGTAGTTTTCCTTCCGGCTTACATACTCGCAGCATTTCCTTTATCGCTTGATTCGGATTTGGAATCGTACAAAGTACAAGTGTAGCTACGACTGTATCAAAACTATTGTCTGCAAAAGGGAGTTTTTCAGCATCTGCTTTTACCAGCTCAATTTTCACAGAGGATTGATTAAGCTTCTCTTGTGACTTGTTAATCATATAAGTACTTGGTTCGGTTGCGACTACCATTTCAACTGATTTATATAGAGGGAAGTTAATTCCAGTCCCAGAACCGATTTCTAGTACATGTCCATCGGCTTTAGACAAAAGGTCCTCACGAATTCTTTTAAACTTCCTTTTTTCTAGAGGATGCATAAAAAAATCATACCATTCAGCAAACCTGCGGCTCAATCTAGTCAACTCCATTATGTATTTTCTCGTTTTACACTATCACTATTACAGAAAAAGGGAAAGACCCCTTAACCTTGAAATTGGTCTATTTTTAATATTTGAAACAAAAAAAGCAGTGAATTCACAAATAGAATCCACTGCTTTTTATAAGAATTAATGACGCGCCCGAAAGGAGTCGAACCCATAACCTTCTGATCCGTAGTCAGACGCTCTATCCAATTGAGCTACGGGCGCATGTTTGTGATATTTTTTCTATTGAGAGTTCATTCTCTCAAAACTAGATAATGTATAGAAGAAATTTTGTAAAAACGAGTTA
>NZ_JBALNF010000098.1:0-260 GCF_036962465.1 Neobacillus vireti
AAATAAAAATAGTAAATGGTAAGGGAATAGTAAACGATTGGAATGTGTTAGAGAGTGAAACCCAAAGGCTGAAAGGTTTCTCACGGAAAGATGGTTGAACCTGCCCTATTAACAGCTGCTTATGAAAACATGAGCCGTTTCCCTCGTTACGGGTTGAAGAGGATGCATTGCATCAATAAAGGTGGTACCGCGGAAACGATTTTTCCGTCCTTTTTTAAGGACAGAAGAATCGTTTTTTTATTTTTTGGCTGTGTTAATCT
>NZ_JBALNF010000098.1:410-15672 GCF_036962465.1 Neobacillus vireti
CCTTTAACACAGCCTATTTTTTAATATGAAAGGTCGTACGAAAAAATGAAAAAACAGCTGGTGGTCGTAAAAATTGGAAGCAGTTCCTTAACTAATGCAACGGGAACTATTTCCGAACAAAAAATGCGTGATCATGTGGAGGCACTTGCCTGCTTAAAAGCACAAGGACATGAAGTGATTCTGATTTCATCCGGTGCTGTTGCAGCAGGATTTGGCTCACTCGGCTATCCGACAAGACCGAAAACGACAGCTGGGAAACAGGCGGCCGCGGCAGTCGGGCAAGGGCTATTAATGCAGCATTACATTGATCTTTTTAATGAGTTTGATATGGTACCGGCCCAAATGTTATTAACAAGAGAAGATTTTTACAGCCAGACACGCTTTCAAAATCTATTTTCAACGATTCATGAGCTGCTCGGACGGGGTGTCATACCTATCATAAATGAAAATGATTCGGTTTCGATTGAGGAATTAACTTTTGGTGATAACGATTTGTTATCTGCACTCGTGAGTGGCTTTTTACATGCAAATGCCTTGATTATTTTAACAGACATTAATGGGCTCTATGATGGGAATCCCAATCTATCAAAAGATGCGAAAAAATTTAATTTTATCCCGGAGGTTTCAGACGAGTTGCTTAGTTTTGCAGGGGAAAGTGGTTCATCCGTGGGCACTGGCGGGATGAAATCGAAATTGCAGGCAGCGAAAAAGGCTCTATCCCTTGGTGTCAGCGTTTTTGTTGGCACTGGGAAAGGGAAGGGAAAGCTAGCCGATATTCTAGCTGGAAAAGGCGATGGAACCTATATTGGCGGACCCTTTCATACACAAATGCAAATGAGAAAGCAATGGATTGCTTATCATTCCCAAGTCGGCGGTGTAATTGAAATTGATGATGGGGCGGAAAATGCCATTATGTTTCATGGAAAAAGTTTATTGCCCGTAGGAGTCACAAAAGTAGATGGGGACTTTAATGCCTTGGATGTCGTGGAAGTGCGAAATCAAAAGGGGAAATTAGTCGGTAAAGGACAGGTTTTTTATTCTTCAAAGGATTTAGTAAGTGTTAAGGGCTTGCCCAGTGAACAGGCGAAAAGTTTTTCGATAAACAAAAAAGCAGAAGTGATTCATCGGGATAATTGGGTCAAATTACCAAAGGAGTGATTGGAGAATGGGCGAACTGTTGGAGAAAGCAAAGAAATTAAAAAAAGCGGCAAAGCAATTAGGGATCATTACGACGGATGAAAAAAATGCTGCATTGATGAAATTAGCCGATCATCTTTTAACAAAAAAAGGATTCATTTTAGAGGAAAACGCCAAGGATTTGCAAGCTGGGAAGGAACGAGGACTTTCTGAATCGCTCCTTGACCGTTTGCTTTTAACAGAAGAAAGAATTGAACAAATTGTCGATGGAGTCAGGCAGTTAGTCCAGCTTGAGGATCCAATCGGGGAAACGATTGAAACTTGGGAGAGACCGAACGGGTTACAAATTCAAACCATTCGTGTTCCGCTTGGAGTGGTCGGCATGGTGTATGAGGCCCGTCCAAACGTAACGGTGGATGCCGGAAGTCTTTGTTTAAAAGCGGGTAACGCTGTGCTATTACGCGGTAGTTCTTCTGCTATTTATTCCAATAAAGCCCTTGTTCAGGTCATGCGTGAAGCCTTAGAAGGGACGGCAATCCCTGCGGATGCTGTTCAACTGTTGGAGGATACCAGCCGCGAAACCGCCTCAGAAATGTTCAGATTAAATGAATATCTAGATGTTTTGATCCCACGCGGCGGGGCGGGATTGATTCAAACAGTTGTTCAGAATGCGACGGTTCCTGTATTAGAAACAGGTGTTGGAAACTGCCATATTTTTATTGACGAAACTGCCGAAAAGGAAATGGCGATTGAAATTGCCATCAATGCAAAATTGCATCGTCCATCCGTTTGTAATGCAGCAGAGACGGTTTTAATTCATGAAAACTGGCCTTATACATCCGACTTATTAAGCCGTTTGCAAGATAAACAAGTTGAACTGCGCGGCGGTGATTCGTTAGTTTCTGCTTATTCGTTTGTGAAACCAGCAACCGAAGAAGATTGGGCCAATGAATTTTTAGCCCCTATTTTAGCCGTGAAACAAGTGAGTGATGTGAGAGAAGCAATTAATCATATTGACCAATATGGAACGAAGCATTCAGAAGCCATCATCGGTGAAAATGAAGAAAATGTTCGTTTATTCTTCCAAGCTGTCGATGCGGCCGTCCTCTATCATAATGCGTCGACTCGTTTTACAGATGGAGAACAGTTTGGCTATGGTGCTGAAATTGGAATTAGCACCCAAAAACTTCATGCCCGTGGCCCAATGGGTCTTAAAGCGTTAACAACTACGAAGGCGATTGTCCGCGGTACAGGACAAATTCGTTCGTAATTTTGAGAAATAGTGCAGAAATGCGCTATTTTTTTTATGTTTTGATATAATGAAATACAAACATATATTCTCATGGAGTGAGTTGGTGAGCTTGTGGCAAGTGATATTCAAATATCAGTAAGAACACTTGTGGAGCATGTTTTTAAGAGCGGCAGTATTGATGCTCGGTTTCGTTCGCAAACAGCTTTGTTGGACGGAACAAGGATCCATCAAAAAGTACAAAAAACCTATCAAGATGGTGACCAGAAGGAAGTATATGTAAGCACCGAGATTGATTATGATGGTCTCACATTTACGATTGATGGAAGATGTGACGGTCTTTTAATGCGCGATGGAAAATTCATTATTGACGAAATTAAATCTTTTTCCCAGCCACTTGATCAACTAGAACCAGAAGGATATCCGGTTCATTGGGCTCAAGCTAAAATGTATGCCTATATAGTGGCATTGGACAGAGAGCTGGAAGAAGTTGATGTCCAGTTAACCTATGTTCACGTTGAAACGGAAGAGAAAAAATCAATTATACAAATGTATACATTTACAGAACTTGCGAGTTTTGTCATGGAGGTCATTGCAAGCTATGCTCCCTTTGCCAAACTGCTGAATGACCATCGCTTAAAGCGAAATGAAAGCTGCAGAGAACTGACATTTCCGTTTAAAGCGTACCGCTATGGGCAGCGAAAATTGGCAGGTGCCGTTTATAAGACGATTGTCGACAAAAAGAATTTATTTGCAAAAGCTCCAACAGGGATTGGAAAAACCATCTCCACACTCTTTCCAGCCTTGAAGGCAATCGGTGAAAGAGAGCTAAGCCGAATTTTCTATCTTACTGCCAAAACGATCACTCGAACATCAGCGGAAGAAGCGTTTGAGCGGATGGGGGACTGCGGGCTATGCGCCAAGACGGTTACCATAACGGCAAAGGACAAGGTTTGTTTTCAAGAGGAAACCAATTGTCAAAAGGATTTTTGTGAGTTTGCGAATGGTTATTATGATCGGATCAATCAAGCGATATTCGATATTTTGTCAAACGAAAATCACCTTACACGTGAGGTGATTGAAAGCTATGCCCGTAAGCATACAGTCTGCCCGTTTGAATATTCCCTGGATCTCGCCTATTCAGTTGATGCAATTATTTGTGATTATAATTATATTTTTGACCCGCGTGTCTCATTAAAACGGTTGTTAGAAGAGCAAAAGAAGTCCACCGCTTTATTGGTGGATGAAGCGCATAATCTTGTCGACCGCGGCCGGGAGATGTTTTCTGCTTCTATAAATAAGGAGCCTTTTCTCCAATTGAAAAAGGAATATAAAGGAGTAAATCAGTCTATTTACGAAGCGGCCAGTAAAATGAATGCCTGGTTTATTCGATTAAAAAAGAGCCATGAGACCCAAAAGGAATTTGTTTTAGAAGAGCTAGAGGAGGACTTTTTAGAAGAAATCCGCCAATTTGCCATGACCGCAGAACAAGCTCTACAGCTAGACCCTTCACCATCATTACTGGATACTTATTTTAAGGTCAATCAATTTATCAAAATTGCTGAATTACTCGATGACCATTTTATCATTTATGCGGAAAAAGAACGGAAGGATGTAAAAATCAAATTGTTTTGTCTGGATCCATCCGAGCTGCTTCAGCAAATGGGGAAGGGATATCGAGCGAAGATATACTTCTCGGCAACGCTTTCACCGCTGCCCTATTACCAGGATATTCTGGGCGGCAGTGCACAGGATTATGCCTTAAACATTCCTTCACCGTTTAGTGAAGAGCAGGTGGAAGTTTTTATTAAACCATTGTCGACCCGATATCGTGATCGCGAACGAACGAAGAATGCGATCGTTTCAGTCATTCAATCGCTGATAAAAAAACGTCCTGGAAATTACCTGATTTTCTTTCCATCATATCAATACCTACTAGACGTTTACGAACACTTTAAACTGACTGATCATACCACCCAAACACTCATTCAAGAAACAGGGATGACGGAGAGTAAAAGAGAAGCCTTTTTAGCTGCATTTAAACCGGACCAATCCGAGACATTGGTCGGATTTGCCGTTCTTGGAGGGATTTTTTCAGAGGGTATTGATTTAATTGGTGATCGTTTAAATGGGGTAGTGGTAATCGGGGTAGGCTTACCACAGCTTTGTTTCGAAAGAAATCTAATCAAAGACCATTTTTCTTCCCTGGGGAAGAATGGTTATGACTATGCCTATGTGTTTCCGGGGATTAACAAAGTGTTACAAGCGGGCGGAAGATTGATTCGCTCTGAACAGGATCATGGGACGATTGTTTTAATCGACGATCGCTTCTTACAGAGGCAGTATCAACATTTACTGCCGAGTGAATGGAGACAATTTACGATTATATAATGAACTTTTTAAAGGCGGCCAAAAAAAGGCTGCTTTTTTTATATTTTAGGTGACATTATTCTTAAAACTCTCATATAATTAAAGAAAAAGTTGCGCACGGGAAAAACTTTAGAAAAGGGGAAAGAGAGATGGATAAACCTAAAAAAATCAAATTAGTGAATGGGGAAAAAGGAAATGTAATTAAAATTACGTCTTTAAACTTAGAAGGTGTTATGAGAAGAAGATTATTAGATTTAGGATTTGTATCTGGGGCGTTAGTGGAAGTGGTTCGTAAAAGTCCATTGGGAGACCCGATTGCCTTCCGGGTAAGTCAAACCACGATTGCCCTCCGTAAAGAGGAAAGTTCACAAATTGAAGGGGAGCTGTTGTGAAATGGGGACTGAATTTCGAATTGCTCTAGCTGGTAACCCGAATACAGGGAAGAGCACCTTGTTCAATGCTTTAACAGGCTTAAGACAGCATACGGGAAACTGGGCAGGGAAGACAGTCACCCTTGCGGAAGGCAGCGTGCCTTTCAAAGAAAAGACCTTCCATTTAATCGACCTGCCCGGGACCTATTCTCTTTTTTCGAATTCAACAGATGAAGAGGTTGCTAGAAATTATATTGTTTTTGAAAAACCGGATGTTACCCTTGTTGTCTTGGATGCGACCTCATTGGAGCGTAATTTTAATCTTGCCTTGCAGGTATTAGAAATGACAAAAAATGTGGTAATTTGTATCAATCTCATTGATGTAGCGGAGGAGCAAGGTATCCATATCAATGAACGGCTGTTAACCAACCGGTTAGGTGTACCGGTGATAAAGATCTCGGCCCGGAATAAAAAAGGCTTCCCTATGCTGCTTGATACGATAGATCGAATTGTAACGGGAAAAATTGAATGCCAGCCCGTCCAAATGAAATACCCTCAAGAAATTGAAGAAAAGATCAACATCATTGAACCAAAGGTTCGTGAATTGGTCGGGAATCATATATCCTCTCGCTGGGTTTCTCTCAGACTACTTGACGGAGATGAAATGCTTCTTAACGAGATTACTAAACGAGTGGTCCCGGAGGTGGTCTAGAAATGAGCATTCAGGAGCTATTTACAGAGGCCCAATCCTTGTCGACATCGAAACTGCGGGATGAAATTGTTCAGCAGCTTTATGATCGAAGCCGCCAATTATGCCATGAAGGAATCACCTATACGAAATCCAAACAGGATACCCGGACAGAAAAACTCGATAGCATTTTTACCTCTCCTATCTTTGGCTTCCCGATAATGATTACGATGCTAGGTGTGCTGTTTTATTTAACCATCGCCGGTGCAAATATACCGTCTTCATTACTAGCCGAATTATTTGGCTTCATTGAAGGTAAAATTACGTTCCTCTTCCATGCCATTCATGCACCAGATTGGCTCCATGGAGTTCTAGTGTTGGGTTTATATAGAGGGACAACGTGGGTCATTAGTGTCATGCTGCCACCGATGGCGATCTTTTTTCCAGCCTTTTCATTATTAGAGAATTATGGCTACCTTCCGCGGGTTGCTTTTAATATGGACCGTCTATTTAAACGGGTCGGGGCTCATGGGAAACAATCGTTAACAATGGCAATGGGATTTGGCTGTAACGCTGCAGCTGTCATTTCGACTAGAATCATTGAATCACCAAGAGAAAGAATGCTGGCCATCTTAACGAATAATTTTGTCCCATGTAATGGCCGGTGGGGGACCTTAATCTTGTTAGCCTCCTTATTCATGGCAGCCAATTTTACCGGAGGCTTAAAATCACTCATTACAACAGGAGTAATTGTAGGAATTGTCTTATTTGGAATAATTGTTACCTTCTTTGTCTCTTGGATGCTATCGAAAACGGCACTTAAAGGCATTCCTACCCATTATACGTTAGAGCTGCCGCCCTACCGAAAACCGAAAATCCTCGATACTGTGATTCGTTCTTCCTTAACGAAATCATGGTCGGTATTAGTCCGCGCTGTTAAAGTGGCAGCCCCGGCAGCGATTCTTACTTGGGTGTTTGCTAACATTTATATTGGCGACACTAGTATTCTCATGTATGCGGTAAATTTCTTAGACCCGTTTGGAAAAATGCTCGGTCTTGATGGCTATATCATGATGGCGTTTATCCTCGGTCTGCCGGCGAATGAAATTGTCCTGCCCATTCTTTTAATGGGCTATCTATCAACAGGATCGTTGACGGAAGTGGATAATTTAGTTGATTTAAAACAAATTTTTCTAGATCATGGCTGGACATGGCTTACCGCGCTTAACATGATGTTATTCTCCCTCTTGCATTATCCTTGTGGGACGACGTTATTAAATATCTATAAAGAAACTAAGAGCAAAAAATGGACGTTTCTAGCCTTTTTAATTCCAACCGCCATTGCCATCGTTATTCCATTGGTGATTGCACAGACAGTAAGAATGTTCGGTTTGCTGTAAAATTATGACAAATGCCCGCCGATTGAAATTGGCGGGCATTTGTTTAGCTTTATTTTCTTTTTTGTATTTCCTCTGTCACGATAAAGGCAAGGTCATCATTTCCAAATAAGGAGAGGACACCGAGTAATGTTTCATCGGCAATTTCTCCGGCTTCTTCTTTTGGTACGGTTAACTCAATGGCCTCTCTTAGGGCCGGATTGGAAGATTGGTGTGGATAGGCTCGTAAGTATACTTCTTCGGGATCGAGGTCATGGTTGACGCACCACTGGGCAAAGACGAGAATCATCATTTTTTCCTCACCTTGGTAGTGTCGAATAATCTTTTCTTCTAACTCTTTTGAATTCATCTTAATATCTCCTTTATAGCACTTAAAAAATTTTAGGAATCAATGGTTATCTATCTAATAGTACCATAAAAACATGGGTAAAATTTGGTATGGACATGCTTTTATGAGATACTGTCTATAGTCTTATTTTTTGTAAAGGGGAGTTTATGATGAGCAAAATTGAAGTAGGCGAAATTTTCACTATTAGTGATGAAAGTAATGAAGAGCAGGAAGTAGAAGTATTAGGCGTTATGACAATTGAAGAAAACGACTATGTTGCTGTTGCATTTGCCGATGACGTAAGACAGGAAGAAACAGAAGAAGATATTGACATCTTCTTTTTAAAGGTAGATGAAGATGGTGATTTTACCGCGATTGAAAGCGATGAGGAATTCGATAAAGTTTCCGCTGCCTTCGATGAAATGATGGACGAAGAAGAAGAAGAAGAATGATTTGGTCAAGGAGAGGGGTTTACCCTCTCTTTTTTTAAGGGAATTTAGGTATGTAAATTTTTCCATTAGGCATACTAACAGGGAGAATATGATTAAAGGAGTTCGTTCATGTTAATTGAAGAAGGAAACAAGTATCAAATTTCACAAAATGCAAAAGGGTTCTTTAACTCTGCAGAAACGATGACGGTGAAAAGCTATAATGGCATTACAGTTCAATTTATACTTGGCGACAGTAAAGGTCATGGTTCCATGCCTGTCGAGCACTTACAGTATTTATTGAAAAAATCAAACTTAACGGTCATTCCTAATAAGCGATCTTTATTATCTACTGACATAAGTGAAGAACAAATCGGGTAAACATATGGCATTACTTCTTTAACTGAAGTAGTGCTTTTTATTATTGATTTAGCTTGGCCTATTATAGAATTGATAAAAAGGAGTGGATTTGTATATGGAAACGAAAAACATTGCAGTAAACAATTCGACGATTTCATACATAGACCAAGGGGAAGGACAACCGCTTATCCTGCTGCACGGGTTTTGCGGGAGTTCAGGGTATTGGTCAGAAGTTGTGCCAGTCTTAGCGGGAAATTATCGGGTGATTGCCCCCGATCTGCCCGGTCACGGAGATTCCATTACCACATTAGAGAACTATTCCATAGCAGATATCGCGAATATCCTCAAAGAATTTTTAGATAAATTGAATATCCCCCAGGTGACAATGTTTGGCCATTCCTTAGGCGGTTATATTACACTTGCCTTTGCCGAGAAGTACAATAGCTCATTAAACGGCTTCTCGCTTGTTCATTCCACTGCCTATCCTGATAGCGAAGAGGCCAAAAAGGGAAGAACAGCTAATATCGAAAAAGTAAACGATGAGGGCATTAAGACGCTTATTGATGGTTTAGTTCCAAAGCTTTTCTCACCTGAAAACCTTAAGGAAGAGTATGTAGAAACTGCAAAACAGATTGGCTACCGGACACCTTCAGACGGGGCGATTGCTACTTTACGTGCTATGAGAGACAGACCAGATCGTACGAGCGTGTTCGAATCAACCACATTACCTGTGCTGTTAATTGCTGGAGAACAAGACCAAATAATCCCGCCAGAAAAAACCTTTTCGGTGAGTAAAGCGAACATTAAACAAACCACCATTAAAAATTCTGGTCATATGAGTATGTATGAACATCCAAGCGAACTTATTGCCGCTATTAAAGACTTTATGGGAGCTATTTAGTAGGTAAAGGGAGGAACTTTAGTGGGTTCCTCCTTTTCTTATTAGAGGAAGTCACTCATTTCGGTATCAGAATAAACGGCAATCAGGACGACGGCTTTTTCCGTACCGATATTTTTAACGGTATGAGGGACACACGCATTCCAGCTAAACGAATCACCTTTTTCCAAAATAAACGAATCTTCACCTTGTTCTGCAAGTACCTTTCCTTCCAAGACTAGGTGACATTCTACCCCTTCATGGGCATGGGCATCACCAATCGAAGCGCCGGGTGGAAATTCAACACTTCTAAGCCATAAGCCTCCCTTTGAAGAGATATGCTCGATTTTCAGAGTATTTAAAGTAGAATACGTTCTTTCCTCTTTCTTGACAACCTGCATATGTTCCTTTTTTTCTAACAGAAGGTATGGAAGAGGAACATCTAGATAGGATGCAATGGTTTGCAGTGTGCTAATCGATGGAGAAGTATTATTATTTTCAACATTACTGATAAACCCTTTTGAAAGTCCTGTTCCTTCACACATCTGGGCGATCGTGATTTTCTTTCTATTACGTATTGTTCGGATTTTTGCGCCAATATCCAAATCATCCACCTCGGTAAGTTTACTAATATCGAACATATTTATATATTAGCAAAAAAACAATTGACAATCTAGTTTGTTAGTTGTTATCCTATAGACAACAAATGTTCATATTTAAAAACAAGTAAGACCTATTTTTTTGCCCGTTTGTTTTCTTATATGAATCTTTTTATTCTATTTGAATATAGTCTAACAACTTTAAAGGAGGTTAGACTAAAAATAAAAAAACACTTAAGAAAGGAATGTGAACGATGACGGCACCAATGACCTATGAACTTCGCCGGCCTGCACAAATAGAGAAGGATAAAGCCTATCCAGCACTTTTTCTCATGCATGGAATTGGCAGCAATGAACAAAATATGCTGCCATTAGTGGAGGAATTAGAAAACCAATTTTTCATTTTCAGCATTCGCGGTCATTTACCCCAGCCTCCTGGCTATGCCTTTTTTACAATCGAGGGCTATGGGAAACCACATCGGACAGTCTTCGATGAAGGAGTGAACAAGCTAGCTAGCTTTATTGATTATGCCTGCAGCCAATATCCGATAGACGAGCAGCAGGTATTTTTACTCGGCTTCAGTCAAGGGGCAATACTGTCGATGACTTTAGGTTTAACATTAGGTCAGCAAATTAAAGGGATAGTAGCATTAAGCGGGTATATACCTGCTTTTGTGAAGGAAGAGTACAACATTAAACCTGTTGACCGTCTTTCTATCTTTATATCACATGGTGAAATGGATCAGGTGCTTCCTTTTGAATGGGGAGTAGCCAATGATGAGTACTTCCGCAAGTTAGGCGCAAATGTTACCTTTCGAACCTATTCAGTGGGACATACCGTATCACTAGAGAATCATCAGGACTTTATCAAATGGATTTCAGAACAACTAGAGAAATAGTATTTTTAAGGAGAGGTTAGAAAATGTTAAAAAGATTTGAAGCAAGTACATTAATTTTACGTGTTATTTTAGGAATTACATTCTTTGTTCATGGAGTTGTTAAATTCCAAGGTGGAATTGAAAATATTGTCGGCTGGTTTGATGCCATCGGTTTACCGGGATTTTTAGCTTATGTTGTCGCAACCATTGAAGTTGCAGGCGGATTAGCCTTAATCCTTGGAATAGGCAGCAGAGTCGTTTCAGCCTTGCTTGCCCTATTAATGATCGGTGCTACCTTAAAAGTGAAGCTTGCTGTTGGCTTTTTAGGTAATGGTGAAATGGCTGGTTATGAATTGGATTTAGCTTTACTAGCAATGGCTGTGTTTATTGCTATTAACGGCAGTAAGATGTTTGCTCTTGATAAAGTTATTTTTAAAGAACAAAAGTCGGATACCACATCCTTTTAAACTACAATAGAAATAGGGGGTCTATAAAAATGATGCCATCTTTATTTATTGCGCATGGTGCACCATTGTTAGCGATTGAAAATAATGAGTATACGCAATTTTTGAATGAGTTAGGCAAAAATATGCCGCGTCCAAATGCTATTGTGTTATTTTCCGCCCATTGGGAGTCAAGGGACCAAAAAGTGAGCAAGGTTGAAACGTACGAAACGATCTATGATTTTGGCGGATTTTCTCCTGAACTTTATCAGATTAAGTATCCAGCCCAGGGGGATCAACAGATTTCAAATGAAATTCTGAATTTGTTTAAGGAAAGTGGTATTCCATTTGAGGTTGAGACTGAACGCGGGTTGGACCATGGTGCATGGGTAGTGCTTCGTTTACTTTATCCGAATGCCGATATTCCCGTGATTGCGATGTCAGTCAATCCTAACCTTTCGCCTGAAGAGCAATTTAAGATTGGCAAGTCTTTATCTGCTTTAAGGGAAAAAGATGTTTTAGTGATTGGCAGCGGAGGAACGGTTCATAACTTGAGAGCCGTAAAATGGGCCGATAGTGAAATTGATCAGTGGGCACAGGAATTTGATGATTGGCTGGCTGTCCATTTAACCAATTGGGACTTGGAGTCATTGTTTAAGTATGAGTCAGCCGCTCCAAATGCAGAATATGCGGTTCCGCGTTATGGAAATGAGCACTTTATTCCGCTTTTCTATGCGATGGGGGCCGCAGACGATGCTAAAAAAGCGACATTGCTGCATCGCAGCTATCGGTATGGGAACCTAAGTCATAGTGTTTGGCAGTTTGGATGATAGAAAAAGATCCCCAACTTTCCGGGTTGGGGATCTTTTTCTTTATTCTTCATCCATTGGATTATGTCCCATATATTTTCCATTAATAAAAACGGCCATTTCGACAGATCCATCTTGGTTATAATAAGGGACGCCAACCATAATCGCTTCACCGTATGTATGATTAACAATGACCTCAATGTTACTTACACCTTTCCAACTGTATCCATCATTTCTAATAGAAAGTTTAGCATCTTTGAATTCTTGGCTGCTAATTAAATTAGCAATGATTTTATTCTTTTCTGCTCCTAATACTGGTGAAATATCACATCCACAGTCCGTTGCCGCTTTAGCCGTATTCCCTGATCCCGCAAACAATGATACTGCTACTACCAATCCACCAATTACCGTTAGTAATTTTTTCATGTTCTTCCTCCTTTAAATAATGTCTTTTAATTCTTTCGCTTTCTTTCGACAATCTCCTTCAAAAAACTTGGAAAATTATTCGACAAATGGCAGATTTTGTGACAAAAACGTGTCCTTACGAATAGTTGATATCCTTCTTTTTACCCAGAGAAATAATTTTGAATTTTACTCTAAGATTCTATATTTGATTGAAATATTTCCGAGTGCTATGCTTTTAGTAAAAATTGAAGGAGACGATTTTTTGGTAAATGAACTAATTCTAAATGACACAGTTATTAAACTTGACCATTACCAAGAAGAGCAGATCAATCATTTATATAAAGTAACGATTACCTTTAAAGTAACTAGTGCGGACTATCATGATATCACCACCTTGCTATATAAAGGGATATTTGATGTGAAAATACCGGAAAGGCATCTAGCGTTTAGGGGAGCAATTCAACAATATTCCACATCAGTCACAAATCTATATGAAAAAGACCAAGTTGGGGAATTTAAGCTTAGTTTAGTGGAAACAAGCGATTAAGAGAGGAGTAGTATTTGTGAGACTTAGTATTCTAGATCAAGCTCCGATTTCTTCCAATCAAACAGCACAGGAAGCACTAAACGAATCGATGAAACTAGCGCAAATGGGTGAAAAATATGGGTATACCCGCTATTGGATTGCAGAACATCATGATTTGCCAGGGCTTGCCTGTTCGGCACCTGAAGTAATGTTAAGTTATATTGGCGCCAACACTTCTGCAATTCGTATTGGTTCAGGTGCTGTTTTGCTGCCGCATTATAAACCATTTAAGGTAGCTGAACTATACAACATGCTTGCAACCTTATTTCCTGGCCGGGTTGATATCGGGATTGGCCGGGCGCCTGGCGGTTCTGCCGAAGCTTCCAATGCTTTATCCGATAACTTTTTACAACAGGTCTGGAATATGCCAAAGTCAATAACAGAACTGCTTCACTTTTTAGAAAATGACTTTCCTTCTGAACACGAGTTTAAAAATTTATCAGCTTCTCCCATTCCACCATCGCCTCCTGTCCCATGGCTGCTCGGAACTAGTAAAAAAAGCGCCTTACTGGCAGCAGAAAATGGAATGAACTATGCCTTTGGACAGTTTATGAGTGAGAACAACGGACCAGAAATTGTTCGACAATATCTTGATGCTTTTCAACCAAGGAAACAGGAGCAGAAGCCTAAAGTGATTGTAACCGTTAATGCGGTATGTGCGGAAACAGATGAAAAGGCCGAAGAGATTGCATTAAGTGGTATAGTATGGTCCTTACAAAAAGGCAGAGGAGAGGGGAATGAGGTTCCTTCGATAGCAGATGCAAAGCAATACCCTTTAGATGAAAAAGATCAGCAAACTATAGAAAAAATCAAGCAAAATCTGATTATCGGCAACCCCAAAAAGGTATTAAAAAAGCTTAATGAGCAAGCCGCATTATTTCATGCAGATGAAATGATGCTAGTAACGATTACCCACTCACCGGAAGATCGGCTGAAGTCTTATCAATTAATTGCCAAAGAAGCTTTTCAAGTCTAAAAAAGGCTGTATGCTCATCATCGAGTGTACAGCCTTCATTTTATTGAGCTTTCACAACTGTATAGTATTTAACCGGAGAATTGGCCGATTTGTCGATCGTGTCAGAAATGGAACTCGTTAAACTGTCAGGGCCCTTTGCATCAAGGCCGAGCTCCCAAATCATCATCCCGCCGAACCCATGATCTAGTGCTAGTCTGGTTTTCTTTTTCATGGTGGCAGCACCATTATAATAGTACGTAGTTCCATTCATATTAACGGTGTCACGATTGGCATTAGCAGGGTTTTGATTAATGATGGCTCCATAAGAAACCTGTTTAATTTTAGGATCCTTAGGCTGGGCATAAAATGGAACACCAAGCACTAATTTTTCTTTTGAAATATTTTGACCTTCAAATAATTGGCTCCAATAGTTGACGATTTTCTCTGTAAATGGATATGGTGATAAATTAGCCGCATTATAACCGTCGTCCCATTGTCCGTCATAGGCCATGATATTCACATGGTCAACATCATTAAACATCGATGGCTCATATTGAACATATCCGCTTTCAGTTAAGGTAGCGGCATTTATTTTTGCATTTACAGCAACAGACAGCTCTTTCTTTTTGGAGTGAAGCTGTACGCTTAATTGCTTCACAAAAGCGGCAAGATTTACGGCATCCTCTTTTGAGTGGGGATGTTCAAAGTCAATATCAATCCCATTGAGATTCTCTCGGTCTGCTAAACTAGTAAGTTCGTTTACTAGCTTTGACCGGGATACGGGATTCGAAATAGCCGCTTTAAAGTATGGATAGGATTCCCCGCCGTTTATATGAAACCAGCCGCCAACAGCTAAGATTACTTTCGTATGTGATTTTTTGGCTTTTGCAACTGTAGTTCGAAGGTTTTTTAAAGCAGAATTGCCGTTTAGTAATATTCCGCCATCTTTGGTCGGATGAGCAAAAGAGAAAATGACATGTGTTAATTGACTGTAGTCGACTTGGTTTGGATCACGATAATCCTGTATATAACCGATTACTACTTTTGAATGTACTTTTTCAACTAAAGGTAATTCCTTGGTCTGCGGGTTAATTACCGACTGTGGCACTTTGCCAGTTTTCATCGTTTTTTTCTGTGGCTCGTTCGAAGAGAATTGTATTCCTGTATAGATTCCTCCAAGGAAGGTAAGGACAATTACCAATGCCAGGAGGAGTTTACCCTTTTTCATTAGAATGCTTCCTCCTTCGTTTTACTTTAAAAATTGTAACAGAAAATAGGGGCAAGAATGGTTGGTAATATCCACCTTTCCAACCAATCATTACTTACCTAGGTAATTAGATTTGAAAGTTTATTTTATTTCTGATATAATCATAAGGTTAATG
>NZ_JBALNF010000099.1:0-2831 GCF_036962465.1 Neobacillus vireti
AAATATTAATTGCCGACTTTATTTTCCCATTCTAATGGGCCCCACAGGTGCAAGTGCGCCAAGGAGGCTCCCCAGCACGCCCGAGGAAAGCGAAGCCGCCTGGAGCGGAAATCAACATTCAAGATTAACACAGCCTAATAAATAAAGCCACTTGATATTTCTCTGTTATAGAATGGTTGGTTAACAGCCATATTCATTATCTGTATCGCTATTTTTCTTTGAAAGCAATAGTCATATTTAGTAGCTTTTGTAAAAAAGTCTTCATACTTTATTTCTCTTCTGAACAGCGAAAAAATCCACACGGATTTCTCCTTTCTGTATAATCAATGAGCTCAAAATCTACTTTCTAGATATCATATAGAGCACCTCCCAGAACAAAAGGTACTCTATACACACGAATTATTAAATTCCTTGTTATTCTTTTCCGCTAAACTCTAAAATATTTAAACCCTCAGATGCCTCTGGTGCTTCAAAAAATTTAGTAACATGATTAAATACCGCTTCCGTGTCAAAAGCTGCTCTCTCGGGTAGTTCGATACGCCTTTTTGCAATCTGACGTAAGCATTGCTCGTTATTTAGGTTAAGGAAAATTAGTTGATGACTTGCATTGACCTCTGACGCCGTATCCAAAAACCACTTTCGCAGTTTTTGAGTGTTAGCTGGAAAATCCATCACTACATTTGTACCGACACATAATATGTTTTGGACATGCTTTTTCACCAACGGCTTAATCTGCGCCGAGAATTTTAGGTAATCGTCAAATGATGCAATCTGATTGGGATAAAGTGATGAAAGCCATTCATCCTCAGACAACAGTACGGCATGTTTATCTATTGCCAATTGTTTTGATTTAGTTGATTTTCCAGCTCCCATTTTCCCACAGAAAAAGTACAGCGTCCCTAATTGTTTCATATTTTTTAACCCCCGCCCCTTAGACGTTAAGATTTATACCAATTTAGTTATTCTACCAATTTTGAATATATTCCTTCTTTAACAAACCTGACCCTATAGTTGAATAACTGGTATTTTTCGGGGTTCTCCATTTTAAGCATATTTCACAACGGATATTAAAACAGACTTCTCTTTCTTTATCTCCTTTTCCATGACCTATAGCTAAACGGTTTTTTAAACGTTAATACAATGGAAAAAGGCAACGGAAACTCTCCGCTTCCTTCCCACTATTGCATCCGTTAAATGAATTAGATTAAACTATTATTCTTATCTTGATTTAGTTCTGTGACCTTATCCAATTTGTCTTCAATTCGTTTTAGTTGTTCTTTTCTCTTCTTTAAAGAACGAATGAGTATAATAATAAAAACAACTAAAAGAATAGGAATAGAAACGACAATTAATTGGAAAATAACATCACCAATATTTGACATACTTATAATCACCTTTTTGAGATTTTTGCATTGTAATTTTCTTCCTTCTAGGATATCATAAAAAACCTTAATTTACTTTTGAATTTTTGTTAAACAAGTTAGCTTCAAGAAAAGCGATGCCTTGTTAAAGCATCGCACCCTATTGTTTAAGTGAATTTTTTCACAAACTAGTTTTGAAGTTAACTGAGATCCTATATCATAATATAAAAATAATGTGAATTAACCTTAACTTCACATTTTATCAATTTCAAGATTTTACTACAAATATTAAATTCCTTTTTTCATATTGTAAACTTTATACTTTATAAATTGCATTAAGCCACGACCATATAGCGCAAAATATAATGAACAAAATAATATGTAAGATTGGCAAAAAACTGATTAGCGAAATTTTTTTATTCTTTAGTGTTTTATTTAACGAAATAATATATGTACCTAAATATGTTCCTGCTATTAACATTGTAATTAAGGCTACTATCCCTTCTATAAAATCACTAAACCTTGACACATCCATCATACCGGCATCTGCAACAGACATTATAGTGCCAATCCAAGACACTAAAGAAAACGGAATAGGTAATGCAAAAAATATGAACAAAGGAATTATTGCTGTTTTACGTTCTTTCAATATATCACTCCTTAGATTTTTAATAATCAAGTGTTACGTAAAATTTTATTCATGTGAATCACTTCCATTTTTCGCATAACATTTTTTGAGTTTTAATTCGTCTAATCTTATTTTACAGTAAATGCTCAATCCTTTTGTGTTTTCTTATTGAACAATCATGCCGCGTTAGCAAAAAAAAGAAGAGACCGCTGCAGCGATCCCATCTTAAACTCTTGTATGTCTTGGTGTCTGGAAAATATTAAGGCTTTATATTAAATGAAACTGATATAGAATTCTGCCAAACGAATAAATCTATTTTAATAAGGCAAAGTCTTAGCTGCATGATCTAATAAAGGATTATGCTTTTTTTGCGGAATTGAGATGAAATGAAAAATGATCTAGCTAACTAAAAATCCCTTATAGATGCCTTTCCTGTACCCAAACAAGTGTTACAATCTTGAACATGAACAGATTCAAAACCTGAAGAATAAAATCCTCTACCTGAGCAATCGGGACATATTCCCCTTTGAGTTTTGTTCTCACGTCGTTTTTCTTTCCGATTACCAAAGAAACCCATATAAATCACTCCTAACTTTTTCTTTAGTTTACCTCTCTGTATTCTTTTTATATTAATCCCTTTTACAATACGTGATTGTTTAATTAAACAGCCCTATAGGTAATTAATGGTATTTTCAATTTCCATATACAACTTCTTATTAATGAATAAATCATATAAAACCCTCTACCAGAGTTCTTATTGAAGTAAAACATCCGTTAGTTTAATAAGAAACTGCTCAACTATTATCAACGAAAAGGTTTAAGTCCAAGGAACGCATAACTAT
>NZ_JBALNF010000099.1:2885-3869 GCF_036962465.1 Neobacillus vireti
GTGAGAACAAATGGAAAATGATAATATAAAACTTACGTCTTCCGAAATTGGAACAGTATGGGGGGAGTATATAAACGGAACGTTGACCGAGATAGTAAATAAATATATGATTTCTATTTTGGAAGACGAAGAGGTGAAAAATGTTTTTGAAGTTGCCATTGAGATATGGGAAAAGCAAAAGAAGCAGCTTGTTTCCTTCATGGAGAAAGATGGTTTTCCAATTCCGAATGGATTTACTGAGTCCGATCTTAAAAAGGATGCAAAGAGATTGTTTTCTGACACATTCTGCTTAAATTATTTACATATAATGACGATACATGGTTTGTTGGGTCATACCACTGCTTTAAGTGTTTCTGTCAGAAAGGACCTGCGTGAATTTTACAATTCATGTGATAATGCTGCAAAAAGAATGTACGATTTAACCATTGAGTTATTGCTTAAAAAAGGAAAATTCGAACGGGATCCCTATTTCTATCCTAAAGAGACCCCTGAATATATTTCCACCAAAGATTTTACTGATGGATTCTTCGGAAAAGGGAGACTTTTATCTGCTACAGAAATAATCAGTATTTCTCTTAATATCAAAAAAAGCATTATGGCAAAATCTCTTTCAATCGGGTTCAGTCAAGTCGCTGAATCGGAAGAAATAAGAACGTTTTTTGAGGAAATAGGAAAAAAAGCAGATGAAAACATACAAGACCTTGCAGGTATTTTGCACAAGGATAATTTGCCCGTTCCCATGTCGTGGGAATCAGAGGTTACAACGTCACAGGACTCTCCTTTCTCAGATAAATTAATGTTGTATCATATGGGTTTCTTGGGTCAAGCTGCACAAGTATATTATGGTACAGGTCTAGCAGGAGCCATGCGAACAGACCTAGCTCTCGTTTATGAAAAGACAATTCTAAAAACATTAACATTGACTAAAAATTGGTTCAATATTATGGTGGAAAACAAATGGTTAGAACAGCCACCACTTGCTCC
>NZ_JBALNF010000100.1:0-4598 GCF_036962465.1 Neobacillus vireti
GTAACTGCCCGTGGGGCTTTGACCCCGTCAGCTAAACGGTTCGCCCCCTACTTGTAGAAACATGATTGAGGCTGGTAGGGACTTAGATCTCGTATAACAAGCCAAGTTGTGATACTGCATGAAGGAATTAGGGCTACTGGCAAATTACTAGTTTAGGAGGAGGATTTTAAAATGAATCCAGACATTGGTCTGGATGTTTCAAAAGGAGAAAGTCAGGTTCAGGCATTTTTAAATAAAGGCAAACCATATCGTAAGAGTTTAAAAGTTTCTCATACTATTGAAGGTCTTGATTTACTTGTTGGAGGTGGTTAAGAGAGAATCTGGTAAGAAACCACCTGTTGTTTTAGAGGCAACAGGACATTATCACTCCTCTATTGATCAATACTTAGAGGACCGTGGATATTTAATGATTATTATTAATTCATTGATTTCTTATAAGGCTAAAAGTTCAAGTCTTCTGAAAGTAAAGACAGATGCGATAGATGCTTACCATCTCTGCGAGCTGTTTTATAAGGAGGATTTAGAGCCGTATAAGAAGCGTGGTGTGCAGCTGTTAAACCTTGGAAATCTTACAAGACAGCACGAAAATATTACTGGTGTATTGATTCAGACAAAGCTACAATTTCAAGCCATTCTAGACCAGGTCTTCCCTGAATACAGAGGTGTTTTTGGCGACTTATATTCAGTAGTATCATTGTTAACTTTTTCAGAGTTTCCCTCTTCTGAAGATATATTAGAGGCAAGCATAGAAACCATAGCTGACAAAATCGCTCAATTATGTAAAAGCCGTTCATACAGATGGGCCAATGAAAAAGCTATTCAACTCAAAGCTGCCGCAGACCGAAATCCGTTTGAAAAGACTTTGTATCAGGGTCATATTTTGAGTATTGGTATGTATATAAACATCATTCTTCAATACAAAGAGCATCTATCCAAGTTAGAGTCAGAGATAGATGCCCTTGCAAAAGAAGTTGAAGAAAATAATATTATCAAATCTATCCCTGGTATCGGTGAAAAGATCGCTGCAACGATCATTTCAGAAATTGGAGAGATAGATCGATTTACTGATCCTAAAAAGCTCGTAGCTCTCGCTGGAGTTGATCCTAGTGTATTCGAATCTGGTAAATTTACAGCTACCATAAACCGAATCACCAAAAGAGGATCTATTAGGCTTCGTCACGCCTTGTATATGGCTGTTCGGTGTGCGATTCGTGACTGTCGTAAGAGCAAAACTAGTGATAAAATTATTCCTCGAAATAAGAAATAAAGAGAGTTCTATGATAAAAAACGTGAAGAAGGAAAACCTTTTAAAGTAGCTGTCATTGCTTGTTTAAATAAACTCTTACTCTGGATATTTGCCCTTTTAAAAAGCAAAACGACTTTCCAAGATATAGCTTAGAGCCTAAATCTAACTAAATAAAACAAAATCTTCCAAAATTAGAATAACGGAAGGTTATTTTGGCATGCACATTTTTAGTATAGCATGAGAAAATTTAATTATTCATTGAATAATATTGACAAACTATTAGCTGGTTTACTTGAAGATGAAAGAAGCTGCCGCACCAGCTACACTTCTAAAACTCTTGCATCCGATATTTGAATAAAGATATTTATAAAACTTTAATAGCCTGAAAATCTTTAGCAACAACATAAGAGTCACCAAAAATAAAGATTTTATATTGGGTACTTTCTTTGGTAGGAAATTCAATTATTGATGTTTTATAGCCATTACCTAACAATACCTTTTCATACGCCTTGATTAAATTAACTGGTCCCTTACTAAATAACCCTTCTCCTTGTTTTAATAAATGCCTTAAATCAGTGGAGTGATAATTGATATTTATATACTTTTCAAGTGGTAATTGATCGTTCACAATGTTTGAATGAGTTATATACAATTCTCCGATAACTTGGTTTACATCATTACAATTTCCTTTGAAAAACAAATCTGCTAAATTATTGTTGTACTCCCATAGAAATACATGATTATCTAAAACTTCAAATTCTTCAAAGTAGTTTACATTTAAATTATGGACTCTAAAATCTGTGCAGGTAACTTTCCATACTTGTAATTTTTCATCATCATCTTCATATGTTGCTTGAATAGTTAGTATTAGTTCATCATCATTTATTTGGATTCCATCTAAGCTTAGAAGTACATCACTTGAAAATTCACCTTCGCTTAAAGCCTTTGAAATATTAGATAACATAAAATCTTTCACCACCAGATTCTGTTAAGTCTATTTAAATAATATATTCAAGGGATTGTTGGCGGAATCCTTCTTCAACTAAACTGCCCCGTAAGTTCAACAAGAAAGACCGCCGCAGCGATCATCATCCTTAATATAAGCACCCGTTAGCACAATAAGATATTTTCTTTTTTATTCCACAAATTTAACTAAATGGTTCTAACGCTATAAAAAATGTGGCATCCAACAATCTGAATTTTCGGTTCCAATTTCGTGGTTATTCACGCAAACCCTATTAATGCCATCCAATCCGTCACAACCACAACACCCATTTAATCTGCCTGCGTCTGGGTGATAGTGAGAATTGATTAAATCCTTCAGATTTATAATAATTGTACCTTTCGTCCTAATTTCTTCTTCACCATTATCAATTACAAAATAGCCTTCAGGAATATAATCTTCCTCATCATTTTTGTTAATCAATGATAAATCATCCAGTTCAGTTACTTCTTTTGAAATTTCTACATTACACTTTTGGCAAATTATTTTTATAAATAGAAACACCCTCGATTTAACCAGACATTTAATTTAAATATATAACATACTTCCAAATGTCTCTTGTTAAACTAAACTCCGTTAGTCGAACAAATTTAAAAGGCTGCTGAAGTGGCAGCTCGTCATTTTTTTACATCAGTCTATCACCAGATTAATAACCAGGTTATCGAGGTCTTTAGAACCCTCCTCGGTAATGGAAGATGTAATAATTAAAAGTTGATAACCTTTCTTTAAAATCGAATAGCATTTGGTATGAACAGTATTCCTTCCATCATTGATAAATGCTTTTCCTTCAATTGCATCGAATCTTTTACCGCTAATGATTACAGAATGAACATCACTTACTTCATCATACTTAACACCCATGTTTCCACTTTTTAATTGTCCTACTATCCCTTCCATAAAATCTAAAGATGTTTTATTGGGGTGCATAATTACTTTTTGTGCCGTACAGTTTAAGGAAGGATTATCAAGCTTCTGATTGCTGCCGTATGGTTGTTTAGTTCCTCTCGGAAATGGTGTTGCGCTGAATAAACTAATGCTATTTGTAGTCATAGTCTCAATCATTTTATTTTTTTCAGTCTCAGAAATATTTAGTCTATTAAAGTTCTCCAGAGCAATCCTAACCAACTCTTCATGTTCTAATGTGATCCAATTGTCAGGTACTGTCATTTCGAACCCAAAATAATTATTTTTATAGACCTTAAAATCATTATCGGTCACAATCGAACCTAGATGTACCTTTATATCAACATTGCTTTTGAAGAGTTCATCTTTATTTTCTTTCATATTTTTACTTTTATTGAAATGTATGATTTTATTCTTATCCATTATTGCCTCCAATTTTGAAAATACATTTTGGTATACTCACTAGTTCATTAAGTCTATCCATTTATTTTACCATGCTCTTCACTTTTCTGTTATGTCTTCTTCTGAATCTTATCCAGCTATCCTTGCAGCTGTATCGATAAACAGGCATAGGTCTTCTCTCTCCATTGTTGCGATAAAATCATCATATTTTTCATTTAACTTATTTATTCTAATGACCACTTCTTTAACAGCCATTATTTTGAATTTGCCCCTGAACTGCTTGAAGGTCAACAGCTAAGAGATCACGTATTTTTCGAGCCACTCGGAGTTCTGCATAAACTCCTTGCGGAATGTTCGGTTCAGCATATCTCCCGTCTTTGACCAACTGTGCAATAACTCTTGCATCCTTTACATCATTTTTAGTTGGAGAATTATCATCCAACTCTTTACTTTTCTTTACATGCATAGGACTTACAACGACGATATTTAGTGAATCACTTCACAAGATAAATCTATTTATACATATTATTATTTTATTTTAAGCGAATTGATATTGAAAATTACTTCATATCTTTTACAAATCCAATATATATATATGTTCTCCATCATCTGAAGAAAGAAAAGTAAATTTTAGTTTTTTAAGTAAGTTGATTGAAGCTAGATTTTCAGGTGAAACGCCCGCATTTATTCTGATACAACCTTTTTGCTTGAGCCAGGCTATAATTGCGACAAGTACTTCATATGCATAGCCTTGCTTAGCGTGAAGAGGACTTATAGTGTATCCAATCCAAAACGTGTAATTTTCCCTTTTTAAATAAATATCACCAATCAATCGATTAGTTGTATTGTTGATTATAGCAAGTTGAACACCTTTTAAAAAAGAGGGTTCGCTAAGTAATTCTTTAGCATACATTTGCTTAGTCAATCCTTTGAAACCTTGAAATTGCATCCAGTTTTCATCATTTCTATATTGTATAAAATCGTCAAGATCTTCTTTTTCAAATCGACGGACAGTACATCGATCAGTCTTTATCTCCATAAAAC
>NZ_JBALNF010000100.1:4656-5949 GCF_036962465.1 Neobacillus vireti
GTCTTTATCTCCATAAAACTTTCCGCCTTTTTCTCCTTATTTCCTTTCAACAATCCTGGCCCGTAAGTTTAAGTGTATTTATTCACAATCTTTTGAACTAAGCATTGATAAAGATTTAATGGAGTCTTGAAAAGATAGCTCATTAATCAAATAAATTTAATCTACTTCCAATAGTGTCGAATTATAATTATTATAGATTTCCTGAACCTCTTCAACAATCGCACCCGTTACTTTAAGAACAATTCTAACACTTTAAAAAGAAAGAGGAAGTTCAAATGGTATAATTGTTTTATAACTGAATTGATTGAATCCAATTGAATTTAATGTCGAAGATCTTGAAAATCGGAATATTAATCACCAAATGCAAATATCAGCTCTGTCTCACATACTAGTTCGCCAGCAACAAAAGCAATACCTTTTCCTTTCCCAATATGACCTTTTAATCGTGTAATTTCGACTTCAAGACGCAATTGATCACCTGGTTTAACTTGACGCTTAAAACGGCATTTATCTATTCCAGCTAAAAGCCCTAATCGTCCTTGGTTTCCTTCTTTTGTTAACATTACAACTGCACTTACTTGAGCTAATGCTTCTACGATTAATACCCCAGGCATTACGGGATAATTTGGAAAGTGTCCGTTAAAAAAATCCTCATTTGATGTTACATTTTTTAGTCCTACTGCTCTTTTTCCTTCTTCTATTTCCAAAATCCTATCCACTAAGAGAAATGGGTACCGATGTCTAATAATTTTTTTAATTTCCCTATTATCTAACATAAAAGCTCCCTCATAACAAAATTTAGAAATCACTAGAGTTTAATTATATCACTTAGTATTAATACCTGGTACTAAAATATTCCTTTTTTAACTTATCTGCCCAGTTAGTCGAATAGGAAAAAGCGATCCTCCATTATTGTAGAATCGCACCCTTTAGTTGAAGAAGAAACGAAAGCCTCCAACCAATAATTAGCTTCAGTCTTTCTTAAAAGCTCCTCGGTAAGATTGGTGCTTAAAATACTTGACGCAATTCAATCTGACCTTCCCCATGTCCTTGCGGATCCGGCATCCGTTTTGCCCACACGATTGCTTCTTCTCTCGACTTCACTTCAATCAGAATAAACCCTGCAATCAATTCTTTTGTTTCCGTAAATGGACCATCCGTAACCACCGGCTTTTCTCCTGGTTTCGGAAATGAAAGACGAATCCCATTTGAACTTGGGTAAAGTCCTTTAGCCATAACCCGTACACCAGCCTTAATTAATTCCTCATTGTACTTATCCATGGCTTCCATGAG
>NZ_JBALNF010000100.1:5964-6226 GCF_036962465.1 Neobacillus vireti
TCAGGGCTCGGGAGATTTCCGGCTTCCGAATTCTTTGAGGCTTTTACAATCAACATAAACAGCATAAAATTCCCCTCCTTTTTTTAGCGGTAAAAATTGACCTCTTTATAAATACAACAAACCTACATTTTCAAAATCGACATATTATAAAAAAACAACAATTCTTTTGCTTGCATATTATATCTATCTATTTTCGTGTTACATACAACAAAATCCTTTTTCTTATTCAACTAACCTGCCCCTTTCGTATTATAAGGTTAAC
>NZ_JBALNF010000101.1:0-1364 GCF_036962465.1 Neobacillus vireti
CCTGGAGTGGAAATCAACATTCAAAATTAACACAGCCTTTATTTTTTAAAAATGGTATAAGGAAATCGCTGATTTCTATTATCATTGTGACGCTTGTCCAATCATCTTTTATTCTAAGAAATATATATATAGAGAAGTTAACACTTCGAAATAGTCAATAGGTGGTGAATTAATATGTGGGGATCTTATGGCTACGGTGGCGGCTATGGCGGTGGCTATGGCGGCAGCAGCTTTGTATTAATCGTTGTTTTGTTCATCCTGTTAATCATTGTTCTGAGCGCTTGGGTTTAATATCACCACGGTTTGTTTGGGTCTGTGTTTTCTTCTATTTTAGCAAGGAATGGAGGTGTTCTACATGGATGGATTAAGAAATAGTTTTGCTTTAATTGTCGTATTGTTTATTCTCCTTATCATTGTTGGATCTTCTTTTATGAGAGGTTATTAATTTGTACAGAAACGTTTTGGGTTGATAGAGAATGTTTCTATTAAAGATAATAGTTTTAACATGGATTAAAGGAGCCTTCGGGCTCTTTCTTTATGCCTCTGTTATTTTTCCTTAATTCATTGAAAGACGTAATTGATTAGTTTAATTTAGTATCTAAATGGCAATAGTGTAGTATTAGCTTATATTATCATGACAGGAGGAACCTCTCATTCATTCATCTCAAGGGATGCATAAAACTTTTTGGGAATACCATAAAGCATATGATCACAGAATATTAGCCTGGAAGTATGAAGTACTATTTACTTGGGAGTGGTGGTTGGGTATTATCTTCACATTCATTCCTTGGATTGTATGGATCATTTTTAGAGAAAAGAAAAGCACCGGTCGATTACTTTATGCGGGTACCTTTGTTGCTCTTATTTCTTTAACATTGGACAATGTAGGAGTTCAGTTATCTGCATGGAATTACCTAAAACCTGTTACACCTCTTATTCCTTCCTATATTCCTTTTGATTTTTCGTTAATGCCAATATCCGTAATGTTTCTTATCCAATGGTTTTATAATAGAAATCCATGGATTATTGGTTTCATTTTTGGAATCACTACAGCTTTTATCGGTGAACCCATTTTTAAATGGCTAGGCTTATATGATCCTACCTATTGGAAATTCGGGTACTCTGTACCCTTTTATACATTTATCTATTATATTGCTCATAAAACCGTCTCCAGTAAAAATTTCAAAGAATTAGGGGCATCCAAGTGATGCCTTTTTGTGTTTTATTAACTTCTTCGGTCTTGCTTTACTCATTATCCTCCCTTTCCCAATTGTTAAGATAAACAAAGAATCGAAAAATGGGCGGATGATTAATGGGAACAAAAGAAAAATCTTGAGGAAAATGGTTTCCTCAAGATTTTTCTT
>NZ_JBALNF010000102.1:0-1434 GCF_036962465.1 Neobacillus vireti
CCTCCTCCTCCTCCTCTACCTCTTCCACTTTCCCCGCCTCCGAATCCTCCTGCTCATCCACTTCTTGTATTTTCTGAATCTCTTCCGTCAACTGTTCAAACGCATGCAGCCGAAACTTGGCACTCGCAATCAAGTCATCAATAATCTGGACAAAAGTATCATACTCCACCCTGTTTTCACTGCATTGCTTGATCAGCCTCAAAAAATCATCTTCATATAAATGGTATCGCTCATTAAATACATCCGAATCCATGGTTAAAAAATACTCTTCATCGACGACAAATTCATTAAAAATTTTCTTCGTTAACCGGCTTTTTGTTACCTCTATTTCACTCTGGTCTTGTTCAGTTTTATAATGCTGGGCGTCCTCATACTCCGAGCACAGCGTCGCATAGATTTTTTCAAGCAGCTCTGTTGGTTCTAAATATTTCAAATCAGCCATAAGCAGAATCCTCCGAACCCTCTTTTTCTAAATTATCTCCATTTACGTAAAAAAACCTACCTCTGTTAAACAAAGGTAGGTTAAGCGTGCCCCCTTGCTATGGTAAACAAGGAGTGCTTCGTATGTTTTTTATAGTACCTTGGAAAATTATGCCTTAACAGCTGAAATACGTTTTGCTACTTCAGCAACTTTTGCTAGACCATCGGCAATAATGGATTCTGCTTGAGCTGGTGCTGCATTGTGCCCTTCAATGATGACTTCATCAACGATTTGCATTCCGAAGACACCGCCAAAAACATTTTTAACATAAGTTGCAGCCATTTCCATTGGTGCTGCTTCTGGAGTGGAGTAGATGCCGCCGCGAGCACTTAGGATTACAGCTTTTTTATCAGGCATTAGACTGATTAATTCACCAGTTTCGCTATATTTAAATGCGAATCCTGCTGCATATACATAGTCGATAAATGTTTGTAATTTAGCTGGAATCGTTAAGTTCCATAATGGGAAGGCAAATACTACTAGGTCTGCAGCTGAAAGAGCGTCCATCGCTTTTTGTTTTGCTGCTAAAATGCGTTGTTCGATATCGGTTAATTCTTCGCCAGCTTGTAATTTGCCAAAAGCATTAAAAAGATCTTGGCCAAAGTATGGCATGTCTTCTGCAAAGACATCATAAGTGGTTACGTTCACACCTTCAAGGTTCTCCATAAAAGTCTCATACATCTTACTAGAAACAGCTTCAGAAGCTGGACGATTGTTTGCTTTCACTACTAATACATTCATTTATATTAAAACTCCTTTTTGATAGTCTTGGATACAAGTATCTCGAATTGATAATATATCAATGTAGTGTATATAGCAATAAAAACGCTCAATGGTTTCAAACAAAAGAGGCTTTAATAGATTGGTATTAAAGAACTATAATACTCGATAATAAATTTAGGTAAAAAGTCATAATTTTATTAGAATAATAAATGTACAGGAATGCATGGGGA